>JANNFI010000061.1:0-1622 GCA_031379665.1 Ignavibacteria bacterium
CGCAGTGAGGGCGGCGTTCAAATCGGTACTTGACGGGAAGCAGGTGGCCGTGCTTGTCCCGACCACGATCCTCGCCCACCAGCACTACAACACGTTCCGCGACCGCCTCTCCCGGTACTCCGCACGGATCGAGAACCTGACGCGCTTCAAATCGAAAAAAGACCAGACGGCGATCGTCAAGGACCTGGCGGCCGGCGGCGTGGACGTCGTCATCGGAACGCATCGGCTCCTCTCGAAGGACATTCGGTTCAAGGACCTCGGTCTGCTGGTCATCGACGAGGAGCACCGCTTCGGGGTGGGCGCGAAGGAGAAACTGCGACAACTGAAGGCGACGGTCGACACGCTGGCGATGACCGCGACGCCGATCCCGCGGACGCTCCAGTTCTCGCTCATCGGTTCGCGTGACCTCTCGCTCATCACGACTCCGCCGAGGAACCGGCTCGCCGTCAACACGGAGATCGTTCCGGCCGGCGCGGGGACGAGGGAACTCCACCGCGAGGTCATCCGCGAGGCGATCGTGCGCGAGCTCCACCGTGGCGGACAGGTCTACTTCGTACACGACCGCGTGAGCGACCTCGAATCGATCGCCAGGCAGATCTCGGAGATCGTCCCGGAGGCGAGGATCCAGGTCGGGCACGGCCAGATGGCCGGGCACGAGCTCGAGAAGGCGATGCTGGGGTTCATGGAAAAACGCTCGAACGTCCTTCTCTGCACCAAGATCATCGAATCGGGCCTCGACATCCCGAACGTGAACACGATCATCATCAATCGCGCCGACCGTTTCGGGCTTGCGGAGCTGTACCAACTGCGCGGTCGTGTGGGTCGCTCGAACGTCCAGGCCTACGCGTATCTGCTGACGCCACCGCTCGCGTCCGTGCCGCGGCCGACACTGCGCCGGTTGCAGGCGCTCGAGGAATTCACCGAGCTGGGGTCCGGATTCAACCTCGCGATGCGCGACCTCGAGATCCGCGGGGCCGGGAACCTGCTTGGCGGCGAACAATCAGGCTTCATCGCCGAGATGGGGTTCGAAACGTACGAGCGCGTTATTTTGGAGGCGGTCGACGAGCTGAAACAGGAAGAGTTCGTCGGGGTGTTCGACAAGGAGAAGGACGAAGCGCATCCGCTGCGGGTCGTCGAGACCGTCGTGGATGCCGACGTCGAGGCGCTCATCCCGGAGGTGTACATCGAGTCGGACACCGAGCGGCTCGACCTCTACCGGAGACTCTACCGAACGGCCGACGGCGCTGAACTCGAATCGATGAGGGAGGAGCTCGTCGACAGGTTCGGCGAGTATCCTGAGGAAGTGGAAAACCTTTTCAGGATCGTGTCGCTGAAGCAGGCGGCGACGGCGCTGAAGTTTCCGAAGGTATCGCTTGCCGGGGAGACACTGACCGTTACTCTGCCGGACCGCGCAGACGAATCATTCTACGGCAAACCGGACGCGGCGGATTCGCCGTTTCAATTCTTAATGACGAAGATCGCGTCGTCGGGGAGGGGCAGGATACGGTTGCGGGAACAGGAGAAATCGCTGACGCTGGTGGTGTCGGGGATTAAAGGAAAGGACAACGGAGATCGGTTGTCCGCGGCGGCGGCGGCACTGGTCGAGGTTGGCGGCTTTTCTC
>JANNFI010000069.1:0-5355 GCA_031379665.1 Ignavibacteria bacterium
GTCCCCACCGTGCTGGATGTGCGCGTGAGCTTCAGGCTCCCCTTGAGCTTCGCCAGACCGAAGTCCATTACCTTGACCTGCCCCTTCGGGGTGATCATGATGTTCTCGGACTTCACGTCGCGATGGACGATCCCCTTCGAGTGCGCCTCGGCCAGCGCATCGCCGACCTGGATGGCGGCGTCGTACGCCTGACTCAGCATTTTCATCGGGATCCTCTCCCTGAGCGTCGTCCCCTCGACGCATTCCATCGCGATGAACGTCCGCCCTTCGAATTCCTCGATGGCGTGGATCGTGCAGATGTTGGGATGGTTCAGGTTCGCGGCGGCCCTCGCCTCCTGCAGGAAGCGGGCTTTGTCCTGCCCCGATCCGGAGGCCTTCTCGGGGAGGAATTTCAACGCGACGGTGCGATGGAGGGTGGTGTCTTCGGCCTTGTAGACCACACCCATTCCGCCTTCGCCGAGCTTCTCGAGGATTTTGTAGTGGCGAACGGTCTGTCCGATCATTTTGCTTGTCAGTATTCGCGGTTGTTGAGAGGTGAATATCGAAAATTCCGGTGGGAAATGACAGCCGTGCGGCAGGCGGAGTCCGCGGATGTTACGATGATCCGGTCAATTCCCGGGGTCTTCTCACCCCATCAATCGTTCCACGGTCGGGGAGTCACCCCGTTAAACAGGATGACCCCCCTGGTGGAGACCCGGAGTTATTCCGGACTGTGGGTATGCGTCCTTACCTGATCAGCATCATCTTCTTCACGTCGCGGAACTTCACCGACGGGTCCGACATATTCGTCGCTTCCATCCGGTAAAAATATACGCCGCTCGGCAGCGAGAGCCCGTGCCTGTTGACGGCGCTCCACTCCACCACCTTTCGGCCCGGGCTGTCGGGGCCGTTGAACAACACGGTCACCTCCTGCCCGAGGACATTATAGACCGTCAGCCGCACCCACGCCGCCGCCGGAACGTCATAGCCGACCATCGTGGTCGGGTTGAACGGGTTCGGGTAATTCTGGGCTAGTGCGAACGTCTTCGGGAGCTGCTCCTCCTCTTCCCCCACGCCGACGATGATCATCGTCGTCGCTTCGGGGGAGGACTTAAACGCTTCCGTATTGCCCGCGATATCCGAGCCGACACTGTAGAAGCTGTACTGGCTCGAATCGTTCCCCGTGAAAACGGCGATGGTGTCGGTCACGGCCGTCAGCCAGGCCGTGTACGGTTCGCCGTCGCGCGACGCATACACCGTGTAGAACTTCAACCCCGATCCCGCGGAATCTTCGACTCCGCCCCAATGAACCGGGAACGACGTGACGTCGACCGTCGGCGGCAGCGGACGGACCGAGCTGACCGGCGCCGCCGCATCCACGATGTTGAAGATGGGCGGCGTGTCGAGCGGGTCGTTGATGTCGAAAACGATCTCCGCCTGCGCGTGAATCGTGTCGCGGGTTTTCGCCGACGGATTCGGGCGGAGGGTGTAGTTCACGAACCCGTTCCCCCGGCCCGTCGAATCGTCCACGGGCAGGAAGCCGGCGAACGGGTCGTCCGGTGCGCCTCCGGTCAGCGGATCGACGGTGTTGAACGTCCAGAAGATCCGCCCATTGACGATATCGACGCCCCCCGTCACGTCCACGAAGATCCCCATCGAATCCCTCAGGTCGAGCCTGTCGTTGTACGTCGAGATGTTGTCTGGGACCGAAAAGACCCGATTGTTGAAGCCGAACGTTCCGAGCCGCAGGCTGCGCAAGTCCGCCGTCGTGTCGAGCTGTTGGGTGATCGTGACCCTCCTCGCCGGCGCCATCGCCTTCACCGAATCGTTCTGGAACCTGATCGTGTACGGCAGGATTTGCGGGCGGGCCACCCACCGTTCGTCGCCGAATCCTTCCGGACCGATGATGTCGTTCGGATCGAATGAGGAGACCATTTTTTTACAAATGAGCTTCTGCGCGACACAGGTGATGAGCGCCACGGGGCCCGTGAAGCAGAGGGCAGTGGAGTGATCCCCCCCGATCTGAGCCTCGAGCTCTCCGGGCAGCGGGGTGCAGGACTGCACACCGATGACACAGAGGCCGATATGGAGGCCGAAGGGCATGAATGGGATATGGATAAAGCAATCAGCGACGGCGGCGGCACAATGGAGCTTGTGAAAGAATTCGTCGCACTCATTCCCGCCGGACATCGAGATCCCCCGGAGCGCGGGGTTCACGCCGGCCATCCCCTGGAACCGGGGGGCCGGCGCGCTGGTCATCGCGGCGGCAAACATCTCGAAACCGACTGAACCGATGTCCGCCGAATCGAGCAGGCCGAGCGGGACGTAACCCCCGAGCGCGAACTGCGCGAACGCGACCGGATCGTTCGCCCGCGCGATCGATTCGGCGTCGCCGTTCGCCGGATCACGCAGGAGTTCCACCCGGTATGTTTCAATCTGGGGCAGCTGGGCCGCAAGGAAACCCTCCTTCGTCATCGTCCGGGTCAGGACGACCATCGGGAAATCATCCCCGGCCGAGAAGTCCGGATTCCTGAAGGTGATGCGGCAATTATATGCCTCGCCTGGGGAAATATTCTGGCCCACGAGTGGCACGATGCGGACGTCGCCGTTATCGGCCCAGTCGTCGAGCGTGTCACCCTCCGCGATGAGCGAATCCGCCACGATGTCGTTCCGGGTCCTGAGGAGATCGGAATCGGTCGTCGCCGAGATTTCGGTGCCCGCCGGGACGGAGATGTTGACGAAGAAATAAGCGATGTCGACGTTCGACGCGTTCGTGAAACGGAAATGGTACGTCTCCTTCCTTCCGACGAGTAACGCGCGGGGCGTGGTGTGGCTGACGCTGATTGAGAGGTCACGCATCGGTTCGACGGTGAATCCGCCGGCGAGCCGCGCCGTGGAGCTGTCCTGGTTCCTCACTTCGACGTCGTAGATCCCCAGGGGAACGCCCCTCAGGTCCCAGCGGACCGTCATCCCCATCGTGCTCTGGAACGAACGGAGTTCGGCCTCCGCGATCTGTTGTGTCCCGCTGAAGAGAAAAATCCGCGACGTCGGCCTGAATCCTGCCCCGGCCAGCTCCGCGGTGACGAACCCGCCGGAACCTCCCCTCTCCGGGGTGATCGACACGACTGAGAACCCGAGCGTTTCCGCGATGACCGAATATGTTTCGGTTATTATCTGGCTGGGGTTGATGAGCGAGCGCATCAACAGGTAATACGAACCCGCCTGCGTCGAGGGCACCAGGACCTCCCGCGCAAGGGAGATTGGATCGGTCGTGCGGGCGTCGTAATCGTTCCCGGTCGGTACCCGGCCGAGCGCCGCGAAAAGGTCGATGCTCGGATACTGAACGTTGCTCGCCGCCGTGACCCGCAGGTCGAGGTTGTCCGGTACGGTCACCTTGTAATACCGGGGGGACGCCGACGATATGCTGCCGGTGTCCTCGACCCCGAGCGCCAATGACTGCACGTCGACGGGGACGGGCGAGGACGATACCCCGGTGTTGTTTGCGTTGTCCGTCTCGCGGATGTTGTCGCGGACGTCCGTCCGGACGATCACGTAATAGTTTCCGGGGAAGAGTCCCGGGGTTCCGTCCGTGATATTGCCAGAGGAATCCGCCAGCGCCGCCGAGGCCAGGTTTGCCGTGAGGGAGGCCCTCGACGACGCGCCGGGTGCGATGTCGATATACCTGCTGCTCGCACCGAGCAGGAGATCCGCGATGTCCCAGGTCGAATCTGTTGAAAAATAGACGGCGTCGGTCATCAGGCCCGCGGCCGGATTCAACCCCTGGTTATCGATCGTCCAGTCGACGGTGACGTCTTCCCCGGCGATCGCCGACGCCGGGACGGCGACGGTGTTGACGACCAGGTCTGCAGGCGGCGCAATCGTCACCGCGATGAGTGTCGTCGCGGAGTTGTTCGCCTCGGCGTTATGCTCGTACACCTCGTTCCGGTTGTCCGCGCTCGCGACGATGTAATAGGTCCCTGACGCGTAGTTCGGGAGGATGACCTCCAGCGTGTCCTGGTACGAACCTCCGTTCGGAAGCGGTCCGGCGCGGTCCAGCGACCCCAGCCGCGCGTCGCGGATGTCGGCCGTCGCGTCACTCGAGAGGAAGAGACCGTCGATCCACGACCGGCCCGCGGGGATGCCGGCGCCGGCGTTGGCCACCGTCCAGACGACAGTGACGGGTTGCCCG
Source organism: Ignavibacteria bacterium (assembly GCA_031379665.1). GTDB lineage: Bacteria > Bacteroidota > Ignavibacteria > UBA10030 > SZUA-254 > SZUA-254. The sequence goes on from JANNFI010000069.1 coordinate 4,169, forward strand.
GCCTGGCCGCCCGGCGGCGCGACGAGGGCCGATGCCACCAGGTCGGGGGATGGCGTCAGCGAGATGGTCACCGGCAGAATCGTCCGTCGCACGTTGTTCGACGGGTCGATGTCGGCGACGGCCGATGCGCTGTCAGTCCGCACGATGAGGTAAAAATCACCCGCGATTCCCTCGGCCAGAACGGGTGCGATCGTCCTGGTGTAGCTTTCACCCGCCGCGAGGGTGGAAAGCCGGTCGATCCGTTCCAGCCGGATGTCGCCCGAATAATTGAGCACGCTGTCCGCGGAGAGGTAGAGGACGTCGGTCCACGACCCGGTGAGAGTCCCCCCGGCGCCGATGTTCGTTACGATATACTCCAGAGGGAAGGGCGCTCCGGACGAACCGCCCGCCCCCGAATTCAGCGAGGTGACGGAGAGGTCCACCGCCGGGTAGGCGCTCAGGCCGATGGCGTCGCTCCGCCCCGCGTTATTGTCCTCGTCGGTATGCTCATACACCGAGTTCCCGCGATCGGTGAAAACATAAAAATAATAACTCCCCCCGGCGACGTCCGCCGGAATTCTGAGTGACGTCTGAACGGTGTACGATTCCGAGTTCGCGAGGGATCGGTTCTGGATAATGGCGACCAGTCTTCTGGCCGTCGCGGAATCCCACGAGGCGCCGGTGGATATGTACACGCTGTCCAGCCAGGAGCCGACGACACCAGAAGTCCCGCCGTTCATTACAGTCCATTCGACGCTGACGACGTCGTTCGCCGTCGCCGTCGCGGGAGCGACCACGGAGGTGACCTCCAGGTCCGCCCACGGGCTGAGCGAAACGCTGGTCGCCGACGAAGCTGTGGCGACGTTATTCGCCTCAAACGTATATTCGAAGACCTGTTTTTTCCAGTCCGTCTCGACGTGGACGTAATAGGGTCCGCTGATGCCGTTCGGGAGGGTGACATTAGCCTGCCGGGTGTACGAAGAATCCCGTTCGAGGCCCCTGACGTTGTTAAACGTCCCGAGGACCGTCACCGAATCGGGGTTGTAGACCGGGCTCTTCCCGATCATCACCCTGTCGCTCCACGCCCTCAGGGCGTCCGCCGAACCGGGGTTCGAGACCGTCCACTGGACGGCGATCCCGGTCCCGGAGTTTCCGGCGGCAGGCGCACTCACGCCAGCGACGACCAGGTCCGGCGGCGGCGAGACGCT
>JANNFI010000140.1:0-3035 GCA_031379665.1 Ignavibacteria bacterium
CGAGCGTCCGTATCCTGAAGGACCTGCTCGTCGCCCACTTGGTCGGGTCGGCCGCGTCGACGATCCTGACCTTCCCGAAATACGTATTGACGCCATCGGGAATCTTCCAGCCGTACTTCCCCGAATCGGACACGACATTGACGGCGATCGAACGCCACGTCGGCGTAACCGCTCGGTGGTCTTCGGTATAATCGATGTTCAACAGCCCGCCCTTCGGAGCCAGCCAACGGATGGTGTCCGTCTCGGTCGCAAGCCAGAGCTCCCCGCCGGCCGGCTCTTGAATATAGATGGGCAGCTTCCTCAGGAGCACTGAGTAGGGGACACCCCCCTTGATCGCCCAGGAGATGATGTTTCCGCTGTTATTGATGCCCGTCGCGTGCGTGAGTAACCAGCCGCCGGAGGTGTCGGATACGCTGTTCAGATCGGTCATCGAACCGTCCTCCCAAACGAAGGCGTGATAGTCATCCAGGTCCCACGTTGATCTGCCGACAACGTCCCCGCTGTCGTTGATGTCGGTGGCCATCGATGCGGCCTGGAAGGACATATTGCCCGCAGAGATGAACCCGAGATTCGACATTCCGCCGCCGCTGTAGAGGAAAGCCGCGCTGCCGCTCGTACCATTCAGACCTGACCAACCAACGACCTCTCCGCTGCTGTTGATTGCAGCGGCCTGGGAGTTATATCCTCCCAGGGTTCCCAGATCGGATATGCTCCCGTTTTGCCAGCGAAAAGCGTGGGCCATCGTATCGTTCAGGCGGGAGCTGCCTACGACCTGCCCGGCATTATTGATTCCCGATGCACCCGTCCCCAGGCCGCCGAGCGTACCAATGTCGGTGAGCACGCTGTCCTTCCAGAAAAACCCCTGGAACCTCCCCAAGCTGTCGGTCACTTGGCCTGCCACCCAGCCCGAATCGTTGATGCACGTCGCATCGGCCATTGATCCGGCGGGCGTACCGAGGTCGGCCATTGCAAAACCCTGCCAGACGAAAGCGCGCCTGAGGGCGACGTTGGGAGGCAGGTACGTACCCCCCACGATCTGATCCGAGTTATTGATGCCATACGCGAGGGTCGAACCCCCCGGCTGAAGCGCACCGAGATTTATCAGGAGACCGTCCTTCTGGATGTGGGCATAGTAGACGTCACCGCCATACCAGCCGTAACCCGTGACCGCGCCGGAATCGTTGATACCCCCGGCATACTGAATTCCCAGCTCGATGAGTTCGTAGACCTGCGCGGAAGCGCGCGATGGAGCCAATCCCGCGAGAATAACGACCACCCAGACGGAGAACCGGCGGTTCAACGGGCAGCGTTCGAGCCGATGTACATTGTGACGTTGGGAGCGGGGGTTGCGTGACTAGAGAGGGCGAAGGAAGAACGAGTTCATACCAGCTTCCATCGGTAGTGAAAGAGCGGTGATGGGTAATGATCGAAAAGAATTATGCGAATATCCGACTCATTGTCAACAGCCATTCGGGGCGACGGCGGGGACGACCGCCGAGGGTCGTTTTGATGGTCGGATCCCGGGAATTATCAGTCGAATTGGGAGGAAAACGATATGGCGCCTCTGAACGAAGCGCCTTATCGCAAAGCGGGAGTAGCGGGGGCACGCTGCAGTGTGCACCTACAATACCCCCCGAAATTCCCGTGTCCGTTTCATACTTGAGGCTTTAAACCCGAATCCGATGCCGTTGGATGATACCGTTTAGGATCCCATTTCCTTGGTATGGATTCGGATATCGACGAAACCGGACAGGCTCGCCGTCATTCGCTAACCATCCTGCAGTGACAACAAAATGGAATCCCCACCTGACCCCTTAATGATCGTGCCCATGGCTGTGGAAATTCCCCTTCACCTTCTTCGCGTCAACACCCTCAAGAGACCCATCCCCTCGCTGCCAGCCGCCGTAACATTGTGAGCAGACTCCCTTGCCCGCCTTGAGGTCCTCAGCGCATTTGCAACTCTGATGCCCGAGGGCGCACTCGTCGCACGGCTCCTTCATGCAGCAATTGTATTTTCCGTCCATTGCGAGCATTTTTTTCGCGCCGTCCAAAAGGGACTTCGCCTGGGTGAGCATCCCCTGGGGTGATCTGGCGTCCTTGTCACCCGGCGCCTTGCTTTTTTGACCCTCAGCTTCCCGCAGGACGAGGTCCATCCCGCACTTCGAGCATTTTCCCGGTTGGTTCGACTTGACGTCGGGGTGCATCGGGCAGATATACTCGTTCTCGCCTTGAGTGACGGCTTTATCCTGTTTCGCAGATCCGGACGGGTCCGCATTTTGCACAAATCCCGCGGAAACGGAGAAGATGACGGCGAGCACGATCAGTAAACGTTTCATGACGACTCCTTTGTGGTTGTGATGGTTATTGTTGAAATTGATTTGGAGCAATTCATCGGCCGGTCAACAGCCTTTTTATTTCCGAACGCCGACTCTTCAGTCGCTCAGTTCCTCCCGAAGACCCCCGTGGGTCCGATTGACGTCGCCGATGATTTGATCTGAGGTTCGGCCGGCGAGGAGTCCCTCGCGAATCTCCTGCCTTGTGCCGGCCGCGGCATCACACGTGCAGTGGTCCAGGGGTTCCCCCCCGCAGGCGCCGCAGGTGCAGGCAAATCGCGCCGCGATGAGTTTTACCTGAACTTCAGTCGTGGAATCGGTCATCGTTTCGACAGATTCGACGGCAGGGGGAGAGAGATTTTCCTTCAGGATCGATAGAAGAAAGACGAGCCCCACCCCCCCCCAAGAATGATCAGCAGTATGATTGTCGCGGGCGAGGGGCCGCCACTTCCTGAGTGCATTGTCTTCTTCATACAATCTCCTCCTCCTCTAATCTGTGCATCCTGGGGCCGGCCAGGGTAAAATACTCCGTCACGACCAGTTGACGAATCCCGCTTTTACCGAGTTCTTCGACGAGAGGGTGCACCCTCATCGTGTTGACGTATGCGATGATCTTCTTCATTGTCCGACTCCTTTATTCTACCGCACACCCGTGGTGGCGATGTCACACAAACAAGGCCGTGTCATTCCGGGTGTGCGGTG
>JANNFI010000001.1:0-3201 GCA_031379665.1 Ignavibacteria bacterium
CATCTCGTCTTCGTGTCGACCAGCCGCGACCACAAGGAGGCGCACGTGCGGATCGCCGACTGCGAGAGTGGCGAGGTGAAGGACATCTTCGAAGAGAAGGTGGCCACGCAGTATGAGTCGGGCCGGGGTTCGATCAACTGGAAATACCTCTCAAAGACCGACGAGATCATCTGGTATTCCCAGCGGAGCGACTGGGGGCATCTCTACCTGTGTGACGCGCGTACGGGAACGGTGAAAAACCAGATCACCTCCGGCGACTGGGTCGTGCTGGACGTGTTGAAGGTGGACGAGCAACACCGCGTGATCTATTTTACGGGCAGCGGCAAGGAGGCGGGGAGCAATCCCTACTACAAGTCTCTGTACCGCGTGGATTTCAGCGGTGATAACCTGACACTGCTGACACCCGCCGCGAGCGATCATTCGGTACAGTTCTCCCCGGACGGGAAATATTTTACCGACTCCTGGTCGCAGCCCGACGTCCCTCCCGTGTACGAGGTGCGCGACATTGAGGGGAAATTGATCGCTACACTCGAAAAGACGGACATCTCCCGGCTCAAGGCGACGGGCTGGAAACCCCCGGACCCGTTTTCGGTGAAATCGGCCGACGGACGGTGGGAGCTGTATGGCCTTCTCTATACCCCGACGTCGCTGGACGTCGCGAAGAAGTATCCGGTCATCGTCAGCATCTATCCCGGACCGCAGGGCGGCAGTGTGGGGTCTTGGGGATTTTCCGCGGGGCGGGGGGACAACCAGGCGCTGGCCGAGCTGGGATTTGTGGTCGTGCAACTGGAGGGAAGCTGCAATCCCGGCCGGTCTAAATCTTTTCATGATGCCTGTTACGGCAATATGGGGGAGAACACCTTGCCCGACCAGATCGCGGGCCTCGAGCAGTTGGCGAAATTGGTCCCATTCCTCGACCTCACGCGGGTGGGAATCTGGGGACATTCCGGTGGCGGATACGCGGCGGCCGACGCGATGTTCGACTATCCCGATTTCTTTAAAGTCGGAATATCTGAATCGGGCAACCACGACAACCGAAACTACGAGGACGACTGGGGCGAGCGGTACATCGGACTGGAGGTCAAGGACTCCAGCGGCGGCTCGAACTACGAGCGCCAGGCGAACCAGGTCCATGCCAAAAACCTGAAGGGTAAATTATTCCTGATCCACGGCGGAATGGACGACAATGTGCCTCCGTATAACACCTACCTGGTGGCCGATTCACTGATCAAGGCCAACAAGGACTTCGATTTCCTGATCCTCCCCAACGCCCGCCACGGATACGGTCGGGACGGTACCTATGTCATGCGCAGGCGCTGGGATTACTTTGTACGGCACCTGATGCACTCGACGCCCCCGTCCGAATACGTCATCAAGATTGAGCCGGATCCGAGGGAGGCGGCGGAGAAGAAATGAAAGTGATCCTCTGATCCTTGACCCTGATCAGCCGAAGGCCCTGCCGCAGGGTATCCTTTGGTTTGGGGCACTGGAATGATTTCTTCAATCATGACGGAGAGGGATGACATCGCAAATTGCGATGTCAAACGGATTGTGCTGTTTCAAACCCTTCGATAGGTTAAATCCCCCATTCCATCTCTCACGAAAAATATCAGTTGCGCGATGTTCCGCATTTCATATAATTACCAGGATGAAGGCGGTCGTTCCACACGAGATTATCGAACACAAGATATTCCTGGTACGAGGAGAAAGAGTGATGCTCGGATCACACCTTGCCGAACTGTATGGCGTGGAGACGCGAGTGCTCATGCAGGCCGTCCGCCGGAATATGGTCCGTTTTCCCCAAGATTTCATGTTTGAGCTGACTCGTCAGGAGATCATGAGGATATCACAAATTGTGACATCCTTGAAATATTCGAAGACTGTTTATGCCTTCACCGAACAGGGCGTTGCGATGCTTTCCGGAGTTCTCCACACTCCCCGGGCCGTTCAGATGAACGTTGCGATCATGCGCGTATTTGTGAAGCTTCGGGATTTTCTGGGCACCCATAAGGAACTTGCCGGGAAACTTGCCGAACTGGAGCGGTGGCTTAAGACCCACGATACCGAAATTCAGGGTATCTTTGATGCAATCCGTCGGCTAATGCAAGAACCGAAAAAATCGAGGAGCAGGATCGGCTTCAGGGTGGGGGAACCTCTGGCTCCAGACTCAAGGGGCTTGACCTGATGTACCCTATGCATTGAGTAAAATTAATCAACGTACTACCGAGCACGAGCAGCATCTTCTCCGTCTCGTTGAAAACCCCCGCCTCCAAGGTGAAGGATTCAACGAGCTCGAGGGAAATCCCGTCTTCGAACATCGCCACTTGTAGGAATGGAGCCTAAGAGTCCCACCGGGCGGAGATGATAATCTTCATATCTCGGGTCTCGGAATATTGGCGCTAATGTCGGAAGAGTGCCAGTCGAGACTTACCCGGATGGGGGAGAACACCCTGCCCGACCAGATCGCGGGCCTCGAGCAGCTCTCGAAACGGTTCACGTTCCTGGACCTGACCCGGGTGGGGATCTGGGGACATTCCGGGGGCGGATACGCCGCGGCCGACGCGATGTTCGAGTACCCCGACTTCTTCAAGGTGGGGAAATCGGAATCGGGCAACCACGACAGCCGGAACTACGAGGACGACTGGGGCGAGAGGTATATCGGGCTTGAGGTCAAAGACACCAGCGGCGGCTCGAATTACGAGCTCCAGGCAAACCAGGTCCACGCGAAGAACCTGAAAGGCAAGTTGTTGCTGATCCACGGCGGCATGGACGACAACGTGCCTCCGTACAACACTTACCTGGTGGCCGATTCGTTGATCAAGGCGAACAAGGATTTCGATTTCCTGCTCCTTCCCAACGCCCGCCACGGTTACGGCCGGGACGGGAACTACATCATGCGCAGGCGCTGGGACTACTTCGTGCGGAACCTGATGCAGGCGACGCCGCCCTCAGAATATGTCATTAAGATCGAGCCCGATCCGAGGGAGCCGAAAGAGAAGGAGTGATGCATCGAATTTACACCGACAGTTCCCGTCGCAGACTCCACTTCCCCGATGCGGCACACCGATCGATCCCGGTGGGGGAGAAGTGAGCCACATTCGGGGGGAAATCGGGTAAATATTCCTTGACAAATGGTTTCCATGTCTCTATATTCATAAAACTTCTACGGACATCAGGGGGCATGGTGGATCTGGCTTCAAA
>JANNFI010000005.1:0-27170 GCA_031379665.1 Ignavibacteria bacterium
GCGCGAACGGCCGCCGCCATCGAGCCGGAGCTCGACCCCGCATCGCGGCAGGCCCTCACCTCGTACGCGGCCGGGGTCAACGCGATCATCGCGTCGCAGCGCGGTAAATTCCCGGCGGAGTTCGATATGCTCGGGTACGAGCCTGAGCCCTGGACCATCGGCCACAGCATCATCATCACGCGCCTCATCGCCTGGGAGCTCGCGCTCGGCTGGTGGACCGACCTCACCTACGGAGCTATCGCGGATCGCGTTCCGGAGGCGATGCTGAGGGAAGCGCTCCCCGACTATCCCGACTCGGTCAGGGTGACGGTCCCGTCGGGCGGGCGCCGCCAGCGTGCGGCAGGCCTACCGGAGGTTTTCAATACAGCGCTCGCCTACCGCGGGCTGTTCGGTCTCGCTCAGGCGGGGGGCGGTAGCAACGCCTGGGTGGTGAACGGAGGTCGGTCGGAGACCGGTTTCCCCCTCCTGGCCAACGATCCCCACCTCGCGATGCCGCAACCCTCGCGGTGGTACCTGATGCACCTCTCGTCCGGCGGCCGCGACGTCTCGGGCGTGACGATCCCCGGGATCCCGGTGGTGGTCATCGGTCATAACCGGGCGCTTGCGTGGGGCCTGACGAACGCGATGCTGGACGATGTCGATTTTTATGAGGAACTGCCGGACACGGCGCACCCCGGGCGCTACCTCCACGCCGGGAAATCGCTGGCGATGGAACTCCGGACGGAAACGATTTATTTCGGTGAGAGGGACAGCGTCGAGTTCGACGTCCGTTCGACGATCCACGGGCCGGTCGTCAACGACGTCCATCCCGTCACGATCGGCGACAGCACACGACCGACTGGGGCGGCGCCGCTCGCGATGCGCTGGACGGGCTCCGAAATATCGGACGAGGTGCGGGGTTTCCTCCTCCTCAACAACGCCACCGGCATCGCTGAGTTCGAGAAGGGCCTCGCCTGCCTGGGCGTCCCTGGCCAGGCGGTGGTCTACGCCGACACCGCCGGCAACGTCGCCTACTGGACGACCGGAAAGGTGCCGGTCCGCTCTGAACGTTATCACCCGATGCTCCCCCTCCCGGGCTGGACGGGGGACGCGGAATGGAAGGGCTTCGTCGATTTCCGTGACCTCCCCCGGCTGACCAACCCGCCCGACGGTATGATCGCCTGCGCCAACCAGAAGATCAGCGACGACGCGTACCCCTGGTACCTTTCGGCGCTCTGGGAGCCGCCGTCGAGGATCGTGCGGATCCGCGAGCTCCTCCAGGGCGCAACGCAGTTCACCGCCGACGATTTCAAGCGGATGCAGCAGGACGTCACCTCGCCGCACGCCCGCGAGCTCACGGGCCTCCTGATGCGGGTCGCCGCCGCGCGCCCGTCGGCCGACACAGTGTCGAACGCGGCCATCGATTACCTGCGCAACTGGGACTTCCGCTTCGCGACCAACGACGTCGCGACGACCATCTTCAACTCGTTCTACGTGAACCTCCTGCGGAACATTTACCTCGACGAAATGGGCCCCGACCTGTTCCGGAATTTCCAGGAGTTCGGCGCCATCCCGAACCGCGTGACGGCGCGACTCCTCTCCTCGGACAGCTCATCCTGGTTCGACGACGTCACGACCGGGGTCCGGGAATCTCGCGACGACATTATTGTGAAAAGCCTCACGGAATCGCTCGACAGCCTCCGTACGCGGATGGGGCCCGTGATGAAGGAGTGGCGTTGGGGAAACGTCCACGGCGTGACCTTCCGTCATCCGTTCGGCGCCCGTCCGCCGCTCGACCGCGTCTTCGACGTCGGCCCCTTCGAAGTGGCGGGAGGGGGTACGACCGTCAGCAAGACCGAGTACAAGAGCTCGGCCCCGTTCGACGTAAAGGTGGGGCCGTCGATGCGGCAGGTGATCGACCTCGGAAAACCGCTCGAGGGATTCTTCGTCCTCACCGGCGGCCAGTCGGGGCAGGCGTTCAACGAACACTACGAAGACCAGACGCCGCTCTGGCTCAACGGCGGTTATGTCCGCGTCACGATGGACCCTGAGGAAATCGTCGCGTCGCCCTGGGATCGGCTGACGCTGGAGCCGCCCCGGTGAACGCTGCCAAACCGGGCGGGGCCGGACATTCCGGACCGTCGACGCCCCCCCTTCCCGACACGTTGACGAAGGCCCTCCGGGGGGCCCGCCGGGTGGCGTTCTTCACCGGCGCGGGGATCTCAGCCGAGAGCGGCGTCCCGACGTTTCGTGGGAACGAAGGGATCTGGAAGAAGTTCAAGCCTGAGGAGCTCGCCACCTTCGCCGGTTTCCGGAAGAACCCTGAACTGGTGTGGGAATGGTACCGGATGCGGAAAGAGGTGATGACGACCGTTGAGCCGAACGCCGGCCACAGGGCCATCGTGGCGCTCGAACGGTTTTACCGTGTCACGGTGATCACGCAGAATGTCAACAACCTCCACGCCCGCGCCGGAAGTTCCGTGGTCCATGAACTCCACGGCAACATCGAGCGGAACTACTGCACCGCGTGCGGCAAATTCTTCACCGACGCCGAACTGCGGCTCGCCGAGGTCGCCGTCCCGCGCTGCGCGAAATGCGGCGGCGACGTTCGCCCCGACGTGGTCTGGTTCGGGGAATTCCTCCCGGAGCAGGAATGGAACGCCTCGGCCGACGCGGCGCGCTGGTGCGAACTCTTCTTCTGCGTCGGGACGTCCGGCGTCGTCTACCCCGCGGCCTCGCTTCCGTCGATCGCGAGGAAGGCCGGAGCGATGGTCGTGGAGATCAACGTTGAGCCGACCGACCTGACGCCCTCGGCCGACGAAAGTCTCTTCGGCCCCGCCGGCGAAGTCCTCCCTCGGATCGTCCGGGAAGTGGAATCGCTGGCGCCCGGAACAATCGAATTGAACTGAACTGAACTGAACTGAAGGATGAATATGAAAACGGAATCCAGGACGAAGATCGTCTGCACGCTCGGCCCCGCCTCGGCACGCCCCGAGGTCCTCCTTGCGATGGTCCGCGCCGGGATGGACGTGGCCCGGCTGAACTTTTCCCACGGGACCCACGCGGAGCACCTGGCGAGCCTGAAACGCGTCCGCGCGGCAGCGAAGCGGCACGGCGAACCGGTCAGCGTCCTCCTCGACCTCCAGGGCCCGAAGATCAGGATCGGGGAACTGGCATCGGATCCGGTGGATCTGGCGACCGGCGGCAGGGTCGTGATCACGACCAGGGACGTGCCCGGAGAGGGCAGCCTCCTGCCGACTACATACCGCCACCTCCCGAGGGATGTGAAACGTGGCGACAGAGTGCTCATCGACGACGGGAAGATCGAGCTGAGAGTCCTGGGCGTGAAGGGTAAGGAGATCACGCTCCGCGTCGTCACGGGCGGACCGGTGGGGGCGCACAAGGGGATCAACCTGCCGGGGATATCCGTCTCCGCGCCGTCGCTCACGGAAAAAGATCGCCGCGATCTCCTGTTCGCCTTCCAGCACGACATCGACTATGTCGCTCTCTCGTTCGTCCGCCGGGCGCACGACGTCGCCCACCTCCGCGACTTCATCATCGAGCACGGTCCGAAGGGAAGGAAGATACCGATCATCGCCAAGATCGAAAAAGACGAGGCGATCGAAAACTTCGACGCGATCCTGAGGGAAACGGACGCCGTGATGGTGGCGCGCGGAGACCTGGGCGTTGAACTGCCGGCCGAAGAGGTCCCGCTCCTCCAGAAGATGATAGTACGGAAGTGCAACCAGGTCGGGAAGCCGGTCATCATCGCGACGCAGATGCTCGAATCGATGGTGAACAGCCCGACGCCAACCCGGGCCGAGGCGAGCGACGTGGCCAACGCCGTGCTCGACGGGGCCGACGCCGTGATGCTCAGCGGGGAAACCTCGGTGGGAAAATATCCGGTGAAGTCTGTGGAGGTAATGGGGAGGATCATCACGAAGACCGAGGGTCACGTGGCCGGCAGCGTCCCCTTCGATCCCGACCACATCCCCTCGACGCACCCGTACGACCCGCTCAGCCGGTCGGCCTGTATCCTGGCGGCCCAACTGAAGGCGGCCGCCATCGTGGTGCTCACCCACTCGGGGACCTCGGCGTTCCATGTGGCGAAGTTCCGCCCGCCGTCGAGGATCATCGCGGTCACAGACAGGGAGAAGATCATGCGGCGCCTCAACCTCGCCTGGGGGATCCGCGGGATGATCGTCGAGGACCTGAAGAAGGATACCGACGTCGCGTTCCGGAAAATCCAGGCGGACCTGCTGAGGCAGGGCGCCATCGCGAAGGGCGACACGGTGGTGATGATGGCCGGCATCCCGCTCTTCGAGGGTCACCCGACGAACACCATCAAGGTGGACGTGGTATAGCGCCGGTCGGTGTGCCTAGGGACTCTCGACGCGGGCGTACGCGACCGCCTCCGCGATGATCGCGGCGAGCTCATCCGGTTTTTCCAGCGGCACCGAATGGCCACAGCGCGGGATGACCGTCATCCTCATTCCGGGGCGGGCGGCCTCGAGCGCGAGTGCCGCGCCGGGCGGTATCGTACGGTCGTCCGCTCCCCAAACCACGCGGACAGGAACCACAAGCCTCCCGACGACTCCCGGCAAGCTCTCACCCCGTGACCAGACATCCCCGATCGTCTCCGCGAGGACGTCGGCCCGCCCCGGCTGCCGGAGCCAGTCCAGGTACCGCCGGACGAGGCCCTGGGGCCTCGAGGATATTGCGAAAAATGATCGACGACTGAGGGTATCCGAGATCCACGCGCGCGTGAGCGCCCATCGGATGAATGGCCGAAACATCCTCTGCGCGAAGTTGGTTCGGAGAAGGGGGGAATGGGGCCGGGAGCCGGTGGGACAGATCAGCACGAGGCTCCGGATTCTGTCGGGCCGGGCGGCCCCGAGGAGTGCGGCGAGGATGGCGGCAATCTCACCGCCGTACGAAATTCCCGCAACCGTGACGCTACCTGCCCCGAGGGTGTCGAGGAGCCGGCCCAGGAGAAGCGCGTGGTCGTCGGCGCTCAGGGGGAGTCCGGCGGGCGGGCTTTCGCCAAAGCCGGGGAGGTGGGGGACGATGACATCGTGGCCGGCGGCAAGGAGCGGAGTCACTCTCTCCCACATTGCGGGTCCGCCGAGGCCGTGGACGAGCAGCACGGACGGCCCGCTGCCGCGCCGATCGATCGTCACACTCACGCCGTCAATCTGAAAAACCAGCACCGGCCGGCTTCAGCGTTTACGGGGGGGTGGGTCCCGGAGCCATTCGTCCGAGAGCTCCTTCAGCAGTTTCCTGTCCTTCGGCGGGAGCTTTTTCATTCCCTTCGCGATCCTCTGCCTGAACGCCTCGTAGAGTGTCACCGCGCAGGCCACCGATATGTTGAGGCTCTCGATCATCCCCACCATCGGTATGCGAAAGTTCACGTCCGCCAGGTCGGCGGCCTCCTGCGACACCCCGCGGTGTTCGTTTCCGAAGACGAGCGCGACCCTGCCAGTCATATCGAAATCGTAGAGCGACACGGCCTCCTTCCCGAGGTGCGTGGCGCACACCGTGAACCCGTCCGTCCGGAGGGCGTCGTAACACTCGCGGATGGAAGAGTGTTTCGTCTTCCGGACCCACATCGAGGCGCTCGCCGAACTCTTCTTCCCCAATTTCGGGAACTTGTCGATTTGATAGACCAGGTGGACGCGCGGGATGCCGACAGCGTCGGCGCTCCGGAAGACCGCGCTCACGTTGTGCGGGTCGTGGATGTCCTCGAGCACGAGGGTGAGGTCGGGCCGCCTGGCGGCAATCACCCGTAGAAATTTTTCCCGTCTGCGTTCGGTCACGGCGCCGCTTCCGCCTCGTGTCGAATCTGCAGGAGCGCAATCGCCCCGAGCACCATCGCGGCGCCCGCCACCTGCAGCGGCCCCGGAATTTCCCCGACGAAGAAGGCCGCGGTGGCGATCGCGACGACCGGCTCAAAGGTCGCGGTGATGATCGCGCGCGACGCGCTCAGGTGGCGGACGCCGTTGAAGTACAGTGAGTGGGGGATCAGCACCGACATCACGGCGATCGCGAGGAGGACCAGCCAGACGTCCGCGCCGTACCCGGCGGCGGCGATGACCCAGGGCGGGTTGACGAAGAGCCAGAAGACGGACGCGAAGATGAACGACCAGATGACGCAGGTCCAGACGTCGTACCTCCTCACCATCCGCTTCAGCCAGACGTTGGTGAACCCCCAGCAGAAGGCGGAGGCGAGACCGGCGGCGAGGCCCGCGCCGCTCAGGTGGACGACGTTCAGGTCGCTCCCGGCGATCGCGAGGAAGCAGCCGCCGAGGGAAATAACCGCGGCGCCCAGCTTGATCGGAGTCAGTCTCTCCCCCTTCGTCGACGCGGCCCAGGCGAGCACCAGCACCGGGGCAAGGTACTGCAGGAGGATGGCCGTCGCCACGTTCGTTTCCTGGATCGCGAAGTAGTACGTGAAGTTCGAACCGGCCACGCCGACGATTCCGAGGAGCGCAAAATCGGGGAGGTCCTTTGCCGCGATCCGCAGGAGTCGGGGTCGTACGATCAGGAAAATCGGGAGCAGGATGAGGCAGGAGAGCGTGATGCGCATCTGCACGAGCAACAGGGTGTCGAACCTGAGCGTAATCAGGTAGCGCACCGCAGTCGCCGAGACCCCCCAGAGGAGCGCCGCGCCCAGAACGAACAGGTAGCCGCTGAACCGGTTCATTGCGGGGCCGGGTCGGCCCCGTGAGCGGACCGGGTCTCGTCCGTCTTCCGCCGGTAGTACTCCTGCATCTCGTCGTTTCCGAGGATCTCGTAGAAATATACCAGCCGCTCGTAGAGCTCCCTCGGACGGGGCACGTGCTCCGTCCCCGACTTGAGGAATTCAATCAGCTTCGCGATCGGGGGGATGTTAAGGTCCGGTTCATAGCAGTCGGCGGCCCTGAGGTACGGGTCCACGATGTCGGGCCTCACGACGGCGGCCTTCCTATAGTACGCGAAGGTGAGTTCGTAGTTATCGAGCATCGAATGCGTCGCCTCGAAGATCCGCGCGAGCCAGATGTAGATGTCGTAGGCGATTTCGCGGACTTCCTCCGCGAGCTTCTCGCCGAAGAGGCAGAGCTCGTCGGGGGAGAGGGACGGGTTCATGAAGAGGAGACGGTAGAGGTCGATCTCGCGCACCTTCTGCGCCAGCGCGGCCTCAAACGCGTCGAAGATCTCGTTGAAGTCGGTGGAAAACTCGAACCGTCGTTTAATTTCGTCGAGAGTCATCAGGGGTCCAGTGTGCTCCTCGCGCCGGCAGAAAGGGTCGCGCGTTTCGGTAAGTAGGTCTTTACCCGAAAATAATATGAACAAATGGAGTGAAAATCAAGGCTCTGAGGTGTACAATTGCGGATTGACCCGATATTCGATATTATTCCGGCTCAAATCAGGAGGGAACTATGGAAGAGAATACACAGTCAACGTCCGCCCCGGTCGAAGTCACGTCCTTCGGTACGCGCGCCGTCAACGTCCTTACCGCACCGGGCGAGCTCTACGCCGAGGTGGCAGCCGCGCCAGTGCGGGCTTCGTCCTGGCTCATCCCCTATTTCGTGATGGTCGCCCTCATCGCTTTGATGATGTTCAGTTTCACGAACAACGCCACACTCTACGACCAGATTCTCAGCGAGCAGGCCGTCGAGATGCGGGCGAAGGTCGCCGCGGGAGAGATGACGCAGATGCAAGCAGATCAGGGCGCCCAGTTCATGTCCAACAAGGGGATGTTCCTCGGGGTCGGCATCTTCGGCGCGACGCTCGTGATGAGTGTGATCATGTTCGGGGCGCCGCTGGTGCTCTGGCTGGCCTCGAAGGGCGTCTTAAAATTCGCGGGGGGATACAAGAAAATCCTCGAGGTCTACGGGCTCGCCACCGTGATCGGCATCGTCGGGATGCTGGTGTCGCTCATCATGATGAACATGATGGATTCGATGTACGCGCAGCCGGGCGGAGCCTTTTTTCTGATGGACGTCTACGACAAGGAAAACTTCGGCCATAATTTCCTGGCCTCGATGAACGTCTTCGCCATCTGGCAGACGGTCGTCGTCGGGTTGGGACTCGCCGCCGTGTCGGGAAAGAGACCCGCGCAGGGGATCATCCTCTCCTTCGGTCTCTGGCTCGTCTACGTGGTGTGCGCCTCGTTCCTCGGCTGGGGCGCGCGCTGACAATCAGCCACCGGTCAGTCGCCGGTAATCGAACGGCCGGTTGAGCGCGAGGTCGGCGGCCTGGACCACTGCGTCCGTCCCGTCGAATTCCTCGAGGCCCGAAAATATTCCCAGGTCCCCCACGTCCACGAGACGCGCCGGTTCCTCGGAATGGGTATCCACCTGCCTCGATATCCCCAGGTCCGCGCGGTATGACGCGCCGGACGACCGGACTGTGACGTTCCGGACTATCACGTCGTAGGCCCGTTTGCTGTTCGACGGAAGCCGGTCGTAGTGTTCCGACGTCGTTTTCGAGACGCTCCCGTCCGCGATCGCCTCCAGCGCCGCCAGCAGTACGATGAAGTTCACCTTCCGGATTTGCATCTTTTCCGGATCCCCCTTCGCGTGTCCCGATTCCACCAGTACCGTTCCATACCCCTTTTTCTGAAACGTGTCGCCGAACGCCCTCGGCTCGAACGAGTCGTCGTACCGTGCGATGCGCCCGGGAATGAGATGCGACGCAGTCCGGGCGATCGACGACGCGATTTTTTTCGCGAGGATTCTCGAGGGGTTGTCGCTTCGCAGCGCGTCGCAGGCGGGCGCCAGGAGCGCGATGGCGGTGACCGCGCTCGAATCCCCCGTCGTACTCAGTTCCTGGTCGTGGAGGTTGAAGGAGACCGAGGGCTTGAAGGCGTCCGCGGCCGCGGCCAGGAGGCGGCCCTCGGGCGTCCGGAGGGCGAGCGCATCCCGGTTCACGTCGACGCCCTGCGCGTTGCGCCGGCTTCGCCGTTCCGCCCCGTCGGGGTTCAGCATCGGCAGGGCGAGGAGGGTCAGCCGTGTGAGCATATCCTTCGTCGCGGGTTCGTCCGCCGTCATCGCGATGTGGTTGAAGATGTCCCCAAGGGCGCGCGTGGCCGTCGATTCGTCGCCGTGCATCTGGGACCAGAGGAGCACGCGCACCGGCCCGTTGCCCGCGGAGACGGAGTAGATTGTGCGGCCCTCGTAGGAGCGCCCGGCTGCGGTGAGCTTCAACGTCCCGTTCGAAACCTCACACCGCGAGTGGAGTGCGATATGGAGGATGTCCGGCGTCAGGTGCAGCGGCGCGAAATCGCTGATGTTGCACCGGTCGAACGCGGCGCCGAGGCGCGGAGTCCTTTCGTCCACTTCCGGCTTCTGGTATGGCGTCATCTTCTCCATAATTTTATTATGTCATCCTCACGACTGTCGCGGCAATATACGAATTCCCCTTTTCTCCCGGAACCGTTCCTTGCTTCACCGGCCGCTTCTTCGTATATTTTCTCACCCCTTCACCCGTCCCTGAGCGTTTTCCCATGGCCAAAAAAGAAGAAATCAAATACCACGATCGTGCGGACGTGTCTGTGGCTGACGTGCCGTCGAAACTGCCCGTCATTCCGCTGCGCGACGTCGTCGTCTTCCCGTCGATGGTCTACCCGGTCCTGATCGGGCGGGATTCCTCACTGCGCGCCGCATCGCACTCGTGGGATCAGCACCGGTTCGTCTTCCTTGCCACTCAGAAGAACGCTTCCGTGGAAGACCCCGGGCCCGACGGCCTCCATTCCAACGGCAGCGTCGCAAAGATCGTCCAGATCGTCAAAATGCCGAACGGCCTGATGAAAGTCCTCGTCGACGGGATGTTCCGTGCGACCGCGAAATCGATCGCCTACAACGGACAGTTTCTCGAGGCGGAGGTCGAGGTCACCGGTCAGACCGTTGAGATGACGCAGGAGATCGACGCGCTGGGACGCCACAGTGCGGCTCTCTTCGCCGAATACGTCCACCTCAACAGAAACCTCGCTGGCGAAGTTCTCATTTCCTATGAAAAAATCGCCGACCCCTTCCGTCGTCTCTATTATATAGCCGCCAACCTCACCGTGGGGGTCGACGTCAGGCACAAGATCCTGCAGTTCGAGGGTATCAGGGACCAATTGTTCGAACTGGCGAAGATCCTCACCACCGAGCTGGACGTGCTCCGGATCGAGAAGGACATCGACAACAAGGTCCACGACAGCATTCAGAAGGCGCAGAAGAAGTTCCTCCTCCAGGAACAGATCCGCGTCCTGCAGGACGAACTCGGCGGCGACGACGTGCTCTCGCCCGAACTCGAGAAGCTCAAGAAACAGATCCAGGCCGCGAAGATGCCGCCGGAGGTGAAGGAGAAGGCGATGGAGGAGTTCACGAAGCTCCGGAAGACCCCGCCGCAGTCACCGGAGTTCGGCGTGGGGAGGAACTACCTCGACTGGATGGTGAACGTCCCGTGGTATAAGAGGACGAAGGACAACCTCGATGTCCGGCACGTGGAGACGATCCTCGACGAGGACCATTTCGGGCTGGAGAAGCCGAAGCAGCGCATCCTCGAACACATCGCGGTCCTCAACCTCGTGAAGGAGATGAAGGGGCAGATCCTCTGCTTCGTCGGCCCGCCGGGGGTGGGGAAGACCTCGCTCGGCAAGTCGATCGCGAGGGCCCTCGGGCGGAAGTTCGTGCGCATCTCCCTTGGCGGCGTCAGGGACGAGGCCGAAATCCGCGGACATCGCCGCACGTACATCGGTTCGATGCCGGGTAAGCTGATCCAGTCGATGAAGAAGGCGGGGGTCGTCAACCCCGTGATCCTGATGGACGAGGTCGACAAGATGTCGACCGATTTCCGCGGCGACCCGGCCTCGGCGCTCCTGGAGGTCCTCGACCCCGAGCAGAACATCTCCTACAACGACCATTACCTCGACGTCGACTACGACCTGTCGCGCGTCATGTTCATCACCACGGCGAATGTCCGGTACAACATCCCGTTGCCCCTGCAGGACCGGATGGAGATGATCGAGCTCCCGGGATACCTCGATTTCGACAAGACCGAAATCGCGAAGCGGCACATCGTCCCCAAACAGCTGGCTGAGCACGGGCTGAAATCTGCGGTCGTCGAGATCACCGACGAGGCGATCGTCAGGATCATCCGCGAGTACACGCGCGAAGCCGGTGTGCGCAACCTGGAACGGGAGATCGCCTCGGTCTGCCGCAAGGTGGCCAAGGAGATCGTCGTCGCGAGGAATAAGAACGGGAACGGAACGAAAGGCGCGAAACTGTCAAAGGTACTGAAGGGAAAGAAGCCGGCGAAGGGCGCCAAGGGGGCCGGAGATAAGAAAGTCATCGTCGACCCAAAGAAGATCGAAGAGTACCTCGGCGTCCCGCGGTTCAGGAGCCGGCTCGCCGACACGCGGCGACGCGTGGGATCGGTCACCGGCCTCGCCTGGACGAGCGTCGGGGGGGACATCCTCTCGGTCGACGTGACCATTATGGACGGGCCGGAAAAGCTGACGCTCACCGGGCAACTTGGTGACGTGATGAAGGAGTCGGCGCAGGCGGCCCTGAGCTACATCCGCTCCAACGCGAAATCGCTCGGCGTGCCGCTCCACTTCTCATCGAAGAAGGAAATCCACATTCACCTGCCTGAGGGGGCGATCCCCAAGGACGGGCCCTCGGCCGGCATCACGATGGCGATGGCGATGATCTCCGCGGCCTCCAACCGCCCAGCGCGCCCCGACGTCGCGATGACCGGCGAAATCACGCTGAGGGGGAGCGTCCTGGCGATCGGTGGGCTGAACGAAAAGCTCCTCGCTGCCCAGCGAAACGGGATGCGCACGGTCCTGATCCCGAAGGAAAACGAAAAAGACCTCCCCGAGATCCCCGCCCGCGTCAAGGAGGGGCTTAAAATCGTGCCGATCGAAAAGATCGAGGACGCGATCACCTGGGTGTTCGGAAAATAATTCCCGCAGATGGCGCGGCCCCTTGAAATTCGGGGCTGTATCGTTTATATTGCGAAACCCAATGGCAGCGAAGAAGAATACAACCCCCGACGCCCCCCACGTCCCCCACCTGGCCACCGCCCGGAAATGGAGACCCCAGATCTTCGGCGACATCGTCGGCCAGTCCCACATCACGACGACGCTCCGGAACGCCGTCGGCACAGCCCGGCTCGGCCACGCCTACCTTTTCAGCGGCCCAAGGGGGGTGGGAAAAACCACCGCCGCCAGGATCCTCGCCAAGGCGATCAACTGTCTCCATCCGAAGGACGCCGACCCCGACAACGAGTGCGAGATCTGCACCGAGATCACCGATGGGCGGAGCGTCAACGTGTTCGAGATCGACGGCGCGTCGAACCGCGGCGTGGACGAAATCCGCAACCTGAGGGAGGCGGTCCGGTACGGCCCCGGCAAGGGGAAGTACAAGGTCTACATCATCGACGAAGTCCATATGCTCACCAAGGAGGCGTTCAACGCCCTCCTGAAAACCCTGGAAGAGCCCCCGTCGTACATCGTCTTCATCTTCGCCACGACCGAGGTGCACAAGGTGCCGGCGACGATTCTCTCGCGGTGCCAGCGCTTCGAGTTTCGCAGGATCTCCGCCGCCGAAATCGTTTCCACGCTCGCCGCGATCGCCGCGAAGGAAAAGGTCGACATCGACGACGCCACGCTCGACCTGATCGCCCGGAGGGCCGACGGCTCGCTGCGCGACTCGCAGAGCATCTTCGACCAGGTCGTCTCGTTCTGCGACGGCAAGGTGAGGATCGAAGACGTGAGGTCGCTCCTGAAAATCGTGGACGACGAATTTTACTTCCGGGTCACCGAGGCGATCGCCGCGAAGGACGCCGGCGCCGGCTTCACGATCGTCGACGAGGTGTCGCGCTCCGGCTATGACCTGCGGGAGTTCACCGCCGGACTCGCGGAACATTTCCGCAACCTGCTCGTCGTCCGCTCGACCGGCGACGCAAATTTGGTGGATGGTTCGGAACGGATCAGGAAGCGCTATGCCGACGCGGCCGGAAAGTTCGCCGAGGCGGACCTCCTGCGGATGATGAAGCTGGCCTCTGATACCGAGGCCGCGATGCGCTGGAGCCAGCAGCCCCGCCTCAGGCTCGAGCTGGCGCTCCAGTTGATGGTCTCGATGGAATCGAGCGTGGACGTCGGACGACTCCTTGCGGGCATCGACGAGTTAAAAAAAAAGGTTGAATCCACGCGGAGCGTTGGACCGGCCATCCCATCCGGGGCGACCCCGCGCGCTGCGACGGTATTTCCTGGCGCTCCGGCAACAATTCCCGGCGCAGGGGCCCCGATGGCGCGCCCTGCCGTCGCGAACATCTCTTCCGTCTTTCCGGCTCCCGGCGCCGGCGGCTCGCTTGTCCCGTTAAAAGACAAATCTCCGGCGCCTCTGCGCGGCACCGTCAAGGCGACGCAGCCCACGCTCCGCCCCGACCAATACGTCAATCCTCCCGGCGCGCTGAACCCGATCCTTGCGACGCTGATTGACCTTCCGGAGAAAGCGACCGCTGAGGAAATGGTGGCGTCCGACATTTCCGTGTCGGTCACCTCTTTCAACGGTGTCGATGGGGCCCGCAACTGGGCGAACCTCGTCGAACAGGTCCGCAGGGAGAAAATCGCCATCGGGTCGATGCTCGCCGAGACAAGTTTCCACGGTTTGAACGGTACCAGCATCCGCATCGCCTGCCCCGACGATTTCCACGCCGACGTCCTGAAGCGGAACAGGCAATACATTTCGGCGATCGCCGAGCGGCTCTACGGCGCGAAGTTCCAGTTCGAATCGATCCTGGCGTCGATGCCCGCCGCGCCCACGGCGGCGGCTGTCGGTGATTCCGGGGGTGTTGAAATATCCGGCAACGCGGCATCAGACCGGGGCGACGCCTCAGACCGCATCAGGGAGCATCCGCTGGTCCGCGCGCTCGTGAAGGAATTTGGCGCTGAAGAGATCCACTGACCTTTCCCGGGAACCAATTTCCCGGTTTGATCATTCCCATAGAATGATGATTGGATTCACGAACCATCACACACCGGTGACACGACACCCGCGATCCATCCTCCTCGGCACACTCCTGATCACGGCGAGCCTCCTCAACACGACGGCGCTCGATGCCGCCTCCGGAAAGTACGCCGGCGAGTTCATCGCGATCGGCGTGGGGGGCAGGGCGCTCGCCCTCGGCAGCGCTTCGGTCGCCCTCGCCAACGACGTCACCGCCGGGTACTGGAACCCCGCCGGACTCTCCCGCCTCTCGTATCCGCAGGTCGGCCTGATGCACGACGAACGCTTCGGCGGCCTCGTGAACTACGACTACGGCGCCGCGGCGATGCCGCTCGGGAGCAGTTCGACGCTCGGCCTCGGGGTGATCCGCCTCGGCGTCGACAATATTCCTGATACGAGGAACGCCGGCGTCGACGCCACCGGCAACCCGCTCCCCCCCGACCAGTGGGAGAGCTTCGCCGGTATCGACCCCTCGAGGATCACCTGGTTCAACTCGGCCGACTGGGCGGTCTATTTCTCGTACGCGAAAAAGGCCAGCGAATCGTTCGCCTACGGCGCGAACATCAAGTTCATCAGGAGGGAGAACGGCGGGGCGTCGGCGACCGGCGTCGGGTTCGACGTCGGCGCGCTCTACACGATCGACCGGCTCACCCTCGGCGCCAACCTCCAGGACGCGACATCGACGCTCGTGGCCTGGAACACCGGCACCAACGAATTCATCATCCCGACGCTCAAGATCGGCGGCGCATACGACTTCGATCTGTCGGGGAGCCGCCTCACGCCCGTGGCCGACGCCGATGTGCGCTTCGAAAATCGCGGCGAGTCGGCAAACCTGAGCACCGGACCGGTGAGCTATGACTTTCACGCCGGCCTCGAATTCTCGTACAAGGAAATCGCCGCCATCCGCGCGGGATACAACGACATCGGCTCGCTCAGCGTCGGTGCCGGAGTGAAGCTCCCCAAGATCAACGTCGATTACTCCTTCTCGAAGTTCGACGCCACCGACCAGCTCGGCAACACCCACCGCATTTCGATACTGTTCACTCTCGAAGCGGAACGCTTCCTGAGGCCTGGGTCCTGAAAAAGTCCGCGGCGCTCCTCCTGGCGGCATTCCTCGCGGCGACTCTCCTTTCGTGCAGTTCCCCTGTGCGCTATTCCGATTCCGCCCCGCTCTCAGGGGTCGTCTTCCGCATCCGCCACGGCGGCATCGCCGGGATGATCCCGGAAGGGTGGGAGGCGCAGGGGCCCCGCTCCGGCGACGATTCCTCCGCCGCGTTGACGCTCTCCAAAGGCGACAGCCTGCGGATCGCCTTCCGGCCGGTCAGCCTCGATTCCACGGCGATGGTATACTTCACGAAAAACGGCATCGTGGACCTCGCGTCGCTCACCAGGACGCTCCACGATTCGTCGGTCGGCACCACGCGGAAGGGGATCAAGAAATTCACCTCGGGTGAGAGGGACTGCGCCGCGTACGAAGTGACGAAAGGGGGAAGACGGATAAGGGTGGTGGTGTTTCCGGCGGGGAAATATTATTACGAGTGCGAAGCGTGGTCCCTCACGCCGCTCAGCGGCCCGGAGTCGTACGACCGGCTGTTTTCCGCGCAGCAAACCGTGGTGAAGTCGCTACGCTGACAGAATGATTTTTCTTGATTTGTCGACACCCTTCTTGTCTCAGTTATAGTAAATAGTAAATCCTCGGGTTCTCATCTCAACAGGTTGAATCTCCCCCTGCTAACAGGCTCATAGTGATCCTGCCCCCCTAGATATAGTCCTACTACCGAATCAGATTCTGGTATCATCTGGTATGATTGCAAGTCCAGCTCGAACTCGATACAATGCGCTTTATCTTGATCCCCGGACTATCCGCAATAATACGCGATGACTCGTCAAGACTGTACCAAGGGGTGGGGATATTAAGAGTTTATTTAAGTGATAAAATCTACCATTACGCTTACGAAAAGAAATGTAGACGGAGTAGTGTTTTCCTGATGGAAGGGAGATTTCATTCGTTTTTTCCTTTATATATTTTTATCTTCGAAAGAGATTCGATCGGAAGCCATTTCGCACGGGAGGATGATTACCTGGTTCTTTCCACCGCCAGAACGATTTATCCCAGCGCTTCGGGGATTCGTCGCATCCGGAATTTGATTTCATCCTTCTCAGCTTTATCCGGTCGCATCTGTAGTCGCACGAGAGAGTATATCTTTTTCTCGAAGTATTCCTGCATAACGGATGATTTAATTTCACTTTACTCGATTCATTCGGTATTCATCAACGTTCGGGAGGGTATTATGCGATCTGGGAAATATTTATCGTTCGAGATTCTCGCGTGTTGTCTCCTTCTCCACCTCGGTCTGACAGCTGTCGTAAACTCGCAGACGTTCGAGATCGGTGGAATTCAATATTCGAATGAATCTGGGGCTTGGTATCTGGATGATGGATCGGGTAAATATCTTGTAGACACGCTTTCACTAACGATCAAGTTAGAAAACGACGCAGATATGCCGGAGATTCGGGAATATCTTGAAGGCGCGCAGACTAAAATAATCAGAGTAAACAGTCTGGGCTATATCGATATTCAGCTGAATGAAAATCAGCGATTCGATGCTCAACTGACATCATTTATAAATCATACAAAGATTCAATCTGCGGAGATGAACACGATTGGTTCTTGGGCTACCACATACCCACCGCCACGGTATCCTAATGATACGTACCGGACAAGTCAGTGGTATCTCGATCAATCGACCAATATCGATATTGACGCATGCGAGGGGTGGGGATATTCATACGGGGCACCTTCGGTTATCGCCGCGGTTCTCGATAACGGGATTGAATGGACGCACGAGGATATTGGCAATGGCACTGACAACTATGACAATCTCTATCACAATCCAGGTGAAAATGATTGGACAAACCCGTCAAATCCTGCCTCGGGAAACGGGGTCGACGATGACGGAAATGGATTTATAGACGATTGGAAGGGATGGAATTTTCATACTGCCACGAATAATAGCATCGGAACATCGACTCACGGAACGAGGATAGCGGGTATTATCGGTGCGAAATCTCAAAATAATAAAGGGATAAGTGGAATAGCCGGAGGATGGAATAATTCAGGGATCGACCTTCTTTCGGTGGTAGTGGGTGGATCCTCCGGTCCAAGTAGCGCCCTTGTCGACGATGGGATAATTTACGCCGTGAATCGCGGTGCGAAGGTTATCAATATGAGTTTTCTTTGCAGTCAAAGCGCTGCGATCGATAATGCCTTGGAATTCGCTTATAATAATGGGTGCGTACTTGTTGCTTCAGCAGGAAATAAAAGCGGGGAGAATTATCCATGTGCAGCGGTTTGGTACCCTGCAAGGCACCAGCGGGTGATAGCAGTGTCGGGAATAATGAAAACTGGTCAAGCATATCCATCCTGTGAGGGGCCGGAAGTGAGTATTGCTGCTCCCGCGGGATCGCAAAATGCCAACGATCCGGTAGATTATAATATACTGCATTCAATGAGGAAGTGCAACGGAGGCTTTGAAGGCCTCGCTCGGGGTTTTGTAGTTTAGTGATTTTCTTGGTCTGTTGTTCAGCCTGCGTTCCAAGCGTTTGATGCGGTCGATCGAGATTGCATCGAAATTTGTTTTCTTGGGAAAGACTCTGCGGATGAGGCCGATCGTGTTTTCGACGGTCCCTTTTTCCCAACTGTGGTACGGTTCGCAGAAGAATGATCTGGTTCCCAGGACCTTGTTTACGTGTTGATGTTCGACATTTTCTTTCCCGTTGTCATAGGTGATCGTGCGTCGTGCTCGTTGGGGATGATGCGACAACCTTCGATTGATAGCTGAGCGTGTCGCTCGAGCCGTGCACCTGGGAAGCTTGGTGATCTTCGTCAGCAGGGTGGCACGCTCAACCGTTACGTTGAGGGCAGATCGGCTGTTGCGGGCAATGACGCTGTCGCTTTCCCAGTGTCCCAGTTGTCGGCGTTTCTCGACTACGGCCGGACGTTGGCGGATCGATATTCGCTCGGGAATATGGGAATCTCGATGGGTATGACGATGTCCCTTGATTTGCCGACGTTTGTGGGCTCGGGCAAGAAAAGGGACCAGGTTTTCGGTTCGTCGCGTCTCGGGCATGTAGATGTACTGATAGATAGCTTCGGTGCTAATGTGCCGGCCAAGAAATCGATCTGGCAGTCGTCCGGCAATTTGTTCCGGCGACCAGCCGGCTTTGATCTTTCGTGTGACATAGCTTCGGATAGCTGAATGTTTTAACCGTGGGCGACGGCCGGCTCGTCGCTTCCGCTGTTGTGCACGACGATGAGCATTGCCTCCACCGTACGCGTTGTAAATCAGTGCACGGTTTCGCTTCAATTCGCGGGAGATCGTGCTCTTGTCTCGCCCCAGCCGTTTTGCTATCGCACCGAGGCTGAGATGTTGGGCTCGCAGCAGAGCGAGTTGATCTCGTTCTGCCAACGACAGCTGTGAATATGTTTTATGTGCCATGCACTCAGGATACGAAGATCCATCAATTTATTCCCCGAGTGTTGCACTTCCTTATTGAACTCGTGTATTTATACCACGATAACGAATAATCAATACGGGTACGCACAGGGTACGTCGTTTGCCTCACCGCAGGTTGTTGCTGCCTCGGCGCTGCTTATATCTATTCACCCTTCTCTCACGCCACTGCAGTTTCTATGTATCTTTGAAAACACTTCCGTTGTTATGGGATCAGCCGGAAGAGATAACGTCTTCGGATGGGGAAGGTTAAATATCGCTCAGGCACTTCAAGCGGTTTCCATACTATTACTTTCGCCGGCCAATAACGGAGTTACAGAATCAGAATTAATCGTTGAATGGCATACCGTCTACGGGGCCACTTCATATCAGTTACAAATTGCAACAAACAATAATTTTACCAATCCGGTCATCGACCAGTCCGGCATCACAACCACAGAATATTCTGTCTCACTTTCTGCTGAGAATACCTATTATTGGCG
This sequence comes from Ignavibacteria bacterium, assembly GCA_031379665.1. Taxonomy (GTDB): domain Bacteria; phylum Bacteroidota; class Ignavibacteria; order UBA10030; family SZUA-254; genus SZUA-254. The sequence continues at coordinate 18,958 of JANNFI010000005.1, forward strand.
AGTAAAAGCAGTGGGTCTCTGTGGGACAGGCTCTTGGTCTGAAACTAGGACATTTACAACGGATGACGAACCACCGTGGGATCCATGGAAAATTGGTGTCGGAGTGGATCCGAAAGAATATTCAACAAACTTGAAGCAGAACTATCCCAACCCCTCTAATTCTACAACAATGATATCCTTTGAGATTGGTGAAGAAGAATTTGTTGTACTCGAAATCTTCAACCTCTTTGGTCAGAAGGTCGCCACACTCGTGAATGAGATCGTAGCGCCTGGCTTGTACAATATTGATTGGAACGCGAGCGGATATCCGAGCGGAGTCTATTATGCTAGGTTTCAAGTCGACCATCTCATGAGCATATCGAAGGTGATCAGAGCGCGATGACTCCTTCGTGTGCATTTATTCCTCTATCAGTAGGAGGTACGTTATGTGGATCATTGTACTCGTCTTGACCTTCACGGCATCGTCGATGATCCGGCTCAATGCACAGGTATCATCATACGGCCTCGCAGGACATGATATCAGTGCGCTGAGGGTGTTCGACGATCGGTTGTATGCAGGTGCGAAAGATTCCGGTGTTTTACACCGGTCGGCATCGGATACAAACTGGACCGGTTTAGGTCTGGAGGGCAGGTGGATTACGACGATCTCAATCGACACCACGGGCGGCCCCGGGGTCCGGATCTTGGCAGGAGTAAGGACAACCGGGGAAATCAATGACACGACCCGGATCTACGGATACTCGCCGAACATCTGGGCAGACGATGACGAGGGAATCGGCGTAAACCTGACAGCGATCAATGCGATTCAAACTATCGATTCGGGGGATGGAGATCGCATCACATTTGCGGTTGGCGATCTCGGTCCAATCTACAGGCGCACGGCCGACGACTGGGAGAGTGTGCTGCCGTACGATATGATCGGGTTATCGCTGAATACGTCCCTGACAGGTGAGATCTGGTGCAGCGGTCAGTCGGGCTGGGGTACGTCTCTCCTGTTGAAGTCCACGGATCTCGGAGAAACCTGGATGCATGTCCTGGATACATCGGCGTTCACCACATCCTACATTTATTCAATCGTCTTTCCAGAGAGTACCTCGACAAATTATTTGGCCGGTTCGTACGGCTTGATCTGGAAATCTACCGGCGTGACATTCGATACCGTGTTGCAGGCTTCGTGCTATTTCAATTCCCTGGCCGTCAACCCATTCGATCGCGCGAATGTGTTTGCCGGAGGGGACTGCGATGGGCTCGCCCGCTTGTACCAATCGATCGACGGGGGATTGAATTGGAATGAAATCACGCTACCGGAAAGCCTCAAGGGCATCAATGCGCTCGATCTTTCCGTGCGGGATTCCCTCGAATTATTCATCGGCACAAAGGGTGACGGAGTGTACCGATATGCGCAGGCGAGCGAGACTGCGGCCCTCACCGTCAAGGCGGGATGGAATCTCGTTTCCTTGCCGCGAACGATGGAAAATTCCGCGATGAACGAACTTTTTCCATCGGCGATATCACCCGCGTATGAATACTCGGGCGGATACAATGCCGAAGACACGCTCTCGGGCGGCAGGGGCTATTGGGTGAAGTTCGATTCACCGGAGGTGATTCCCTTCACCGGTACTTCATTCGAGAGTGATACCGTCGACGTTCAGCCGGGATGGAATATGATCGGATCGGTCAGTCACCCGATCGACGTCAGTGCGATACAGACTCTGCCGGCCGGAATAGTGATGTCGGATTATTTTCGATATGACGAGGGATACGGCGAGGTTTCGGCGCTGGAACCAGGAAGGGGCTACTGGGTGAAGGTGAACCAATCCGGTCAGATGATCCTGTCTCAGGCACTCGGGTCGAAGGCCACGACATCCCGTATCGAATGAGCCGGGGCCCTTGTGGGGGCGTCGGATTGCATCTGATACTCTACTTCTTCCCCATCGCGAACTCACCCCTCCATCCGGCCGGAGGAGGAGTCGCGCGGAACGCTTCAGATCGTGAAATGTACATCGTCGTGGGATAGTCGTTGGGTTTCGACTCGAGGGCCTGTCGGAATTTCGCGATCGCCTTGTCCCACTCCCGTTTCCTGTAGAGCATCAGTCCCTCGTCGTATCGCCCGAGGAATTCCCGCAACCGTCCGGGTTCGTTGGTCTCTCCCCTGATCCCCAGCAGCTCATAGATGCGAATCGGCTCAGTCTTGCCGGCGGCCACCAGCAGGTCGAGCTCACGGACGATTACCCGGTCCCCGACTTTCGCGTAGGTGTTCTCACCGATGATGATCCGCGTCCGGTACTCCTTATTAGCGTTCTCGAGCCGCGAGCCAAGATTTACGCCGTCGCCCACCACCGTATAATCGAACCGGTTCACCCCTCCCAGGTTCCCCACGATCACCTCGGCGGTGTTGATGCCGATGCGCGTTCGCAAAATTGGTTTGCCCTCTCCTTCCCAGAGCCGGGTGAGGCCGTCGATCGATTCCTGCATCCGTACCGCCGAACGGCAGGCGAGGAACGCGTGGTCGGCCTGCGGAAGGGGGGCGCCCCAGAACGCCATGATCGCGTCGCCCTCGTACTTGTCGAGCGTGCCATCGTTGGCGAAGATGAGCGACGTCATCACGTTGAGGTACTCGTTCAAGACCGACACCAGGTCCTCGGGTGCGAGCTTCTCCGAGATGGAGGTGAACTGCTCGATGTCGCTGAAGAACACCGTCAGCTCCTTCCGTTCGCCGCCGAGACGGAGCTTCTCCGGGTTCTCGAGGAGTTCGTCCACGACCGACGGGTTCACGTACTGGCTGAACATCGTCTTGATCATCAGCCGCGCCCGGCGCTCCGACACATAATTGTAAATCGAGCTCCCCACGTACGACGCGAGCACTGCCAGGAAGGGGGCCGTCATATCCATCAGGACGTTTCGCTCGTTGAAGAGCTTCAGCCCGAGCCAGTAGATGATCATCAGCTGGCCGAAGAGGACCGCGGCGCCGAGGATCTCGAGCAGCAGGCCGTACTTCGTGCGAATGGCCTTGATCCCGGCAGTGAGTGAAAAACTGAAGAGGCAGAGGCCGATGACGATCATCGAGACCTGCCACCGGGGCTGGCGGAGAATCTGGTTGGAATCGAGGATCGACTGGATAACGTTCGCGTGGATCTCCACGCCGTACATCTGGTTGTCGCCGTCAATTCTCCCCTCTCCGATCGGGACCGTGAAGAGGTCCTTGTCCTCGGGCATTACCGAGCCGATGAGGACGATTTTCCCGGTGAACGTGCCGTCGTAGAGGTACCCGGCGTCGGGGTCGTCGAAGGTATTGATCTCCATTCCAGGGCTCTCGAGCTCTTCACGCGTGTCGAATGTGCTGTCGTCCAGAACGTCCGCGATGTTGAGCCGCCGGAAGAGCCCGCTGGCGCCATAGTAGTTGATGAGGAACGAGGTCGGGTCGTACCCCGGGATCGAGCGGTCCGCATAGGCAAAATTATCACCGTCGATCCCCGCGGTGTACCCCGCCTTCATCCCCAGAAACACGTTCAGCATCGCCATCGAGAACATCGGGATCCGCCCGCCGTGCGCCGAATCGTACGCGAACGGCATATACCGGCGGAGCACGCCGTCCTCGTCGGTCACCACGTTCACGAGTCCGAGGTGGTCGGCCGATCCGCTGAAGATGTTGCCGTAGTCCTCCTCGGCGCGCAGGATCCGGTAGCGGCCCGCCTCCGGTTCAAGCTTGCCGGCGAGGACAACCTCGGGGCTTTTCTCCAGGACTTCCCTGAACTCCTGTTCGGCGGCCGCCTGTCCCGGGTCGGCTGAAGAAAAAATGATGTCTATCCCGATCGCCTTCGCGCCGGCCCTCCGGAGGTTCTGCACGAGCCGGGTGTAATATTCCTTCGGCCAGGGCCACCGGTCGGGGAGCGTCTTGTACGATTCCTGCGAGATGGCGACGATGACGATCTCGGACGAGTCGGGGTTCGCGAGGCGGGTGCCGCGCTTCTCGAACCTAAGGTCGATCAGCGACAGTTCGGCGCGCTTGAGCGGGGGAAACTCGAAGAAGAACTCCTGCGTGAAGACGATCACCAGCAGGGCGATCGAGAGGGCGATCCCGAGGTTGGTGAGGACGGCGCGGGACCGCCGTGAAAAGATCCGGGCCATCGGCGGCTAGACGTCCGCCCTGAGGACGAAGCTCCAGATGACGTCGCTGTCGTCCCCCTCGTTGAGGTAGATGCCCAGTTTCCCCTCGAGGCTCAGCGTCCGGGTGAAATTGTACCGGGCCCCTCCGTTGATCAGCGTCCGGGTGATGTCACCCACCGTTGGGCTCACCGCGGCGTTCACGGCCAGCCGCTGCTGCATCAGCAGGTATTCGGCGCCGAAGAAGAGGATGGTATAACCGAGGTCGCTCGCCGTTCCACCGGTCACGTCGATCTCGTTCGAGAAGTACATCGCGCTGACTGTCGAGCGCAGGGGGATGTCGTAGCTGGTCACCACGCTCAACGAGAGCGATATGTTCCTGCTGTCGAGGTTTCGCGCTGTCTTGTCGTCCCTCCGGGAGGCGCTGAACCCGGCGCTGGCGAAATGCTTCGCGCCGAGTACCACCTGCCGGCTCAACTGGAGCATAACCCGAAACGTGTTGTCGTCGACGCTGTAGTCGACGCCGTAGGTAGTGTCGGGTACCAGGGGGTTTCTGTTCGTGGCCGAGAGCACGCCGAGCGTGATGTTCGGGACGTCCGTCCTCGAGAGCCACGAGGCGCCGCCGGAGATCGTCGTGAAAGTGGTGGTCGCCGGCTTGGTCTCGGCCGTGTTGTCCTGCAGGCGTTCGACGCCCGCCGAGAGCTGAAGCCGGTTGTCCGCGAGGCGGACCCGGTCGTTGGCGGAAAAGCCCTCAACGTCCCTCCTGTAGAACGGCTGGCCGAACGAGACGTAGCTCGCGCCGTGGCGCATCCAGGTGAAGCTGAAATTGTTCGGCTGGTAGTTCAGCGCGAGTGTCCCCTCCCAGGAGGCGGTGGTGAAGTTCTCGAGCCCGAGCGGGACCATATTCTCGTTCACCGTGATGAAGCGCGAGAAGATGTCCCTGGCGTTTTCGAGGTCTTCGCGGCTGAACGCCTGGTCGCTGCTGTCGCTGAAGAGCGAGTCGATTTCCTCGTCCGATATCGTGCCGCCGCGGATGTTGCTGTTGTAGAGGCTGAAGCCGGCCTGCGCCCTCACCTCGATGTTCTTCCGATCGAACGAGAGCGTGAGGTCGGTTCCCGCCACCGTGTTTTCCTCCGGCGCGCCGCCGTAGGTCACCGAGTTCACGTCGTCCTTCGAGTGGAGCGCAGAGAGGCCGAAGGAACTGTTCCCGAACCTGAACGACGGCCGGACGATGAAGAGGCTCCTGTCGAAGGTGCCGTACCGGTACTTCGCCCAGATGTCGGGGGTCGCGGAGGTGTCGTATGGGCCGTAGGGACCGGTGGGGTCGTCGTTCTGCTCCTCGCTCAGGCTGTCCACGGGGAAGGTGTGAAGGGTGTCCCCCTCGATACTGCGCACCATCTCGCCCGCGACGACTTCCAGGCCGAAGAACCCCGCGGTGACTTCGCCGTTGAGCCCGCGGACCCGTTTCCCGGAGATGATCATATCGGGCATCACCGGGTAGGTGTCGCCGTACCCCAGCTTCAGCCAGGGCGACTCGGCGCCGATGAAGAATCGGTGCTGCGGCTGCCGGTAGTCGCGCTCTTCGTTCGTGAGATGGAGGTGGCCGGTGAACTCGAACTTTCCGTCGGTCGCCACCGCGTCGATGGTGGCGCGGTTGAACGGGGTGACGATGTCCGAGATGTTCTCGCTGCGCGTCTCGAGCCGGGCTGTTCCGTGGGCGGTCCACTCGCGGGGCAGTCCATCGTCGGCGGGATCTCCGAGCCTCGGCCCCCGGACGAAAAAGGTCCACGATTCCCCCGAGATGAAGGTGCCGGCGGTGTCGAATAGGAGCACCTTGACGGTGTGCGAGCCGCCGTCGGGCGTCGCGCCGGCATTGTCGGGCCTCAGGACGAAGAGCCCGTCGCTCACCACCAGGTGTTCGGAAAGGTCGTCGCCGTCGAGCTGGACCTGCGTCCGGGTCCGGTCGATCGCGGAATCGGCGCGGGCCAGCGAGAATGAGATCAGCGCGTCCTCTTGATTGATGTGTTCGCCCGGTTCGGGGCTGAGGACGACAACCGCGCCCGTGCCGCCGACCGGGGGCCCAAGCTCGACCGTGAGCGGCGCTGTGTCGGGGTTCATCCCCGGGTACGTCGAGTCGGAGCCGCCGTCGGTGCGCGAGAACGCGAAGAAGTATTCAAGGATGGCGGGCCGGAGTTCGTCGGCGGGGATGGCGTAGAGAGCGCTGTTGCCGATGATCTGCATCTCGCGGACGGTCCAGGTCGACGCGCCGAAGAGGCGGTACGAGACGTTGACCGCCCGGATGCCGTTGAGGTTGGCGAAATCGACAGTCACCGGGAGCGGCCGGCCGGGAGCGAACTCACCCACTTCGACCCTCAGCACCTGGTCGCTGAATTGCGCCGGCGCCGGTGGGGCGAACAGCATGAACAGCGCCCCCAACAACAGGAACGCCGGGAGAAATCGCATCCTCCGTGTCAAACCGTCTTGCTTCATCATCGTGTCAGGGGGTTGATGGTGTCAGCGTTCGGTTCTTACCGCCGGAACATCCTTCCGGTCGTCGATATCATTCCCTGTATTTGATCTTCAGGTCCTTTTCGTTCCCGTCGTCGTCACGGAGTTTCAGGTCGAGTTCGCGCGGCGTGCCGCCGGTGGCCGCCCGTCTCGCCGCCGCCAGTTCCTGCTCGGTCGCCGGCCGCATCGTGAGCGAGCCGTCGGCATTGGAGAACGCGATGTATCCCGCGGGGACGTCGAGGTTTCTGTCGGAAACTTTGTTCAGCAGGTTCACCAGCCCCGAAGGGAGGACGAGCGTGTCGTTCCCGAGCCCGCTGCTCCAGGTCCCCATCGTGCCCCGGATCGACGCGACGGAGGTGGGGGATGTGAACCGGAACTTCTCGTCGGAATGTTGTTTCTGGATGTCGAACCCGTAGGAGCCGTCGGCGCCGTCGATCGTTTTCACCGAGGCCTTGCCGTCCGATTCGCTCGTCATCGCGATTTCAGATTTCTCCCGCACCCGGACGATGCTGCGGTCGTTGAATTTCAGGATCGCCAGCGACTGCTGGCCGGTCTTCACGCGGTCGCCCGCCATCAGGAGGTCGCCCTTCTCGGCGTCGCCCCAGTCGGAGGAATCGTTCCGGTGGCTCACTTCCTTCACCACCTTCGTGATGAGCGCCAGCGTGGCGCCGGGGGAACGGAATCCAGCCGCGGAGATCGAAAAGAGTAGCCCCGCCGCGAGGGTCAGGAACAGATACAATGTCAATCGTCTGCGTGTCATCGTTGGGCCTGTCTTAATCAAACGTGAGATCGGATGAGTCGATCGATTCCTGCAGCGCGTCGAGCACCTTCAGGAGGTCGGCGTCGTTGATCGTGCCGCCGTCGAGTGCGTAGAGCCCGGTCGGCTTGAAGCCGCCGCCGCGGATCTCGCGGAAGACGTCGGGATAGCGCGAGCCGTACATCATTTCGAGACGCGCGAGCAGAGCGTCGAAGTAGGTGCCACCCTCGGAGACGGTGAAGCGCTGGACCGGGCTCGAGAGGTCGACCGAGCTCCCGCCGGCGATGGTGGTGAGCGTCTGGACGCGCCAGACGTACGACTTCCCTTGCTGAAGCGGCCGGCCGCCGGTGTAGAGGTACGACCGCTCGGAGGTCAGCTCAGCCACGAGCATCGGCGGATCGTGGGTGATGGCGTCTTCGTTGGTCTGTCCCGGCTGGCTTGGATTGAGCTCGGCGACGGTCAACCGCGCCGCCCTCCCTTCGTGGTAGAATTCAAAGAGCGGAAACTCGCTGACGCCTTCCCCGTCGCGCGGCGAGATCAGCTCCAGCCGGCTCGGGTTCCTCAGCTCGATCCTCACTTCGCCGCTCCCGGCCTCGACGCAATTCTGGAGCGTGAAGCTGAACGTGTAGATCCCCGCGGGGAGGAGCCCGGAGGAGAGCGTGCGGGCCTCGATCGCATCCCTGGCCTGCTCGTTGACGTCGAAATATTCGAAACCGATCCCCGACGTCTTCCCGAGGTCGAGGTTTGTAATTGTCCTGCCGCCGGGGGGGACGGTGAAGGGGTCGGTCTTCATTACGGTCGCCTGGAAGAAATTCTCGCCCGTCGCCAGGATGATGTTCAGAAC
>JANNFI010000012.1:0-42150 GCA_031379665.1 Ignavibacteria bacterium
TTTGCTCAATCACGCCCGGACGACGGGCGTCGATGCGAACCGCATTCTCAATCGCTATGCAACAGAGCGGTTTCTCTACCGTTTGTCCTCTTCCTCCCATGCCGATCGGTTCATTCTGAAGGGCGGTCTGCTCCTGCTTGCCTGGCTCGGTGATACTATCCGGCCGACGCGTGACGCCGATTTACTTGGCATAGGGGATCTCACCGATGAGATCCTGATCGGTATACTCCGGGATGTGTGTGAGCTTCAAGTGGAACCGGATGCGATGGAGTACCTGCCGGACTCCATTCGGGTGGTGCCCATACGTGATGATGACGCCTATGGCGGGAGGCGTGCGACCCTGGACGCCCGTCTCGGGTCGGCCCGGCTCCGCGTGCAGTTGGATGTGGGGTTCGGCGACGCCGTGATGCCGCCGCCGGAATGGCTGGACTACCCAAGCCTGCTTGACCTGCCGCATCCCCGATTGCGGGCATACCGACCGGAAACTGTCATCGCCGAGAAATTTCACGCCATGGTGACACTCGGTGCCAATAACAGTCGCATGCGCGATTTCTTCGACGTGAATGTCCTGTCGCAGTCTCTGAGCTTCGAAGGCCAGCCCCTTGTAGATGCGCTGCGAGCCACGTTCGAACGGCGGCGGACACCGATTGGTGAAATATCGTCAGATACCCTGATGGAAAAGATTGCTCTGGCGGAGGGGAAGAATGTACAGTGGCGAGCCTTCTTATCGAAAGGCAATATAACGTCCGCGCCGGGGAACTTTTCAGAAGTGTGTGGCCGTATCGATATTTTTTTAAGGCCCATCCAGGCCGCCGCAGCAAGTGGGGTATCGTTGTCTGATTCCTGGCGACCTGGTGGTCCGTGGGAGGGGGCATTGTGAACCGGCCCCAGAGTCCAATCGATCTGTCCTTTTCACGGAATTATTAGTATTTTCCGTTGTCGGTATAAACGATATTGATGCATCCTCGTCTCTACACGTGTCCGCACCTGCTGAATTGCGCACCGATTACCAATAATTGGGATCCAGAATGGCCCGCACTACCTTCGACTGCATCGACGCCCACACCTGCGGCAACCCCGTCAGGGTGGTGACATCGGGGAGGCCGATCCTCCTCGGCGCCACGATGAACGAAAAACGCCAGCACTTCCTGCGCGAGTACGACTGGATGCGCACCGGTCTTATGATGGAGCCGCGCGGTCACGATATGATGTCGGGCGCGTTTCTCTATCCGTCGCTCCGCGACGACACCGACATTTCATTGCTGTTCATCGAAACGAGCGGCTGCCTTCCGATGTGCGGTCACGGCACCATCGGGGCCGTGACCGTGATCATCCAGCACGGCCTCGTACAGCCGACGACCCCCGGTAAGCTCAGGATCGAAGTCCCCGCGGGGGTCATCGACGCCTATTACACGATGAAGGGGTCGAATGTGGAGTCGGTCCGGATCGTCAACGTCCCGTCGTTCCTTGAACGCGAGGGGATCGAGATCGACTGCCCCGGGATCGGGGCCCTGAAGCTCGACGTGGCCTACGGCGGCAATTTCTACGGCATCGTCGACCCGCAGAAGAATTATTCCGACCTGTCGAACTTCACCGCCGCGGACGTCCTCCGGCTGAGCCCCGTCGTCCGGAAGCTGGTGAACGAAAAATACTCGTTCGTCCACCCGGAGAACGACACTATCCGCGGGATGAGCCACGTCCAATGGACCGGCCAGCCGAAACATCCCCGGGCCGACGCCCGCAACGCGGTCTTCTACGGCGACAAAGCCATCGACCGCTCCCCGTGCGGGACGGGCACATCGGCGCGGATGGCGCAGTGGCACGCGAAGGGGATGCTGAAGGTCGGCGACACGTTCGTCCACGAGAGCTTCATCGGCAGTCTCTTTACCGGCAAGGTCGAGGAGGAGACGACCGTCGGCGGGAAGAAGGCCATCGTGCCGTCGATCGAGGGCTGGGCAAAGGTCACGGGCTTCAACACGATCTTCATCGACGACGACGACCCGTACGCACGAGGGTTTCAGGTACTCTGATGGAGAATGATACCGACGTCCTGATCATCGGGGCGGGGGCCGTCGGGCTCTCGAGCGCCTACTACCTCCGGCAGATGGGTCTGAGCGTCCGGATCGTGGAAAAAGACGTACCGGGGGCGGGAGCTTCTCTTCGGAACTGCGGCCTCATCTGCCCCAGCCATTACGTACCGCTCGCGCACCCAGGCGTCATCAGCGCTGGATTAAAATGGATGCTCGACCCGGTCAGCCCGTTCTACATCCGGCCGCGGCTCGACCTCGCGCTGATTTCGTGGGTTCTCAAGTTCCGCCAAGCAAGCGGCGTTGAACGCTCCAACCGGTCGAAACCGCTACTCTTCGCGTTGAACGACCTGAGCGCGCTGCTCTACCGCGAAATCGCCGCGAGGAAAATCTTCGATTTCAACCACGACGAAAAAGGGCTTCTCCTCATCTATAATACGGCGCGGGGGAGGGAGGAAAACCTCGCGGAAGCCGAAGAAGGGTTGAAGTTCGGGATACCGATCCGTGAAATAAAGGCGGCGGACATCGATTCGGTCGACCCGAACCTGAAACTGAAATCGGGCGGCGCCTTCCACTACGGCACCGACAACCATATGAGCCCGCAGAAGTTCGTCGAGGGGATGGCCACGCACGTGGCGAAGGAGGGGGTGGATATCGTTACCGGCGCCGGTGTTACCGGCATCGACTCCCGCAACGGCGAAGTCTCGCTCGTGAGAACGTCGAAGGGAGACTTCCGCGCGAAGGAATACGTGCTTGCCGGAGGCGCCTGGTCCGAGGGCCTCGTCCGTTCCCTCGGTCTGAAGCTACCGATCCAGCCGGCGAAGGGGTACAGCATCACCTTTGCGCGCACACCCGATATGTTCTCGACGCCGATGATCCTCACCGAGCGGAAGGTGGCAATCACGCCGCTCGGTGACCAGGTCCGCTACGGCGGGACGCTCGAGCTCGCGGGTTTCGACTCGTCGATCAACATGCGGCGGGTGCAGGCGATCGCCGACGCGGTTCCGACCTACCTCGAGAACGTGAAAGTCCCGTCGTTCACCGAGCGCGACGTCTGGCACGGGTTCAGGCCCTGTTCGCCCGACGGTCTACCATACCTCGGCCGGACGCTCAAATACAAAAATCTGGTCACCGCGGCGGGCCACGCGATGCTCGGCATCTCGCTCTCGCCAGTGACCGGCAGGCTCGTCTCCGAAATCGTCGCCGGGAAGACCCCGTCGATCGACTGCACACTGCTGCGCCCCGAACGGTTCAACTGAATGCTCGCCCTCGAACATATCACGATGAGTTACGGCGAGCGCGTCCTCTTCGACGACGTATCGCACACCATCGGTCCACACGACCGCATCGGCCTGGTCGGCTCGAACGGCTCCGGAAAGTCCACGCTCCTGAAAATCATCGCGGGGCTTGGCGAGGCGGCCGAAGGCCGGGTGAGCAAGGCCGCATACGTCACGACCGGGTACCTTCCGCAGGACGGCGTGATCTCCAGCGGCCGCACGCTCGTCGCGGAGGTCGAAACCGCTTTCGAAGACGTCGTGGAGGTGCGTGCCGAGCTGGAGGAAGCGCAGTCGCGGCTCGAGTCGCTCGACCACACCACCGAAGAGTACGCCGACACCCTCGAAGTGTACGGCGAGCTCCAGCATAAGCTCGAGGACCTCGACGCCTTCCGGATGCAATCGAAGGTCGAGCGGGTGCTGATGGGGCTCGGCTTCGCCGTGAAGGACTTCGACCGGGACTGCGCCGAGTTCTCGGGTGGCTGGCAGATGCGTATCGCGCTGGCGAAGCTCCTCCTGAAGGAGCCGTCGCTCTTGCTCCTGGACGAACCGACCAACCACCTCGACCTCGACTCGCTCCGCTGGTTCGAGGAGTACCTGCGCAACTACAACGGCGCAGTGATCCTGGTGTCGCACGACAGGGCCTTCCTCGACAACCTGACCAAGAAGACGCTGGCCCTCGCGATGGGCCGGCTCAGCGTCTACGCCGGCAATTTTTCGTTTTATGAAGTCGAGCGGGAGCTCCGGAGGGAACTGGCGGCCGGCACGCTGAAGAACCAGCAGAAGCAGGCGGAGCAGACCCAGAAATTCATCGACCGTTTTCGGTACAAGGCGACGAAGGCCCGCCAGGTGCAGAGTCGCATCAAGATGCTGGAGAAGATCGAGTTTACTGAGGTGGAGGAGGACGAGGAAGAGATCGCCTTCCATTTCCCGCAGCCAAGCCCGAGCGGCGCGGTCGTCATCGAACTGAAGAAGATATCGAAACGCTACGGCCCTCTGGTGGTCTTCGACGGCCTGGATTGCGGCGTCGAGCGCGGGGAACGGATCGCCATCGTCGGACCGAACGGCGCCGGCAAGTCGACCTTCACCCGCATCCTCGCGGGGGTGGAGCCATTCGACGGCGGCCAACGCGTTGTCGGCTACAACGCGATCCTTTCGTACTTCGGCCAACACCAGGCGGAGGAGCTCGATCAGAGCCGCCAGGTCCTTGACATCGTGGACGATGTGGCCTCTGGCGCGGTCCGCCCGAAACTGCGCACCATCCTCGGATCGTTCCTCTTCCACGGCGACGATGTGTTCAAGAAGGTGTCGGTCCTCTCCGGCGGCGAAAAGAGCCGCCTCGCGCTGGCGAAGATGCTCCTGCGTCCCGCCAACCTTTTAATAATGGACGAGCCGACCAACCATCTCGATATGCGTTCCAAGAACGTACTGCTCACCGCGTTGCAGGAGTACGAGGGGACGATCGTCGTCGTCTCGCACGACCGCGCGTTCCTCGACCCGCTCGTGACGAAAGTGCTTGAGTTTACCCCCGGCAGGATGCGGACGTTCCTCGGCACGGTCTCCGATTACATCTGGAAGAAGGACGCGGAGGCGAAGGCGGCCCGCGCGGACGGCAGGGCCGGAGGGGCTGGCAGGACCGGGGGGACCGGAGGAGCTGGAGGAGTCGGCGGGACCGGGGGAGCCGGAGGAGCTGGAGGAGTCGGAGGTACCGAACGGAATGCAAACCGGGCAGGCGCCCCAGACGATCGGCCGCCGCTCACCGACAAGGAACGCAAGCGCTCCGAAGCCGAGCACCGGCAAAAACTCTCCCGCGAGTTGAAGCCGTTCAAGGATGGGCTCGCCGTGGCCGAGAAAGAAATAGCCCTCCTCGAATCGCGCGTCGCCGAACTCGAAGCGAAGATGGCCGACCCCGCATCGTACAAGAACGCCGAAGAGGCGAAGGCGATGACGAAAGAGTACCAGCAATCGAAACCGCGGCTTAACAAGGCCTTCGCCGAATGGACCCGCTGCACGCAGGCAATCGATAGAATCAGGAAAGCGAACCCCGGGCCAACGGGTCGTTGACTCTTCCCGCGAATATCCATATGTTAGCCGCAATACCTGTACGCCCGACGCATCGGGCGCCGATTCCACGGTTGTAGCCATCTCAGGAGATCCCGATGAACCCGTTCCCTCCGTTCCCCGGCCCGATCGACCGGCGACTCTTCCTCTCGAAAGTCGGAAAGGGCGTGGGCCTTGCCGCGCTGAGCTCGACCGTCGTCGCGGGGTTATTCGAACAGCTCAACGCCGCTTCCGTGAGCGTGGCGCACCTCCCGCCGGAGCAGGTCGCGATGAACGAGGACTTCTGGTTCGAGATCCAGCAGGCGTTCAACGTCACGCGGGGCATCACGAACCTCAACAATGGCGGGGTGAGTCCGTCTCCGAGGATCGTCACCGAGTCGTTCGTCCGGTACACCTGGGAGCAGGAGGACCTTCCGCCCTATATGATGTGGCAGATCCTCGAGCCGCAGGCGGAGACGGTCCGCGCCGGCCTCGCCGGAATCTTCGGCTGCGACCCGGAGGAGATCGCCATCACCCGGAACGCCTCGGAGTCGCTCGAGATACTGTTGATGGGGATGGACTTCAAGGCGGGCGACGAAATCCTCACCACCACGCAGGATTACCCCAGGATGCTCACGACGCTTCGCCAGCGTGAACTCCGGGAAAAGCTCACGTTGAAACTGATCAAGATCCCGATCGCCCCGAAAGACCCGATGTCCATCGCGGAGGCGTTCGAATCGGGCATCACCCCGAGGACGAAGCTCATACTCCTCTCGCACGTCGTGAACATCACCGGACAGATCACGCCGGTGAAGGCGGTCTGCGACATGGCCAGGGCGAAGGGCATCGACACGGTCGTCGACGGCGCCCACTCTTTCGCGCATTTCGACTTCACCCAGGCGGACATCGGTTGCGATTATTTCGGCACGAGCCTCCACAAGTGGCTCTACGCCCCGAAGGGCACCGGCCTGCTCTATGTGAAGCGCGACAAAATTTCGAAGATCTGGCCGCTGATGGCCGCCGAAAAGGTGCAGGCGAACGACATCCGGAAGTATGAGGAGATCGGGACCCATTCCGCCGCGATGAAGCTCGCGATCGGCGAGGCGATCCTCTTCCACAACGGCATCGGGGCGAAGCGGAAGGAGGACCGTCTCCGGTACCTCACGAACTACTGGGCGAACCAGATCAAGGGCCTCCCCAACGTCCGGTTCAACACGGCGCTCGATGGCAAACAGTCGTGCGGCATCGCGAACGTGCAGATCGAAGGGGTCGACACGGGGGCGCTCCAGGGCCACCTGATGGCGAAGCACAAGATCTTCACCGTCGGGATCGTGCACGACGAGTTCCAGGGACTCCGGATCACGCCGAACGTCTATACGACGCTCAGGGAGCTCGACCGCTTCGCGGCGGCGATGACCGCGGTATCGAAGAACGGCCTGCCGAAGTAGATCGTGAGCGGCTGACCGACGCCTGAATTCCGATCCCGCGGGGAACCAATTGCCTGACCCACCGGTTATCCGTATATTCGAATGATTACAAGGATCCTCGTGCCCGTCTCACTCATCCTCCTGGCCGTCGCGTTGGTCTCGTTCGGCGCGTTCACGGAGGCGGGTGAGGACAAACGAGTCGGGATCGACGATACTCCACAACTCAGTGATTCGATGGAACTGGCGACATTCGGTGCAGGGTGCTTCTGGTGCGTCGAGGCGGTGTTCGAGAACGTCGACGGGGTCGGGTCGGTCGTGTCCGGCTACTCCGGCGGCAAGCGCCCGAACCCGACATACGAACAGGTGACCACGGGCGTGACGGGCCACGCCGAAGTGTGCCAGATCTCGTTCGACCCGGCGAAGGTCGAGTACGCCGTTCTCCTGGAAATCTTCTGGAAGACGCACGACCCCACCACGCGGGACCAACAGGGGAACGACGTCGGCGCGCAGTACCGGTCGGTGATCTTCTACCATTCAGAAGAACAACGCAGGATCGCGGAGCATTACAAAACGAAGCTCGCGGAAGCCCGCGTCTACGAGGATCCGATTGTGACGGAGATCGTGAAGTACGAGACGTTTTACACGGCGGAGAAATACCACCAAAACTATTACGACACCAACCCGGACCAGCCGTATTGCCGGTTCGTGATCCAGCCCAAGGTCGAGAAATTCAGAAATGTTTTCGGCGACAAGTTGAAAAAACCGTAACCAATTTCATTATCCAACATTCACCAAACCGAAGGGAACCCACGACGATGCATACGACAATGAAACGACTGTTCCTCGCGATCTTCGTCGCCGCCGCGGCGATGATCTTCGCGAACCCCGCCTCCGCGCAGACGACCAAGGCCGCGCCCGTGGTTACGAAGGAAGAAACAAAGGACAAGGCCGCCAGCTGCTGCGCGGACAAGGGTGGCGCCACTAAGGCCAGCGCCGACACGAAAGAGTGCACCGACGACAAGAGCTGCTGCGCCGACGCCAAGAGCTCTACACACGGCTCGATGGGCTCAAAGGATGTCCACGGCACGATGGATTCGAAGGAGATGAAGGAAATGCATGGGAAGATGGACTCCAAAGAGATGAAGGCCATGCACGAGAAGGCCGTGAAGGAGACCAAGGAAACTGAAAAGAAGGAAGCCGAAAAGAAGGACGACGGCAAGGACGACGACGTGTTGTAGGCCGGCCCTCCGGTTCACGAATCCCCGGGGCGGACGAGGTATCGATGATACCCGCCGCCCCGTTTCATTTCAGGCGGGAGGCGCCGCCGCTACCGCCGTGGTTGAAAATGAGGTGGGAATTTCCTACATATCCCTCACACAACGCATTCCGGATTCAACACCCAATGTCGCACGTCCACCCATCTTCGATCCAAACGCGCTTCGCCACCCTGGTTTTCCTTCTCTCCTGGTGCGCCTCCGCGTCCGCGCAACAGATCGACATCACTGTCACCGGCATCTCCGCGCCTAAGGCCGCCCTCTCGATGCTCTCGGGCGAGACCGTCACGACGGTGGACTCCGTCGGGGCGTCAGCGCCGGGACATTTCACATATGAAATGCGGAAGATCTTCCAGTCCGGTTTCTACCGGCTCTCCTTCGACGCCAAACGATGGGTGGATTTCGTCTACGACAACGAAGACGTCGTCCTGAGGACCGAGGCCGCGAATATCCGCGACAGTATGAAGGTCGTCACCTCGGAGCCCAACCGGGTATTCAACGAATTCGTCCGGCTGAGCCGGGACTACAAGACGAAGGGGGAGCTGCTCTCGCTCGTCATTGCGCGCTACCCGAAGGACGATCCCTACCACGAGACCACGAAGGGCACGCTCTCGACGCTGCAGAAGACGTATTCCGATTTCGTCGCCCGGGCGTCGCAGGCGAAGCCGGGGTCGTTCATCGCGCGCTACATCCGTTCGGCGCAGGTGCCGGCGGTGGACGCCGGGATGCCGCCCGAGAAGCAGCTCGAATACCTGAAGGCGCACGCCCTCGACAGCGTCGATTTCTCCGACGTGGACCTCGTCCGCTCCGATCTTTTCACGATGAAGTCGATCGAGTACCTCACCTACCATCGCAACCCACAGTATCCCAAGGAACTGCTCGAGAAGGAGTTCAACACGGCGGTGGACAGCATCCTGGTGCGCGCGAGGGTCGACGCCGACGTCTACAAGCACGTGACGGAGTACCTCCTCGACGGATTCAAGAAATTCGGGTTCGAGGGCTGCATCGATTACATCATCGCGAACTATGTCGTCAAGGACGACCTTTGCCTCGACGAGGGCTCGGGCACGGCGATCGGAAAGATGGTCGAGCAGAAGAAGCTCTTCGTCCCGGGAACCGTGCTTCCGGCGATCGCGCTCCCCGATTCGACCGGGCGGACGATAGACCTGAAGGCGCTCCCGGGAGAACGGTGCCTCGTGGTGTTCTATTCGGCCGCCTGTCCGCACTGCCGCACGATGATCCCGAAGCTGAAGGAACTCTACGACACCAGGAAAACGAAGGCGACGGAGGTGATCGCCGTGGCGCTCGACAACAACCGGAGCGAGTGGCTCGCGTTCGTGCGCGAGGCGCGCGCCTCGTGGCATTCCGTCTCCGACCTCCTCGGGTGGAACAGCCCGCTCGTCGACGGCTACAAGATCTACGCCACACCCACGATGGTGGTGGTCGACAAGGAGATGAGGATGATCGCCGCGCCGAGGACGGTGGACGACGCGAAGGAATGGTTTTCCCGGTGAGGCCTCCGGCGCCCGGCGTCTGATACCGCCGCCGTTTTCCTTTTACGGGCTATCTTTCCTATATTCCCCCGGCACTTCGCCTCACCCACAACCTTCAGAAGGTCCCCGGCCATGTCACTTTTCACCATCGCGGTGCGAATTCCCGTCCTCGCCCTGACCCTGTTCATCGCGGCGGCGACCCTCTACCCGCAATCGCCATCCTCCTTCACCTACGACACGTCACTCTATAATAAAATGGAGTGGCGCGAGATCGGCCCCTTCCGTGGCGGACGGTCGATCGCGGTAGCCGGCCACGCGGCTCAGCCGAACACGTTTTACTTCGGGGCGACGGGCGGTGGAGTCTGGAAGACCGAGGACGGCGGAAACACGTGGATCAACGTCTCGGACGGATTCCTGAAGGTCGGCATCGTCGGCGCGCTCGACGTTGCGCCCTCGGACCCAAATGTGCTCTACGCCGGGACGGGCGAGGCGTGCATACGGGGCAACACACAGCCGGGGGAGGGGATCTACCGTTCGCTCGACGCGGGCAAGACCTGGACCTTCGCGGGGCTCAAGGAGGCGCAGACGATCAGCAAGGTGCGCGTGCATCCGAAGGACGAGAACATCGTCTTCGTCGCGGCGTTCGGGCACGTGTTCGGCCGGAACAAGGACCGGGGCGTCTACCGCTCAAAGGACGGCGGGAAGGTCTGGCAGAAGGTGTTATATAAAGACGACAAGACCGGCGCGGTCGACCTGGTGATCGACCCGAACAACCACCGCGTCGTCTACGCGGCGATGTGGGAAGCCCACCGCAACCCGTGGTCGATGTCGAGCGGCGGGCCGGGCAGCGGCCTCTGGAAATCCACCGACGGCGGCGACACGTGGACCGACATCACGAAGAACGAGGGGATGCCGAAGGGGACGATCGGGAAGATCGGCATCACGGCCTCCGCGGCGCGGCCCGACCGCCTCTGGGCCGTCGTCGAGGCCGACGAGGGCGGCCTCTTCAGGTCGGACAACGCCGGGAAGACCTGGACGCTCGTCAACGACGACCGGCGGATCCGCCAGCGGGCCTGGTACTACTCGCACGTCTACGCCGACCCGAAGAACCCCGAGCTGGTATATCTCCTGAACGTGGGCTTCTACCAGTCGCCGGACGGCGGCAAGACGCTCAATGGCGTCGGCGTCCAGCACGGCGACAATCACGACCTCTGGATCGACCCGAACGACGCGAGGCGGATGATCTCGGGGAACGACGGAGGGGCGTCGGTCAGCTACAATGCCGGCGAGACCTGGACCGAAGAGGACGTCGCCACAGCCCAGTTCTACCACGTCACACTCGACAACGAGTTCCCCTATAACGTGTACGGCGCCCAGCAGGACAACAGCACCGTGCGCATCGCGAGCCGCACCTCCGGGTCCGGCATCGAGCGCACCGACTGGTTCCCGGTCGCCGGCGGCGAGAGCGGCTATATCGCGGTGAACCCGCTCGACGCGAACGTCACCTACGGCGGCAGCTACGGCGGCTACCTCACTCGATACGACCGCACGTCCGAACAGGAGCACGACATCTCCCCCTGGCCCGACAACCCGATGGGTGGGGGCGCCGGCGCGATGAAGTACCGGTTCCAGTGGACCTATCCCATCGTGGTCTCGCACTTCGACCCGAAGGTGGTCTACGCCACCGCCAACGTGGTCTTCAAGACCACCGACGAGGGGATGAGCTGGCGGATCGTCAGCCCCGACCTCACCCGGAACGACACGTCGAAGATGGCCTCCTCCGGCGGGCCGATCACGAAGGACAACACCAGCGTGGAGTACTACGGTACGATCTTCACGTTCGCGGAGTCGCCCGCGAAGAAGGGCGTCCTCTGGTCCGGCTCCGACGACGGCGTGGTGCAGGTCTCGAAGGATGACGGCGCCACCTGGGCGAAGGTCACCCCTTCCGGCCTCCCCGAGTGGACGATGATGAGCATCATCGATCCGTCGCCGCACGACGCGGGGACGGCATACCTGGCCGCGAACCGCTACAAGTTGAACGATTTCAAACCGTACATCTTTAAGACCACCGACTACGGAAAATCGTGGTCGAAGGCCGTGGACGGAATACCCGCTGATGAGTTCGTCCACGTCGTGCGCGAGGACCCCAACCGGAAGGGGCTGCTCTATGCGGGCACCGAACGCGGCGCCTGGGTGTCGTTCAATTCCGGCGGGGACTGGCAGCCGCTGCAGCTCAACCTCCCGGTCACCCCGATCCACGACCTGGCGGTCCAGAAACGCGAGAAGGACCTCGTGGTGGCGACCCACGGCCGTTCGTTCTGGATCCTTGACGACCTGACGCCGCTCTATCAGCTGTCGGAGCGCGTCGCGAAATCGAACGTCTTCCTCTTCAAGCCGCGCGACGCGTACCGGACCGGTGGGTTCTCGTTCAGCGGCCCGGGCGTGACGGTCGGAAAAAATCCGTCGTCGGGGGTGGTCGTCCAATATTACCTGCGGACGCCTCCCGCGGAGAAGGACAGCATGAAACTGGCATTCTACGACGCGGCGGGTGTGCTCATCAAATCATTCGACGGTAAAACGGGGAAAGACGAGCCGGCGGGCGGCGGCCCCGGGGGTGGGAGCGGCGGCGGAGGGGGCGGCGGACGAAAGGAACCGAAGGCGCCGGCCGACTCCGGAATGAACCGGTTCGTCTGGAACACGAGATACCCCGACGCGGTCGACGTTCCCGGGGCGATCATGTGGGGCGGCACCACTCGCGGACCGGGCGCGGTCCCCGGGATCTACGAAGTCCGCCTGACGATCGGCGGGAAGACACTCTCGGAAAAGTTCGAGTACAGGAAAGACCCGCGCGCCACCGCCTCGCAGGCCGACTTCCAGGAGCAGTTCGACTTCCTGTTGAAAATTCGCGACCGCGTCTCCGACGCCCACGAGGGCGTCCTTGCGATCCGCGACATCAGGAACCAGACCGACGACCTGGTGAAACGGCTCGAGAAGCACGACGCGAAGAAGGCCGTGTCCGACAGCGCCAAACGGCTGAATGATCTTCTCACAAAGATCGAGAATGAGATCATCCAGGTGAAGATCAAGACGGGCCAGGACGCGCTCAACTACCCTATCAGGCTCAACAACAAGATCGCCGCGCTCACCGGCGTGGTGTCGAGCGCCGACGCCAGGCCGACAAAACAGGCGCGCGACGTCTTCGACGAACTGAGCGCACGGCTCGAGATCCAGCTCACGGAGTTCCGGAAAATCCGCGACGCCGAGCTCCCCGCGTTCAACGCCCTGGTAAAGTCGCTGGAAGTGCCGGCAGTCATCCTGAAGCCGGTCGAACGGCCGAAGTGAAACTGGTACTCCTGAACCCGGTACTGAAGGCGCTGGAGGACGCCGCGAACATGGAGGCGATCCGGAAGCTGGTGACGTGGTTCTCGCCGGAGGCGCAAGGACTCGGGTCCCCCGGCGGCGTCCCCGAGCCCCCGCGTTCGCTCGGCCCGGACGACCTGCTCCTCCTGCCGGAGCATTTCATCTTCACCGACGACCCCGCCACCTACGACGACTTCATCGCCGAAATGGCAGCCCTCGCCGGATGCACGGTCGTGGGCGGATCGCACCACAGGAAATCTAAAGGGCGGAAGATCAATTACGGCGCCGTCGTCCGGGCGGACGGCACGACGATCGCGGAATACTCCAAGCTCCGGCCTTACTTCAACGAGCAGAACCACGTGGGGCCGGGAGACGCCTTCGGCGAGTTCAGCGTCGGCGGACGAAACGTCATCGTTCTGGTCTGCGCGGACTTCTGGTATTCGGACCTCATCCTCAAGGCGAAAGCGGCCCCGGACGTCATCCTGGTGCCCGCCCTTTCGGTGAGCCGGAAACCGGACCCATATTACTCGCGGGCGCTCTGGCGCCACCTCGCGGTGGCCCGGGCGTACGAGTTCGGCGCGTACGTGGGGGTCAGCGACTGGGACGAAGCGTCGACCCTTCCGGAGTACAGGACCTCGGGGGTGGCGGGACTGGCCGACCCGGTCACCACGGTGCCGGGAAAATTCTTCAACGCCGTCGACGCCGGCGGGGCGGGAATGTACGACCTCGATTTTGCCGCCATCGGCGCGTTCCGGGAAGACCGGCGGATGCGGGGATTTTTCTGGAAGTAGTGAAGTTGTTCGCCAACAATAACCATCATCGCACATTGAAACAATGACCCGCGTCGCCATCGTCCAGACCGACCCCGAGTTCGGCAATCTCGTGAAGAACATCGCCGACGCGGCCCAACTCATCGGCTCGGTTGAGGCGGACCTCTACGTGCTCCCCGAACTCTTCAGTACGGGATACAACTTCGTCAACAAAAAGGAAGTCGAGAAGCTCTCCGAGCCGGCCGACGGGATCGCGTTCCGGGCGATGGCCGCGCTCGCCGCGAAACTGAAGGCCCACATCGTTTACGGCTTCGCCGAAAAAACCGGGCAATGCTTCAATTCCGCCGCGCTCGTGGGGCCGAAAGGGATGGTGGGTGTCTATCGAAAGGTGCATCTCTTCGCCAGGGAGACCCTCTTCTTCGCCCCGGGGGACCTCGGGTTTCCCGTCTTCGACCTGCCCTTCGGGCGCCTGGGGATGATGGTCTGCTTCGACTGGTTCTACCCCGAGAGCGCCCGCACGCTCGCGCTGAAGGGCGCGCAGATCATCGCGCACCCGTCGAACCTCGTGATGCCCTACTGCCCCGACGCGATGATCACGCGGTGCCTCGAAAACAAGGTCTACGCGGCGACGGCGAACAGGATCGGAACCGAGCGGCGCGGCGGCATCGAGCTCAGGTACATCGGAACGAGCGAGATCGTTTCCCCCTCCGGTGAAATCCTCGTCAGGATGGAAGCGAACGAACCGGGCATCCGCATCGTGGAGGTGGACCTCAAAGCCGCGCTCAGCAAGAAAATCAACCGCTACAACGACCTGATGGCTGGGAGGAGACCGACGGAGTACCTGACGTAATCGGTCCGCGTCTTCAGGGGGAGATCCTCAGGACGAGGAGATAATACGTACCATCCCCGGGTTCGGTATATGCCGATCGCCTGAACTGAATTCCGAGTTCCGCCTTCTCCGTTAAACGGTAATCGATACCCGCCGCATACGGAAACGCCACCGGAGCGATCGGGAGGCCGAACCCGGTCCCGATCCCCACCTGAGCGTAGACCGAGAATCGTGAAAATGTGAGGTGCACCCTCCAGTTGGCCGAGAGCAGCAGCGTCGATTTATGTCCCGGTCCGTCCCGCCACATCCAGTACTGCGCCTCGAACGGAAAACTCGAGTTCCACCCCTTCACGTGGTACTCGTGAGACAGCAACAGAATGAATTGCCTGTAGAGCGGGTCGCTGAAGGTATCCGCCGCGGACTCCACATAGGTGTAAAACCCCCCACCGACGGCACTCCTCCAGATACCCTCACCGTTGTCGGATTGTGTGAGCGTGTCCAGGGTACCGGCCGTCGTGTCCGACCGGGCCGCACAACAGGCAATAGTGAGAAGCGTGAGGACGACGATCGTCGTCAACCGTCGACGGAACTCGTACGGGGAGGAAGCCGGGATGCCGGATGAGTGAGTGATCACAAAAGCGTCGCCTCCGATTTCTATGACGAAGAATTATACAAAAATCCGTCATCGATACAACACCGGTCGGAAAAATTGGGGACATTGCCCCATCCCTGGATCGGCGGCAGAATCCGTCCCCGAAATCATCCGCAATGGCCAATATCGGCGACAGGGCAATCCGCAGGGTCGCTTTCCGTTGACTTTCACCCCGTTATTTGGTAGCATAGGCCGACATTTTCTCAGGTATAAACGGATCAATCACCAAAACGGAGGCGGTATGCATAAAAAAGTAATTCCCGGTTTCATCGCGGTCTACGTCGTGATGAGCCTGATGAACTTCTTGATCCACGGCGTGATACTGAAGGGCATCTATCTGCAAATGGTCGCGATCCAACTGATGCGGGGCGAAGAGGCGGGGACGATGTGGATCTACTTCGTCACCGCGATCGTGGTGTCGTTCTTTTTCGTGCTCATCTTTTCGAAAGGGTACCAGGGAAAGGGGATAGGCGAAGGCGTGCGATTCGGCCTGTATGCCGGCCTGATGATGGCGACGCCCTTCGCGTACGATTCGTACGCGTCGTATCCGGTCCCGTACCACCTCGCGCTCCAGTGGTTCCTCTACATGGTGGTCGAATACATCATCCTCGGCGTCGTCGCCGCGGCGGTGTTCGGCAAGTCAAAGGTCGTGACCGCGGCCTGACGCGGTGCCGGGCGAAGGGTTTCGAAGGGGGCGTTCACGTCGCAGTCGGCCTGGACGCCCTTTTCGTTCACTCTCAGGGCTCGACTTCGAATGAAACGATCGATACTATTGACCAACGCGAGCCGGATGTACGCCGGGGGGGAGTTCTACGTGCTCCTGCTGGCCGGGGAACTGATGGCGAGGGGCCACGACGTCGCCGTATGTTGCCGATCCGACAACCTCCTCCTCGCCAAATGCCTCGACCGCGGCATCCCGACCGAGCCGGTGGAGTTCCCGCTCCGGGGGGGACTGGGGAAATGCGTCCGCGAACTGCGCGAGATCATCGGCCGCCGCGGGACCGGCATCGTCCACACCAACACGAATTACGACCGCACCGCGGGGGCGATCGCGGCGAGGCTCGCGGGCGCGCGGCACGTCGCCAGCATCCACAGCTTCCATTCCATCCAGTACAACCTGACGCACTGGCTCAGGAACCGGTACTGGACCGAACGATTCATCACCCTCGGGCAGAGCGCGAAGGACATCCTCACCGGCCGTGACGGCATCTCCGCGGGAAAGATCTCGATCGTCCCGCTCGGGCTCGACCCGGACGATATGCGCCGCTCGGACGAACTCCGGTCGAAGGCCCGCCGCGAATTCAACATCACGGACACGGAACTCCTCCTCGGCAACGTCGGCCGGCTCGTTCCGTTCAAGGGACAGGAATACCTGTTGAGGTCGTTCGCCGACGTGGCGCGGACCCGGCCGGGACTGCGATTAATGATCGTAGGCGACGGCGAGCTGGAGGCGCCGTTGAAAAAAGCGGCGTCGGACCTCGGCATCGCCGGCAAGACGATCTTCACCGGCTTCAGGGACGACATACCGTCACTCTACTCGGCGATGGACGTCTACGTCCATTCGTCGGTCGAGGGGGGAGGCGAGACGTTCCCATTCGCCGTGCTACAGGCGCTCGCCTTCGGTCTGCCGATGGTCGTGACGGAGGTGGGGGAGGTGGGCGTGATGGTGGACGAGGGCGTGACCGGTTTCGCCGTCAGGGACTGCGACCCGGCACTCTTCTCGGAGGCGCTCGTGAAACTCCTCGACGACACCGCCCTGCGCGGTTCGATGGGGAGGGCAGGCCGTGCGCTGCTGATGAGAAAATTCACCGTCGCGACGATGGCCGACGGCGTCGAGGCGGTTTACGACTCGTCCAAAACGGTTGTGTTTTGACGCCGCTTTCTCTACATTATTGACCTGAACGCCACTCACATTCCATAAAACCCAGCGAATGGACCAGACAGTCCTCCTGAGCGAGGAAAACCAGCGGCTGAGGAAGGCCGTCGAAGAATTATCGATCCTCAACGACCTCGCCCGGGTCATCAGCTCCACGATGACGCAGGACGCGGTCATCGAGGCCGTCGTCAAGCGCGCCGTACGGGCGACCGGCGGACAGCAGGGGATGATCACCATGGTGGACGAGCAGGCCCCGACCGAGATGAAGACCCTCATCCGGGCGCAGAATTCCACAACGAACATCCAGACCTTCCACCTGAACCAGAACATCCTGGGGTGGATGATGATCAACAAGAAACCGCTGCTGGCGAACGACCTCCACAACGATCCGCGTTTCAGCGGCGTGCAGGTCGAGGGGAGTTTCCACTCCCTGCTCTGCGTGCCGCTTCTGGTCAAGAACCGGATGATCGCGATCCTCGCGGTCTTCAACAAAAAGGACAACGTCGCGTTCAGCGAGGACGACAAGCGGCTCCTCTCGATCATCGCCGCGCAGTCGGCGCAGATCCTCGAGAACGCGCGCCTCTACGAACAGGAAAAGGACCTCCAGCGGATGCAGGAGGAGGTCCGTTTTGCGGCCAATATCCTGAGCGAGCTCCTCCCGAAGGAATTCCCCCGCATCCCCGGATACGACATTGCGGGGAAAAGCATCCCGGCGCAGGCGATCGGCGGAGACTATTTCGATTTCATCCCGGTCGACAAGACCAGGATCGCCATCACGCTCGGCGACGTCACCGGCAAGGGCCTTCCCGCCGCGATGCTGATGTCGAACGTCCAGGCGACCCTGCGCGGCCAGACCCTCGTCAGCAACTCACCAAAGGAAGTGATCATCCGCTCAAACCGGCTTTTATTCATGAGCACGAGCGCCGAAAAATTCGTGACGCTCTTCTACGGCATCCTCGACACCACCAACCACGAGTTCTGGTTCTCGAACGCCGGGCACGACAATCCCTACGTGATTTCGTCGGCCGGGGAGATCCGCCGGCTGAAAACCGGCGGGACGGTCCTGAGTGTGATGGAGGAATTCCCGTACGAAGAGGAGAAGGTGGTGATCTCGAAGGACGAGGTGATGGTGATCTACTCCGACGGGATCACCGAGGCGATGAATGCCGCCGACGAACTCTACGGTGAGGAGCGCCTCGTCGAGATGCTCCAGAAAGTGAAGGGGCAGTCGGCGATCGAGATCATCAACGCCGTCATCGCGGGCGCCCGCGCCCACGCCGGCAAACACCCCCAGTCCGACGACATGACCATCGTCGTCGTGAAACGCACCGGGGACTGACCGGTCCTGCACTCACGCACGGCCCGTCGCACCGAGCGGGCGGATTCACTCCCTGGCCGCGGCCGCAGATATTTGACCTGATCGGCATCATGTCCAACGGTTCCTCAGAACAGCGGCGGCTCGCCGCGATCATGTTCACCGACATCGTCGGCTACAGCGCCGTGACGCAGCGCGACGAGTCTCTCGCCCTCCGCCTCCTCGGTGAACAGAAAAAGATCATCCGCCCCCTTGTGCCCGCCTTCGAGGGCCGCATCATAGAAACCATCGGCGACGCCTTCTTCGTGGAATTCTCCAGCGCGCTCCAAGGGGCACTCTGCGCCGCGGAGATCCAGAAAGCCCTCCACCTCCGGAACGCGGCGGCCCCCCCCGGCGAGGAGATTCGATTGCGAATAGGCCTCCACGTCGGCGACGTGGTCCATTCCGGCGAAAACGTGCACGGTGACGGCGTTAATATCGCCGCCCGGGTCCAGCAGGTCGCACTCCCGGGCGGGATCTGTCTTTCGGAGGACGTCGCGAGGCAGGTGCAGAACAAGGTCCCGTACAAACTGCTGAAACTCGGGCGCGGGGACCTCAAGAACATCCGACTCCCGGTCGACATCTACTGCGTCGTTCTCCCCTGGGAGAGGCGCTCGTCGGGGATCACCGAGCGCGCCGGTTTCCTGCTCGGCCGGAAGAAGACGCGCCGGACGCTTTTCGTCGCAGGCGCCGGAGCGCTCGTTGCGGCCGCCGCGCTCTGGATCGGCCTCAACGCCCCCGACCCGCCCGCGCCCGCGGACCGCATTGCGGTCCTTCCCTTCGTGAACATCAGCAAGGACCAGGCGGACGATTACTTCGCCGACGGGCTCACCGAGCAACTCATCTCGAACCTCTCCAAGATCCGGGACCTCAACGTCATCGCGAGGACGTCGGTGTTCAAATACAAGAACGCGGGCGCGGACATCGCCCAGATCGGCCGTGAACTGACGGTCGGGTCGATCCTGGAAGGAAGCGTCCGGAAGAACGGCGACACCGCCCTGATCACCGTGCACCTCACCGACGTCGCGACGCAGAAGAACATCTGGAGCCAGGACTACACGCGCGACATCACCGACGTCTTCGCGGTGCAGGCTGACATCTCGATGCGGGTCGCCGAAAAGCTGAAGATCACGATGCTCGCGGGTGAGGAGGAGAAGCTGCGCCAGCGCGGGACGGCGAGCCCCGACGCGTTTCGCTACCATCTGCTCGGGCGCGAGGCGTTCAACCAGAGGACCGAGGGGTCGATCCTCAACGCGATCGGGTATTTCAAAAATGCCGTTTCACTCGACACCTCTTTCGCGCTCGCCTACGCGGGCCTGGCGGACTGTTACACGCTCATCGGCGGCGCCGGCTTTACCTCGATCTCGAGGGATACCGCCGTGGCGCTCGCGACCGGAATGGCGCGGCGGGCGCTCGCGCTGGACCCTTCACTCGCGGAAGCGCACACGTCGCTCGCCTACGTGCAGTTCCGGCTGGAATGGAATTTCGCCGAGGCGGAGGCGGGTTTCCGCCGTGCGATCGATCTCAAGCCGGGATACGCCAAGGCCTACGAATGGTACGGACTGCTCCTGGCGCTCCGCCTCCGGATGGACGAAGCCCTGGTTGCGATGCGCAAGGCCGAGGAACTCGACCCCCTCTCGGCGAGCGTCAGCACGGGGGTGGGCAGGGTATTGTCGTTCAAGAAGGAGTACGAGAAATCGATCGCCCAGTTCCAACGGTCGCTGACGATCGATCCCCTCTACGCCGAGGCGTATTTCGGGATCGGGTCGACATACGCGCAACAGAAAAAGTATCGGGAAGCGACGGAGGCCCTCGGCGAAGCGGTCCGGCTCTCGGGCGGACGCAAAATAATGACTGCGACGCTCGGCTACGTGTACGCGCTCCAGGGGAACCGGTCGGGGGCCGAGAGGATACTGGAATCGTTCCGGCATCCCCAGGACGGTTCGCGTCCGTCACCCTACCTCCAGGCGACCGTCCTCCAGGGACTCGGACGCCAGGATGAAGTGGTCGCGCTGATGGAGCAGGCGTATGAGGAGCGGGAAGGGCTTCTCGTCTATCTCGGCGTGGATCCAATCGGCGGTTTTTCGAACGAGGATCCCCGGATCAGGGTACTGATGAAGAAAATCGGCTTGATCGACTGAAACGGGGTTCCCCCGGTGGTTTTCCCGGCCCTTCAGCATCCGTCGGTGTGGTTCTTCCTTGCTTCTCTTTGCGAATCGCCGTATTTTTCCCTCTCACCATCGGTTGCTCCTCACCACGCACGGAACCGTCAGAATGAAGAATTGTGCAGGCCTCGCGCTCGGGCTACTCCTGTTCCTTTCGACAGACCGCTCGACCGCCCAGATGTCGTTCAATATGCAGGAGAACGAATCCCGTTTCGACTCCTCGCTCTCGGCCGATTCCCTCCGAAGCTGGATGAAAATCCTCACGGCGCGGCCACACCACGCGGGGTCTCCGTACGGAAAGGCGAACGCGGACTTCATTGCCGGGCGGATGAGAGCGTGGGGGTTCGAGACGACCATCGAGACGTTCGATGTGCTCTTTCCCACGCCGAAGTCGAGGTCGCTGGAATTGCTCGGGCCCGTCACGTACTCCGCAAAACTCTCTGAGCCGCCGGTCGAAGGTGACGCGACGTCGGGGCAGGCTTCCGAACAGCTCCCCATCTACAACGCCTATTCCGTCGACGGCGACGTGACCGGCGAACTCGTCTACGTAAACTACGGCGTGCCCGCCGACTACGAGGAGCTGGAGCGCCGCGGCATCGACGTCGCTGGGAAGATCGTCATCGCCCGGTACGGCGGATCGTGGAGGGGCATCAAACCGAAGGTGGCCGCCGAACACGGCGCCATCGGCTGCATCATTTATTCCGATCCGGGCGAAGACGGGTACCGGGCGGGCGACGTCTACCCGGAGGGCGGCTGGAGGAATGAGTTTTCGGCGCAGCGAGGGTCGGTCGCGGATATGCCGATCCATCCCGGCGATCCGTTGACGCCCTTCGAGGGCGCAACGAAGGACGCGAAGCGCCTGCCGCTGAGGGACGCGCAGACGCTCACGAGAATTCCCACCTTGCCCATTTCGTACCACGACGCGAAACCCTTCCTCGAGGCGCTTAAAGGGCCCGTCGCGCCCGACGGCTGGAAGGGCGCGCTCCCGATCACGTACCACATCGGCCCCGGCCCCGCGAAGGCCCGCCTGGCGGTAGCGTTCAACTGGGACATCGTACCGATCCACGACGTCGTGGCGAAACTGCGCGGCTCCGAGCGCCCGGACCAGTGGATCATTCGCGGCAACCACCACGACGCCTGGGTCAACGGCGCTTTCGACCCCGTGAGCGGGCTCGTCGCGATGATGGCCGAAGCGCGCTCGTTCGGCGTGATGGCCAAACAGGGATGGAAGCCGAAACGGACCATCGTCTACTGCGCGTGGGACGCCGAAGAGCCGGGACTGCTCGGCTCGACCGAGTGGGCCGAGACGAACGCCAATGAACTCCGGAAGAAGGCCGCCGTCTACATCAACACCGACGCCACCGGCCGGGGGTTCCTCTACGCGGGAGGTTCGCATTCACTCGAAAAATTCTTCAACACGGTCAGCAGGGACGTAAGCGACCCCCAGTACGGCATCAGCGTGAAAGACCGCTCCCGCGCGGCCGGGATCACTTCCTCCTCGGGCGAAGAACGCACGCGCTATCGAAGCGGCGGCGACATCCCGCTCGACCCGCTCGGCTCCGGCTCTGATTACACGCCCTTTCTCCAACACCTCGGGGTCGCCAGCCTCAACGTGGGATTCGGCGGCGAGGACCAGTACGGCCAGTACCATTCGGCCTACGACTCCTACGACCATTACACCCGTTTCGCGGACACCGATTTCAGCTACGGCGTCGCGCTGGCGAAGACCTGCGGCCGCGCGGTGATCCGTATGGCCGACGCCGACGTCCTGCCGTTCGAATTCGACAGCTTCGCCGCGACCGTCGCCGTCTACCTCAAGGAGGTTCAGGAGCTCGCCGACCGCCTGAGGACCGAGGCCATCGAACACAATACGCAGGTCAACGAAAAGAGCATCGTCTATTCGAGCGACCCGAAGGATACCTTTGCCGCCCCGAAACCGTTGGACGAAGTGCCCCATTTCAATTTTGCCCCGCTGCAGAACGCCATCGCCGCGCTGAAGGAAAGGGCTGCGAAATATTCCACGCGCGTGAACGATCTGATCAACGGCGGCGCGTCCGTTTCGCTCGAGAAGCGGAATGCCCTCGACGCCGTCCTGATCGGGATGGAGCAGCGCCTGACCTTGGGGCAGGGGCTGGCGGGACGCCCGTGGTACGTGCATCAGATCTACGCCCCCGGGGCGTACACCGGATACGGCGTCAAGACCCTTCCCGCGGTCCGCGAGTCCCTCGAGCTGCGGAAGTGGACGGTGGTCGACGGGGAGATCAAATCCGTCGCCGGCGTCCTGGCGCGCTATACCGCGGGGATCGACGAGGCGCTGAAGATTCTCTCGGAATGACGATCTCCCACCCGGAGTAACGATGTCCCTTTCCTACAAAGACCGGATCCGCCTGAACATCCTCTTCGAGAACGTCGACGACGACGTGTTCGCGAGGATATTCCCGAAGCTCCACGAACGCCACTACCGCGCCGGCGGCGTGATCGTCGAGGACAACACCGACGGGGACGAGCTCTACCTCCTGGTCGAGGGCCGCGTACGGATCATCAAACGCACGAGGAGTGGCGAGGAGAACCTCCTGGCCCTGCTCCACGCCGGCGATTTCTTCGGCGAGCTGGAGCTGGTCGATGCCCGCCCCCGGTCGGCGCGAGTCATCGCCGTCGAGGACTGCGTCGTGTTCGCTTTGAAGAAAAACGATTTCGACGCCCTCCTGGAGGAGAGCCACGCCTTCGCCATCCGCCTGATGCAGGTGATGAGCATCCGCCTGCGCGCGCTGAACAACCACTTCGTGAAGGAACTCGAGAGCTTCATCCGGAAATCGGGCGCCGAATTAGAGAAGATGCACCAGCTGATCGAGGCGTCGAAGGCGCTGAACTCCACGCTCGACCTCGGTCGGCTGCTCACCATCATCCTCGACCTCGCGCTCCAGAGCGTCGACGGCGACCGTGGGACGGTCTACCTCGTCGACCGCAAAAAGGAAGAGCTCTGGTCGATCATCCTGAGGGGGAACCAGCAGGTGACGATCCGGCTCCCGTACGGCAGGGGGATCGCCGGGTACGTGGCCGCCTCGGGGGACACGCTCAACATACCGGACGCCTACCTCGACCCGCGCTTCAACCCCGACGTGGACAAGCAGACCGGATACCGGACGAAGACCATCCTCTGCATGCCGATGCGGAACAATGACGGCGACACCATCGGGGTGTTCCAGCTCCTGAACAAGCGCGGCGGATCCTTCACCGACGAGGACGAAAAATTCATCAGCGCCCTCTCGATCCACGCTTCGCTCGCGATCGAGAACGCGCGTCTCCACGGCGAGGAGAAGGCCCTCGCCAGCATCCGGGAGGAGGTGCGGCTCGCGGCGAAGATACAGATGGACCTCCTGCCCGCGTCGGTGCCTTCCATCGACGGGTACGACCTCGCCGGCGCGTCGATCCCTGCGCAGATGGTGGGCGGGGACTACTTCGATTTCATCAGGCTCCCGGAGGGACGCATGGGGGTCTGCCTCGGCGACGTCTCGGGGAAGGGGATGCCCGCCGCGCTCCTGATGGCAAACGTCCAGGCGACGCTCCGGGGCCAGGCGCTGCTCGACGCCGGCGTGGCCGGGACCGTCCGCCGTTCCAACCGGCTGCTCTTCGAAACCACGTCGCCCGAGAAGTTCGTGACGCTCATCTATGGCGCACTCGATCCCGGGAACAATACATTTCGTTTCACGAACGCCGGACACGACCATCCCTGCCTCTTCCGAAAGGGCGCGGAGACGATACGGCTCGATTCCGGCGGGCTCGTCCTCGGCATCCTCCCCGATTTCGATTATGTCGAAGAGACGATCGAGTTCCGCAAGGGCGACGTGCTGGTGATCTACTCCGACGGCATCATCGAATCGATGGACGACGCTCACGAGCAGTTCGGGGTCGACCGGATGACCGACGTCATCCGCGGCCGCCTCGGCGACTCCGCCGTTCAAATCCTCGCTGCGATCGTGGAGGCGGCGCAACGGCACGCGGGGAGTGCCCCGCAGTACGACGATATGACGGTGGTTGTCGTGAAGAGGGTGAAATGATACTATTATTGATGATTGCGCTCATGAGCACCACGATCAAATCCACCCAAGTCGCACCGGCCGGCCAAGTCGCCCCAGTTGCCCAGGCCGGTCCGAAGACCGTCGACTACACGCTCGCGATGAGCGAGCCATCCAACCACATCTTCGTCGTGGGCGTGACGATCGATGGCCTCGGCGCCGACGAGCAGTTCGTCGACCTGACGATGCCCGCCTGGCGGCCGGGCCGGTACGCCATCCTCGATCTGGCGGGCGGTGTGCTTGACTTCGACGCCGTCGACGGCTCGGGGAAAAAACTGGAATGGACGAAGCGCGACAAGTCCACCTGGCGCGTGACGACGGGGGGGACGACGAAGCTGAAGGCAACCTACCGGGTCTACGCCGACGAATTCACGCTCCGCACGCGGGGCCTGGACGAAGACCACGCCTTCGTGGACGGCTCGGCGGTGTTCCTCTACGCCGAGAAATACCGTTCGCTCCCGGTGCGCCTCGAGGTGAAACCGTTCCGGGGATGGCACGTCACCACGGGACTCGCGGGGAAGGGGACAACGTTTACCGCCCCCGATTACGACTACTTCGTCGACTGCCCGATCGAGATCGGAACGCAGAAGGACCACCAGTTCAAGGTCAAGGGCGTGCCGCACGTGTTGAGCGTCTTCGGCCAGGCCACGTACGACGCCGACACCCTGACGCGCGACATCGCGAAGATCGTCGCGATCACGAGCGATTTCTGGGGTGACATGCCGTATGAGCGATACGTCTTCCTGCTTCACGCGGCCCCCTGGGCTGGCGGCGGCACCGAGCACATCAATTCGACGATCATGGGAGCAAGGCCAGAGAACCTCGTGCCGGGCGACGGTTACCGCGGGTTCCTCGGGCTCGTGGCGCACGAATACTTCCACACCTGGAACGTCAAACGGCTCCGGCCAAAGGGCATCGTGCCGTACGACTACGCGAAGGAGAATTACCTGCGCGAACTCTGGATCGCGGAGGGGATGACCTCGTACTACGACGAGCTCCTGCTGGTGAGGGCGGGGTTCAACACGCCGGAGCGTTTCCTGACGTCGATCGCCTCCGACATCCGCGAGGACCGGATGCGCCCCGGGAACGCGGTGCAGTCGCTCACCGAATCGAGCTTCGACGCCTGGATCAAGTTCAGCCGCGGCGCTCCCCACGCCTACAACACAGAAACGGATTTTTACGGAAAGGGGGGACAGGTGAGCCTGCTCCTGGACCTTACCATCCGGCGAGCCACTGTCAACGC
The DNA here is from genome assembly GCA_031379665.1 of Ignavibacteria bacterium. Taxonomy (GTDB): domain Bacteria; phylum Bacteroidota; class Ignavibacteria; order UBA10030; family SZUA-254; genus SZUA-254. The sequence continues at coordinate 25,861 of JANNFI010000012.1, forward strand.
GAAATCGCTCGACGACGTCCTGCGATTGATGTACCTGAGGTACCCCCTGGGCGGAAGCGGGTACACGGTGGAGGAATTCCAGGCCGTCGCCACCGAAGTAGCGGGCGCCGACCTCTCGGCGTTCTTCCGCGACTACGTGCACGGCACGAAACCGCTCCCCTGGGAGGAGACGCTCCTCGCCGCCGGACTGCGGCTGGCCCCGAAGGACTCGGTCGTGAAGCCGTGGATCGGCCTCTCGACGAGGGAAGCCGGCGACCGGTTGTACATTTCGCGAATCGTGGACGGCTCGCCCGCGCGGCTCGCCGGCCTCGACGGCGGCGACGAGATCGTCGCGCTGGAGGGGAAGAAAGTCAACGCCAAAGATTTCGACAAGGCGGTGAGCGCGAAGAAGAAGGGGGACAAGTTGAAGTTCACACTCTTCCGGGACAATATGCTGAAGGAGTTTACGGTCAAAGTCGTCGATCCGCCCGTACCCGAGTACGAGCTGAAAAAAGCCCAGGAACCCACCGCCCTCCAGAAGATGGTGTACGAAGCGTGGCTGTCGGCGAAGTGGGAATGAAAGCGCTTTTTCGGCTGACGCTTCTCCTCGCGGCCTTCTGCGCATCCATCCCGGCAGCGCACGCCCAGAACGTCTTCATCGTGGTCATCGACGGCGTACGGTATTCCGAGGGGCTGGAACTCAAGGAAAAGAACTTCCCCCGGATCTGGAACGACCTGAGACCGCAGGGGACCCTCTTCACCAACTTCCGGAACGACGGAAAGACCGTCACCTGCCCGGGGCACGCCGCGTTCCTCACCGGCGAGTACGAGACCATCCGGAACGACGGGTCTGAACGCCCGCACCATCCCACGCTGTTCGAGTACTACCGCGCGAAGAGCCGCGCCGGGGACAGCTGCTGCGCCGTGGTGCCGGGCAAGGAGAAGCTCCACGTGCTGACCTACAGCACCGACGACCTCTTCGGTGAGAAATTCGGCGCCCGGTACCACCCGACGGAGAATATGTCCGATACGGCGACCTGGACGACGCTCCAGCGAGTGATGGACTCCGAACATCCGAAGCTGGTGATCGTGAACCTCCCCTCCGTCGACATCGCCGGGCACGATTCTGACTGGACCGGATACCTTCGGGCGCTCCGCACGGCCGACAGCCTGGTGTACCTGCTGTGGAACAAAATTCAGTCGGACCCGGTCTATAACAACAAAACGACGATGTTCGTCTCGTCGGACCACGGGCGCCACGACGACGCCCACGGCGGGTTCCAACATCACGGCTGTTCGTGCGAGGGCTGCCGGCACATCATCGGCTTCGGCATCGGACGCGGATTCCTGAAGGGCGCCGTGGTCAACGACAAAGTAGGACAGGTCGACGTGCGGGCCGCGGCCGCCGAACTGCTCTCGATAACGATCCCGAAGAACGACGCGAAACCGATCCTGACCGACCGGCCCTGATCGCAGAGCCCCGCTCGCGTCAATCCCCGCTCCACACCATTGGTGTGTGTTTTGACACACCTCTCAATAGATTCCCTCCCCGAATGTTCGTATATTCCCCCCCGAGAATGAAAGGTACCCCCATGCCCAGCGCACATACGATTCCGAAGGCCGCGCTCGTCGCGGCGCTCCTGTTTGCGATCCAGGCGGTCGGAACCCGCGCCAGCGCGCAGGTTCCCGATTTCTCGGTCCAGATGGCCGACTCCGACTACCGGGAGCTCTTCACCCGCGACGTTTTCGACGATACCTACCTCGGCGCGCCGTTCACCTCGCACGACACGACCCGGACCGGGGCGCAGATCAGGTTCAAGGGGAACTCGACGAGGTACTACGCCAAGAAATCGTACCGGGTGCGGACCGCGACGTCCGACCTCTATTACGGCCAGCGGGCGCTCAACTTCAACTCGATGTACACAGACAAGTCGTTCTTGCGGGAGAAACTCTCGTGGGACCTCTATGAAGACCTCGGAGCGCTGGCGCCGTCGGCGATGCACGCGAACTTCTCCATCAACGGCGAGTCGAAAGGACTTTTCGCGCTCATACCGAAAGTCGACAGGTACCTCCTCCAGGTCAACGGGCGCAACGTCTCGCCGATGTACGACACCGACGACTTCTACGCCCTGGCGGACCTGACCCCGCAGCCCGAAAGCCTCCTCAAGCTCTATTATCCGAAGGAAATCGGCAGCGCGACGGACTATTCCGACCTCACGACCCTGATCGCCGCGCTGAACGACGCGTCCGCCGGCTCATTCGCCGACACCGTGCGCCACTACTTCGACACGACGAGCATCTTCCAATGGTTCGCGGTGAACACCCTCACGATGATGACCGACTCGTACAACAAGAACTACCTGCTCTACCGCGACACGCTGCGCCTCGCGCAGCAGTGGACCGTCATCCCGTGGGACTACGACCTCTCCTGGGGAAGGACGGGCGACCTCGCGGTGCCGTACCCGGCTTCGCTCTTGAATGATGGGTTCGCCTATACGTTTCCACCCCTCAACGGTCCGGACAACGTCCTGAAAGACCGGTTCATCGCGACGGCCGAACTTTGGGACGGGTTCAAGTCGTATCTCTCAAGCGTCCTCTCGACGGTTTTCACGGAGTCGCAGCTCTGGCCGAGGATCGACAGTCTCGCGAACCTGATTCGGGCCGACGTGGCCGCCGACCCCCAGCGTTGGGGAACCACGGAGGACTTCGAGGACCACATCGAAGCCCTGAAATACTACGTCACCGCCAGGAGGAATTATCTCCTGAAGACGTTCATCAACCCGCCGTCGGGAATATACGACATCGACACGGCGCCGTTCACCGGGGAGGGGACGCCGCACCATTTCGTGGGGGTCGACGGACGCCTGCTCGCGACGCTCTGGTTCACCGGCGTCACCGGTCTGGACAGCGTCACCGTCACGGCGCACCCCGGTTCGATGCCGCCGGACATCCAGCCGCCGTTCGACGCCCGGTGGGTCAACCGGTGGGTCGAGGTCGTCCCGCATCCGTCGACGGCTCAATTTTCCGCGACGTTCCGGTGGGCGTACCAGGACGTTTCCTCGACAGACCGGGAGGTCGGAACGGGAGTGGGCGACGAACGGCTCCTGCGCGCGCACCATTTCGACGGGAGCGGGTGGACGACTCTCACGGGTGAGGTGAACGCCTTCGCCAACACGGTCACCATCGATTCGCTGACGGCTGATCGCACGGGGCCGGGAAAGTATTTCGCGCTGATGCTCTCGGAGACGTACGACAGGACGTGGACGAAGCAGGTCAGCAATTACTGGGAGCGGTGGCACGACATCCGGTTCACCGATCCACTCCACGGGTTCATCGTCGGCGAGCACGGCTCGTTCCTGCGGACGAGCGACGGCGGCGACAGCTGGGAACGCGACTCGATCGGGAGCGCCCTGCACTTTTTCTCGGGGGAAGCGAACGAAGCGTCAGGCCGGCTCTTCACGGCCGGGGAGTCCGGGAGTTTCTACCAGAGCGACGACACCGGCAGGAGCTGGACGGACGCCGCGCTCGGGGTGAGTGACAATCTCCGGGGGGTATCGTTCGACGGTGAGGCGGGCGTAGTCGTCGGCGACAGCGGAAGGACTTTCCAATCGTATGACGGTGGATCGGCCTGGCACGAGCTGGCCACCGGACTCACGGACAATTTTACGGCAGTCCGATACGTCAACGCCCCGCTGAATTACTTCGTCGCGACGGGCGCGCAGGTGAGGATCTTCACAGAATCACTCCTCCCGCCGCCGAACGGATTCTGGCTGTCGAAATCATTACCTGTCCCGCAGACTCCCCGGTCGCTGGACCTGTACGGAAGTACGATCTGGATCGCCGGCGACAGCGGTTTCGTCGCGTTTGCCGACATCGGCGATTCGGCGGTCACCGACCGCAACCTCCCCGTTTCGGTGTCGCTCAGGTCGATCGTCGCGCTCGATTCCCTGAGAGTCTACGTCGCTGGCGACGGCGGCGCCATCTATTATAGCGCCGACGCGGGGCTGACCTGGTTCCGGCAGCTCACCGGCGACACGCACGACCTCTTCGCGATCGCGTTCACCGGGAGCGGCAGGGGATACGCGGTCGGGAACGGCGGCACCATCCTGCGGACCGACCTCCCCGGCACGTTGACGGCCGTCAGTTCGGACGGGCCCACGATGCCGTCGGCCTTCCGGCTGTTGCAGAATTTCCCGAACCCGTTCAACCCGTCCACGACCATCTCGTTCGACCTGCCGACGGAGGCGACCGTTTCGATTGAAATATTCGATATCCTCGGGAGGCTTGTCGGTTCGTCTTTTTCCGCCGGCCGGTCGACCGGTATGTCGCGGGGCGGCGAGTCGTCTGGTGAACTGCTCAGCGCGGGGCGCCACGCGGTGGAATGGAATGCTGGCCGGCAGGCGACCGGCGTCTACTTCTACAGGATGACCGCCATCGACAGGTCGGGGAAACAGAACTTCACCGGGATGAAAAAGATGGTGCTGGTGCGTTGACGGTGAACGGATCTGCATCCATTCCCGGCGCGTCGTGCGTCCGCGGGGTGCTCGCGACGATGGCATTGCTCGCTTCGACACTGGTCTTTGCCATCCCGGCCGCGGCGCAGACCCGGCACGACCTCTTCATCTCGACGCTCACGGCCGACAGCATTGACGCGACATATTTCATCCCGGCCACCGCCCAACCTCCGAACGGCTACCCGGGCATCCTCTTCGTCCACGGCTTCGGCGGGAGCAAGGACGACGATACCGCCAACGGCAGGCTGTACGCCGCGTCGGGGTATGTCACGCTCAGCTACTCGGTAAGGGGCCACGGGCTGTCGTCTGAGGGCTCGACCATCATGGCGACTGCCGAGCGTGAGGATCTTGCCGGGGTGGTGGACTTTTTGCGGACCATCCCCGGGATCGACACGAACAACATTGGGATATCCGGCGGGTCACAGGGCGGCCTTCACGGCCTCTGGGCAATCGCCGACCGCCTCGGCGTGAAGGCCGTTTCATCCGACGTCATTGTCCCCGTATGGGCGACGGATATGCTGATGAACGGCTCGATCCGCAGGACGGTGGTCAACCTGCTCAAGAGTTCACGGGTGAGGTACGACCCGGTCCGCGACACGCTCTGGGACTACGTCCGGAACGACCAGTTCGACCAGTTGTTCCCGGCGTTCACGGACGGCCGGGACGTGGACACCGTCGCGCTGAACTCCGCGACGGTGCCGTCGCTCAGGTTTCTCAAATGGCAGGACCATTATTTTTCGGCGGCGGACGGCATCGCCGCGTTCCAGCACTATTCAGGGCCGAAGAAAATCTACCTCGGGACTCGCGGCCACTTCTCCGACCAGGTGGAATCGGAGCGAATCTACACATACGACCAGGTCACCCGCTGGCTGGCGTACCACCTGAAGGGGATCGACAACGGCATCGCCGACGAGCAGATGTTCACCTTCGCCGAGAGCTCGCTCCCGATGGATTCCTCCGGTTACTACCTCTGGACCAGAAGCAGCCTCGACGAGTGGCCGCCGCCGGGAATCGCGCCCTACCGCTTTTATCTGGCGCCGGATTCGACGCTGACGTACACGGCCCCGACGGTCGCCGACGATTCACTGTTCCTCGAGAACATCCACGCCGATACGACCTACACCTTCGACACCGGCTACATCGAGGGATTCCACGGCCCGGTGTTCGAGAACGCGCTCCCGAGGCAGGCGCTCTCGTTCGAATCGGACCCGCTCCCCTGGGACGTGGAGTGGATCGGCTCGCCCAGGATGGAACTCCACGTCTCGTCGCCATCGGCGAGGTTTCCGCTCCACGCACAGATCTATGAGGTCGACACGGCCGGGACGAAATACTTCGTCAATCGGATCAACTATACTGCCCGCAACTGGCCCGCCGGGGACGGCCTGATTGTCGCGGACGGTCTCGCCCACGCGCACCGGTTCACCGCCGGGAGCAGGATCAGGGTCGAGCTCACGAACATCGACGTCACGAACAGGATCGACCTTGGAGAGTACCCCTTCGTCCTCCCGATGTTCGCCGACGCGCAGGTGACGATCTACGCAGACGCGTCCAGGCCGTCGTACATCGAGATCCCTCTCGCGCAATCGCCGACAGGCGTGGACGTGGCGGAACTCCCTCCCTCGATCGGGCCCGCGCTCCTCCAGAATTATCCGAACCCGTTCAATGGGGCGACGACCATCGCCGCGGTCCTGCCGAACACCGGACGCGCTACGCTCGTCATCTACGACGTGCTCGGCCGCGAGGTGGAACGGATTGTCGACGGTGATGTGGCCGCGGGCCGTCACGCCTTCCGGTGGGACGCATCGTCCCGCCCGACCGGCGTCTACTTCGCGAGACTCACCGTCGCCGCGCGTGACGGCTACGCAACCGGGATCGCTCCCGTCCACGCGGTGAAAAAGCTGATCCTGATGCGGTAAGTCAGAGCGCCCGGATAGGGATTTGTCTGTGAACCTCGACACCAGGCCGTCGAAGTACTCTCGCCACTGGCTCTGTCGACTATACGGCCGTATACAATTGACATTCCCTCCGTTTCTTCGTAAAATGAACCGAATTTCAATCATCGAAGAACACACAACCGGGACACCTGAATGCGATCGACACAACTCCCCGTCCTGATCCTCATTCTACTGCTCCTCCCGCTCGCGTCGTGCAACAAACCGTCTCCCGAAACGAAGAAAATCACCATCGGCGTCACGCTCCAGACGCGCGCGCACGTTTTCTACAAGGACCTGGAGGAGGGGCTCCGGAAGGCCGCCGATACCTACGACTACGAGCTGATCGTGACCGCGGGCGAGTTCGACCTCGGTAAACAGAGCGCCCAGATCGAGGACTTCATCACGCGGAAGGTGGACGCCATCGTGGTGGTGCCGGTGGATTCGCGCGGAATCGGGCCGGCGATCCGGAAGGCAAACGAAGCGAAGATCCCCGTGTTTACCTCGGACATCGCCGCGCAGGAAGGGGACGTAGTCTGCCACATCGCCTCGGATAATGTCGCAGGGGGGCGGCTCGCCGGCGAGTTCATCGCGAAGGCGCTCGGCGGCAAGGGGACGCTCGCCATCATCGGCCAGCCCACCGTCACCTCGGTGATGGACAGGGTACAGGGTTTCCGCGAGGCTGTCGCCAAACATCCGGGGATGAGCATCGTCACCGAGGTGAACGGCGAGGGCGTGCGCGACAAGGCGATGCAGGCGGCCTCCGACGTGCTCCAGGCCAACCCCGGGCTCGCCGGCATCTTCGGCATCAACGACGACTCGGCGCTCGGCACCCTCGACGCGGTGCGGCAGTTCAAGCGGGACCACATCGTGATCGTGGGGTACGACGCGACGCCGCCGGCGGTGGACGCCATCAGGAAAGGCACGGCGCTCAAGGCCGACGTGGTCCAGTTCCCCGACAAGATCGGGGCCAACACCATCGAACGGATCCGCGACCATTTCGCGGGCAAGGCCGTTCCGGCCGTCGACCCTGTCGAGGTGGGCATCGTCGACATCACGACCTTGAAATGACGGGCGGCCCGCGGCAGATCCGGTCGACCGACCGACCTTACGATTACCGCAGACCTTAACGCACCCGATCGCCCGATGCTCCCCCTCCTCGAAATGCGCTCCGTCCGGAAGCAGTACCCCGGGGTCCTCGCCCTCGACGACGTGCATTTCGACGTCAATCCGGGGGAGGTGCACTGCCTCCTGGGGGAGAACGGCGCGGGCAAATCGACCCTGATGAAGATCCTGGCCGGCGCGCTCCCGGCCGATTCCGGGACGATCCTCCTTGAGGGGACCGAGGTCACGATCGATTCCCCAATCGCGGCGCAGGCCCTCGGCATCGGGATGATCTACCAGGACTTCAAGCTGGTGCCCGAGCTCTCCGCCGCTGAGAACATCATGCTCGGCCACGAGCCCCGCTCGACCGGCGGCTGGTTCCTCGACCGCGGCGAGACCAGAATGAAGGCCGCCTCGGTCCTGAAGGAATTGGGCGAGGATATTCCGATGAACGTCCCGGTGCGGACGCTCTCGATGGCCCACCGGCAGTTCGTGGAGATCGCCAAGGCCCTCTCGCGCGATGTGAAGGTCCTGATCCTCGACGAGCCCTCGGTGTCGCTCACCTCAGTCGAACTCAAGAACCTCTTCGAAGCGGTCCGCAAACTCAAGGCGTTCGGCGTCGGGGTGATCTATATTTCGCACCGCCTCGGGGAAATCTTCGAGATCGGCGACCGGATCACCGTACTCCGCGACGGGAAGAAAGTCGCCACGATGAGCGTGAACGCCGCCAGGGAGCCGGAGCTGATCCGGTTGATGGTTGGCCGCGAACTGAGTGGCGAGTACCCGCGGCAGAGACAAGGCGCGGGGGGCGAACTGCTCCGGCTGGAAAACGTTTCCGGCGGCATCGTGCGCGGTGTGGATCTCGCGCTCTCGAAGGGCGAGGTGCTGGGCCTCGGCGGGCTCGCCGGCGCCGGAAGGACGGAGCTCGCCCGGATCATTTTCGGGGCCGACCCGCTCGAAGGGGGGCGCATCCTGTTCGACGGGAAGGAAATACGGCCGATGTCGCCCCGCGATGCGATCGACCTCGGGATCGGGTACCTCTCCCAGGACAGGAACACCGAAGGCCTGTTGCTGCAGATGTCGGTGAAGGAAAACATCACCCTCTCGAGCCTGACCGCGATTACGAAGGGGTTTTTCATCGACAAAAAACTCGAGGCCGACGCCTGCGACCGCTTCGTCACTCAATTGTCCATCAAGACGCCCGACGGCGACCGCGCGGTTGAAGAACTGAGCGGCGGCAACCGGCAGAAGGTCGTCCTGGCGCGCTGGCTCCTGACCAATTCCCGCGTCCTGATCTTCGACGAACCGACGGCCGGCATCGACGTCGGGGTGAAGTTTGAGATTTATTCCCTCATCGACACGCTCGCCGCCGGCGGGATGGGAGTCGTCGTGATCTCCTCGGACCTGCCGGAGCTCCTCGGGATCTCGGACCGCGTGGCTGTGATGTCGGGGGGGAGGATCACCGGTGTGCTCGCGCGCGGTGAGGCCACGCAGGAGACGGTGATGGAGATGGCGATGGGAGAATCGGAACCGCGATGAAGCCCCCCCGCAATCGTTTCGCCCTCCTGGCCGAGTTTGGCGTCCTTCTGGCGCTCATCGCGGAGATGGCCATCTTCTCGGCGCTCTCGCCGTATTTTTTCACCTCCGAGAACATCCTGAACGTTTCCCTCCAGACTTCCATCATCGCGATCATCGCGGCAGGAATGACCTTCGTGATCCTCACCGCCGGGATCGACCTTTCGGTCGGATCGGTGGTGGCGTTCACGGGCGTGATCGCCACGGCGCTCCTCCAGCTCGACCTCCCGTTCGCCGCGGCGATCACCCTGGCCGTCGTGGCAGGGGTCGGTATCGGCGCGTTGTCGGGGGCCGTCGCCGGCCTCCTGATCACGAAGGTCAACATCACGCCCTTCATCGTCACGCTCGCGCTGATGACCATCTGGCGCGGCGCCGCGTTCCTGTTCACGGACGGGCGCCCGGTCTGGGACCTGCCGGAGGAGTTCAGTTCCATCGCTGGCGCGCGCGTTCTCGGCGTGCCGGTCCCCACGATCGTGATGCTCGCGGTGTTCGCCGCCGGGTACGTCGTGCTCACCAGGACGCCGTTCGGACGGTATGTCTACGCCGTCGGGGGAAACCGCGAGGCGGCTCGCCTCGCCGGCATCCGCACCGACCGGGTGATCATCGGCGTGTACGTCCTCTGTGGGTTCCTCGCGGCGGTGAGCGGTATCCTGCTGGCGTCGAGGTTGAATTCCGGGCAGCCGAACTCGGGACTGATGTACGAGCTGGACGTGATCGCCGCGGTGGTGGTGGGGGGGACGTCACTCTTCGGCGGGAGGGGGTCGATTGTCGGGACGTTCGTCGGCGCGATGCTCATCGGCGTGCTACGCAACGGCCTCAACCTCCTGAACGTCAGTTCATATCTGCAGATGATATTCGTCGGGGCGGTGATCCTCCTTGCCGTCGCGTTGGACCGTTTCCGATAACCTGAAAGGACCGAAATTGAAATCTCATGGACGCACGTCCGCGGCATCGCTCATCGTCGTCATCGCGTTCCTCTTCCTCGCGCCGGCGGTCTCCAACGCGCAGGATCCCGCGATCCCGCCATTCTACCAGACGTATGCGGGGCTCTTCTATCCTTCGCACGCAGATTTTGAGGCGACTTTCGGCGTTTCTTCGGCGTTCACCTGGGGGACGGGTTTCGGCCTGCCGTTGGGCGCCGATCACCTCTATCTCGTGATCGACCTCTCCTGGTCCCAGGCGAAAGCCTACCAGCCCGGGACGCCGGCCGCCGAGATCGAGCTCTCACATTCCTTCTGGCACCTCGGCCTCCTTAATAAGATATTCATCACGAACGCCGTGGCGGTACGGATCCAGGGCGGGCTGAATTACAACTCCATCGATACCAAGGTTATGCCGCTGGGGGGGATCGAAACGAAGCGGGAGCTCAAGCGGAAGTTCGGCTTCTTCGGCGGCATCGGCCTCGAGAACCAGATCTTCGGCGGGCGTGTGGCGCTCTTCGCGGACTTCGTGTACGATTACCGCAGGTCGACGGACCCGCTGATGTACGGGGATTTCGGAGGGTCGAGGGTGGTCGGGGGGCTGGCGGCGTACTTGTTCTAGACTATTCTATCGCCGGCGGGGAGACGGGAACCGCACTCCCAGACGTTTCATTGCCGCCGGCGCACACCCCGCCCGGTCATCGGATGATCTTCAGCCGCTTCATCAAGGCGAGGGTCGAGACGATCACCACCTCGATGAGTTTCTCGGTCGCGTCGTTCGGCCGCAGGGCCAGGTCGTTGATGGCGCAGATGGTCTGGATCTCCCGCACGTACTCCGACACCTCCCGTTTCTTCGCCTTCGGCAGCCACGTCACCAGCTCCGACTCGATGTACTCCGCGTAGTTCTGGATGAACCGGTCGGCGCGCACCGCGTTTCCCTTCAGCCCCTTCAAGGATGCGATGGACGGAAACACCTGCTTCATCGTGGTCGTGTACTCCCTGATCCTCGGGTCGACCTTTCGTTCGATGGCGAAGTACTCCGCCACCGTCGAAACGATGGTCGTATAGGCGTCTGCCTCGTCGGTCCGGAACTTGCTCGGCCGGCGACCGGCGACCTTCACCTTCTTGAATATCCTGTCGACGTAGCGCAGTTTCTCGAGGGCCCTCGGCCAGTCCCGGTAGTTCCACCGCCACTTCGACTGCGGGTCGAGCCAGACGGCGAAGGTCTCGGCGAAGTCGTCGTCGGGGTGCTTCTGGGCGTAGTGGGGATTGCCGATGTAGTGCAGGTACCGGACGTAGTCCTTGCTCGAGGAGTCGAAATGATAGAGCGTGGGGTACCGTTTCCGGAAGTGGCCGAACAGATCGTTCCACTCGTCGTCCTTCCAGAGCCGGTACACGTAGTTCAGCGCGTGGCCCGTCTCGTGCCGCAGGACCATCATCACTTCCTTCTTCGTATAGGGAATGTAGTATTTGTCCGACAGTTTCCAGAGCTGGGCGTTCGCCAGGTAGAAGGGGATCTCGATCGATCCGGTCCCGTCGATGCACCCCCACGGCTCGTCCCCGAAGTAGAAATGGGGGAAGAAGGCGATCCTGTTCCGGTAGAGTTCGCGGCGCAGCGCGATCAGGCATTCACGCAGGGCGCCGGCGGGACGGAGGTCCAGGTCCCGTATGGGCCTGTCGAGGAGCTGCTGGAACGTGAGTTCTTTGGTCTTACCTGTCAGTCGCATCGTTTCCCGGGTCAAATAAAAAACCCTTGTCCGGCGTACTGATAGACAAGGGTCGCGTATTCCCTATGGAAGGTACGGTTTAGGAGACTTCCTTTTCGCTCTCTTCGGACTCGATCTCCGAGTCGTGGTTCCCGGGTTTCTTCGTGGCGTCGGTGAATTTGAGCGATTCGGTCTTCTTGTTGAACTTCACGGCGATGAGGCTGCCGTGGCCGAACTTGTTCTTGAGGATCTCCTCGGCGATGGGGTCCTCGATGTACTTCTGGAGCGCGCGCTTGAGCGGCCTGGCGCCGAACGCGGGGTCGTATCCCTTGTCGACCAGGAACTCCTTCGCCTGCTTCGTGAGTGTGACCTTGATCTCCAGCTGGGACATTCGTTTCACGATCTCGGCCATCTGGATGTCGATGATCTTGTCGATGTGCTCGCGGCTCAGGTTGTGGAAGACGATCGTGTCGTCGATTCGGTTCAGGAACTCCGGGTTGAAGACGCGTTTCACGGCATCCTCGATCGTCGACTTCATCGTTTTATAGATGTCCTTCGACGAATCCACGCCGAACCCGAACCCGCCCGTCGCCTTGATGTCGCGAGCGCCGATGTTCGAGGTCATGATCAGGATCGTGTTCTTGAAATCGACCCTGCGCCCGAGGCTGTCGGTCAACTGGCCGTCATCCAACACCTGGAGCAATATGTTGAACACGTCAGGGTGCGCCTTCTCGATTTCGTCGAGCAGGACCACCGAGTAGGGTTTGCGGCGCACCTTCTCGGTGAGCTGGCCGCCCTCCTCGTATCCCACGTATCCGGGAGGCGCGCCCACGAGCCGCGAGACGCTGAATTTCTCCATATACTCGCTCATATCGATCCGGATGAGCGCCTCGTCGGAGTCGAACAGGTATCGCGCGATGGCCTTCGCCATCTCGGTCTTGCCGACGCCGGTCGGGCCGAGGAATATAAACGAGCCGATGGGGCGGCGGGGGTCTTTCAAGCCCGCGCGGGTCCGGCGGATGGCTTTCGCGAGTTTCTCGATCGCTTCTTCCTGTCCGATGATGATGCCGTTCATCACCTGGTCCATCTTGAGCAGCTTTTCGGACTCGGACTGCGCGATCTTGTTCACGGGGATGCCGGTCATCATCGCGACCACGTCGGCGATGACTTCCTCGTTTACTTCGTAGACCATCTCCTGCGCTTTCAGTTCCCACTCGCGCTTGGCGATCTCGAGGTCGTTGAGGAACTTCTTCTCGAGGTCGCGCAACCGGGCGGCCTCCTCGAAGTTCTGGTTCTTGACGACCTGGTTCTTCGACTGCCGGATCTTCTCGACCTCGCCCTCGAGTTCAAGAATCTGCTTCGGGACGTGGATGTTCGAGAGGTGCACCCTCGAGCCGGCCTCGTCCATGATATCGATGGCCTTGTCGGGGAGATAGCGGTCGGTGATGTAGCGGTCGCTCATCCGCACGGCGGATTCGAGCGCCTTATCGGTGTATCGGACGTTGTGGTGCTCCTCGTACTTCTGCTTGATGTTTTTAAGGATTTGGATCGTTTCGTCGACGCTCGTCGGGTCCACCATGATCTTCTGGAACCGGCGGTCGAGCGCGCCGTCTTTTTCGATGAACTGGCGGTACTCGTCGAGCGTGGTGGCGCCGATGCATTGCAGGTCTCCCCGCGCGAGCGCGGGCTTGAACATGTTCGACGCGTCGAGCGAGCCGGACGCGCCGCCCGCGCCGACGATCGTATGCAGCTCGTCGATGAACAGGATCACGTCTTTTGCCTTCTCGAGCTCGTTCATCACGGCCTTCATCCGCTCCTCGAACTGGCCGCGGTACTTGGTGCCGGCCACCAGCGCGGCGAGGTCGAGCGTGACCACACGCTTGTCGTGGAGGACGCGGGAGACCTTCTTCTGGACGATGCGCAGGGCGAGCCCCTCGGCGATCGCGGTCTTGCCGACTCCCGGTTCGCCGATTAAAACAGGATTGTTCTTCTTTCGGCGGCTCAGGACCTGGGCCACGCGCTCGATTTCCTTTTCGCGCCCGACGATCGGGTCGAGCTTGTCTTCCATCGCGAGCTTCGTCAGGTCGCGGCCGAAGTTGTCCAGCACCGGGGTCTTCGACTTGTCGACCCGGCGTTCCGCTCCGGCGGCGCCCTGGGCGGCGGTGGGCGGGCTCGACGGCTTGCCGCTGATGATGTTGTCCAGCTCGTTGCGGACCACGTCGTAGTGGACGTTGAACTGGTGGAGGATCTGCGCCGCAATGTTGTCGTCGTCTCGCAGCAGCGAAAGGAGGAGGTGCTCGGTGCCGATGACGTCGGATTTGTAGAGCTTCGCCTCGAGATAGGTGATCTTCAGGACCTTTTCGGCCTGCTTGGTGAGTGGAATGTTCCCGATGGTGAGCGTACCCCCGGAGGTGCGCACCGTGTCCTCGATGGCCTTCTTGAGTTTATAAAGGTCGACGCCGAGGTTGCGCAGGATCTTTACGGCGATCCCCTCGCCCTCGCGGATGACGCCCAGGAGGAGATGTTCCGTGCCGATGTAGTCGTGACCAAGCCTGAGCGCTTCCTCACGACTCAACCGGATGACATCCTGTACGCGATTCGAGAAATTTCCTTCCATCTCGGGCCCTGATGATGTGATGATATAGTGTATTAAGATCCCGAGGGTCCCGCTGTGACGACCCTCATAATCAGGCGAATTTCTATGACAATATACCGAAAACCCCCTGATATTTCAAATGGGGTATTTGTGCCAAAATTTCCGGATTTTGGCGGGTTCGACGTTTGGAAATCGGCGGGGGATATCGGATATTGGAGCCGCGGGGGACGTCGCCGGCCACCCTTTCCGCCAGGATAACCCGCCCGAACAAACGAAACCGATCACCTTACAGGACGAGCAATGGCGAAAACCAATTACGGATACGAGAAACGGCAACGAGACATCGCAAAAAAGAAGAAAAAGGAAGAGAAGCTCGCGCGAAAGCTCGAAAAAAAGGCCGTGAAGACGGATGAAAACTCCACCGAGCCCGGCGCAGGGACGACCGAGGCGCCCGAGGACGGCGGAGAAGCATAGCCGGATTAGAGCTCATCGGATCCCCTCACGAACCGTCGAAGCGTTGACATTCCGCGAGTATTTCCCTATATTTACAGCCTGTTTACGGGCCTGAATCACCGAATGCCATCCGAATTTCAGACCCCCGCCCAGCGTCGATTCCACAGTAGCTCAATGGTAGAGCATCCGGCTGTTAACCGGAGGGTTGCAGGTTCGAGTCCCGCCTGTGGAGCCAATTCCGTTTACGACTCAGACCACCCCATGCCGGTGGTTTCATCGCGTTTCTCCCCATCTGACCACGCCTATGATTACGCGGCGTGGCCGACATCGCGGCCGCCTTTTTCGGTTACGGCAAGGAGGAAGACCGGATGTTCATCCCGTACCCGGCCGGAGGCGCACCCGATGTGCCGATCGTCGCGCTTCGCTCGGTCCAGCTCGAGTTTCCGGTGGTCGAGTACCGTCCGTTCAGGACATTTTCGATGGACCAGAGCTCGAGCATGATCGTCCAGCTCTACACCGCGGTCGACATCCCGACCAAGATATCGATGCTCACCCCGCCCGGCGCGGCAGTGCCCGAGACCCAGTCGACCTGGACCATCGGACTGCGCGTCGCGTTCGACTGTCGGTATTATCTCGGTTCAGGAACAGGGGGACACCGGGGAGCCACTGGTCCCACATCCCCGGCGGTCCGGGGACTATAACGAATTCACGATTCAATCCGGTCAATCGGATCGACATTCCAACAACGAAAGGATCACATCTATGAAGATTCTGAAAATTCTCACGCTCACTTTTACGTTCGGATTCCTAGGCATCCTCGCCTCTGCACCCGCCTTTTCCCAGGCCGTCTCGTTCGGAGTCGGGGCGGACGTGACGTTCCCCCAGGAGGACCTCGAGGAACTCGTCTCCACCGGGTACGGCGCGACTGGCCTCGCAAAAATCGGGATCATCCCGATCGTGGATATCACGGGCGGCGTGGAGTACATCAAGTTCACCGACAAGTCGATCACGGTGAACAATGTCACTGAGGAGGGCACCGGCTCGGCGTTCGGCATCCTGGTCGGCGGCCGGCTCAACTTCCTCGTCTTCGCGTACGTCGGCGCCGAGGGGGGAACCTACTCATTCACGAAGAAGGTCGCCGGCAGCGAGCAGAACGTCACGCGCGGAGTCTTCGTGCCCCAGCTCGGCGTCAAACTGGGGATGTTTGATCTCAGCGCCAGGTACATTTCGGCGGCGGAAGACAGCTTCTGGGGATTGCGCGGCCTGATCTGGTTCTGAGCCGATCCCGGGGCGGGTGAGTGTCCCGGTGCTCGGATAACATCTATCAACCAACCGTAAGGAGGGGCCAATGACATACCTGCTCATTACCAGAATGTCACGGAAATGGCGGCCGGTGAGATGATGAAGGAATCGTTCAGCATCCAGCGGGACAGGACCGCGCTCCTGGAGAAATATTACGATCAGGTCGCGAAGGCTGTGGGCGGCCTCACCGCTGCGCGCTTTGCCCAGATC
>JANNFI010000107.1:0-125800 GCA_031379665.1 Ignavibacteria bacterium
GTCCCGGACGGGCGCGAGGTCCAGATCAACCTGAACCCGCTCGACGCGGGCGACGACGTCCCGATCATCAAGGTCGGGGAGAGGATCATCCTCGAGGGCGTGAACTTCGAGACGAACAAGGCGACGCTCCTGCCGGGGGCAAAGGCGATCCTCGACCAGGTGGCCATCAGCCTCCTCGGCAATTCCGAGGCCGAAGTCGCGATCCACGGTCATACGGACAATGTCGGCGGCGCGAAATACAACCAGGACCTGTCGCTTCGCCGCGCCGAGAGCGTGAAGGCGTACCTCGTCAGCCTCGGCATCCCGGCGGCGCGGATGAGCTCGAGGGGATATGGGTTCGTCAAACCTATCGCCGACAACGCGACGGCGCAGGGTCGGGCGAAGAACCGCCGCATCGAGTTCGTCCGCATCAAGTAAGCGCTACCTGTTCTTTTCACCTCGATCCCGGGTTTGTCACGAACCCCGGGATTTTTTTTGCAATTCTTTACGAATTGTTTTACTTTAACGGCGTCTTCACAGCACACTCCTATAGAGCCATGGCCAATCCCAGGGAAGTCGTCATCGTCGGCGCCTGCCGCACGCCGATCGGGTCGTTCGGCGGTTCTCTCAGCGCGTTCAGCGCCCCGCAGCTCGGCGCCGTTGCCGTGAGGGAGTCGCTTCGGCGGTCGATGGTCGACCCTGCCTCTGTCGACGAAGTCATCATGGGCTGCGTGCTCACTGCTGGGATCGGGCAGGCCCCCGCACGGCAAGCCGCCCTTTTCGCCGGCCTCCCGCCTTCCGTCCAGACGATGACCGTCAACAAGGTCTGCGGCTCCGGGATGAAGGCGACGATGCTTGGAGCGCAAGCCATCATGCTCGGCGATGCCGATGTGGTGGTCGCCGGCGGCATGGAGAGCATGTCGAATGCCCCTTACCTCCTCGAGAAGGCAAGGACCGGCTACAGGATGGGCCACGGCTCGGTGGTCGATTCCATGATCAAGGACGGCCTGTGGGACCCGTACGATGACATCCATATGGGCAACGCGGCCGAACTCTGTGCCAAAAACTGCAATGTTTCGAGGGAAGAGCAGGACGAATTTTCAGTGACGAGCTACCGGAGGGCTCTCGAGGCCCAACAGAAGGGGTATTTCAACGACGAGATCGTGGCAGTTGAGATTCCGCAGAAGAAGGGGGATCCCGTTCGCGTCACCGACGATGAGGAACCCGGCAGGGTGAAGTTCGACAAGATCGCGACCTTGCGACCGGCTTTCGCCAAGGACGGGACCGTCACCGCGGCGAACGCTTCGAAGATCAACGACGGCGCGGCGGCGCTCGTCCTGATGTCGGCCGAAAAGGCAGCCGCGCTGAAACTGCCAGTGCTCGCGACGATCCGTTCGTTTGGCTCGGCCGCCAGGAAGCCGGTGGAGTTCACCACGGCTCCGGCGGACGTCATACCGAAGGTCCTGAAGAAAGCCGGCCTCACCCTTGCCGACATCGACCTCTTCGAAGTCAACGAAGCCTTCGCCGTCGTCAACCTGGCGGTCAACGGGATGCTCGGTATTGATCCCGCCAAACTGAACGTCCACGGCGGTGCAGTCGCGCTCGGTCATCCGATCGGGGCGAGCGGCGCCCGGATCCTCGTCACCCTCGTGTACGCGCTCCGGAGGCTCGCCAAGAAACGCGGCCTCGCCGCCATCTGCATCGGCGGGGGCGAAGCGAGCGGGATGATTATCGATCGATCATCGAACGATAAGGACAGGCCCCTGCAATGAAGAACGTCACTGTCATCGGCGCCGGGACGATGGGCAACGGCATCGCCCACGTCTTCTCGCAGTTCGGCTACGCCGTCACACTCACCGACATCCGCGACGACCTCGTCGAGCGGGGGCTGAAGACCATCGCCGGCAACCTCGATCGCCAGATCAGGAAGGGTGGGCTCAACGAGGCGGACAAGGCGAGGATCCTCCAGGGCATCTCGCGTTCCACCGATTTACGCTCCGCCGTATCGACCGCCGACCTCGTGATCGAAGCCGCCACCGAAAACAAGGGCGTGAAGTTGGAAATATTCCGCACGATTGCGGCGGCCGCACCCCCCGATGCCGTTCTGGCGTCGAACACCTCGTCCATCTCCATCACGGAGATCGCGGCCGTCACGGGAAGGGCGAACAGGGTGATCGGGATGCATTTCATGAACCCGGTCCCGGTGATGAAGCTCGTCGAGGTGATCCGGGGACTTTCAACAGACGACAGAACGACCGCCGAGATTCTCGCTGTGACCCGCAGCCTCGAAAAGACCCCAGTCGAGGTGAACGACTACCCGGGTTTCATCTCCAACCGACTGCTCCTCCCGATGATCAATGAAGCGATCTATTGTGTGATGGAAGGGGTGGCGACTCCCGAGTCGATCGACACCGTGATGAAGCTCGGGATGAACCATCCGATGGGACCCCTCACACTTGCCGATTTCATCGGCCTGGACGTCTGCCTGGCGATTATGAACGTGCTTCACGAAGGCCTCGGTGACACCAAGTACCGGCCCTGCCCTCTCTTGAAGAAGATGGTCGCGGACGGTCGCCTGGGAAAGAAATCCGGCCGGGGTTTTTATACCTACTCCTGAACAGTCTATCCATACCCCCCAATGAACTTCGATTTTACTGAAACCCAGCTGATGATCAGGGATACCGCGAAGAAGTTCGCGGAAGATGAACTCGGGCCCGACTCCATCGAAAGGGATGAAAAGGAGGAATTCCCCCACGCGGCGATCAAGAAAATGGGGGAGTTGGGGTTCATGGGTATGATGGTGCCGGAAAAATTCGGCGGGGCGGGGCTCGATATGGTCAGCTATATCCTTGCCCTTGAAGAAATTTCGAAGGTCGATGCCTCGGCCGGGGTCATTATGTCGGTCAACAACTCACTCGTATGCTTCGGAATCA
Organism: Ignavibacteria bacterium; assembly: GCA_031379665.1. Lineage (GTDB taxonomy): Bacteria > Bacteroidota > Ignavibacteria > UBA10030 > SZUA-254 > SZUA-254. The sequence continues at coordinate 2,913 of JANNFI010000107.1, forward strand.
ACGAGTGGGGGAACGAATTCCAAAAGGAAAAATACCTGACCCCCCTCGCCTGCGGGAAAGCCCTGGGCGCTTTCGCGCTCTCTGAACCGGAAGCGGGCAGCGATGCCTCAAATCAGCGCACAACGGCCACCCGAAACGGAGACCACTACCTTCTGAACGGCACGAAAAACTGGATTACCAACGGGTCGACCGCGGATTATGTTCTGGTGATGGCGTCGACCGACAAGTCGAAGGGCCCGCACGGGATCAGCACCTTTATCGTCGAGAAGGGGACGCCCGGTTTCACCATAGCGAAAAAAGAGAAAAAACTCGGCATCCGGAGTTCCGATACGGTTTCGCTCTCTTTCCAGGATTGCCAGGTTGCGGTCGAAAACCGGATCGGCGAGGATGGATTCGGGTTCAAGTTCGCGATGAAGACTCTCGACGGTGGCCGTGTGGGGATCGCGGCTCAGGCCTATGGAATTGCGGAAGCTTCGTTGAACGCGGCGCTCCGCTACTCAAGGGAACGCAAGGCCTTCGAACGGCCCATTTTTGACTTTCAGGCGATCCAGTTCAAACTGGCCGAGATGGCCACAAAGGTCGACGCCGCCCAACTCCTCATCCTCAAGGCGGCTCAATTGAAGCAGGAAGGAAAGCCGTACGGTAAAGCGGCCGCGATGGCCAAACTTTTCGCATCGAAAATCTCAGTCGAATGCGCCCTCGAGGCGATCCAGATCCACGGTGGCTACGGATATGTCCGGGAATACCTGGTGGAGCGGTACCTCCGCGACGCAAAAATCACCGAAATTTATGAGGGTACCTCCGAAATCCAGCACCTCGTCATCGCCCGGTCGCTCCTGAAGGAGTAAGTCGACCGGTTCCACCCTCGTAATTGGGTCAGTCCTGCGTTCCAGTGAGGACCTCTCTGCAAAAGACCCCCAACCCGGTCAAGGGGAAGGGGGAGCCCCATCCCACACAATCCACCCCCAAATCCTGCCCGTAAAAATCGGCGGTTATGCTAAGTTTAAGCCATTTTGAGGGGTTATAGGACTCACTTGATTTAATCCCAAAAAACAACTTGACAACCACTTTAAATTTTGGTATAATCTCAACGTTCATTTTTGCCGTCCGGGAGACGGATCGGAGATGGGCTTAATTTGTGGAAATGTGTCAATCGTAATAATTCACAATATCTCAACAAATAGAGGGATTCAAATGAAAAGACTGCTCTTAGTTGGACTGGTCCTGTTGCTCGCGGCCGGGTTTGCGACTGCCGGTGAGACGAAACAGGGAACGACAACGCTCAATTTCCTGATCAACGGTTTGGGTACTTTCGGCGTCAATGGATCGACTGCCGGAACGGCCAATGGAAACTATCTCTACGGTTTCGGCGCATCGTACTACATTCAGGACGATATGGCGATCCGTCTTGGCCTGGCGTTCAACCGATGGAACTCCAACGAGAAAGACGTCAACGTCACGGGTGACGAGCAGGATTTCACGCAGATGGCCTTCGGCATTCAGCCGGCGTTGCTCTGGTTCTTCATGAACGAAGGACCGGTTTCCGCATACTGGGGCCCGGGTGTGATGTTCGGAATGTCGTCCAATGAGAGCGTATATACTCCTCCGACCGGTGCGGCATCCACATCGAAGACCAGCTACACCGACTTCGGTGTTGGCATCATCATGGGTGCGCAATGGATGGCGTGGGAACAGGTCGCTTTCAATGCGGAATACATGATCTCCTATAACAGTTCCGCTTCGGACACCGAAAGCGGCGGCACGACGACGGACGGACCCTCAATCACCGAATTCGGGATTTCTTCCTGGTCGGTCGGTTTGAACCTGTTCCTTCGTTAAGCTTCAGAACCAATCTTCAGAAGGCGTCCCGGTTTCCGGGACGCCTTTTTTATTTACACCCCCCCGCAAGAATCTTGCGGTGCGAAGGGATAATCGTTACATTGAGGTGATTTTTTGCACATCGTAACGATGCAACCCTCATTCTCCACCGGATCACCTGAATTCGACCGTTACCTGGGGGGCATCCGTGATGGCGACACCCTCCTCATACTCCAAACCGTTCGCGGTGACTCTCAACCCCTGTTGCGAAACGTTCTGGGTAGTGCCAGAATCGCAGATGGACGAGTCCTTTACCTCAATCTCACCGGATCTCGCGATTTCCTCCTTGCAGGGACCAACGCCCAAGACCTCCGGCCGCCTAAGTCGGTAAGCTCACGCCCTCTCGCGCTCCGCCGCTGGATGATGGGACGTCTGAAAGAGATGAAAACCGGGGATTTCATCATCACGGACGACCTCGACGAGTGCAGGGAGGCTTTTGGTGGGGAGAAGGAGCTCCTCCGTGTGTTCTGCGACATCTGCGCCACATTACTCAAAAAGAAAGGGTTTTTCTTCGTCACGGCCCTCCGTACTTCCTTCCGAACAGAGACCCTCATCGCATTGAGGGAAGCATCCTCGCTCTGTCTCGAGCTCTCCACCCACGGGGGTGACCTCCTGCTGATGCCCGTTCATATGAAGGGAAGGCATCACACCGGGCCCCCATCACCCTTCGGTTTTCGCTTGTCAGCCAAGGGGGCGGGAAAAAACCGGCGCCTCATCCCTATTTCGGACTTTGAGACCTCGCACGGCGGGAAGATACGCGATGAGTTCTTCAACCGGGAGGCCACCGCGGCGGGGATTATCGAGGGTTTTCCCGCGGGAACGCCGTTTGGCGTCCTGATCGCCGACCTCCGGGGCTCGTTCCGGGCCACGAATGTCAAGCTTCGAAAGTTACTCGCAGTGGCCGGAGATGACGCCGACCTCCCGCCCACAATTTCGTTCCTCAGTCCCGCCCGGAAACGGGCATTCCTCCGGTTCCTCGCGATGGTGCGGAAGAACCCCGACAACTCCGGGGAGCTGACGGTACGATCGACTCAGGGGACCGATCTTCCGATCAGCGTTCGCTCGACGCCGCTCGAAGGCGGCCTCACCCTTTTCGTGGTCGAAGAAAATCGTTCGAATCACGAATTAAACAAGAAACTAACCGATCTCCAGGGGCAGGTCGACGAATTGTTCGGCGCCCACCCCGTGCCATCGTGTTACGTCGACCGGAAGAAGGTCCTCTCGGCAAACGCGGCTTTCGTCAGGCTGAAGGGCGAGGGGAGCGTTTCAACCGGGGGTATCAACCTTTCGACGGTCTTCCCGGTGAAGACCCTCAGGCTGCTGCGGGAGCGGATGGAAGCCGCCCTCTCGGCGGCAGACCGGATGACCATCACGGGGCACCTTCTCCGCGCCGACGGCGCTCAGATTCCCGTCAGGATCTCCATCTCACCCGCCGGAGGTGACGCCGGTGAGTGCTGCGCCCTCGTGTTGGAGGACATTTCGGAATTCGCATCGAGGATCGGCTCCCTCGAGGAAAGCGACAGGAGGTTCAGGACGATCGCCGAGCAGATTTCACGGCCCGTCGCCCTGATCCAGGGGAAAACGCTCGTGTATTGCAATCCACCGTGCGTTGAATTGTTCGGGCCGGGGGAGCCGGAAAAGTTTCGCGGACAGGCGTTGACCGGGATGGTGTCCCCCCATCAGCGTGAGGGATTCGACGCCGCGCTTACGAAGTTCGCCGCTTCCCGGCTGAACGCGCAGCAGATCGACACGATGCTCGTCAGGTCCGGCGGAGAGCAACTCGGAGTCCGGCTGACCCTCCGCAAGATCCAGGGCGTCAGCGATGCCGGTATCCTCGTCGAATTCGAAGACGTGACGGAGCGACGATCGGAAGAGGCTCGGCTCACCGGGATGCAGAAAGGGACGGAGCGGATCAAGTCGATCCTCGAGGCAGCGACGGGCACACTCGAATACGAAAAGCTGGTCCACATCGCGCTCGACCGGTCGCTGGAAGTCCTGGGCTGGACGGGGGGCTCGGTCTACACGCTCGACGTCGCGTCGAAAACCTTCGCCGCCGTCTACTCAAAGCACCTCCCGAAGAAACTCCTCGAGACACTCGCGATCCTCCCCTCCACGGAGGGGCTCGGCGGATACCTGTCGAAGACGCTCGAAAGCCACGTCTTCCGGATCGACAAGTATCCCAGTTACCTCCCGTTCAAGACGCTCTTCCGCGAACACCGCATAAAGCAGATGTCGCTCATACCCCTGGTCCACGCGGAGGCACCGATCGGTTTCATCCTCGGGCTGTCTCTCAATGAAGGGGACCAGGACCACGTCTCGCTCGGGACCCTGACCACGCTCGGCCGCCAGCTCGGGAACGCGATGGTGAACGCCAGGAGACTGGCCGCCGTCAGGGAATCCGAACACCGGCTCCACACCGTCGTGGACTCTCTCTCGGGGATCGTCTACACGTCCGGCCCCGACGGAACCCTCCTGACGATCGACGCCGCGGTCGGAGGGATCCTCGGCTACGCCCCCCGCGATTTCGACCGGAACAGGTCGCTGTTCCTCTCCCTGATTCACGAGGAGGACAAGAGAATATATCTGGAAAGGGTCACCGGGTCCGCGGCGCTCGGATCGGGTTTCGTCCGCGAGTACCGCATCAGACCGAAGGCGAAGGCCGCGTTCCGTTGGATGCGCGATTCGGTGTCGGTGATGAGGGACCAGGAAGGCAAGGTCGCCGGCTTCACCGGGATCCTCTCCGACGTCACCGAAGAACATGAAAAGATGCGTTCGGTGATGACTGAGCACTCGATCCTGCGCACCGTCCAGGACGCCCTCCCCGACGGCGTGGCCGTCTTCGACGACGGCGCCACGTGCGTCGACTGGAACCCGACGATGGAGTTGATCACAGGGGTGCCGAGGGGCGAGGCGATCGGGAAGGCCGCGAAAGACATCGCACCGTTACCGCTGTCGCTCGGCGTCGACGGGTTCCAGCTGTCGGTCTCCGGACGGAAACCCTCAAGGCTCGGCCTTGTCGGGTCGGCGGCGCACGCCGGAAACTGGTACGATGCGTTCCTGGTGCCCGTCCCGGGGCGGGGCGAGGCCGCCCCCGGTTTCCTCCTGCGGTACACCGATGTCACCGCCCGGCAGGCGGAGCTGGACCACCTTCTTCAGTCCGAAAAAATCCTGCTCAATGTGATCAACGCGATGGACGACGTCATGATGATCACGGACCTGGGCGGTCGGGTGGTGGAGGTGAACCAGGCGTTCCTCAAGGTCATGAGGTACCCGAGGAGCCAGGTCGTCGGGCAGGAATTTCCGTACCCGTGGCTGGTCGAGCGTGACATGAGTCGTTTCCTGGTCTGGATCACACGGATCAGGGAACAACGGTGGCTCCACGATTTCGACGTCACCTGGGTTGCCCGCACCGGGGATGAGGTCCCGATGAGCCTCAACACGACACTGATCAGGAATTCGATGGGGGAGCCGGTCGCGATGCTGAACATCGCCCGGGACATCTCCGACCGGGTCCGGCTCACGCGCGACGTTGAGTCGGGAACCAACCGGATCGAGATGATCAACCGCATCATCACGCTCGCGAATCGTTCGAACGACTTCGCCGAGATCTTCCGGACGCTGGCCGACGAGGTGGTGAGACTGTTGCCGGCTCACGCCCTGGCGACAGTCTCCACCGACGACCCCGCGGACCCGTTCTCCCGGAGCGTGACCTTTGATGGCGAGCCCCTCGAGGCCGCGAGCATCCTGCGGTTCACGACTTCCCTCCACGCGGAGCAGGGGAGGGAAGGGGTTGACGAGTTCATACCCGACCTCCTCCACGACCCCCGGACCGCCGGGTGGGGGGACGCCGGGGAACGGTTCCGATCCGCGGCCATCGTCCCGATCGAAGGGCCCCCCGGCGCGCGCGCGCTGCTCGTGGTCTTCTGCCGCGAACCGCACGCGTACGATGAGGAGCACCTCGCGATCCTGCGCCCGCTGGCGAGGCAGCTCGGCGGGATCATCGGTCGCCTTCGATTGTTCAAACAGGTCGTGTCGGATTCGTCGTACGTCACGAACCTGCTCGATTCCATCGACAGCCCGGTCTATACTTTGGACACCGGGTACGCGATAACGCGGATCAATCGGGCGGGAGTGGATTTCCTCCGGGCGGTCACCGGCCGGGGAACCGCGCCATTCGAGGGAATGAAGATCCTCGACCTTCTGCCGCCGTCACCGCTCAGGGACGCGATCAACCGCGCTTTTGGTCGCGCAGGTTCCGGTGCGGATTCCCATTATACCGAGGAGTTCGCCATCGCGGGGCCCGCCGGGGATATGACCACCCGACTGACGGTCAACTCGCTGAAGGACGGGGAGAGAGCCGTCGGATTCGTCTTCAGCCACACCGACATCACCGAGTTGAAAACCACCGAGACGGAACTTCGGAATCGTGCGAACCAGCTGCTCACCCTGCACGAGATATCGGGGGTGATCAGCAACACCTTCGACATCGGGTCGATCCTCGGGGCGGCGCTCTCCCTCCTGAGGACGGCGCTCCGCGCCAGGGGCGTGATCGTCTACCTGGCCGGCGCCCCCGACGGAACGCTCGTCCTCGAGCACCAGGAAGGTTTCGCGCCCGAGAGCACTGGCGACATCCGGACGCTCCATCCCGACCTCTCGATCACGGGTGACGTGGTCAGGCGGAAACTCCCGGAGTACATCGACGACCACGCGGCAGCAGATCCCAGGATCGCCGCGGCGAACCGGGCATTTCTGGTCCGGCACGCCATTTCGGCTATGGCCGTGGTTCCAATCGTCACGCGGAGGGAGAAAGCGCTGGGCGCACTCGAAGTGTTCTACGACTCCCCGCACGAATTCACCGAGCAGGAACGCCACGTCCTGAACCTGGCGGGAAACCAGCTTGGGGCAGCGATCGAGAACGTCCACCTCTACGCCGAACTCAGGTCCCAGGTCGAACGGCTCAGCGTCCTGTTCGAGCTGAGCCAGAAGCTCACCTCCCTCCTCGATACCGCGGAAATCTACCGGGTCGTCCTCGACCACATCCGCCGGGTCGTCGATTGTGGACGGTGTTCGATTTTTCTCCTTAACAACGCGACTGGAAACCTCAATCTCGTGATGCGGGCGGTCCGTGAAGGCGCCGGATACAGGGTCGACCATCTCGCGGGGACGGAGGATACCGTGGCATCTGCGGAGGTCGCCGAGGTCGTCTCCGCCCGGACGACCCGGCGGTACGATGGAGGGGGGACCGTCGTGGTGCCGATGGTCTCAGAGGACGCCATCATCGGCGTCATCGAGATCGTGAGTGGCGATGCGCGGCCGTTCGACGACGTCCAGGTCCGGTTGCTCGAAAGCGTGGGCTACCTGACGGCCATCGCGGCGCAGAAGGCGAGCCTGTATGAGGAGACCGTGCTGAACTCTCAACAGATCGGACAGCGGAACCAGGAGCTCGACGATTTCACCTACGTCGTCTCTCATGACCTGAAGGAGCCTCTCATCAGCATCGAGGGTTTCAGCAGGATCCTTCAGATGGACTACTCCGACGTCATCAGGGCCGAAGGCAGGGACTATCTCGACTCGCTCGTGGGGGCGGCGACGAGGATGAAGGGGTTGATCGATGACCTGTTGATGCTGTCGCGGGTGAGCAGGCCGACGGAATCGTTCCGGGACGTCGATCTGTCCGCCCTCGTTGCGGAAATCCGAACTGACATGGAGTTCGTGATCAGGAAGCGGAACGTGGAGTTCCGCGTTGACCCCGCCCTCCCGACGGTCCACGGCAACGAGACACACCTCAAGATACTTTTCAGGAACCTCGTTGGAAACGCTCTGAAATTCAACGATAAACCCGACCCCCTCGTCGAGGTGGGATTTCGATATCAGGAAAATAATTCGTACCTTTTTTGGGTCAAAGACAACGGCATCGGCATCGAGCCGGAGTACTTTGACAAAATATTCGTCATCTTCCAGCGCCTCCATCGGAGGGAAGAATTCGAAGGTTCCGGCGCGGGACTGGCCATCGTAAAGAAGATCGTGGAAATTCACCAGGGGAAAATCTGGGTCGAATCGCAAAAGGGAACGGGATCGATGTTTTGTTTCACTCTTCCCGTCTCTGCTGCGATCTGAACGACTGACCCGACCGACTACAATGAACGACACCATCAACATCCTCCTCGTCGAGGACAACAAGGATTTCGCCAAGCTGGTGCAGGTCTACCTGCAGCGGTTCGATGCCAGCCTTTTCACCGTCACCTGGAAGGAGAACCACGCCGAGGCGATGGCCTTTCTCCGGGAGACCCCGAAGGTGGACATCGTCCTGATGGATTACTTCCTCCCGGGAAAGACCGGACTGGAGATCGCCAGAGAGATCGCCACCACCTACGAGCAGATCCCGATCGTCTTCCTCACCGTCAACAGGGATTTCAGCCTGGCCCTCGAGGTAATGAAGCTTGGCGCGGCGGAATACCTCGTGAAGGAAGACATATCCTCCCCCGTGCTCCCGAAGACGATCCTGAGCGTCATCGAGAAGCAGCGGTTGCGCGACCGCCTGCTCAACCTCGAGATCAGCCGTCAGCGCCTGCGCACGATCAGGGAGACGCTCAGTTCGGTCACCGGCGATTTCGAAATTTCCCTGCGTGAGATGGAGCGACTCACCGGAGACCTCCAGCGACAGTCGTCCGAAGCGCTCCCGGGCAACTATCTCACCATGATCGGGGACAACATCCGCAGGATCGTCGACAAACTGGACAAATTGAAGACGCTCAAGGAAGATAAAACGGTCCGGTACATCAAAGACATCAAGATGCTCGACCTGTCCTAGGTCGGGCTCGGCGTCCCATCCCAAGCTCGCGGATCCCGGCGGGAGACCCGCGGTCTCCAACCGAAAATAAATGAAAATGAGCATCGCCCTCGCGTTGACATGAAAACCCTGTATATCGAAAACCTCGGCGTGCACGCCGGAGAGACAGTCACCATCCGGGGATGGTTGTACAACAAGCGGTCGAGCGGGAAGATCAGGTTCCTCGTCGTGAGGGACGGCACCGGCATCGTCCAGTGCGTCGTGGCCAAGGGCTCGGTCCCGGACGACGTGTTCGCCTCGTTCGAATCGCTCACTCAGGAATCCTCGCTCGAAGTCACCGGCCTCGTCAAAAAGGACGACCGCGCGCCCGGTGGCGTCGAGATGGAACTGGCGGCGCTGACCATCGTGAGCATCGCGAAGGACTATCCCATCACGCCGAAGGAACACGGGGTCGACTTCCTGATGGACCACCGGCACCTCTGGCTCCGTTCCTCGCGTCAGCACGCGATCCTGCGCATCCGGCACCAGATCATCGCGTCGATCCGGGAATTCTTCGACGGGAGGGGATTCACCCTCCTGGACGCTCCCATCTTCACCCCCGCGGCCTGTGAAGGCACGTCGACCCTCTTCGAGACGGAGTATTTCGATCTGGGCAAGGCCTACCTCACCCAATCGGGTCAGCTCTACGGCGAGGCTGGCGCGATGGCCTTCGGCAAGGTCTACGTCTTCGGGCCGACGTTTCGCGCCGAGAAATCGAAGACCCGCCGGCACCTGACCGAATTCTGGATGGTCGAGCCGGAGGTGGCCTTCAACGACCTCGCCGCCAACATGGAGCTCGCGGAGGAATTCCTGGAGCACATCGTCACCTCCGTCCTCCGGCACCGGCAGGCGGAACTCAAGACCCTCGAGCGGAACACCGCATTCCTCGAGTTGGTGAAAAAGCCCTTCCCGCGGATTTCGTACGACGAGGCGGTCGCCATCCTGAAGAAGAAGGGTGTGGACTTCGAATGGGGCAATGACCTCGGCGCGGCCGACGAAACCGTGATCTCGTCGGAGTTCGACCGGCCCGTGATTGTCCACCGTTACCCGGCCGCGATCAAGGCGTTCTACATGAAGCGGGATCCGCAAAACGCCGCACTGGCGCTCGCGATGGATGTCCTCGCCCCCGAAGGTTACGGGGAGATCATTGGCGGCAGCCAGCGTGAGGACGATTATGATACGCTCCTGAGCCGGATCCGCGAGCACGAACTTCCGCAAGCCGCCTTCGAGTGGTACCTCGACCTCCGCCGGTATGGCTCGGTTCCGCACGCCGGTTTCGGCCTCGGCGTCGAGCGGACGGTGTCCTGGATTTGCGGTCTTGACCACGTCCGGGAAACCATTCCCTTCCCGAGGATGATCTACCGCCTCAATCCGTAGGTCGGGCATGCTTGTCGCGACGGACCTCAGGAAAGAGTATTCGTCGGTCGTCGCCGTGGACGGCGTCTCACTCCGGGCGGAGAGGGGCCGCACGCTCGGCCTGCTCGGGCCGAACGGCGCCGGGAAGACGACGACCATCAGGATGCTCCTGCGGATCATTCCCACCGACGCCGGGACCGTGACGTACGACGGCCTGCCCTATGACGACGCCGTGACCAACAACATCGGTTACCTCCCCGAGGAGCGGGGGCTCTACCGCAGGAGCAGGGTCCTCCACACGATCGTCTATTTCGCCGCGCTTCGCGGAATGGCGCCGGGTGAGGCGAAGCGACGGGCCGGAACCTGGCTCGAACGCCTTGACCTCTCGGGTTACGCCGATTCGCCGATCGAAGAACTCTCGAAAGGCAACCAGCAGAAAATCCAGTTCATCATTGCCGTCCTCCACGACCCCGATTACGTTGTCCTCGACGAACCGTTCTCGGGGCTCGACCCGCTGAACCAGAGTGTGCTCAACGAGATCCTCCAGGAACTGAAGACGGGGGGGAAGTCGGTCATCTTCTCCACGCACGTGATGCATCAGGCCGAACAGCTCTGTGACGACATCTGCCTCATCGACGGTGGTAAGGTCGTACTCGCCGGGGCATTGCCCTCAATCCGTGCCGGGTTCGGGCGGGAAAGCGTCCGGATCGAATTTGGCGGCGATCCGGACGTCCTCGCATCGATCCCGTACATCCGGGTGGTGGAAAAATTCGCCAACTCCGCCGAAGTGATCGTAACCGACGCCGCGCGGTCCGCCGACCTTGTGTCGGATCTCGCCGCCCGGCTCGACCTCCGGATGTTCGAGCGACGCGGACCCTCGCTGAACACCATCTTTCTCGAGACCGTGAGGGGCGGGCGGGGGAGGGGGGCGGCATTACGATGAAGTCGAAGATCCTGGCCGTTGCCTGGTGGGAGTACTCCGAGAAGATCAGATCGAAGGCCTTCATCGTGTCCCTGATCCTTCTCCCGGTCGTCATCGTCGGCCTCGTCCTGGTCCCGGCGATCTTCATCACCGGCACCGACACCGAACCCCGGGAGCTCGGCATCGTGGACGAGACGGGGGCATACGCACCGACGTTCGCGTCGATGCTCGAAGAGCGGTTCATCCTGCCCGATGGGCGTCCGAACTACCCTCTCAGGATCATGCCGCACCACGGCTCTGCCGATATCTACCAGGCCGTCGTGCTCGCCGACTCGATGGTCCTCCGGGGTGAGATGGAGGGATATTTCATCCTTCGATCCCCGCTCGGCGAGTTCGTCGATGCGGAGTACAGGACCCACAATGTCGGTAACATCCGCCTCCAGGAAAAACTCACGCCGGTCCTCAGGGAGGCCGTGACCGCGGTGAAGTTGCGGCAGCGTGGAATCGACCCCGGGCTGATCACGGAATTCAGCCGCTCGCTGAAGATCAGGACTTTCAAAGTGTCCACCGGCGGGGGGTCCCAGGAGACGGCGTTCGATCGGACCTTTTTCAGCGTCTATATGTATATGATGATGCTCTTCTTCATCATCATGAGTGGCGGCCAACTTCTTGTCAGAAGCATGCTGGAGGAGAAATCGAACAGGATCGTCGAGATGCTTCTCTCGTCGGTGCCCGCCAGCGACATCATGGGCGGAAAAATTCTCGGTCTGGGCGCCCTCGGGGTAACCCAGCTCCTCACCTGGGGGGTGTTTGCCACCGCGGTGAGCCATTTTTCGGGCCTCCCGGTCATCCCGCTCGGTAGCGCCCTCCTTTTGACGGTCTACTTCGTCCTCGGGTACCTGTTCTATGCGGCCGTCTTCGTCAGCGCCGGGGCGCCGCTCTCCACGGAGCAAGAGGCCCAGCAGGTGACGTCCCTCTTTTCGCTCGGGCTCGTCGTCCCGCTCGCCCTGTCGGTTACCGTGATGCAGGACCCTGGCTCGACGCTGGCGGTCGTCCTGACGATGTTCCCCGTCTTCACCCCGATGATGATGGCCATACGGATCCCCTCCCAGATGCCGCCGCTCGACGAAGTCATCGTCTCCCTGTTCATCCTCGGCGCCTCGGTCTTTGTGATGATGAGGCTGGCCGGCAGGATTTTTTCGGCCTCGGTGTTGCTCGCCGGGAAGCGGCTCAGCGTCCGGGAACTGAAGACACTTCTCTCGAAAAAGCCGTGACGATGCCCGGCAGTTTTGAACATATGCATCTTTTTGGTATCTTCGGGGCATTCGAACCTTCGAAATGCTGTCCGGATGGATGTTGAGCGAATTTTCTTCTTCGTAACGGCGGGAGTGGCCGCCGTCTCGGCGATTCTCACCGTCACACGGCGGAACCCGGTGGAGAGCGTGCTCTTCCTCGTCCTCAATTTTTTCTGCCTCGCCCTGCTCTACCTCACACTTCACGCCGAGTTCCTGGCCATCATCCAGATCCTGGTGTACGCTGGCGCGATCATGGTTCTCTTCCTGTTCGTCATTATGCTGTTGAACCTCGGGAACGACGAATCGCTTCGTGAGCGCTCAGGGCCGGCGAGGGTTGTCGGGTTGTCGGTTGCGCTGGTCGTCCTCGCACAGCTCGCGATGCTCCTCACCCGGGAAGCTCCGGCTCCAGGCGCCGCGCTGCCGGCCGGATTCGGGACGGCTGAGGAGTTCGGCGCCATGCTGTTCAGGGAATACCTCGTTCCGTTCGAGATGACCTCGATCCTGCTCCTCGCGGCGCTTGTCGGGGTGGTCGTCCTCGCGAAGAAAAAACTGGAGTAAGAGCCAATGCCCCCCGGAACCCCGCTCGAGTACTACCTGATCCTGAGCGCCGTGATGTTCGTAACGGGCGCGGCTGGCGTGATTCTCCGGCGAAACGCCATCGTGATCTTCATGAGCATCGAACTGATGCTCAACTCGGTGAACCTGACCCTCGTTGCCTATGCACACCACCTCGCCGACCACGCCGGCCAGATACTTGTGTTCTTCGTGATGGCCATCGCGGCGGCCGAGGCCGCGATCGGGCTGGCGATCGTGATCGCTCTCTTCCGGAACAAGCAGACCGTCCAGGTGGACGAGATCAACGTGATGAAATGGTAGGCCGCCAATGAACGAGCCGGCAGACACGGTCGGGTCCCTCTACCCGACGCTCATCGTGCTCCTCCCGTTGCTGGGTTTCCTCGTGAACGGCCTGGCCGGCAGGAAGCTGGCCTCCGAAACGGTCAGCGGAATCATCGGGAGCGGCGCCGTCGGGATCTCGTTCCTGCTATCGCTCCTTGTCCTCGTCGATCTGACCGGCCGGCCGGCGGAATCGCGCGCGTACACCGTGACACTCTTCGAGTGGATCGCCGCGGGCGGACTCGCCGTCAACGCGGCGTTCCAGGTCGACCAGCTTTCCGTGATGATGATGCTCATCATCACGGGCGTCGGCTTCCTCATCCACGTCTATTCCATCGGTTACATGCACGGCGATCCGGCCTTCTGGAGATTTTTCGCCTACCTGAACCTCTTCATCTTCATGATGCTCGTCCTCGTGATGGCCGATAATTTCCTTTTGATGTTCCTTGGCTGGGAGGGGGTGGGGTTGTGCTCGTACCTGCTGATCGGATTCTGGCACACGCGGAAATTCGACACCGGGGGATATCCCCGGGGCGCCGCCACGACGCCGGACGCGGCCCGGAAGGCATTCGTGGTCAACCGGATCGGTGACGTCGGGTTCCTCGTCGCGATGTTCATGCTCTTTGACGCGACGGGGACGCTCGATTTCGGGGATGTCTTCACGCAGGCCCCCGCCCGCTTCACCTCCGGCGAACCGTTGATCGTCGCGATCACGCTCCTTCTTTTCCTCGGCGCGACCGGAAAATCGGCCCAGATCCCGCTCTATATATGGCTGCCCGACGCGATGGCCGGCCCGACTCCGGTGAGCGCGCTGATCCACGCCGCAACGATGGTGACCGCGGGCATCTACATGGTGGCGCGGTGCTCCGTACTGTTCGTCCTCGCGCCGGTGACGATGGAGGTAGTCGCCATCGTTGGCATCGCGACGGCATTTTTTGCCGCGACGATGGGGCTGGTCCAGACGGACATCAAGAAAATTCTCGCATACTCGACGGTCAGCCAGCTCGGTTACATGTTCGCGGGCCTGGGGGTGGGGGCGTTCACCGCAGGGCTTTTCCACGTAATGACCCACGCGTTCTTCAAGGCGCTACTCTTTCTCGGCGCGGGCGCCGTCATCCATGCCCTCCACGACGAGCAGGACGTGACGAAAATGGGGGGCCTGAAAAAATTCATGCCCGGCACCTATCGTACACAGCTCATCGCCGCGCTGGCCATCGCCGGCGTTCCCCCCCTCGCGGGGTTCTTCAGCAAGGACGAGATCCTCTGGAAGACCTTCTCGGAAGGCTCCGTGGTGATCTGGGGATTGGGATGGCTGACCGCCGGCCTCACCGCTTTCTACATGTTCAGGATGATGACGCTGGTCTTCGAGGGTGAACCCCGGTTCGGCCACGACAAGCATCCCCACGAGGCCCCGGCGACAATGTTGATCCCGCTGGTGGTCCTGGCGGTCCTCTCCGCCGCCGGCGGCTTCCTCGGCATTCCCCACGCCCTCGGTGGTGGAAACATTCTCGAGACGTGGCTCGAGCCGGTCTTCGAGCGGTCGTCGAGGATCCTCCCGCCGTCCACGCACGGAAGCCTTGCGACGGAGTACGTTTTAATGGCCCTTTCGGTGGGTATCGGTCTCGCAGGGGTCATCCTCGCCAGGAAACTCTACGTCTCCCGCCGCGATGTCGTGGACAGGTTCGCCACCCGGTTTTCGTCGCTCTACGCATTGCTGTTCAATAAATACTACATCGACGAAGTTCTCGACGCCGTGGTCGTGCGCCCGGTGAAGGTGGGATCACAGCGACTCCTATGGAAGTGGATCGACGCAGGAATCATCGACGGGACGGTAAACGGGTGCGCGCACGCGTTGACTGCCCTCTCCACCGTCGCCCGGAAAATCCAGACGGGGAACGTCTCGAACTACGGCCTCGCCATCCTGATCGGCATCTCGCTGTTGCTCGGGTTCATCATCGCAGGGTGGAACGGATGACGGTGGAATCGCTCCTGATCCTGGTCCTCGCCCTTCCGGCCGCCGGCGCCCTGTCGGTTCTGCTCCTCGGCAGGTCGTCGGTCGCGGTCGTGAAGGGTGTCGGCCTCGCCTTCTCCCTCGCGGCGTTCGCCGCATCGCTCGCCGTCGCCTTTGCCTTCGATCCCTCGGCAGCGGGTTTCCAGATGGTGAGCCGGTACCCTTGGGTGGATACCCTCGCGATTTCATTCCACGTCGGGATCGACGGCATGTCGCTTCTCCTGATCCTGCTCACGACATTCATGACGCCGATCGCCCTCCTCGCCTCGTGGAATTCAATCGAAAAACGGGTGAAGGAGTACGTCATCATGATGCTCCTTTTGGAAGCGGGGATCCTCGGCGTCTTCACGGCGCTCGACATCTTTCTGTTCTACATATTTTGGGAGGCGATGCTCATCCCGATGTATTTCATCATCGGGATCTGGGGCGGGTCGAACCGGGTCTACGCCGCCGTTAAATTCTTCCTCTACACGATGACCGGCAGTCTGCTGATGCTGGTCGCGATCATCTGGCTGGGGTACCAGGGACCCCTCCAGGTCGGCCAGTCCTTCACCACGGATCTGGTGAAGCTTTACGAGGTTGGTCCGCTCCTCCCGGCGCAGGTCCAACTCTGGATGTTCCTGGCGTTTACGCTCAGCTTCGCGATCAAGGTGCCACTCTTTCCGCTCCACACCTGGCTCCCCGATGCCCACGTCGAGGCGCCAACAGCGGGGAGCGTGATGCTCGCCGCTGTCCTCCTCAAGATGGGGACCTACGGATTCCTCAGGTTTAGCGTGCCGCTCTTTCCCGCGGCCACGCTGGCTTGCATCCCCTGGCTTTCGGCGCTGGCCGTCATCGGGATCGTGTACGGCGCTCTGGTGTCGATGGTCCAGACGGACATCAAGAAGCTCGTGGCATATTCGTCGGTCAGTCACCTTGGGTTCGTCGTACTCGGCATCTTTGCTCTGACGGAGGAAAGCGTTCAGGGCGGGGTGCTTCAGATGGTCAACCACGGCCTCTCCACGGGGGCGCTCTTCCTTCTGGTTGGGATGATGTACGAACGCCGGCATACGCGCGAGATCGCTGAGTTCGGCGGGCTTGCCAGGGTGGTGCCGGTGCTCGCGGTCTTCTTCATGATCGTGTCGCTCTCGTCGATCGGGCTTCCCGGCCTGAACGGGTTCGTGGGGGAGTTCCTCATCCTGGTCGGCGCTTACGCTTCTCCGTACCTCAGCGTTTGGTTCGCCATCATCAGTTCGACGGGGATCATCTTTGCAGCCATCTATCTTCTCTGGATGTACCAGCGCGTATTCCTGGGCGAGAATCTCAACCCGAAAAACGGATCGTTGAAGGATCTCTCCACCAGGGAAGTGTTCGTCCTCGTCCCCGTTGTTTTCCTCATCGTCTGGATTGGTGTGTTCCCCGGGACTTTTCTGAAGCTCTCGGGACGGAGTACGCAGGAGCTCGTCAACGCGTTCCGACGCGCGACATCTGGAGTCAGCGCCGATGCCGTCCCCTCGAGCGGGGTGGGTGCAGAGAGCGCTCCCCGACCCCTGACGCCGCCGGTTCGTTGACGGTTCTCACGGCTGACCATCCGCCTGGATGCAGGTGGGACCGGAGTTGCGCCATTGTATCTTGTCGGGAAAATTCCTAATTTCAGGCAATTATTCGACTTCCAACGACCCGAACACCGATATCATCCCGACCGAGCTGATGCCAATCGACTATAACGTTGCATTCCCCCTGGCCTTGATCTGCTCCCTTGGGATTCTCGTTCTTATCACGGATGCAGTGATCACTAAATCGGGGGCGATCAGTTACTGGATGAGCGTCGCCGGCCTGACCATCATCGGCGCCTTCCTCTTCCCGGGGATCGAACTGAACGGAGGGGTCCCGGCACCGAGCGGACTTTCCCGTCTTTTCTGCACGATCTTCATCGCGTCGGGCCTCCTGACGGTGATCTTTTCACGCGACTACCTTCGACGTCTCGGGTCGGAACGCGGCGAATACTACCTCATGATCATTTTTTCGGTGGCGGGGATGATGCTGATGGCGCTCGCCACCGACCTCGTGATACTGTTCCTCGGGCTGGAGCTGATGTCGATTTGCCTCTATGTGCTCGCGGGGTACCTCCGGACGCGTATCTCGGGAAACGAGGCATCCCTGAAGTATTTCCTGCTCGGTGCATTCATCACGGGTTTCATCCTGTACGGCATCGCGCTCATCTATGGATCAACCGGGAGCCTTTCGATCGACCGTCTCGTGGAGAGAATGCAGACGCCAGGCCAACCGGTACTCTTCTGGACCGGAGCGATTCTCCTTCTGGGCGGTTTCACATTCAAGGTGGGGGCCTTCCCGTTCCATATGTGGATCCCTGATGTCTACCAGGGTGCCCCGACGCCCGTGACGGCCCTGATGGCCACGGGTGCCAAGACGGCGGCATTCTCCGTCCTCGTGATGGTGTTCTCTCGCAGGGGGGGGATGAACTCAGGTCTGATCAGGGATGCGCTGTCGTTCCTCGCCGCTGCATCCATGATTGCGGGAAATGTCATGGCGCTCCGGCAGCAGAACGTGAAGCGGATGCTCGCTTACTCCAGCATCGCCCACGCCGGCTACATGCTGGTCGGCGTCGCGGCAGGCACTCCCCTGGGGAGCGAGGGGGTCGCGTTCTATTTATTCTCCTACCTGTTCATGAACCTCGGGGCGCTCGGCGTCGTGTCGATGCTCGAGGAGAAGGAGGAGAAGAACCTTGGCTACGATGATTACGCGGGACTTTCCACCGGGAATCCGGTCCTCGCCGCGCTGATGGCGGTATTTCTCTTCTCGCTCGCGGGACTCCCACCGTTCGGTGGATTCTTTGGAAAATACTTCGTGTTCGTGGCCGCCGTGGAATCGGGTCTCACCTGGCTTGCGATCCTTGGGGTGCTTGCGAGCCTGACGGGGGTGTATTATTACATCAGGCTGGTGATGGTGATGTACTTCCAGGAGAGTGAACGGGCATCGCCGTCCCCCATCCCTGTTGCAGCTTTCGCGGCGCTCATTCTTGCAGCCCTGATTAACCTGCAGTTAGGCATCCTCCCGTCCTCCCTCATTTCCCTCATCCACAACCTCCGGTAATCCCGTGGATATCGTCGTCACATCCGCCGAAATGCAGGCCTGTGACCGATACGCCATCGAACGGAATGGGGTACCGTCGTCGATCCTGATGGAGAACGCCGGCCGCTGCGTGGCGGATGTCGCCCGCGACCGGCTGCAGAGTACGGGCGGTAAGGACGCCATCATCGTCTGCGGGACGGGCAGGAACGGGGGAGACGGCTTCGTGGCGGCCAGGCACCTCGTGGAGAGCGGAGTGCGGGTTCGGGTGATGCTGATCGGCAGGCGAACCGGGTTGAAGGGCGATCCCCGGGCACAGTTTGACATCCTCCGCTCGCTGAGCCGGGAGTCCGGAATGCGGGACCTCCTGGATCTGGTCGTCGATCCGACCGGACGTTCGGTGGCGGCCGCGAAACAACCAGCTCTCATCGTCGACGCGCTCTTCGGAATCGGATTCCGGGGGAGGCTCACGGGTGGCTTCCGCAAGGTCGTCGCCTGGATCAACCTCCAACGGGTTCCGACAATATCCGTGGACATCCCCTCCGGCCTTGATGCGGACACCGGACGGGTGGCAGACGTCTGCGTCAGGGCGGACTCCACCGTGACGATGGGTTTCCTGAAATCCGGCCTGCTGATCGGTCGGGGGCCGGAGATGAGCGGGGAAATCGTCACGGCCGGGCTCGGTATCCCGTTGCGAACGCCCCGGTGTTCCGGAGGGGAGATGTTTGTTCCACAGAGGGATGATGTGCGAACGGCGTTACCACGGAGGAGGTTCGACGCCCACAAACATTCCGTGGGGAAGATATTGATCTTTGCCGGCTCGGTCGGTTATACCGGAGCCGCCGCCCTGACGGCGATGTCTGCGTTGAAATCCGGCGCAGGGGCGGTCATCCTTGCGACACCCGCATCAGTCCATTCAATCCTTGCGAAAAAACTCACCGAAGTCATGGTGCGCCCACTCAAGGATTCGCCGGATGGGGCATTCTGCCCGGAATCACTTGAGTCGGTAGGTAGGGAGCTGGATTGGGCCGATGTCATCATCGCCGGGCCCGGAATCGGGCCGACTCGGCTGGCAGGAGCGTTCATAGAGAAATTGCTAAAAACGAGCGGGAAACGGTTTGTCTTCGATGCAGATGGTTTGTCCCATATCGCCCAAAATAACGTCGCCCGGGGCAACCTGCGTAAGAATAGGTGCATCCTGACGCCCCATGCGGGTGAGTTCTCACGCCTCGCCGGCCTCGATAACACAGAATTGGAAGAGGACAGACTTGGGTTGGCCAGGAACTATGTAAAACGCAACAAAATTACCCTTATTTTAAAAGGCGCCCCGACACTCACGGTCGATTCTGATGGCACGGCATTCTTCAACCCTACGGGGAACAGGGGAATGGCTACCGCCGGGATGGGTGACGTCCTCGCCGGAATAGTTGGGGCCCTCTGGGCGGAAACCGGTGATACCATCAGTGCGGCGTACTCCGGGGCATACCTGCACGGCGAGGCAGGGGATCAGGCGATGAACCGCTTGGGTTATCGTTCATTGATGGCTGGAGATTTGTTGAATCAATTGCCGCAAGTGTTTAAGGAGTATGATGATAATTGATTCCATTGAACGATAAATTGAAATCATTTTTTCGTTACCAGATGCCTGCTATCGTGTGGGCGGTCTGCATCTATGTCGCCTCCTCGGTACCCTCCGGGCGACTCCAATGGTGGCTTTTACATCGTTGGGATAAGGCGGTTCATCTCATCATTTTTTTCATTTTCGGCCTCCTGGTATACAGGGCGCTTCACAAGGGGAGTGAACCCTTTCAATTTTCATACAAACGTATCTTTTTGATGCTCTTCATCGTCCTGGGTTATGGTCTTCTCGACGAATTGAATCAGGCGAATACCCCTGGAAGGAGCGTGGATATGAGGGACCTTCTGGCAGACGTCACCGGCGGAATCCTCGCCGGGGGTGCCGCCCTGGTCACGCATCGTTTTTTCAACCGTCGGGGACGGGAAACCAGGACTTGACGCGCTATCGCTCAATTTTTGTTTCTCGTTCCGCATTTCGTTATTTTTAATGGATTTTAAAGTCGTATCCACATGTGCTGATGCAAGGGCCGGCGTGCTTCGGACCGGTCACGGCGAGATCACTACGCCGGTATTCATGCCGGTGGGAACACAGGGGGCTGTCAAGGCCGTTTCACCCAGGGACCTTCGGGAGATCGGGGTCGATATCATTCTGGGAAATACGTATCACCTCTACCTGCGCCCGGGGACCGGGATACTCTCCGCCGGAGGAGGGCTTCACCGCTTCGCTGGCTGGGAACGGCCGATCCTCACCGACAGCGGGGGATTTCAGGTCTACAGCCTGACGAAGCTCAGGAAGGTGGATCAGGAGGGTGTGACCTTTCAATCGCATCTCGACGGTTCGTCGCATCGGTTCACCCCGGAGAGCGTCATCCGGACACAACGGGTGATAGGATCCGACATCATGATGGTGTTGGACGAATGCCCGCCGTTCCCGTGCGACGAACGGTACGCTTCGGAATCGAATCACAGAACGATGGACTGGGCGGCGCGGTGTCTTGCGGAGTACAGGTCGGGCGCCGGGTTGTACGGCCACGAGCAGGCCATCTTCGGAATCGCCCAGGGCGCGACCTATCCCCGTATCCGGGAACGGTCTGTCCAGGAGCTCGTCGGGATGGGTTTCAACGGTTATGCGATTGGCGGATTGGCCGTCGGCGAGCCCGCGACATCGATGTACGAAATGGTCGAGGTCTGCGTCCGCCATATCCCCAGGGGTAGTCCGAGGTACCTGATGGGGGTGGGGACGCCCGCGAACCTACTCGAGGCCGTCGAGAGGGGGGTCGACATGTTCGACTGCGTCCTACCGACACGGAACGGGCGGAACGCGATGGCGTTCACCAGAAACGGGCCGCTGACGCTCACCAACGCGCGCCACGCGAACGATTTCACGCCGCTCGACGACGAGTGCGGCTGTTACACCTGTCGGAATTTCACACGCGCCTACATCCGGCACCTGTTCATGGCGCGGGAGATCCTCGGGCTCACCCTTGCAACGATCCACAACCTCTGGTTCTATCGGTGGCTGATGGAGAGTGCGAGGGAGCGGATTCTCGACGGGAGCTTTGGGGCGTGGAAAACCGGTTTACTCAGCGCCATCACGGCGACGAAACGATAATACACTGAACACCACATCAATCACACGGAGGATTCATTGATCGAACAGTATTTTCTACTCATGGCGCCCCAGGGTGCCGAAGGCGGCGGAAGTATGGTCAGCACCCTTGTCATGTTCTCGCTGATCATCCTGATTTTTTACTTCATGATACTCAGGCCGCAGCAGAAAAGGCAGAAGGAACGGCAGAAGCTGCTCGAGGGCGTCAAGAAGGGTGACAGGATCACGACGATCGGCGGAATGCACGCCACCGTGCTTGGGATCGAGGATAAAATCGTCCTGGTCCAGATTGCCGACAACGTCAAGGTGAAAATCGACAAAACGGCCATTGCCAACGTGACGCGTCAATCGGAAGGGGAGACCGCCTGAGGCGGTGAATTCGCCGATGAACTTCACATCGATCACGGATGCCCTCGAAGAGATCCGCCTGGGGCGGATTGTCATCGTCGTCGATGACGAGGACAGGGAGAACGAAGGGGACCTCTTCATCGCGGCGGAGAAGTGTACGCCGGAGAGCGTGAATTTCATGAGCATCCACGGGCGGGGGATCATTTGCGCGGCCCTCACCGTCGAGCGGGCCGATACGCTCTCCCTCGGGTTGATGGTGGAGAGCAACACATCCCTGCACGAAACATCGTTCACCGTGTCGGTGGATTATATCCACGGTACCACGACCGGGGTGTCGGCCTCCGACCGCGCCGCGACGATACGGGCCCTCATCGCTCCGGAAACGAAGCCGAGCGACCTCGCCCGCCCGGGGCATATCTTCCCTCTACGTGCGATGGAGGGTGGGGTGCTCCGCAGGGCCGGACATACCGAGGCCGTCGTCGACCTCTGCCGGTTCGCCGGCCTCTATCCCTCGGGGGTGATCTGCGAGATCATGAACGATTCCGGCGAGATGGCCCGGCTCTCCGATCTGAGGAAACTCGCCGCGCGTTTCGATCTGAAGATCGTCTCCGTCAAGGACATCATCGAATTCAGGATGCAGCGTGAGAAGCTGGTCCAGCGGATGGCTACCACGAAACTCCCCACGAAGTACGGTGTCTTCAACATCCACCTGTACAAGAGTGAAACCGACCGCAAGGAACATATAGCTGTGGTCGCCGGGGAGATCCGGCCGCAGGACCCCGTGCTCGTCCGAGTCCATTCGGAGTGCCTGACCGGCGACGTATTCGGCTCGTTGCGCTGCGACTGCAACGACCAGCTTCAGGCTTCGCTCAAGATGATCGCGGCGGAAGGACGCGGCATCGTGCTCTACATGCGCCAGGAAGGCCGGGGGATCGGTCTCGCCAACAAGATAAAGGCATACCAGCTCCAGGAGGAGGGTCTCGACACCGTGGAGGCCAACGAAAAACTTGGGTTCCGTGCCGACCTGCGCGACTACGGGATTGGCGCCCAGATTCTCCGTGACCTGGGAGTGGTGAAGATCAAGCTGATGACTAATAACCCGAAGAAGGTCGTGGGGCTTCACGGTTATGGTCTCGAGATCGTCGAAAGGGTGCCGCTCGAAGCCGAATCGCACGAGCTGAACGAAAAATACCTCAGGACGAAACGTGACAAAATGGGGCATTTGCTCTTATTTGATAAAAAAAGTGGTGAACATTCCACTTGATTTTTAAAAATGTATCATCTACATTGAAAAAAGGATGAGCATTGTCCAGCCACCACCTATCAGGGTGATGGCTTTTCTTTTTAGCGTCTGGAAATTAAGGTAATTACAGAAAGCGACGGACTTATGTCGGATGCGGGGAAAATCAACGGGATCGTCTACCTGACGAAGGAGCGGACCGTCGAGCTCGAACACGAGCTCCGCAATCTCAAAGTAAAAGGGCGGGCCGAGATGGCGGCGAAAATCGGTGAAGCCCGAAGCCACGGAGACCTGTCAGAAAATGCCGAATACGATGCCGCAAAGGAAGCTCAACAACACCTCGAACTACGCATAGCCAAGCTCGAGCAAACACTGGCCCGTGCGCGGATCATCGAAAGCAAAGAACTCCCCAACGATAAAATCTACATCCTCTCCAAGGTTAAACTTCAAGACCTTAAAACCAGAGAGATCGTCGATTACATCCTTGTCTCACAAGAGGAGGCCGATTTCGAAAAGAATAAGATATCGGTGACATCACCCCTCGGAAAAGGCCTGATGGGGCGGACGATGGGCGAAAAGGTTAATATCAGCGTTCCCGCCGGCACCCTGGAGTACAAGATTCTCGATATAACCAGGTGAAAAAGCCATCAGTCCCCCTCACCCAATGTACCGCCTCAAGCCGGGCCCCAACTCCTCCCAATGACCCGCTCGCCTTGCAGAATCCGGCCGAATAAACTGTAAATTCTTGCGGGATTCTAATTTTATTACTATATTCAGCACCACAATCGCGGGAATAGCTCAGCTGGTAGAGCGTCACCTTGCCAAGGTGAATGTCGCGGGTTCGAATCCCGTTTCCCGCTCGAGACGCCCCGAAAGGGGAGCCTGGGTCCCAATTTGGGGATCTTTTTTTTGCAGGGTTACGCCGCTCCGCCGGCCCGCAAAACAGGGGCGACGGGGCTTTATTTTGTTTTAACGCGGCGCCGTACCCAAGTGGTAAGGGAGAGGTCTGCAAAACCTTTATGCGGCGGTTCGAATCCGCCCGGCGCCTCAATGTACTGGAAGGACGGCGTGAGGGATGTGATCGGAACTGGTATCACCCGCCGGGGTGGCGAAACTGGTAGACGCACAGGACTTAAAATCCTGTTCTCTGCAAGGGGAGTGCCGGTTCGATTCCGGCTCCCGGCACGTCGCTAGATCGTTAGGGGCTCTTAGCTCAGTTGGTTAGAGCGCTACCTTGACATGGTAGAGGTCGTAGGTTCGAGTCCTATAGAGCCCACACACTGAAACATCGAATTGATGATCCCGGGAAGCCGGGCGCGGTCCGATTTTTTTACGATGAACGACACCCAAATCGACATACGGTTCCCCGACGGATCGGTGAAGCCGCTTCGGTCCGGTATCACCGGGATGGAGATCGCCCAGGGCATCAGCCCGCGGTTGGCGAAGGTGGCGCTCGCCATCGAGGTCGGCGGGGAAATCCGAGACCTCTCGAGGCCGATCACGGCATCCACGTCGGTCAGGATACTGAAGTGGGAGGACGATGGCGGGAAATTTGCCTACTGGCACAGCTCGGCCCACGTGATGGCCGAGGCGGTGGAGGCGCTGTTTCCGGGGACGAAGTTCGGGATCGGCCCGCCGATCGAGAATGGCTTCTATTACGACATTGACATGGGCGACCACCGTCTCTCGCCGGCCGACCTCGAAGCCATCGAAAAGCGGATGGGGGAGATCGCCGTGCGCGACGTGCCGTTCACCAGGCGGGAGCTTCCCTGGGAAGAAGCGGTTGATTATTTTCGCGTGAAGGCGGATCCCTATAAACTCGAACTGCTCGAGGGGTTGAAGGGTCAGACCATATCCCTCTACCACCAGGGAAACTTCACGGATCTCTGTTATGGTCCCCACGTGCCGTCGACGGGCAGGATCAAGGCCGTCAAGTTGCTCAGCGTCGCCGGAGCCTACTGGCGCGGTGACGAGAAGAACAAAATGCTCCAGCGGATCTATGGGATCACCTTTCCCTCAGACGGGGAGCTCGCCACCCATCTGCACCGGCTCGAGGAGGCGAAGAAGCGCGACCACAGGAAACTCGGACGGGAACTCGACTTGTTTGTCTTCCACGACGTGGCGCCCGGGGCGCCGTTCTGGCTCCCCAAGGGGATGATTCTTTTCCGTGAACTCGAAAAATATCTCCGTGCCGAGCTCGACCAGAGGGGATATGAAGAGATCAACACTCCGATCCTGGTCAAGAAGGATCTCTGGGAGCAGTCGGGGCATTGGGACCACTACCGCGAAAACATGTTTTGCGTCGAGGTGGACGATACCATCTACAGCCTGAAGCCGATGAACTGCCCGGAGAGCACCTACGTATACAAGCATAAGCTCAGGAGTTACAAAGACCTCCCTCTGAGGTTCTCGGAAATTGGTCGTCTCCACCGCAACGAAGTCTCGGGGGCCCTCGGGGGGATGTTCAGGGTCCGGCAGATCACCATGGATGACGCGCACATCTACTGCCGACCCGACCAGATCCTTTCGGAGATATCGCGGGTCATCGACCTGATCATCGAATTCTATCGCGTCTTCGGCCTGGAACCGAAATATCATCTCTCGACCAGACCTGACAACGCGATGGGGGAGCAGCATCTCTGGGACATCGCCGAGGAGAGCTTGAAGAACGGCCTTGAATCGAGGTCGTTGAAGTACCAGGTGAAGCCGAAGGACGGAGCTTTCTACGGCCCCAAGATCGACATTCAGATCGAGGATGCCATCGGACGCTCGTGGCAGGTCGCGACCATTCAGCTCGATTTCGTGATGCTCCCGGAACGCTTCGACCTCGATTATGTCGCCGAGGACGGTTCGAGACAGCGGCCGGTTGCCATCCACCGGGCGATCTTTGGATCGTTCGAGCGGTTCATCGGAATCATCACCGAGCACTTTGCGGGCGATTACCCGCTCTGGCTCGCCCCGGTGCAAGCGGCGGTCATGCCAATCACCGACCTCCAGCACGCGTACGCGGCGGAAATCCACGAAAAACTCAGGGCGGCCGGAATTCGGACCGAGATCGACACCAGGAACGAGAAAATCGGTTATAAAATCCGTGAATGGGAATTGAAAAAGGTCCCCTTTATGGTTATCATTGGTGAGAAGGAGCGTTCATCCGGGACGGTTTCCGTGAGACAGCGGAAAAAAGGGGATCTCGGAGCGGTTGGCGTCGAGTCGTTTGTCGCTCGAATGGTCTCGGACATCACGAATAAAACATTAACGATACAGGAGAACTGACATCAAAGGAAACGAGCGCATTCACATCAACGAGCAGATTCGTTCGCTCAAGGTCCGGGTGATCGATGAAAGCGGGCAGGTGGGGGTCATGAGCGCCGCAGAGGCGCTGAAGATCGCGCAACAACGCGGTCTCGACCTGCTCGAGATCGTCCCGAACGGTACGCCGCCGGTCTGTAAGATCATGGACTTCGGAAAGTTCAAGTACGAACAGACGAAGAAGGACAAGATCCAGAGGAAGAATCAGCACGTGAGCCTCCTGAAGGAACTCCGGTTCCATCCGAACACGGACGATCACGACTTCGAGTTCAAGACAAGGCACGCGATAAAGTTTCTCGAAGAGGGGCACAAAGTGAAGGCGACCGTCGTCTTCAAGGGTCGTGAGATCACCTACAAGGAGCACGGGAAAGTGGTCCTCCAAAGGCTGGCGGAACAGCTCGTGGAATTCGCCAAGGTGGACCAGATGCCGAAGCTCGAGGGCCGGATGATGGTTATGATCTTCGCGCCCGACAGGACGGGCAAGAAGAAGGCGGCTCCGAAAGAAAAATCAGCGGAATAACAGAAAAGGAAGTTCGTATGCCGAAAATGAAATCCACGTCTGGCGCCAAGAAACGATTCAAGAAAACAGCGTCGGGCGAGTTCAAGCGGAGGAAGGCGTTCCGCAGTCACATCCTCTCAACGAAGTCGAGGAAACGAAAACGCCACCTGCGAAAGCCGACGCTCGTGTCGGTGACGGAGAGGAAGAAAATAGTCCAGTTGATCCAGTCATAAGGGATCGCCCGGCCGTCCTATTCACACGTTGTAACATCAATCACCTTCACGGGGAATTACGCCAATGCCAAGATCACAGAACAAGGTCGCGTCCCATCGCCGGAGAAAACGGATTCTCGCCCGGGCGAAAGGATACTGGGGGGCGCGCAGCAAAGTCCTGACCGTCGCGAAGCATCACATCGACAAGGCGGGCCAGCACGCCTATCGCGACCGGAGACTCAAAAAACGGAGCTACCGTCAACTTTGGATCGCGCGCATCAACGCTGCGGCCAGGATGCACGGGATGACGTATTCCGCGTTGATTTCAGCCCTCTCGAAGAAAGAGGTCGTCATCAACAGGAAGGTCCTCGCCGATATCGCCGCGAGGAGCCCCGAAGCATTCTCCGAAGTCGTCACGTTCGCAAAAAGCTGAACCACGATCCCGGCGGTGTAATCTTTCCCGCCGGGAACCTTCTCCACAGCGCGCATGACGCTCCTCGATCAACGCATCGATGATGTTCGGGCCTCCGCCCTGCAGGAGATCGGTGACTCTAAGGACGCTCCGAACCTCGAACTGACGCGCGTCCGTTACCTCGCACGGAAGGGCCTGATCGCTGAATTGTTCGAGCAGCTCGCCGTCCTCCCCGCTGATGGACGGCCCGCCTACGGCAGAAAACTCAACGAACTCCGTCAATCCGTCCAGGCCGCCTTCGACACCCGCGCTGCGGCACTCTCCCTGGCCCCAGGTCAGGCCGCACCCGGGATCGACCTGACCCTCCCCGGCAAGGGCAAGTGGCCCGGCTCCAGGCACCCTCTCTCCCGCACTCTGGACGAGATCCGGAGAATCTTCCAGGGGATGGGTTTCGGTGTTGCCACCGGTCCGGAGATAGAGGACGACTACCACAATTTCGAGGCGCTCAATTTCCCCCCCGATCACCCCGCCCGTGACATGCAGGACACCTTCTTCCTGTCGAAAAAGGTGCTCCTGCGTACGCACACGTCCCCCGTCCAGATCAGAATAATGGAAACAAGCCCGCCCCCGGTGAGGGTGATCATCCCGGGACGCGTGTACAGGAACGAAGCCATCAGCGCCCGGAGCTACTGTCTCTTCCACCAGGTCGAGGGGCTCTACGTGGATAGGGGGGTGACGTTCGCGGAATTGAAGGGGACGCTGGTCGCCTTTGCGAAACAGTTCTACGGCTCCGATCTGCGATATCGCTTCAGGCCGAGTTTTTTCCCTTTCACGGAACCTTCAGCCGAGATGGACATCACCTGCTTCCTCTGCAAGGGGAAAGGATGCCGGGTGTGCAAAAAAACCGGGTGGTTGGAGATCCTGGGGTGTGGAATGGTCGACCCGAACGTCTACCGTTTCGTCGGCTACGACCCAGGGAAGTATTCCGGGTACGCCTTCGGAATGGGTATCGAGAGAATTACGATGCTCAAGTATGGCCTGGATGACATCCGTATCCTTTTTGAAAACGATGTGCGATTTCTCAGACAATTTCCCTAACCCTATAGTCAATGCGGGTTTCTAGGCGTTGGTTACAGCAGTACGTCGACATTCATTTGTCGAATGACGATCTGGCCGAAAGGCTTACGATGGCAGGCCTCGAAGTAGAGTCGATCGATGACCAGGCCGCCAGGCTGGCCGGTATCGTCGTCGGTGAGGTCCGCTCCGTCGAAAAACACTCTAACGCAACCAAACTGTCCGTTTGCCGGGTCTTCGACGGAAACCAGGAAGTTCAGGTGGTGTGCGGCGCTCCAAACGTAGCCCCGAAACAGAAAGTGGCGTTCGCGCCCGAAGGAACGACCGTTCCAAGGAACCAGCACGATCCCGAAGGAGGATCACTCAAGATTGGAAGGGTATCGCTCCGGGGTGTGGAATCGGCGGGCATGATCTGCTCCGGATATGAAATCGGGCTTTCGGACGATCACGAGGGGATACTCGTCCTCGCAAGCCAGGCTCGTCCAGGCACTCTTGTGTCACGACATTTCGGTCTGGATGACACGGTCTTCGAAATTGGGGTAACAGCCAACCGTGCAGACCTGCTCTCCCACATCGGCGTGGCCCGCGAAATCGGGGCGAATACCGGAAAACCATTAAAACTCCCGCGTATTCCGCTGGTCGAGGGGAGGAAATCCATACATACCGCACTGCAGATTAACGTCGAGGATCCGGTGAACTGTCCCCGATACTCGGCTCGAATCGTGGAAAACCTCCGGATCACCCAATCACCCGCCTGGCTTCGTGATGCCCTCATGTCCGTCGGCATTCGACCGATCAATAATGTGGTCGACGTAACCAATTATGTCCTGATGGAATCAGGACAACCCCTTCACGCGTTCGATTATGGTCGGATATCAGGCCATACGATTACAGTGCGTACAGGCGAGAACCGGGCAAACTTCGTAACATTGGACGGAAAGGTGCGGGAAACCAACCGGGATACGCTCTTGATCTGCGATGGAAAGGGACCCCTGGCGATTGCGGGGGTCATGGGTGGCCGGGATTCGGAGATCACCGAACAGACCCAAATCGTGGTGATAGAATCGGCGTATTTCAACCCTCCCAGCATACGACGGACGTCGAAACGGCTCGGGTTGTCGACAGACGCATCACAACGCTTCGAGAGGGGGGCTGATCCTGAGATTACCATCTGGGCGCTCGACCGGGCGGCACAACTCATCAACGAGGTCACCGGGGCGACTGTCCTCAAGGGCCGGATCGATGTTTACCCTAGGAAAATCAGACCCCTAAAGATCGCCTTCGAGTTCAAGAAATCCGATCAGCTGCTCGGGGTAACAATAAAACCTGCAAGCGTTTCGGGGTTGTTTGGGAAGATCGGCATTAAGAAAATCCGAGCCCTGAAAAACGGTTCGGTCGCCTACCTGATACCGACCTGGCGCCCCGACATCACACGGGAAGTGGATCTGATCGAAGAAGCTGCAAGGCTTCACGGATACGAAAAGATATCCACGGTCGGATCGATCCGGTTGACGGTCGCCGACAAATCCCCGCTTCCGGATATACGGGATACGGTCTGTGAGTATCTCTCTTCCTCAGGGTGTCGTGAAATCATCACGAACAGTATGTGCGACGCCGAGAGTGCCGCCATTTTTGATCCATCGCCCGTGCTACTGTCGAACCCTCTCAGTATCGAAATGGCAGCACTGAGAACCAGCCTCCTGCCGGGTGTGTTAACTACGATTAAACACAATGTTTTTCACGGGATAGAATCATCCAGATTCTATGAGGTTGGAAATATTTTCCGTCGAAAACCTGGCAGTGATCCTGATTCTCTCAACGGTTACGTGGAAGAGGAACACGTCTGCCTGGCCATCTTTGGGCTCGAATCACCGATCCATTGGGACGATGAACCTAAAAAGTCCACTATTTTCACTGTTAAGGGAGAAGCGGGTGCGTTGTTGAGTAAAATTTCGCTTGACAATCCAAGTTATATTCCTTATTCTACTCCAACAGCTTTAAGTGAGCGTTCTATCTACATTGAAATAAAAGGGGAAAGGGTCGGTTGCCTCGGGTCAATATCGAAACAACTTCGGGACCGATATCAACTCGAAACAGAGGTAATTTTTCTCGACTTCTCGCTCGACAGGTTGCGCGCTGTAGCAGTGGCGAAAACGGGTTTCAAACCCTACTCCCGATATCCTCTCGTCCGGCGCGACATCGCGGTTATCGTCGACGAATCGATTCCGGTTGGCCGGATCGAAGACGCCATCCGGGTTGTCGCGGGACCGATGTTACGGGATATCGTGTTGTTTGACATCTACCGTGGTGAGCAGGCCGGCGCGGGTAAAAAGAGTTGTGCGTTATCTCTTGAGTTCGTCCCCGTGGAAGGGACACTGGAGCAGCGGGAAATCCTGGAATTGATGGGCAGAATCACAGAGAAGTTGAAATCCTCACTCGGCGCACTACTGAGACAATAGGAGAGCGAGTCTTGAATCCGAACCAGAGCACAGAGATGGTCGATACCCCGGTTGATGAAACCACCCGGATCGAGACGCTGTTACGCGATCTCTGGGAGCGTTTGAGGGCGTCCGCCCAGAACATCCACGACCTTCGCGAGGAGAAAAAGATGCTCCTCGACAAGATCGCCTACCTCGAACAGGACCTGGAGACGCACAAGGTCGGGCTCCAGAAGAAGGAAAATGAGGCCAGGTTACTGCGGGCGGAGCACCTCCAGCTTGTGAATTCCAGCGGAAAGAATTCCCTCACTGACGAGGAAAAGGATTACCTCAAGGTAAGGATCAGGGATTTGATTGTAAAAATAAACTCGTATCTTTAGTACGGCAGTTCTTTAAGACGTTTGACCGGAAGAAGTGTAGACCCGTTCGATAACGCTGACGATGAGATTTCATGACGATTGACGGAAAAAGCATCAAAGTAAAAATCTTCGGATCGGAATATCCTCTGCGGGGCGAGAGTGAGGAGCTGACAAAGAAGGTCGCGAATTACGTCGACCAGATGATCAACTCCATCCATACGAAGATTCCCGAGCAGCCTCCCCTCACGGTGGCGGTCCTTTCGGCGTTGAACATTACCGAGGACCTCTTCAAGGAGCGTGAAAAAATAAAATTGCTCGCGGTGCTCGTCGAATCAGAGATCGGCAGGATGAACGATTTCCTGGACCAGAACATCAATCCGGGTTCATAAGCATTTCTTTCTGTTCTTTTCCATACGTGGCGCGTGACGGTATGAGAGTAGTCTTTACCGCACCGTCAGCCTTGTTCGGGGAGTGATCCCCGGGCATGTGAGTCAAACTATTAAAGAATCTGACAAGTTACTTTAATTGGGAACTCGACTCATGGGTGTCATATTACAGGCCTCAACCCTCTAACTGGGGGTTTTTCCCGCCGGTCGATCGCGCGGGAAGACAGTGGACGTAAGAAACATCCAGGGGAGTACCCACCGTGTCTTGAAAGAGATTCTTCAATACACTCGACTCACGGGCTGGGTGCGGTTTTTTTATGCTTGAAGATCCGGAGGTATTATGGGGTTGGATGTGTTGACGATCGCGCTGATCATCGCCGCAGCGATCGTCGCGGGTTTCACGGCGGGATGGCTCCTGCACGCGCGCAGGGGCAAGCACAGTATTCTCAGGGCGGTAGAGCGCGGGAAGGAAATCGTCTCGCGCGGTGAGGCCGCCGCCGCGTCGGTGCTGAAGGAAAAGCTGGCGGAGGTCCGGGAGGAGTGGGAGCGGAAGAAACAGGATTTCGAAAAGGACGCCGTCGCTAAACGCAACAAGCTCCAGTCGTTTGAACAACAGCTTTCGACGCGGGAAGAAAACCTCGAACGCAAAGTTGAAACGATCAACCACAAGGACAAGGACCTCTCCAAGGCCAGGAAGGATCTCGACGAGAAGATCCGGCTAACCATCGAGAAACACGAAAAGGTCTCCCAGCTGATAAGGGAGGAGAACCTGCGTCTGGAGAGAATCGCCGGGCTCACGTCGGAGGACGCGAAGCGTATGCTGGTGGAAAACCTGGTGCAGGAAGCCAAGTCGGATGCCGCGCAGATGCTGAAGGAGATCCGGGACACGGCAAAGACGGACGCCCGGAAGGAAGCCCAGAAAATCATCGTTCAGGCGATCCAACGGACCGCGGCGGACCATTGTGTGGAAACCACGGTCTCCGTCCTCCACATCGAGAACGAGGAGATGAAGGGGAGGATCATCGGCAAGGAAGGCCGTAACATCCGGGCCTTCGAAGCCGCGACGGGGATTGACGTCATCGTTGACGACACACCCGAGGCCGTCATCATCTCCGGATTCGACCCCCTGCGGCGCGAGGTGGCGAGGCTGTCCCTCGAACGGCTGATGGCCGACGGTCGCATCCACCCGGCACGGATCGAGGAGGTCGTCGAGAAAGTCCGCGCCGAGCTCGATGAGGAGCTCCTCCACATCGGGGAGAACGCACTCATCGAAGGGGGAATGCACGGGGGGCATCGTGAACTGATCCGACACATTGGCATTATGAAGTACCGGTCGAGTTACGGGCAGAACCTGCTCTCGCACAGCCTCGAGACGGCGCACCTGGCCGGGTTGATGGCAGTCGAGCTCGGCCTCGATCCGATCCTGGCCAAACGATCAGGTCTGCTCCACGACATCGGAAAGACCATCGACCGCTCGGTCGAGGGCCCTCACGCGCTCCTCGGCATGGATTTGGTGAAGAAGTATGGCGAGCACGCGATCGTTTCAAACGCCGTCGGGGCCCACCACGACGACATCCCCATGGATAGTCCCATTGCGGTTCTCGTTCAGGCTGCGGATTCGATCAGCGGCGCGAGGCCCGGAGCACGCCGCGAAAATGTCGAAGCCTATGCCAAACGGCTCCAGCGGCTCGAAACCCTTGCCCAATCGTTCGACGGAGTCTCGAAGACCTACGCGATCCAGGCGGGTCGCGAGATTCGGGTGATCGTGGAACACGACAAGGTCGACGACGCGATGGCCGACCAGCTCGCGCACGAAATTGCGAAGAAAATCCAGTCCGAGATGGAGTATCCCGGGCAGGTCAAGGTGACCGTCATACGGGAAACCCGTTCTATCGCCTTCGCAAAGTAGCGGTCCGATGACATCCCGACGCCCCGCCCCGGGAAAACGCAGCGTCCGAAGGCGGCCCCCCGTCGTCGGGCTGACCGGAGGCATCGCATCAGGGAAGTCTGAGGTCGCCGCGATATTCCTGAGGCTGGGAGCCCTGGTGATATCTGCCGACCACGAGGCGAAAGACCTGCTCGGTACTGATCCATCCGTCGCCAGGAAGATCAGGCGCCTCCTCGGCCCCTCCTCGTACACGTCCGGCGGTTTACCCGACCGCTCATTCATCGCCCGCAGGATCTTCTCGAACCCCGCTGACCGGCGTCGGGTCAATGCCATCGTTCATCCCGCGGTCATCGCCCGGATCACGCGGATGCTGCGCAGCGAACGACGCGGCGGAAAATACCCCCTTGTGGTTGTCGAGGCGGCGCTGCTCTACGAAGCGGGGATGGAGGGGATGTTTGACGCCGTCGTGGTTGTCGACTCCACGGCTCGCGTGCGCGTGGCGCGCATCAGGCGCCGGGACGGTGTGTCGGGGGCCGACGCGCTTCGGCGGATCCGGGCCCAGCAGACCAACACGAGCAAGCGCGCGGTGGCCGACATCGTCATTTCCAACAGGGGCGACCTGCGTTCCCTCAGGACGGCCGGGCGCTTTGTCTACCGGCTCCTGGCCGGAATGAGACGTGGACCCGGATGAGCGGCTTCCCGCGCGCCCAGCACCCGGACTTCCTCGTCATCGGGAGCGGCATCGCCGGACTCACCTTCGCACTCGAAGCTGCGAGGAGGGGTTCGGTCCTCATCATCACGAAGAAATCCCGCGCGGAGTCGAACACGAATTATGCGCAGGGGGGCATTGCCGCAGTCCTCTCGACCGAGGATTCCTTCGATCTCCACATCAGCGATACCCTCGACGCGGGTGTCGGCCTGTGTCATCCGGGGGCCGTCGATGTCCTCGTCCGGGAGGGCCCGGACCGCGTCCGCGAACTAATCGATCGGGGGGTGGAATTCACGAGGGAGTCCGGCCGGCTCGACCTCGGGCTCGAGGGCGGCCATAGCGCGAAGCGGATCGTCCACGCCCGCGACAGGAGCGGCTCGGAAATCGAGCGGGCGCTGCTCCACGCGGTCGCCAACGAGCCCAACGTCACTGTCCTCGAACACCACCTCGCCATCGAACTGATCACCCAGCACCACGAAAAAGGGGAGAAGAGGGCCGGGGAGAAGGTCCACTGTTCCGGGGCCTACGTCCTCGACTCCGAGAGCGGATCGGTAAGGAAATTCCTCTCGCGGTTCACCGTGATCTGTTCTGGCGGGCTCGGCCAGGTCTACCTTCACACCACGAACCCGACCATCGCAACGGGCGACGGCGTGGCGATGGCGTACAGGGCCGGCGCCTCGGTCGCAAACATGGAGTTCATCCAGTTCCATCCCACCTCGCTGTACAATTCCGGGAGCCCCGCGTTCCTCATCTCCGAGGCGATCCGGGGGTTCGGCGGCACGCTGCGCAACGTCCGGGGTGAGGAGTTCATGAAGGGGCACGACCCGAGGGGCGACCTCGCGCCGCGGGATATCGTCGCGCGCGGCATCGACGCCGAATTGAAACGGTCGGGGGCGGATTTCGTCAACCTCGATCTCACTCACCTGGGCGCCGAAGCGGTCAGGAAAAACTTTCCACATATCCACGAGACCTGTCTGACGAAATTCAAGTTGGACATCACCCGCGAACCGATACCCGTCGTACCAGCGGCACACTACTCCTGCGGGGGGATCGTGACGGACCTCAGGGGGAGGACGGGCATCGAAAACCTCTACGCCCTCGGCGAAGTGGCCATGACAGGGGTCCACGGGGCGAATCGGCTCGCGAGCAATTCCCTCCTCGAGGCGGTCGTCTTCGCCCGACGGGCCATCGACGACATCGCCGGCCGGTTCGACCGGGTCGTTGGCCCGTCGGCCGAG
This sequence comes from Ignavibacteria bacterium, assembly GCA_031379665.1. Lineage (GTDB taxonomy): Bacteria > Bacteroidota > Ignavibacteria > UBA10030 > SZUA-254 > SZUA-254. The sequence continues at coordinate 38,466 of JANNFI010000107.1, forward strand.
GTCCCGGAGTGGGACGACAGCGGGACGTTCGACCCGAAGGAATGGGTGCTGATCGAACATAACCGGAGGGAAATCCAGCAAACGATGTGGGATTACGTCGGGATCATCCGTTCGACGGAGCGGCTGGAAAGGGCGCTCCGGCGCCTCCACCTGGTGAGGGACGAGATCGAAGCATACTACCGCAGGACGCGCGTTGTCGAAGGACTCATTGAACTCCGAAACCTCGCCACCGTCGCCGACCTCATTGTGAGGTGCGCCCTGATGCGGAAGGAGAGTAGGGGGCTGCACTACGTCACCGATCATCCTGAGACGTCGGAGGAATGGCGTCACGACACCGTCCTTCCCGTTTTTTGAATTGACGGCGATTTTTCCGAACTTTCCGTACTGATGAACGACGACATCGATAAACCCAGAGAACACTGCGCCGTTTTCGGGGTCTACGGGCATCCCCAGGCCGCCCAGGTCACGTATTACGGCCTCACCGCCCTTCAGCACCGGGGACAGGAGGGGTCGGGCATTGTTACGGCGTACCACGACCAGGCCCGGGACAGGCCGCGGTTCCTCAGTCACCGCGGGTTCGGTCTCGTCAACGACGTTTTCAAGCCGGAATCCATCATCACCGACGTGCTGAAGGGGCAGGCCGCCATCGGCCACAACCGGTATTCGACGTCGGGAGCCGCCGACAACGCGGCAAACATCCAGCCGATCATGGTAAACTACAGGGACGGGAATGTCGCCGTGGCCCATAACGGCAACCTTACCAACTTCCGGGCCATCAGGAAGAAACTCCAGGATACCGGCACCATCTTTCAGACCACCTCGGACACCGAGGTCATCCTGCACCTCATCGCACGGAGCTCCGAGAAGGACCAGGTGCGGCAGATTCTCGAGGCCCTCAACCTGGTGGAGGGGGCTTTCTCGCTCGCCATCCTCACCGATACGATGCTCATCGCCGCCCGCGACCCGCTCGGCGTCAGGCCGTTGGCGGTGGGTCGCCTCGGCGATGCCTTCCTGATCGCTTCCGAAACGTGCGCCTTCGACATGGTCGACGCCGAGTACATCTGCGACGTCAACCCGGGCGAGGTCCTCGTGTTCGACCGGGAGTCGTTGAAGACGAGGGAGGCGAAATCCTTCAGGCTCAACGGCCAGGGAGTAACCCCCCGTCACTGCATTTTCGAATACGTTTATTTTTCCAGGCCCGATAGTACGATCTTCAACGAGAGCGTCGACAAAGTCCGGCGGAAGCTCGGCAAAGCGCTCGCGAGGGAACACCCCACCATCAAGGACAACGGCGACGAAAAGGTCGTCGTGATCAACGTCCCCGACTCCAGCAACACCGCCACGCTGGGATTCGTCTCGGAGAGCCTCAAGCTCGGATACAACACGAAATATGAAATCGGCCTCATCCGCAGCCACTACGTCGGACGCACGTTCATCCAGCCGGCCCAGGGGATGCGCCAGTCGAAGGTCCGGACGAAGTTCAACACCGTCAAGGGCGTCCTCCGCGACAAGGTCGTGGTGATCGTAGACGATTCGATCGTGAGGGGGACGACCTCGAAACAGCTCGTCAAACTGATCCGCGACGCCGGGGCCAGGGAAATCCATTTCCGCGTGACCTCGCCGCCGGTTCGCTACCCCTGCCACTACGGGATGGATTTCCCGAGCGCCGCCGAACTGATCGCCAACGTCAGCGACGGGGACATCGAAAAAATCCGGGAGGAGCTCGGTGTCGACTCCCTGGGGTACCTTTCCCTTGAACAGCTCGAGGCCTCCGTCCCGAGGGACCGGGGACAGGACTACTGCACCGCCTGTTTCAGCGGGCGATACCCGACTGCGATCGAGGAGAACGGTTCCAAGAACGAGAACGATGCCTGATCGGTGATGAACGACCGGATCTGGACTTTGTCCAACGGGTTGAGCCTGCTTCGAATTCTCCTCGTCGTCCCGGTCGCCTTCCTCCTCTTCTCCGGAAATCCGGATTCACGCCTGTACGCCGCCGTCCTCATCGCCGTCGGTGCCTTCACCGATTTTCTCGACGGGCTGGTCGCACGGTTGAAGGACCAGGTCACCACATTCGGGATGATCATCGACCCGATCGCCGACAAGGTCGGCATCGGCGCGGTCGCCATCATTCTGACGGTGCAGGGAACTCTGCCGGTTTGGTTCACAGCCGCGGTGGTCGGCCGGGATCTGGCGATTCTCGCCGCTGCCGCCCATCTCTCACGGAAGGGGGCCGTCCTGCCTCAGTCGAACCAGGCCGGCAAGTGGACCGCGGGGGTCCTGGGACTGACGGTTTTCGCGGCGGTGCTGGATCCCACAGACTCTGGCGGCATCCTCTTCCCCTTGCTCGTGGCCAGCGCGGCGATGATCGTGCTCTCCTTCGCATTGTATGCGAAACGTTTTTTCACGTTGACAACCTCCTGAGGGGGAAATTCACTGTGGGTCTTTTCGATAAATTAAAATTTACCCGGTTGAGGGAAGGCCTGTCGAAAACGAGGGATTCCCTTTTCGGCAAGGTCGACAGGATGCTGAACTCACGCGCCCGGATCGACGATTCGGTGCTCGAGGAACTCGAGGAAATACTCATCCTCAGCGATGTGGGGGTCGCCACGACTGAGACGGTCATAGCCAACATTCGCGAGCGAGTGAAGAAGGACAGGTATGAAAACACCCAGGAGTTGAATGTCCTCCTGCGCGATGAGATTGCTAAACTCACGATCCACGACGGCGAGGCTGCTACCGACCCGTTCACGGGACCGTTTACCGGAAAACCCCACGTCATCATGGTGGTCGGCGTGAACGGCGTGGGGAAGACCACCACCATCGGCAAGCTGGCGTCCCAGTACCGGCAGTCCGGTAAGGCGGTGGTGATCGCGGCCGCCGACACCTTCCGGGCCGCGGCCAACGAGCAACTCGAGGTCTGGGCGCAGCGCGCCGGCGTACCGATGGTACGGCAGCAGCACGGGTCGGATCCTGCTTCGGTCGCCTTCGACGCCTTGCAGTCAGCGAAGGCCCAGGGCGCGGACATCCTGATCATTGACACCGCGGGTCGGCTCCACACCAAGGTCAACCTGATGGAGGAGCTCCGGAAGATCGAGCGGGTCATACGGAAGCTCGACCCGGAGGCCCCGCACGAAGTGTTGCTGGTGCTCGATGCCTCCACCGGGCAGAACGGCCTGCAGCAGGCCCGGCAGTTCGCTGCTTCGGTGGCCGTCTCCGGCATCGTCCTGACGAAGCTCGACGGCACGGCAAAGGGCGGCATCGTCCTCTCGATCAGAAACGAGCTGAAGATCCCGGTGAGGTTCATCGGGGTCGGCGAGCAGATCGACGATCTCCAGCCGTTCGACCCCCGGATGTTCGTCGAGGCGCTCTTCCAGAAATGATGCCGGAGCTTACCTGGTCGGTGGTCGACCTGCGGCTACGGCACATCTTCACGATTGCCAGGGGATCGCGAACCGTCGTGCCAACGGTCCTCGTCAGGTTTACGCACGATGGCGTCACGGGGTACGGCGAGGCATCGCCGCTGGCGCGATACGGCGAATCGGTTGCAACGATTGCCGCTTTTCTCGGCCGGATCAATTCTTCTGTGATAGCCGATTTTGCCGATCCCGATGCCTTCCTCGACCTGGTTGGGGCTCTCGCCCCAGGGAATGGCTCGGCGAAAGCGGCGGTGGACATCGCACTTCACGACTGGATCGGCAAACGGACCGACACCCCGGTATGGAAATATTTCGGCATCGAGCGTCCGGAGGCGCCGCCGTCTTCGATCACGATCGGGATCGACGAGCCGGACGTGGTGGAACGAAAGCTGGAGGAGGCCGGAGCCTTTGCCACCTTGAAAGTCAAGATGGGAATGCCGGGAGACCGGGACTTTCTACTGACGGTCAGGAAATTCACGACGAAGCCAATCCGCGTCGACGCCAACGAAGGCTGGCGAACCCGGGAGGAGGCGATCGATCATCTGCGCTGGCTTGCCGGGATGGGTGTCGAGCTTGTGGAACAGCCGCTTCCCGCAGGTGATCCGGAAGGGATAGCCTGGCTTCGCGAACGGACCGAGATCCCGCTCTACGCCGACGAAGACATTCTCGGTTATCCCGATCTGGTGCGTGTTGCGGGGGCGTACGACGGAGTCAACATTAAATTGATGAAAAGTGGCGGCCTCAGGGAAGCACGAAGGCTCATCGGGGCCGCCCGAAACCTCGGATTGAAGATTATGATAGGCTGCATGATTGAAACATCGGTCGGGATCTCCGCCGCCGCGCAGCTCGCGCCCCTGGCCGACGCGACCGACCTTGACGGTGCGCTCCTCGTGTTGAACGACCCCTTCGAGGGGGTCGTTGCGCAGGACGGACAGATCCACCTCGGCGATTTCGCCGGGATCGGTGCCCGGCCGGGTGTTGCATGACCGCCCGGAACCCGATCATCCGGGTCCTCACGCCCGACCTGGCCGACAAGATCGCCGCCGGGGAAGTCGTCCAGCGACCGGCCTCCGCCGTGAAGGAACTGGTTGAAAATTCGCTCGATGCGGGTGCCCTCTCCGTCACCGTCATTCTGAAGGACTCCGGGCGGACCCTCCTCCAGGTGGTGGACGACGGTTCCGGGATGGGATGGGACGACGCCCTGGCTGCCTTCGCCCGTCACGCCACCAGCAAGATCTCCCGGAGCGAAGACCTGACGCGGATCACCACTCTCGGATTCAGGGGGGAGGCCCTGGCCGCCCTCTCAGCCGTCGCACTCGTCGAGTTGAAGACGCGGGTCCGGGAGGACGAGACCGGCACTCTGGTCCGCCTGGAGGGTGGAACTCTGAAACTCAGGGAAAAGGTTGGTTGTCAACCAGGGACGTCCATCGTCGTCCGAAACCTTTTTTACAATACTCCCGGCAGGCGGAAATTCCTCAAATCCGACGCGACGGAATTCCGCCACATTCTCGATACCGTCCAGCGCGCCGCACTCTCGAGGCCCGATGCCGGGTTCAACCTCCTGAGCGATGGGGAGACAATCCTCAAGTGTAGTCCGGAGAGTGTTGAAGCCCGGGTCGTTTCGATTTTCGGCAGGAAGCAGGCCGAGCCGCTGGTCCGCTGTCGCGAAGAATCCGAATCGGGCGTGGTGAGCGGTTTCCTCGGGAAGCCGCAGTTCGCGCGGAAGGGGCGGTCCGAGCAGTACATTTTCCTCAACGGCAGGCCGATCGCCAACCGGAACATCGGTCACGCCGTTTACAGGGGATACGAGCACCTCCTCGAGAAGGGAAGCTTCCCCTTTTTCATCCTCTTCCTCACCATCGATCCGGCGAGGACGGACGTCAATGTCCACCCATCGAAGAACGAAGTGAAATTCGAGGATGAGAGCCTCATCTACCGATGGGTCAACGCGGCCGTGCGGAAGACGCTTGCCTCGCACGACTTCGGGCCCGGGTCGGCCTTCCCGGTTGGGTCAAGGGGCGGAGGCGATCCCGCGTCCGGCACCTGGCCCCCCCTCAGGGGTGAGCAACGAGGCACCGGACGGGGTTGGGAATTCCCGATACTTCAGGACCGGGAGACGCCCGGTTCCCCGCTCGTGGCCGAGGCCCGCGTCGCCGATCTGTTCCGGCCTCCGGGCGTGAGTCCGGTCGACCCGCCGCCTCAGGGAACCGCAAGTCTTCGACCGGAGACCCGGGGACCCTTCTGGCAAATCCACGATAAATACATCATCATCCCGACGGGGGATGGAATCATGATCGTCGATCAACACGCCGCGCACGAACGCGTGATCTATGAGAAGGCCATCCGCAGGTTTAATTCGCTGGAGAAACGTTCCCAGGAGCTCCTCTTCCCGCAGACGATCGAGATGAGTCCCGCGGACGCGGTTCTGGTGAAGGAGCTGATGCCGCTTCTCGAAAACCTCGGTTTCCTCCTGAAGATGTTCGGCTCGAACACCGTTATCCTCGAGGGGGTCCCGATGGACATCCGGCCGGGCGACGAAACGACCATCCTGGCGGATGTGATCGGCCTTTTCAAGGAAGCGGAGCAGGGGGTGAAACTCGACCCGAGGGAGCGCCTGGCGAAGACCTATTCCTGCAAGGCGGCGGTCAAGGCGGGGGACAGGTTGAACGGCCCGGAGATGGCCTCGCTCCTGGAACAGCTCTTCGCCTCGGAAGTGCCCCACGTCTGCCCCCACGGCCGTCCGGTGATGATCCGGATGTCACTGTCGGACCTCGACAGGCGATTCGGCAGGAGCTCCTGAGGGTTTCCTTGCCGGCGGGGGATATGTTTGAAAAATACGCTATTATGCGTATCTTGAACGATCACGAACAGCAACAGGGGATATGGGAATGTTGAATTCGAACGGTGCGGCAGTCCGGGAAGAGCACGAGAAGTGGTTGCGCTCGGCCAGCGACCCCGCCAAGATGAGGCAGGTCAAGTTCACGACCGTTTCGGGAGCGCCGGTCGGGATGTTGTACACGCCTGACGACGTAGCCCACCTGAACTACCTCTCGGACATCGGCTACCCGGGGGAGTTCCCCTACACCCGGGGGATCCATCCGACCGGGTACAGGGGCAAACTCTGGACCATGCGACAGTTCGCCGGCTTCGGCACGCCCGAGGACACCAACGAACGCTACCACTACCTCCTGAGCCACGGACAGACGGGCCTCTCCGTTGCCTTCGACCTGCCGACCCTGATGGGCAAGGACGCCGACGATCCGCAGTCGGAGGGAGAGGTCGGGATCTGCGGCGTCGCGGTCAGCTCCCTCGCCGATATGGAAACGCTCTTCAAGGGGATCAAGCTCGCCGACATCTCCACCTCGATGACGATCAATGCGCCGGCGGCGATGCTGATGGCGTTCTACATCGTTGTGGCGCAGAAGCAAAAGGCCCACCCCGCGGAACTCCGTGGGACGATCCAGGCCGACATCCTGAAGGAATACATCGCGCAGAAGGAGTGGATCTACCCCCCTCATCCGTCGATGAGGATCATCACCGATATGTTCGAATACTGCACGCGGGAGATGCCGCAGTGGAACCCGATCTCCGTGAGCGGATACCACATCCGCGAGGCGGGCTCGACCGCCGTCCAGGAGCTCGCGTTCACGCTCGCCAACGGTTTCGCCTACGTCGAAGCGGGGATCGCCAAGGGACTCGACATCGACGTCTTCGCGCCAAGGCTATCGTTTTTCTTCAATTCCCATCTCGATTTCTTCGAAGAGATTGCGAAATACAGGGCGGCGAGGCGGATCTACGCGCGGAGGATGAAAAACAAGTACGGGGCGAAGAACCCACGCTCCTGGATGCTCCGGTTCCACACGCAGACCGCCGGGTGCACGCTCACCGCCCAGCAGCCCGAGAACAACATCGTCCGGACCGCCTACCAGGCCCTCGCGGGCGTCCTCGGCGGGACCCAATCCCTCCACACGAACTCAATGGATGAAACGCTCGCCCTCCCGTCGGAAAAAGCGGTGAAGATCGCCCTGCGCACGCAGCAGATTCTCGCCCACGAAACCGGCGTGACGAACACGATCGACCCGCTCGCCGGAAGCTATTTCGTCGAATCCCTCACCGACAGGATGGAGAAGGAGGCGGAGTCGTACTTCGAGAAGATTGACTCGCTCGGTGGGGTGATCCCGGCTATTGAGGCCGGTTTCTTCCAACGCGAGATCGCCGAGGCCGCCTATCGGTACCAGCAGGAGCTTGACCGGAAGGAGAAGATCATCGTCGGCGTGAACGACTACGTCGAAGAAAACGAAAAGGTCGAAATTCCGATCCTCCTCATCTCCCCCGAGGTCGAGGTCCGGCAGCGCAAGCGGATCGCCGAGGTGAGGAATTCGCGCGATGCCGAAAAGGTCCGTTCCTCCCTGGAGGAACTGAAGCGCGCCGCCGAGGACGGTTCGAATGTCATGCCGCGGCTGATCGAATGCACCCGGTCGTACGTCACCCTTGGCGAGATGTGCGCCACGCTCGCAGAAGTCTTCGGGATCTATGAAGAACCCGCGGTTTTCTGACCCTTGAGCGGAACCCCACTCGCGATCCTGGCCTCGATGAGGCCGCAGCACTGGATCAAGAACCTATTCCTCTTCGCGGCGCTCGTTTTCTCAGGGCATCTCTTCATCACCGGCGACCTCGCCAGGATCCTGCTCGGATTCCTATTCTTCTCGCTCGCGGCCAGTGGCATCTATATTATCAACGATATCACCGATCTGGAGCGGGATAAGCTTCATCCCGTGAAATCCCTGCGGCCGCTCCCATCGGGCCAGATTACGGCCGGTGTCGCCTATGGAGCCTCGGCGTTTCTCCTCGCCGCCGGACTGGGCGGGTCGTACCTCCTCGGGCAGCCGTTTTTCTTCGTCCTCCTGACCTACGTCACCCTCAACGTCATGTATTCGGTCTACCTCAAGAACGTCGTCATCCTCGACGTGATGACGGTTGCTGCGGGGTTCGTCCTGCGCGTACTCGGCGGGGCAGTGATCATCTCCGTCCCCACGTCCGAATGGTTGATCATCTGCACAGTTCTGCTCTCGCTCTTCCTCGGGTTCAGCAAGCGCAGGCACGAACTCACGATGCTCGAGGCGTCCGCCGACACCCACCGGTCGGTGCTCCAGCACTACAGCCCCTATTTCCTCGACCAGATGATCGGCATCGTGACCGCCTCCACGGTGATGTCGTACGTCCTCTACACGATTTCAGAGGACACGGTGGTGAAATTCGGGACGAAGGACCTCATCTACACGGTGCCTTTTGTCCTTTACGGCATATTTCGTTATCTATATCTGGTGCATAAAAAAGATGAAGGCGGGGATCCGACCCGGCTGGCGATCAGCGACCGCCCATTGCTTCTCAACATGATTCTCTGGATTTGCGCCGCGAGTTACATCATTTACCAGAGGGGGTGAACGACAATGCGCTCGAAAGTCGCCGTCATCAAGACCGGCCCCGACCGGGTGCTGAAAGATTTCGGGGAGCTGATCAGGCTCGCCGGAGCTCGCGATGTCCTCGAACGCGGCGCCACCACGATCCTGAAGGATAACATATCCTGGCATTACCCTTTCCCCGGCGCGAACACCACCCCCTGGCAGATGGAAGGAACGATCCTCGCCCTCCGGGACGAGGGGTACTCCGACCTGGTTTGCGTGCAGAACAAAACGGTCGTGACGAACGCCTTCAAGGGTGAGGACCTGAACAACTACGTCCCGATCTTCAGGAAGTACGGGATACCGGTACTCTACAACTTCAAGGAGTCGGACATCCGCTGGGTCTCTTACCGGCCGAAGGCCCGCATGCGCGTCCTTGACGCGATTTACCCGGACGGCATCACGATCCCGGAATATTTTTCGGGTAAAAACATCGTTCACCTCCCCACGGTCAAGTGCCACATTTATACCACCACCACCGGGGCGATGAAGAATGCCTTCGGCGGACTGTTGAACACCAAGCGGCACTACACCCATTCGTGGATCCATCAGACCCTCGTCGATCTCCTCGCCATCCAGAAGGAAATCCATCCGGGGATATTCGCGGTGATGGACGGGACCACGGCCGGCAACGGCCCGGGCCCGAGGACGATGTTCCCGGTCATCAAGGACTACATCCTCGCCAGCGCGGACCAGGTGGCCATTGATGCCGTCGCAGCCAAGATGATGGGGTTCGACCCGCTCAGCATCGAGTACATCAACCTCGCCCACAACGACGGGCTCGGGGTGGGCGACGTCCGCGACATCGAGATCGTCGGTTCCGACATCTCGGGCGAATCGTGGGGGTTCGAAGTTGGCGACAATGGCGCGAGCAGGGTGGGGGATCTGATGTGGTTCGGGCCGCTCAAGGGGATGCAGAAACTCTTCTTCCACACGCCGCTGGTCAACATTTTCATCTTCGGTTCGGAGGCCTACCACGATTACTACCGGTGGCCCCTCAAGGACAGGAAAACGTTCGAGAAGTGGAGGAAGGAGACGCACTGGGGAGAGCTGTTCAGAAAATACGAGTCGGGGGAAGTCTGGGAGGAACCCGTTCACCCCGGCCGGAACAAACGCTGACCGGCCCGATCGTTGACTCCACAGCGACGGGCTGAAGCCCTCCTCCTCTCCGCAACCGTCATCTGGGGCAGCACCTTCGTGGTGACGAAGGGGATCCTCGATGAGTCGAGCCCCCTGATCTACACCTCAATCCGGTTCCTCCTGGCGGCCATCATCGTGGCGCTCATCTTTACCCGAAGGGTTTTTTCCTTGCGCCGGGCCGTGACGTTCCCCGGGGTGGTCCTCGGCCTCCTGCTCTTCGCCGGTTTCGCTCTTCAGACGATCGGCCTGCAGTACACGTCTGCGTCCAAGTCGGCCTTCTTCACCGGGATGCTCGTCGTCTTCACCCCAATCTTCCACGCTGCCGCGCAGCGCTGGTTGTCGCTCCCGAGGAAGGCGCTGCTCGCTGGGAACCTGTTCGGCGTGATCCTCTCGGCGCTCGGCCTTTTTCTACTGACCTCGCCGGAGGGAAGCGCTTTTACCACGGGGGACGCCCTGACGCTCATCGCCGCAGCTCTGTTCGCCGCGTACATTGTGTACCTCGACAAGGTCTCCCGCGCGGTCGACGCGATGGCACTTACCTTCGTCGTCTTCACCACGTGTGGGGCCGCGGGCGGGATCGCAGCGCTCGCGTGGGAGGAGATCCGGATCGTCGCCGGGCCTGATTTCTACATCCCCCTCGGGTACCTGACCGTCTTCGCTACCGTGATTGCCCTCGGGGTGCAAAACCGATATCAGGCGGACACGACGCCCACCCGCGCGGCGGTCATTTTTTCCCTCGAGCCGGTGATCGCGGCACTCTTCGCATCGATCGTGCTCGCGGAGCACCTCGGCCCCATGGGGATCGCCGGCGGATGCGTAATCTTCGCCGGTCTCATCATATCGGAACTTTCCGAGAACATCCCCCTGCTCCGGCGGCCGATCGCTTCGGGGGGGGAAGACGGGGCGGGTGGAAAATAAGGCGTACCGTCAGGGGTTGGAGGGGGATCTCGTGGAGCCGGCGGCTATTGCATTTCTTGACGTTTCGTGCTATTTTCTCACGATTGTATGAGCGATGAAACCGCCCATATGTTTGTCAGGGGACTCGTCCAGGGTGTCGGCTACCGGTATTTTGTCTCCGGCAGGGCAAGTGCCCTCGGAATGCGGGGGTACGTCAGAAATCTCCAGGACGGCAAGGTCGAGGTAATGGCCCGCGGAGATCGTGGACTGATCCTCGAACTCGTCGGGGAACTGAAGAGAGGACCACGGGGGTCACGGGTAGCGGCAGTCGCCATAGAATGGATACATTCCACGGAAAAATTTGACAGGTTCGAAATTCGATGATGAGGTTATGATACGTGTCGGTATCGGGTACGATGTACATCCCCTGGTCGAGGGCCGACAGCTTATCCTGGGGGGTATTGTGATCCCCTCGACGAAAGGCCTCGCCGGGCATTCAGATGCGGACGTCCTGAGCCACGCCATTGCAGATGCGCTCCTCGGTGCGGCAGCCCTCGGGAGTATCGGAAAACACTTTCCGAACGAAGATTCCAGTCTCAAAAATATTTCAAGCCTCGTCTTACTAGATCGCGTCAACGCATTGCTGGACAAGCATCAATGGAAAATAGTTAATATAGATTCTACTATCAATCTTGAAACGCCCAGGGTGTCACCGTACATCGAGCGGATGCGAGAGAGTGTGGCCGGTTGCCTGGGCATCCGACCCGACCAGATCTCGATCAAGGCCACCACGGGGGAAGGGCTTGGCTTCATCGGGGCGGGTGACGGGGCCGCCGCCCACGCGATCGTCCTGCTCGAAAGTACGGGGGGGGGTTCGTGATGGGGGAGTGGTTTGGGGAACTGGCCTCCGTCCTGATCACCTGGGTATCAGACAATGCGGTCTGGATTGCGACCATTTCAGCAGTCTATTTTGTCGTGAGCCTCTTCGTGATTCGCCTCTTGATCATCCGGATACCCGTAGACTATTTCATGGACGGGCGCGAACGACCGGAAGAAGGAAGGCGCACCATATCTTCCGCCGGAATCCGAATCGGGAAAAATATCCTCGGCTTGTTTGTCATTCTGGTGGGGCTGATGATGTCGATACCCGGCGTCGCAGGACAGGGAGTTCTGACTGTCCTCATCGGCCTCTCGCTCACGGATTTTCCGGGCAAGAGACGGGCCGAGCTCCGACTTGTGCGCCAACCGCTGATCCAGCGGGCGATCAACGCCATCCGGGCGAAGGCGGGCAAACAGGCACTCAACATCCCTGACCGGGGTGAACCAGCCCCGGAACGGGACTGACCCGTCGCCCGATGATCGATATCCTCCACTCGATCGACGTCGCGCTTTTCCGATTCCTGAACGGCACGCTCGGGAATCCCGTCACCGACGTCGTGATGCCCTTCATGACCGACCTCAATACGACACTGTTCGGACGAATCCTCCTCGTCGGAGCGTGGCTCCTCCTGTTCGTCAGGGGCGGAAGGACCGGCCGGACGGCCGCGCTCCTGCTCATCCCGCTCATCGTCGTCAGCGATCAGTTAAGCAGCAGTTTCGTCAAGAAATTCGTGATGCGCCCCAGGCCCTGCCACCTCGTCGATGGCGTGCCTGCGGTCGACCAGATCAGGCTGCTCGTCGGTTGCGGAGGGGGCTATTCGTTCCCATCATCGCATGCCGTTAATAATTTTGCCGCCGCGACGCTGCTCTCGTTCCAATTCCCGAAATGGGCCCGCGCTCTCTTCGGATGGGCGACGCTGGTGGCCCTTTCTCGCATCAGCGTCGGCGTGCATTATCCATCGGATGTGTTGGGGGGGGCGCTCATCGGCGCGCTCACGGGGTGGATATTCATCGCCGGGTGGAAGAGGGTGGTCTTGCGGTATCCGGTGCTCGGCCCTGCGGGGACGGCGCAGCCTCCGGAGTCCCCGGGTAAGGGACCGGGTCGATGACGACAACCCTCAAAGCTTTCCTCTGTATCATCGGCGGGGCGCTGCTGGGCTTCGCGCACCCGCCGTTCCAGACCGGGATATTTGCCGCGGTCGGATTCGTACCACTGTTGCTCCTTCACTCCGGCGCCGAAAGTTCTGGGTCTGTGTTCCGGCGATCGTACGCGACGTTTTTTCTCTTCAACCTGATTTCGCTCTACTGGCCCGGCGGGTTCGTCCACGGAAAGGACGGCTACCTGATGATCTCTGGCGGTCTGCTCCTGCTTGCCCACCCGCTCTTCATGACCGTTCCGATGCTCGTCCTGCATTCGATCCGCAGGAGCGTCGGGGAGATCAAATCCGTCCTGCTCTTCCCGTTCATCTGGGTTGCGTTCGAATATGTCCACGCGAGCACCCAGCTTTCCTTTCCCTGGCTGACGCTCGGCTACACACAGAGTTATGACCTCGATGCCATCCAGTGGGCGAGCGTGACCGGAGTCTACGGCATCTCCTTCTGGCTCGCCTGGCTCAACGTCATACTCTACCTGGCATTCGCATTCACACTCGCGCGGCCGCGTGAATCCGGCGGAATTCCGGCACGCGCGCTGTTGCTCTCCGCAATCATCCTCTACGCCACGCCGTCCGTCGTGTCGAGTTGGCTCGATCCGCTCCCGGGGTCCGCCGAGGACGGAGAACGTCATCTTATTGCCGCCGTCATTCAACCGGACATTGATCCATTCGAAAAATGGAGCGCCGCGGCGACATCGCAGATCGCTACCCTTCAGCACGTCACCGACCCGACCATCGGCTCGTGGAGGCCAGACCTTATCATCTGGCCTGAGACTGCGATACCTTTCTACCTGCTCTCCCCACCACGGGTGGGGGCGTATGACTCCCTCAGGGAGTATGTCACCAGCAGGGGTGTGCCGCTGCTCAGCGGGGTGCCGGACATCGTCGTCTACACCACGCATCAGGAACCGCCGAGAGGATCGAAAACAATGCCCGACGGGACCCGGTACGAGACATTCAACAGCTCGATCCTCCTGCTCCCGGGGGTGGACACCGTGCAGAAGTACGCAAAGACGCTCCTCGTCCCGTTCGCGGAACGGGTACCGTATTCGGACGTGTTCAGCATCCTGAATGCGGCGCAGTGGAATTTCGGCCTTGGAGGGTGGTCGGTCGGGAGGGACACCGCACTGTTCCGTCTTCCCCTGGCGGGCGGCGATACCGCACAGTTCGGCAACCTCATCTGTTATGAGTCGGTCTACCCCGGGTACGTCTCTGGCCTCGTGCGCCGCGGCGCCCGGTTCCTCACCATCATCACCAACGACAGCTGGTGGGGGAACACGGCAGGTCCCTATCAGCACCGTCAGTTTGCAGTCCTCCGCGCGATCGAAAACCGGCGATGGATCATCCAGTGTGCCAACGGCGGGATTTCGTTCGTGGTCGACCCCGCTGGTCGGATCGTTTCCCAGACCGAAATGTTCACCAGAACCGCCCTTCGGGCCGAGGTCGGGCTCCCGACCGGGTTGACGCCGTACACGCGGTACGGCGATTGGTTCGCCGAGGGTTGCTTCATCCTCTCCTCGTTCGCGTTTTTCGCGAGTATCATCCACCGGATCTACAGACGGAGAATGGAACGATGAGCCGCACCATCGATCTACGAAGCGACACACTCACCCGCCCTTCCCCGGGAATGCGGGAGGCGATGAAGAACGCTGAGGTAGGGGATGACGTGTACGGGGAGGACCCCACGGTCAACAGACTCCAGGAAAGTGTGGCCGCGATGTTCGGGAAGGAATCGGCCCTCTTCGTTCCGACGGGGACCATGGGGAACGAGATCTGCGTCAAGATGTTCACCGAGCCGGGAGATGAAATCATCGCAGGTGAGGATTCGCATATCGTCGTCTATGAGACCGGTGGTCCCGGGCTGCTCTCCGGTGTGCAGATCAGATCGATCGGTACGCAACGCGGGGTCCTCGACCCGGACCAGGTCCGCAGGGCCGTCAGGCCGGATGCCTACTACTATCCCCGAACGCGACTCGTGTGCGTAGAGAATACACACGGCAGGTCGGGTGGGTCGGTCTACCCCCTCGATGCGCTGAGGGAATTATGGCTCGTCACCCGCGACACCGGGATAAAACTCCACATCGATGGTGCGAGGATCTGGAATGCCTCTGTCGCCTCGGGCGTCTCCTATTCTGAATATGGCCGGTATGCAGATTCACTTTCGGTCTGTTTCTCCAAGGGACTGGGCGCGCCTATCGGGTCGATGCTGATTGCCGACAGGAAAACCGTCGAAATCGCGCGAAGATACAGGAAAATATTCGGTGGGGGGATGCGTCAGGCCGGGATCCTCGCAGCGGCTGCGGAATATGCCCTGGCCCATAATCTCCAGACGCTCCGGCAAGATCACGAAAAAGCGAAGCTGTTCGCCTCAGGGTTGGGAAAAAGCGGAAAACTGGCTCCGACCCACGGATCGGTCGACACAAATATGGTAATCTTCGATACCACGCCCACGGGCCGTTCGCGTGACGATTTTTTGATGGTTCTTGCCAGGGTCGGTGTCCTGCTCACCCCCGAGGCCGAGAACCAGGCCCGGGCGGTGATGCACCTCGACGTCTCGACTGAAGATGCGGCGACGGCCGCGAATCGCATCGTGGAGCTCCTATGAAGGGCTTCCGACATGCGACCAGGCTCTGTGTAAGGAATTTCCAGGTCGACTGGCAGGGAATCGTGCATAACGCCATCTACCTGGAGTACTTTGAAATCGGAAGGGTGGAGTACCTTCGGGGCCTGGGTCATATACTCGACCTCGCGTCGGTCAACCGGTCCACGAGGGTTGTCCTCGCCCGGAATGAAATAGATTACATCCTTCCAGCGCGTTTCGATGACCTGTTGGATGTCGGAACGAGAGTATCAATGATTGGTACCTCAAGCTTTGTTTTTGAGGGGGTTATAGAAGTTCATAAAACAAAAAAATTAATAGCCCGAAACCGTGCTGTCCACGTCTGGCTTCACCCGACTGAGGGGTATCCTATCCCGGTTCCGGGGAAATTCATCAGCAGGGTGGAAGCGTACGAGAGAAAACTAATTCCACGAAAAATCGCGGATTTATAGGGATTAAACCCCGGTATCCCTCTATTGCGGGCTTGCTATTGACGGGGGACTTCCTTATATTTACCCGCTGTAATTCAAGAGTCCCAAACACGTGGGACTTTTTTTTTAGTGTTCTCCCCGCGAGGCGGTTTTGAATAGTACGTTCATCAGCGTGGTTGCTGGCAGGATCGAATCCTTCCTCGGAGAATTCACCGGTCAAAAGGGCGTTTTCCTCGTCGACGTAATCGTCCGCGGATCCAGAAGCGGCGCCGTCCTCGAAGTATATATTGACGGGGACGTCGGCGTTGACGCCGGGACCTGTGCTGAAGTCAGCCGCGCGATTGCGAAAGACCTTGAGAGCGGCGTGCTGGCCGGTGAAATCAAGTACGAGCTCACCGTGTCCTCGCCGGGGCTCGACCGGCCCCTGAAATTCCCCAGGCAGTACGGGAAGCACATCGGGAGGGGGATCGCGGTAACGCTCAGGACCGGAGAGACAACCGAACTGCTCCGGGGGATCCTCACCACAGCAGGGGACCGCTCGATCGGGGTCCGGGCCGACGCCCGCGGTGATTCCCGCGAGATCTCCTACGACGACATCGTTGAGGCGAAGATCGAATCTCGCTGGTAGGATGGGATCATTCTCACAACAGTTTTTCAACGCTCAGGACGTTCATGAATTCTGAAATTGTAGAATCATTTTCCCAGATGGTGCGGGAAAAGCGCCTCGACAAGGATATGCTTGTCGGGATCATCGAGGACGTGTTTTCGATGATGGTTCGTAAAAAATACGGCATGGAGGCCCGGTTCGACGTCGTCGTGAACATGGACAAAGGCGAAATCGAGATCTACCTTGAGAAGGCGATCGTCGAGGAGGTCACCGACACGAACCTCCAGATCGACCTGGCCACCGTCCGACGGAAAACCGACGAACCCCTCGAGGTGGGCGACGATTACGTCGAAGTCATCGATCTCCAGAGCTTCGGACGCCGGCTTATCATCAGCGCAAAACAGAACCTCAATCAGCGGATCAAGGAAGTCGAGAAGGAGATCGTCTACAACGAGTACAGCAGCACGATCGGCGATATCATCGTGGGCGAGATCTACCAGATCAGGAAGAATGAAATCCTCATCAACCATAACCGGAACGAGCTGATCCTGCCGAAATCCGAGCAGATCGCCCGCGAACGGTACCGCAAGGGGGAGACGATCCGGGCGATCGTGAAGGAGGTCCGGAAAGGCGCCGCCAATCCCCTCGTCATCGTATCGAGGGCGGATCCGGGGTTCCTGTCAAAACTCTTCGAGATCGAAATCCCGGAGATCTACGACGGGATCATCGAAATCAAGGGCGTTGCGAGGGAGGCCGGCGAACGCTCCAAGGTGGCCGTGATCTCTCACGACGACCGCATCGACGCAGTGGGCGCATGTGTCGGGATGAAGGGTGTGAGGATCCATGCCATCGTGCGCGAGCTGAACAACGAGAACATCGACGTTGTCAATTATTCCGAGAACCCGACCGTGTACCTCCAGCGGTCGCTTGCTCCCGCGAAGCTCAAGAGCATCGATCTGGATGAAGCGGAGAAGAAGGCCACGATCGTGGTGGAGAAGGATCAGGTGTCGCTCGTCATCGGGCGGAACGGTCTGAACATCCGGCTCGCGTCCCGCCTCACGGGATACGAGATCAACCTCATCAAGGAAGGCGTCGAGGAAGAATATGACATGGACCTCTCGGAATTCAGGGAGGAGCTCGGGGAGCCGTTGCTCGAACGCCTCATCGAGGAGGGGTATACCAGCGCGCGAAACGTACTCGAAGCCCCCGCCGAGGACCTCCTGCAGATCGAAGGCCTGACCGAGGACAAGGTCAACGAAATAAAGTCGATGATGGAGAAGGAGCTGGAGGAAGCCGACATCGAGGAAGACGGCCTCCAGGGAAGCCTCGTCGTGTCCCCGACCGACCAGGCGACCACCGTCCGAAAGAGCGAGGCGGCACAGCCCGCGGCGCCCGACCCGCCGGTCGACGAAACGAAACGGGAGAGCGAATAACGACACCACTCAATGACCGCGAAGACCGCACATAAGAAGATCTACCAGGTCGCCAAAGAGATCAACATCTCCCACGAGACGCTGATCGAGTATCTCGCCAAGCGCGGACACGCGGTGAAGAGCCACATGTCCTCGGTCGACGACGAGATGATGCACGACATCCTGTCCCATTTCAAGAAGGACAAGGAGGTCGCGGAAAAGCACCAGCGCAAGATCCAGACCATCAGGGAGTCGCGGAAAAAAGCGGAGGCCAAGACGGCCGCCGCGGAGCCGGAAGCGCCCAGGGACAAGAAGGGCCGGAAGGCATCGGACCCGGTCGTCGAAGAGAAGGCCGCCCCCGTCGAGATCGAGTCCCCTGTCCCCGCGGAAGTGCAGGATGCCCCCACGGGAGAACCCGGGACCGAGGAGCTCCAGGATCCGGCATCACCCGTGGAGGAAGAGTCCTCACCCATTGAAATACAGGCAACGGCCGAAGAGACCGCAGGCGCCGGTGCCGGGGTGCCCGCCGACACGAAGCCGGAGTCCTTCAGGGTCCGCCGGGGCCCCAAGATGGGCCTGAAAGTGATGGGGAAGATCGATCTCGACGACGTTCGCAAGCGCGAAGCTGTCGCCGAAGGGACAGGCAAGACCCGCGGCGCGGCGGCAGAGACCGCCGAGCGCGAGGCGAAGAAAAAGAAGAAGAAAAAACGGATCCGGACCGAAACGACCGTCGCCCCCGTCGAAGAGACGGAGGATGCGTCGAGGAAGGGAAAGAAACGGAAGAAAACGAAACACCTCGAGGTAGACAAGGTCGAGGTGGGAGCGGCGATCAAACGTACGCTCGCGGAGATGGACGAGGCCGGCGCCGCGACTCCCCGTACAACGTTCAAGAAAAAGCGAAAGGAAAAACGGGCGCTCCACGATCAGGCGATCCAGGAGGCGAAGGCAAAAGAAGAGTCGATCCTGAAGGTGACCGAATTCGTCTCCGTGCAGGAGCTCGCCAATCTCATGGGCGTCACCGCCTCTGAAATCATCAAGAAATGCATAGAGCTGGGGCTGATGGTCTCCATCAACCAGCGGCTCGACAAGGACACGATCACCCTCGTATCGTCGGAATACGGATACGAAGTCAAGTTCTACTCCGGTATCGCCGAAGATCAGGATGAGGATGAAGCCGACGCGGTTGACGCGGAGCATCTCGAAACAAGGCCCCCGGTCGTCACGATCATGGGCCACGTCGACCACGGAAAAACCTCGCTCCTGGATCACATACGTCAAAGCAACGTGGTCGCCGGCGAGGCGGGAGGCATCACTCAGCACATCGGCGCCTACATGGTCACGGTCAATGGGCGGCGCATCACGTTCCTGGATACGCCGGGCCACGAGGCCTTCACGGCAATGCGCGCCCGCGGCGCACAGCTCACCGACATCGTGATCCTGGTGGTCGCCGCCGACGACAACGTGATGCCGCAGACGGTCGAGGCCATCAGCCACGCCCAGGCGGCGAACGTGCCGATCATCATCGCCATCAACAAGACCGACAAGGCTGACGCCAATACCGAGCGAATCCGCCAGCAGCTCTCCGAGAAAAATGTCCTGGTCGAGGAATGGGGGGGGAAATACCAAAGCGTAGAGATCTCGGCCCGGACCGGGAAAAACGTCAACCTGCTCCTCGAAAAAATATCACTCGAAGCCGACGTCCTCGACCTTAAAGCCAACCCGGATATAAATGCGAAGGGGGGCGTCATCGAGGCGAGAGTGGACAGGGGTAAGGGCACCATTGCGACCGTCCTCGTCCAGAAAGGTACCCTCAACGTGGGCGATTCGTTCGTTGCCGGCGTCCAGAGCGGCCGGGTCAGGGCGATCTACGACGAGCGCGGCCACAAAATGGAGTCCGCCGGACCTTCAACGCCGGTCCAGATCCAGGGATTCGACGGCATCCCACAAGCTGGCGACTCGTTCTTCTGCGTCGACACCGAGCGCGAGGCCCGCGAGATCAGCCTGCGTCGCACGCAACTGAAACGTGAGCAGGATTTCCGTCTTATCCGCAGCGTCACGTTGGATGACCTCTCGAAGAAGATCCAGGACGGCCAGATCAAGGAACTCAACGTCGTCGTGAAGGGTGACGTCGACGGTTCGGTCGGCGCCCTCGCCGATTCGCTCATGAAGATCACGCACGCCGAAGTGAGGGTCAATGTCATCCACCGGGCGGTGGGGGCAATTTCCGAGTCCGACGTCCTCCTCGCCGCTGCGTCCGGGGCGATCATCATCGGATTCCACGTCCGGCCAAACCTGAACGCCCGCGTGCTCTCCGAACAGGAAAATGTCGACATCCGCCTCTACAGTATTATTTACGACGCCATCGAAGACGTCCGGAAGGCCCTCGAGGGACTCCTGGCGCCAGCGAAGAATGAGGAAGTGACCGCCACACTGGAAGTGCGTGACACGTTCAAGATCCCGAAGATCGGTATGATCGCCGGGTGTTACGTGCAAAACGGAAAGATCACGAGGGGGAACAAGGTTCGCCTCGTCAGGGACGGCATCGTCGTGATCGACGGAACGATCAGTTCGCTGAAACGCTTCAAGGACGACGTCCGCGAGGTCGAAACCGGCTTCGAATGCGGATTGAGCCTCGAGAACTTCAACGATCTGAAGGTCGGTGACACCATCGAGGCATACAAGATCGTCGAAACGCTGCGAAAACTTGCCTGAGGCACCCCGATGACCCTGAGGACCGACAAGGTGGCTTCGTTGTTCAGGGAGGAGATCGGCACGCTCCTCTCGCAAAAATACCAGGCGTCGGAGTACGGCCTGGTCACCGTCACCGAAGTGCACGTGACCCCGGACTTAAAGATCGCGAAGGTCTACGTCAGCATCCTGGCGAACGACGAACGGAAGAAGGCCACGCTCAAGCAGCTCGAACTGGACAAGAAATCAATCAGGTCGTACCTGGGCTCGAACATCCGGACCAAGTTCACGCCCGAAATCCACTTTTACCTGGATGAAACGATGGACAGGGTTGACAAGATCGACCAGATTCTCGGACGAATCCATTCGACAGACCGGGAGAAGTGAGGAGCGCCGGCGCCGGCCTCACGACCTGGTGCGGGGCCGCCCCCCGGCGGAGGCGATGAAGGTCGCACGGGGACTGGAACAGGTTGAATTCGACGCTCAGTCGGTCGTGACGATCGGGACGTTCGACGGGATGCACCTCGGCCACAGGGCCATTCTCAGCGAGCTCCTGGTGCGAAAAGGCTCCCTCGGCGGCCGCTCGGTGGTGGTGACCTTCGATCCGCACCCGAGGAGCGTCGTCGGCGGGGCCCCGGTGGCCCTCCTGACCACCGTGGACGAACGCATCGATCTGTTCAGGGCCGCGGGGATCGACCTGGTGATCGTCGTTGATTTCACTTACGAGTTCTCCCGTCAGACGGCGATGTCGTTCTACGAGCGGTACATCCTCCGGGGCACCGGGGTGAGCGAGGTGGTGGTAGGACACGATCATATGTTCGGCCGCGACAGGGAAGCGAGCATCGGGACCCTCCGGCAGATGGGATCGCAATCGGGTTTCACGGTCGCGACCGTTGGGCCGGTCACGGTTGACGGAATGAGGATCAGCAGCAGTTCCATCAGGCAACTGCTCGCCGATGGCAGGGTCGCTGAGGCCCGGGCCTCTCTCGGAAGACCCTATGCCCTGAGGGCCGCCGTCGTGCGGGGCGAGGGGCGAGGGGCGGGGATCGGCTTCCCGACGGCAAACCTCAGGCCCGTGTCGGCGGAGAAGGTCGTTCCCCGCGGCGGAGTCTACCGCGTGAGCGTGGACGTCGACGGCACCGCGAACCACGGGATGCTCAACATCGGAACCCGGCCGACCTTCGGGACGGACGGTCCCGTCGTCATCGAGGCGCATCTGTTCGACTACGCCGGCGATCTCTACGGCCGGAGCGTGAGGATCGAATTTCTCGGGCGCATCAGGGATGAAAAGAAGTTTTTGAACGTTGATGAATTGACTGCACAGTTAGAACGCGACCGCGACGAATGCCTCCGGCAGTTCGCCGCGGCCAAATGACCATAACGTAAAGGAGCAACGAACGATGCCTTTGACAAAAGAGCAGAAACAGGAACTCATCACCAGGTACGGCAAATCCCCCAGCGATTCAGGGACACCCGAGGTCCAGATCGCCCTCCTCACCAAGAGGATCAACGAGCTGACGGGGCATTTCAGCGGCCACAAGCACGACAACCACTCCAGGCACGGGTTGCTGAAGATGGTCGGCAAGCGGCGCAGTCTGCTGATCTACCTGCAAACGAGGAACATGGAGAGGTACAGGAAAATTGTTGAAGCGTTGGATCTCCGTAAATAAGGGTCGCACACACACTACTTAAGAAACCCAACCAATGATGAAAAAAACGATCGACCTCGGAGGCAGGGAACTGAGCCTCGAAATCGGAAAATTTGCGAAACAGGCCAGCGGCTCCGCCATGGTCCGGTACGGCGACACGATGGTCCTCGCGACCGTCGTCGCGAGTCCCGAGGCGGACGACAAGAAGGATTACTTCCCGCTTCAGGTGGAGTACCGTGAGAAGATCTCCGCCGCCGGCAAGATCCCGGGCGGTTTCCTCAAGAGGGAGGGGCGCCCCTCCGAGAAGGAGGTTCTCACCTCCCGCCTGATCGATCGCCCGATCAGACCGATGTTCCCTGAAAACTTCCGGAACGAGACACAGATCATGGTGACGGTCTACTCTTCGGATCAGGAAAACGACGGTGACGTCCTCGGGGCCATGGGCGCGTCGACCGCCCTCATGATCTCGAATATCCCCTTCGACGGACCGATCGCCGAGGTCAGGGTCGGCAGGAACGACGGGAAATTCATCGTCAATCCGACGTTTGCGCAGCTTGCGACGAGCGACCTCGACGTCATCATCGCCGGAACCCTGACATCGATCGTGATGGTCGAAGGCGAAGCCAAGGAAATTTCCGAGGCGGACATGCTGGCAGCGCTGAAATTCGCCCAGCCGTTCATCAAATCCCTCTGCGACCTTCAAATCCAGATCCGCAAGGAGATCGGCCTTCCCAAGATGGCGGTCGTTCAAAAGCCCCTGAAAACGGATCTCATCCCGGTGATTGAAAAGCACGCCGCCGCCGGCCTTCGCGAGATTACGCACCAGGTGCTCAAGAAGGAAGAACGGAGCGATCGCAACGGCGAACTGATCGGTTCCCTCCTCGAGGCTCTCAAGACCGACGCTGCGTTCGGCGCGGTTGCCGTGAAGCATTCCGCCGTGGGCGAGTCGATCTCGCCGGCCGATTTCCTCGTGAAACACTTGAAGCTCGTGAAGGAGATCGTGAACGACATCGAATACCGTGAAATGCGGGAAATGATCCTCACCGAGGGAAAGCGCCTCGACGGACGCGGGGTCAAGGACGTCCGGCCCATCGCCTGCGAGGTCGGGCTGCTGCCGCGAACCCACGGCTCGGCGCTCTTCCAGCGCGGCGAGACACAGAGCCTCACCACTGTGACGCTCGGGACCAAGATGGATGAGCAGATCCTCGACGGACTCCTCCCCGAAACCACGAAACGGTTCATGCTCCACTATAACTTCCCCCCCTTCTCGGTCGGGGAGGTAGGACGCCTTGGATTCACCGGCAGGAGGGAAATCGGCCACGGGAATCTGGCGGAGCGTTCGCTCAAGAACCTGCTTCCCGCAGAATCGGACTTCCCGTATACGGTCAGGATCGTCTCCGACATCCTCGAATCGAACGGTTCGTCGTCGATGGCCACCGTCTGCGCCGGATCGCTCTCGCTGATGGACGCGGGGGTGCCGCTGAAAAAGCCGGTCGCGGGCATCGCGATGGGCCTGGTGAAGGAAGGGAACCGCGTGTCGATCCTCTCCGACATCCTCGGGAACGAGGACTTCCTCGGGGACATGGACTTCAAGGTCGCCGGCAGCGCCGACGGCATCTCCGCGTTCCAGATGGACATCAAGATCCAGGGGATTTCATTCGAAATCTTCGAACGGGCCCTTGAGCAGGCGAAGGCGGGACGGCTCCACATCCTCGGCGTCATGAACCAGACGCTCGGCGCTCCGAAACCGAACCTCTCGCCGTACGCGCCAAGGCTCACCACGATCAAGATCCCCGTGGAGATGATCGGCGCTGTCATCGGGCCCGGCGGTAAGGTCATTCGCCAGATCGTGAAGGACACCGGCGCGGAGATCAACATCGAGGACGACGGGACGGTCGTTATCGCCTCCGTCACGGCCGAAGGATCCGCCGCGGCACTCGCGATCATCAACAAGATCGTCGAGATCCCCGAGGTCGGCAAAACCTATAAGGGCAAGGTCGTGAGGGTCATGGATTTCGGCGCCTTCGTAGAATTCCTCCCCGGCAAGGACGGTCTCGTGCACATCTCGCAGCTCGCCCTTGGCCGGATTGAAAAGGTCACGGACGCTGTGAACGTCGGCGACGCCGTAGACGTGAAACTTGTCCAGAAGGACGATGAGGGCCGGTACAATCTGAGCATTAAAGTGCTTTTGCCCGGTTACGATGAAGCGACAGATCCCAGCAAGGGGATCAGCACCCGCCCCCCGCGCAGGGACGGGGATCGTGACCGACGCGGTGGAGGTGGTGGTCAGCGGGGTGGTCCCCGGCGCTGATGAAACCGGCGTCAAAGGTACTCCTGATCATCCTGGACGGGTTCGGGATCGGGAAGAACCCCGCGATCGACGCCATCGCACAGGCACGGAAACCCTTCATCGATTCGCTGATGAAGGCCTCCCCCTGGTCCCTCATCAACGCATCAAGCGAGGACGTCGGCCTCCCCTCGGGGCAGATGGGTAATTCCGAGGTGGGCCATATGAACATCGGCGCGGGGCGGGTGGTGTACCAGGAAATCACCCGCATCGACCGATCCATCCGGAGTGGGGATTTTTTTAACATCCCGGCCTTCCTCGAAGCCGCCAGGATCGTGCGCCGGAACGGGTCCGCCCTCCACTTCATCGGGCTCCTGTCCGACGGCGGCGTCCACAGCATGAACACCCACCTCTATGCGCTCCTCGAGCTCGCCCGCAGGGAAAGCCTCACGAACGTCTTCGTCCACGCCCTCACCGACGGGCGTGACACTCCCCCTGAGGGGGGTGTCCGGTACATCGGCGACCTTCTCACAAAGATGAAGGAAATCGGGACCGGGACGCTCGCAACGGTGACAGGGAGATATTACGGGATGGACCGCGACAACCGTTGGGAGAGGACCGAGATCGCCTACCGGGCGCTCACGGAGGGAGCGGGTGAACGGACCCTCGATCCCCTCGGGGCCGTCCGGGCATCGTACGCGAAAGGGGTGACCGACGAGTTTATCCTTCCAGTCGTCGTGGAAAACGGCTCCGGTTCTCCGGTCGGGCAGATCCGCGACGGCGACGCTGTGATATTTTTCAACTACCGCACCGACCGCACGCGTCAACTGACGAGGGCCTTCCTCGAGGACCCGTTCGAACGATTCGAGCGGGTACGGCGGGATGTCTATTTTGCGACGATGACGCGGTACCACGAGGATTTCAACTGCCCCGTTGCTTTCCCGCCTTCGTTCCTGACGAAGACGCTGGGGGAGATCCTCTCCGGGCTCGGCCTCAGGCAATTGCACGTGGCGGAAACCGAAAAATATGCCCACGTCACGTTCTTCTTCAACGGCGGAAGGGAGGAACCCTTTCCCGGGGAGGACAGGATCCTCGTCCCGTCCCCGCGTGGCGTGCCAACGTACGACAGGAAGCCGGAGATGAGCGCCCACGAGATCACGACGAAGACGATCGCTGCGATCGGAACGGGAGTTTACGACTTCATCGTGATGAACTACGCAAACGCCGACATGGTAGGTCACTCGGGGAAGATGGACGAGACGATTCAGGCCGTCGAGGTACTTGATGGATGTCTTTCAGAAATGGTGCCCGCCGCCCTGAAGGCGGGTTTCACAGCGATCATCACGGCCGACCACGGGAACGCCGACACAATGGTCGACAGCGACGGCGGGCCCCATACCGCCCACACCACGAACTGGGTGCCGTTCATCATCACCGGCAACGGCAAAGGGTATACGATGCGGAAGGAAGGGAAGCTCGCCGACATCGCACCGACGATCCTGAAGATCATGAATATCACCGTACCCCCTGAGATGGACGGAACGCCGCTCGTCTCAGATCCCCGCACGTAACCCCCTCCGGGGGAGGAATCTTACCCCGGAATGAAACACCCCGCCGACAGACATCCAATGTGAAACAACAGGAGACGGCACGAGCCGTCCACGTCCACCAGTCGGGGGGACCCGCGGACGGGGCTGAGCTTGATTACACTTTCAGCAGTTGGTGGGCGTACTCTTCGAGGCGGAGGGCCGAGGACACCCGATCGATGAATCCGGGGCCGTACTTGTTCAGGAACTGGATGACGTTGAATTCCCGTTCCTGGTAATTGTCGTTCGGATAAATCGTCGCCGAGGCCTTGTGGAGCTGGCGCAGCGCGGTCTCGTGGCGCTTCGCCTGGGCTTCGACCGTCTTCTCCCTGAGTTGCGCGACGTTCGCCTCGTTCTTCGACCTGGTGGTTTCGAGCGCCCCGAGGAGCGTCGGATCGATGTACTGCAGGCCGAATTTCAACTCGTTGAGGTTGTCGTCCATTCTGGCACTTGCCTCGGCGAACATCTCCTCGATGTTGACCTCAGAGATCAGGTCGAGTACCTTCTTCTGGACCCGGGCAGGTGGCGCGAAGAGATCGTTGATTGAGAGCTCGAATTTTTCGAGCGTCCGGGAGACCCGCTCCTCCACGATGGTTGCGCTGATCCTGGGGTAGATGGCGGGCATCGGGAGTTCGAAGTACCGATACACCGGTTCGAGCTGCGCAAAGTACGCCACTTCGGAGGGGCCGGCAACGTAGGCGATGGTTGGGAGAAGGGTGTCCTGGCAGATTGGGCGGAGTGCGACGTTTGGGCTGAGGAGTTCAGGTTGTGTGTCGACGATGGCGACCAGTTCCTCGCGGGTAAGGTAGTGCCTGGTGCCCCTCAGCGAAAAATCGTTTTCCCTCGGTTCGATGAAATAGCGGCCCCCCTTGTGGTAGAGGAAGAGGTTCATCGCCTTAGTTTTGATCTGCGCGTGATAACCGCTCTCGAGCTCTGCGCTCCGCTGGATGATCAGCTGGGAGACCGCCGGGAAGTTCTCGATTTCCTTCCGGAATATCCCGGCGACCTCCTTCTTGAACCGGGGATCGTTCGCCGAGATGAAGACGAGGCCCGCGTCGGGGAAGAGACCGTTCATCCAGGTCGCGAAAGCGCTGTTGAAGGTGTTTCCGGGGGCGTAGGCCGATCTGAGCGACTCGAGGAGTGGTTTTTTGAATTCCGAATTGGGGAGCGTCCGCTGGATTTCGTCGATGAACGCGTCGATATGCTCGTCGATCACGATCTCGCCGACCGGCATGACGTTTTTCACAACCGGTTTGCCCTTCGGCCAGTAGGTGATTTTGACCGGGTTATTCTCCTGATTGAGGATCCCCACCGAATTCATTTCCTCGAGGTCGTGGTCTTCGCCCTCGAGCCAGAACATCGGGACGAAATTCAGGCCCGGGTGGGTTTCGCGGAGCTTAGTGGCCAGTTTCAGCGCGGTGATGGTCTTATAGATGGTGTAGAGGGGTCCGCCCGCGATGCCCACCTGCTGGCCCGTAACGACAGCGAAGGTAGTTTCGTGCGCGAGGAGGTCGATGTGGTGAAAGGTCTTCTCCGAGCCTGAAAACTTCCGGTTTTGCTCCGCCAGGACGGTGGTGAGGACGTCCCGGCGCGAATGACCGTTGCGACGGTGGTTCTCCGACGGGACCAGCTGCTGGAACGAGCGAAAGTCGGAGCCGAAGAAGTGCCGTACCTTCGGGTAGTCGGCGAGGTAGTCCCGGTAGAGCGCCGAGAAGCCTCCGACGGTCGCGGGAAGATCGGTAAAAGCTATGGACTTCGCGTCGTTCATCAGTGAGGGAATGGTGATCAGGGATGGCAAAATATAACCGTTCGGACCCTGAGATGCAACCGGCAGGGAAAGCGCCGAACGGATGCCGCTCCATTGACACTATGCCTTTTTTTGTCTATATTTTTTCGCTGAATTTCACCTTATCAAACACCGCGTGATGGAACCAGAAACCCAACCCACTCCCACACCAGCGCCCGAAGGGCGGCCTGCCGTCACGCCGGCTCCGGCGAAAAAACCGAAACAGGACAAGGCACCCGCCGAAGATCCCGGGATCTGGCGGATCAGCAGGCGCAATTTCTTCTCCGTTGCCGGCTGGGCCTCCTTCTTCGTATTCATCGCGACATCGACGGTTGCGACCCTTCGGATGATGTTTCCGCGGATCCTGTACGAGCCGCCCTCGGCCTTCAAGGCAGGGTTACCCTCCGATTACATCATCGGGGAGGTGAGCGAAAAATACAAGGACGACTACAGGGTCTGGATCGTCCGTGAAGTCGACGGGTTTTATGCCCTTTCGGCGATCTGCACGCACCTGGGATGCACGCCCCGCTGGCTCGCGCCGGAGGGGAAGTTCAAGTGTCCCTGCCACGGGAGCGGTTTCAGGCAGGCAGGCATTAACTTCGAGGGACCGGCCCCGCGCCCGCTCGAACGCCTCAAGATCACCCTCGCCGATGACGGTCAGATCCTGGTCGACCGGAACATCAAGTTCCGGTTCGAGAACGGTGACTGGACCAAGCCGGAATCCTTTCTCAAATACATCTGACCGCGGACACGGAGAAGCCTTCATGTTCAAACTGAGAGATAAGCTGCAACAATCCGAGGTCTGGAGATCGATCTTCCGGCACAACTACCAGGACACCAACCGAAACCGCGCGCTTCAGATCGTCGACAACGTCTTTCTCCACCTCCACCCGGTACGCATCCCGCGACACGCCACCAACGTCGGGTTCACGTGGGGGATGGGGGGGATCACTTTCCTGTTGTTCATCGTTCTGACGATCACCGGCGTGATCCTGATGTTCTATTACAGGCCGGCGGCCGAATACGCGTACGATGACATGAAGTACCTCATGAACGACGTTGCCTTCGGCCCCCTGATCAGAAACATGCACCGTTGGGCCGCCCACGCGATGGTGATCACCGTGATGCTCCATATGTTCAGGGTGTTCCTCACCGGTTCGTACAAGCCCCCGCGTCAGTTCAACTGGGCGGTCGGCGTCATTCTCCTCGTCCTGACACTGCTCCTGTCCTTCACCGGCTACCTGCTCCCGTGGGACCAGCTCGCCGTCTGGGCGGTGACCGTCGGGACCAATATGGCGAGGGCAACGCCACTGCTCGGCCACGAGGGCCCGTTCGGCCCGGAGCTCGGGATGCGGATCGACAACGACGTCCGTTTCGTCCTCCTCGGCGGAACCCAGGTCGGTCCACCGACGCTGCTGCGTTTCTACGTTGGTCACTGCATCTTCCTCCCGCTGATCGCGGCGGTGTTCATGGCCGTTCATTTTTGGCGGATCAGGAAAGACGGCGGCATCTCGGGACCTACCGCCAAGCCAAAGGAATAATTCCTCACTCTCCATCGATCGTCAACCATGCACAACATCTGGCTCCTGATATCCAAACCCGACAACATTCCGATCGTCGGACTGCTGGTCCTGGTGATCCTCTACACCTGGTGGGGGTTCAGGCGTGCCCTGAAGAACGATTCACAGGACATGTCCGATGAGCTGAAGCTGAGCGAGAAGATCCAGGTGTGGCCGAACCTCGTCCGGGTCGAGTTCCTCGCCACGCTGTTCGTCATGGTCATCCTCGTGTTCTGGTCGTTCCTCCTCGACGCGCCCCTCGAAGAACCCGCAAACCCCACGCTGACCCCGAACCCGTCGAAGGCCCCCTGGTACTTCCTCGGCCTGCAGGAGATGCTCGTCTATTTCGACCCCTGGATCGCGGGGGTGGTGCTCCCGACGCTGATCATCGTCGGCCTGATGGCCATCCCGTATATCGACGTCAACGAGAAGGGGAACGGGTATTACACCTACCGTGAACGGAAGTACGCCCTCTTGATCTACTGTTTCGGATTCATCGTCCTCTGGGTGTCGTTGATCGTCCTCGGCACGTTCTGGAGGGGACCCGGTTGGTACTTCTTCTTTCCCTGGGAAACCTGGGACACCCACAGGGTGGTAGCCCTGACGAACCTCGACCTCTCGGAGCTGTTCGGGATCGCGACGAAAAACCCCGACACCAGCCTCAATCCGGCCGCCTTCATCTTCGGCGCTGTCATCGTGGTCGGTTATTTCCTGACCGCACCGGCCTGCTGGCTCTGGAAGAAGAACACCGACTTCCTCAAGAAGCTCGGGCCCGTCAGATACGGCATCATGGCTTTCCTGTTCCTCTCGATGATGTCGCTTCCGATCAAGATGGTCCTCCGGATCGCCCTGAACGTGAAATACGTCTGGGTAACACCCTGGTTTAACATATAAACTCGCGAACCGCCCACGCCTATGCCGGGAATATTCGACGTTCTGAACAAGCGCTCCGAAACGCCGATCGAGGAGCGGAAATACGGCGGGATCTACCTGCTGCTTTCCGGCCTTCTCTTTGTCGGAACGATGTGGTCGGTCATCGACGAGGTGTCGACCAGGAGGCCGTGGAAGGAGTACCAGTCGCAATACCTCACGCTCTCCGAAGAGGGATGGCGGAACAAGCTGGCCGAGGAACAAGCCGGTGTCGATTCGGCCGCGCTCATCGGGCTCATCGCGGAGAGGGACTCCCTGGACGCTGCGCTGGCGTCGCCCGACGTCGTTGCCGCGAGGGCCGATGTGGACCGGCTGGACCACGAACTCCTGGATGCCGAACGCGACGTGACGTTTTCGAAGAGCAAGGGAGACGAGGCATACTATTTCTGGAAAAAGTCCGTGCACGACGGGGCGGAGGATGAGGGCCTGCGCGTCGAGACGGCGAGGCTCGCCGAGGAGTACGACCGGGCGAAGGCGTTCGTCGACAGCCTCACGGTGATCAGGCGCACGGCGGCCTCCGTTATCGACGCGATCCTTACGCGTCAGAAGGATTTCGACAGGAGGATATCTGAGCTCCTGATGCCCGTCCAGGAAGCGGAGCGGAAGCTCGAGATCGCTTCCAGCTCGCCGATCGGCATCAAGCAGGTCATGATGAACAGCTTTGACCGTTCGAACTTCGGAACCCCGAAAGCCAGGATTGACCGCTGTCAGACCTGCCATTCGGGATGGAAGGACGACATGATGGCGGAGGCGGCTCAACCGTTCACGAGACATCCCCTTCCCGACCTGCTTAAAATCCACGACCCCGAGGTGTTCGGCTGCACACCGTGCCACCGGGGCCAGGGGGCGGCGCTGACGGCCGGTTATGCCCACGGCGAGGACGATCATCACTGGGAATGGCCTCTGCTCTCTGGCAAGGAAGTTTATGCGTCCTGCAACGGATGCCACGAGAGTGAGCTCTACTTGAAGAACGGTGAGGTTTTCAACAAGGGCAAGCAGGTCCTGCTAGAGTCGGGTTGCTACGGCTGCCACGAGGTCAAGGGCTTCGCGGACCTGCCGAAGATCGGTCCCGAACTCGAACGCCTCGACGAAAAGCTTTCGCCGGACTGGGTGTACCGATGGGTGAAGAATCCGAAGGACTACAACGCGCACACCCGCATGCCGAATTTTCGATTCGATGAACGGCAGGCGGGGGCCATCACGGCTTTCCTCATGAGCGTGGGCCGGAACGACGCGCCGCGCGCGACTACGCACTCCTCCCAGGGTGGGAATGCCCCTCGTGGAAAGGACCTCGTGGAGACGGTGGGATGCAAGGGCTGCCACGTGGTCGGCGACGACGAACGGATGAGGAAGGAGAGAGGGTTCAGCTACGACATCGCCCCGGAACTTTCGCGCGCCGGGAGCAAACTCGATCCCGAATGGCTCTACTCGTGGTTGAAGAACCCCAGGGCATACCGGCCCAAGACCCAGATGCCCAACCTCCGCCTGACGGACCAGGAGGCGAAGGACATCGTCGCTTACCTGATGTCGATGCGCGACGACCGTACCTTTGACCCTGTGAAGCTCGACCTCGCCTCGGACGAAATAAAGCAGGCCGGCTTCAGCCTCGTCAGGGAGTACGGTTGCGCCGGGTGTCACGCGATTCCCGGGCTGGAGAAGGAGAATAAGGTGAGCGTATCGCTCTCCAACCTGGGGAGGAAGCGGGTCGACGAAATCGACTTCGGCGATACGAAGGTCCCGCATACCTGGGACGACTGGTTCCTCGGGAAAATCAAGGACTCCAGGCAGTTTGCGACGGACAGGATAGCTTCGAAGATGCCGGTATTTTCACTCGCCGACAGCGAAATCGTGATGCTGCGGACCGTGATGCGGGGGATGACGAAGGAAATTCCCGAGCCTGAATATCGCAGGCCGTATGACCGGATTCTGCAGAACGTCGAAGCCGGACGAAGACTTACGAAGCACTATAATTGCGTGAACTGTCACAAGGTCGAGGAGTTGGGCGGGTCGATCAGCGCCGTGCTGGAAGACGAGGGAATGGTGCCGCCGTATCTCTTCCCCGAGGGGGCAAAGGTTCAGGAAGAGTGGCTCCACGCCTTCCTGAAGTCTCCCACGACGATACGTCCCTGGCTCAAGGTACGGATGCCGACGTTTAACCTCACCGACGCCGAAATAACGACGATCTCCAACTATTTTCTCGGTCTCCACAAGCAGACGCTTGGGTTGCGCGATTACCGGGAATACATCCCTGATCCTAAGTTCGTCGCTGTGGGTAAAAAATTGTTCGAGGACCTCCAGTGCCTCAGCTGTCACTACACAGGGACGGTCCCGGAGGGGAAGGAGCCCGCGGACCTTGCGCCGGACCTCTCGATGGCGAAGCTGAGGCTGAAGCCGGAATGGGTTGATGCGTGGATCGCGCGGCCTGATTCAATCCAACCTGGTACGAGGATGCCGAATTTCTTCCCCGACCTGGTGGAGCCATCCCCGTATTCGGACGAGCTCGGGGGGGACGTCAGGAAGCAGATTCAGGCGCTCAGGGAGTACATTTACACTGTTCACCGCTGACCGCGGTCCGGGCGGACCGACGGGATAATCTCACGCGCTGAGGTCGCGCTCGAGGACGATCTTCGTGATTTCCGGCGGACAATTGAATCTGAACGGAACTCCCACCGTACCGATCCCCCGCGAAATGTACATCTTCGCCGCGCCCTCCGTGTAGAGCCCGGCTACGTAGGGCGAAACCATCCTCGCAGGCGCCAGTACGTCCTTACCCCTCCCGCCGAGCACCACCTGTCCGCCGTGGGTATGACCGGAAAGCGTCAGATCGAACCCCGAGGCGGCTGCCGCGTGGAAGAAATAAGGCCGGTGACACAACAGTATCTTCGGGAGCCCGGCAACGCTTCTGCCGGCGACACCCCTGATATATCGTGCCGCGGTCTCTTCACTTCCTGTGTCGTCCACACCCGCAAGATTGATTGATTCTCCGTTTTTTGTCAGGGTGAGCGACCTGTTCCGCAGTATCGAAAGTCCGCCTTTTTCGATCTCCCTGACCACATCCTCAACCTTTCGGGAATAGAAGTCGTGGTTCCCGAGCACTCCGTACACCCCGTGCTCGGCCGAAAGGATTCCGAATGCTTCGCGGAAGGGGTACGCCTCATCAAGTTGGCCGTTTACAAAATCGCCGGTTACGACGATAAGGTCGGTCTTGAGGGCGTTGACCGCCTCCGCGTATTTCCTCATTCGTTCCCCGGACATGAAGATCCCCGAGTGGACGTCGCTGATGAAGCCGATAGAAAAATTATGAAATGAATCTGGTAAGTTTTTGATCGGTATGCGGATATCCGTTTTTTCGAAATCATCTTTTTTATAAACTTCGTACGCCGATCCGAGCGCCAGGCCCCCGGTCAGGGCCGTGAGGGTTTGCCTGACGACCTGACGGCGCCGGACGTCGAAATCCTGAAATTTTCTGTTCAACGCCACAGCCTGGATGATCGGTCGCGTTCGTTCGAACCTCTGAAGAATCCAACCGGTCGTCAGGAACGGAATTTTGAGGATTTTCCCGACCAGGATCAACCCGAGGAGGAACACGGAGATGAAATGCCAGATATAGACCGGTGGCATCACATGAACGGTGAACCAAGCGGGCGTCCCAATCCCGAATATCCTGAATATCATCCCGAAAACGATAGGGATGCTGAAGGCGATGAACGCGCCCGTGGCGGGTGCCAGATATTTCCGAAATCGCTCGTTCTGAGCGCAAAACGACCTGAATGTCCTGTAAAAATAGAATTGGATCCCCAAAAAGAAGATGAAGAGCAGAATCTGAATCAGGTAAAATCTCATGAATCTCCGATTACCTTTGGTGGGAAAATTAGACCGATACGCATAACAACATAAGATTATCAGAAAATGTCTCAAACGCAAAATGCATTATTTAGCCAAAAGGGCTGGAAAAAAGGAAATTTGTAGTTCCGGTATTGATTTCCTATATTTTTTTGTGAAATGAGTCTAAAAAACGAATTACATCCCTTTCCGGCCGGACATGGAATCCAGCCATAAGCGCTTCGTCAAGAAGGTTTTCCTTGGCATCGGGCTCTTTTTCCTGTTGTTTGTTGTCTGCAACGATCTCATCCTCCCCTGGTATGTCCAGCACGGATCAACCACCGAAGTTCCCGACGTCGTCGGGATGAGTCTCGAGAACGCCACCCGGGCCCTCGATTCAGTCGGACTCGAAGGAAGGCAGGGGGACGTCCGTCCCGATCGGGAGCATCCGGCCGGGACCGTGGTGATTCAGAATCCCCTGGCGGGTCACGAGGTCAAGGAAGGGAGACGGGTCTATCTCACCGTCAGCGGCGGCGAGGAGTCGGTAAACGTCCCGAGCATCAGGGGCCGGACACTTCGGGATGCGACATTCCTCCTGGAACGGACCGGGTTAAGACTCGGGGAAGTCTCACACTCAGCCTCGGATGACTACCCCGTCAACACGATCATCGAACAGGGGCGCGTCCCGGGGGCCAAGGTCCGGAAGGACACACGGATCGACGTGATCGTCAGCCTCGGCCCGGTCTCGCAGAGCATCGCCGTTCCGCCCCTCGCCGGGAAGTCGCTCTCCGAAGCGAAGAAAACCCTCGAACTGGCCGGTATCGCCCTCGGCAACGTGACGTACATCCCTTCTGCCGACCTGCTGCCGAACACGGTGATCGAACAATACCCACAGGCGGGGGAGTTGGTCGAGGCCGGGCAGGCCGTCGACCTCGTAGTCGTCCAGGGGGCGGCCAAGGACAAGGATCCGTCAGAATACTAATCGAAAACCCATGATCAGAATTGCCCCGTCTGTACTGTCCGCAGATTTCACCAACCTTGCCCGTCAGATTCGGGAGATCGAGAGGGGAGGGGCGGACTGGATCCACCTCGACGTCATGGACGGTCAATTCGTGCCCAACATCTCCTTCGGGCCGATGGTCGTCAGGGCGGTACGGTCCCTCACGAAGCTCCCGCTCGACGCCCACCTGATGATCGTGGAACCCGACCGGTACCTCGAGGCGTTCGCCCGGTCGGGGGCCGATCGGATCACCGTCCACGTGGAGACCTGTCCCCACCTGCACCGCACCGTGGAGGCCATAAAAGCGCTTGGCAAGAAGCCGGGTGTGACCCTCAATCCTGCCACCCCGATCGAGGCGATAGGTGAAATCCTCCCGCTCGTCGACCTCGTCCTGATCATGTCGGTGAACCCCGGGTTTGGGGGCCAGAAATTCATACCCGGATCGCTCGGCAAGATCGAGCGCGCCGCTGCGATGATCCGCGAGACGAAGCGGCAGATCAGGCTCCAGGTGGATGGCGGGGTCGATGCGACGAATGCCCGGGGGATCGTCGAGGCGGGGGCCGACGTCCTCGTTGCGGGCCACTCCATCTTCTCGCACCGCGACATTCCCTCAGCCGTCCGACGCCTCCGGAAGGCCGCGGGATCCTGACACCAGGGAACGTTTCGACGGATCCGTCGCACGACCTGGTTACGCGACCCACACCGGTTGTATCTTGGAATGAACTTTGTTATTATCCCCACGCATGAAATACACCACCATCACCACCGAGCAACATGATCGGATCGTCAAGATCACGCTCTCCCAGCCGGAGAGGCGGAACGCCCTGGACGATGTCATGATCAGGGAACTGACTGATGCGTTTCTCGCCATCAACCGGGATGCGGGGGCGAGGGTCGCCATCCTCACCGGAGCGGGGAAGTCTTTCTGCTCGGGGATGGACCTGGGGTACCTCCGGAAATTCACCGATCTCGGTGAGCACGAGAACCTGGAAGACGCCCGAAACCTCCTGACGATGCTCCGGACCGTCCATACGCTCCGGAAGCCGGTGATCGCGATGGTCAACGGTCCCGCGATCGGTGGAGGTTGCGGCCTCGCCTCCGCCTGCGATTTCGTCTTCGTCTCGGAGGAGGAGGGCCGGCTCGGTGTCCCTGAAGTCAGAATCGGCTTCGTCCCCGCTGTCATACTGGTCTTCCTCATCAAACGAATGGGTGAATCGGCGGCACGCGAGTTCGTTCTTCAGGGGGGAGTCCTCGACGCGGCTGGCGCCGTCAGGAAGGGGCTGGCGACCGAGTCCGTGCCCCACGAGAGACTCCAGAGTCGGGTGCTGAAATTCGCTGCCGGGCTGGCCTCCACAACGAGCGCCTCGTCGATCACGCTCACGAAGGACCTGTTGAACAGGCTCTCGGAGATGCCGCTCCCCGACGCCATGGAATATTCAGCGCATCTGAATGCCCTCGCAAGGAAAACTGACGATTTCAAGCTGGGCTTGGATGCGGTCTTGAAGAAAACGACCCCGAAATGGTGAGAGCCACGGGGGGAGCGTCATTTCGCGAATTCATCCGCACGATCCCCGATTTTCCGAGAAAGGGGATACTTTTCAGGGACATCACCCCGCTACTCCTGAATGGGCCGGCGTTCGCCGGCGCGATCGACGTTCTGTACGGCCGTTATGCGGGAAAGGGGATTGACAAGGTCGTGAGCGTCGAAGCGAGGGGGTTCATCCTCGGTAGCGTCATCGCCTACAAACTCGGCGCGGGATTCGTCCCGGTCAGGAAACCGGGAAAACTACCTGCGGAAACGATCAGGGAGTCGTATACCCTTGAATATGGCGAAGATACGCTGGAAATGCACACGGACGCGGTCCAGCAGGGTGATTCCGTCCTCGTCGTCGACGACCTGCTGGCCACCGGTGGTACGGCCGTTGCGGCGTCCCGCCTCGTCGAACGGTGTGGGGGGACCGTCAGGGAGCTCGCTTTCCTGATCGGGTTGCCATTTCTCAACGGCCGTGAAAAACTTCTACCGAGGGATGTTTTCACCATCATCGAATACCAGGACGAACTATTATGAAGATGAAGACAATCATTGAACCCTTTAAGATTAAATCTGTTGAGCCGATTCACTTCACCTCAGTTCAACAGCGGGAGGAAATTCTCACCACGGCCGGATACAATCCGTTCCTCATCAGGGCGGTCGATGTCCTGATCGACCTCCTTACCGACAGCGGTACCTCCGCGATGAGCGCCAAACAGTGGGCCGGCATTATGGACGGCGATGAATCATATGCCGGTGCCAGGAGTTTCTATCGGTTTGAGGCGGTCGTGAAAAACCTCACGGGATTCAGATACATCATTCCTACACACCAGGGCCGGGCGGCCGAAAAGATACTTTTCACACTCACCGGTGGCAAGGGAAAATTTATTCCAAATAATACCCATTTCGACACCACACGGGCTAACATCGAATACTCCGGCGCCACGGCGGTTGACTTCCCATTGCCGGAAGCGAGGGACACATCTGCCATCCTGGACTTTAAAGGAAACATCGATCTTGTTGCTTTGGAGAAATTTATCGACGAAAGGGGAAAGGAAAATATTCCCCTAATGATGCTCACGGTCACGAACAACGCCGGCGGGGGACAGCCGGTCTCGATGGAGAACATCAGGAAAACGCGGGAGCTCTCAAAAAAACATTCGATTCCATTGTTCCTCGATGCCTGCCGTTTTGCCGAAAACGCCTTCTTCATCAAAAAAAGGGAACCCGGATACGAGCATAAGAGCGTCCGGGAGATCGCGCAGGAGATGTTCTCCTGTTTCGACGGGTGTACGATGAGCGCCAAGAAGGACGCTTTGGTCAACATGGGGGGGTTCCTCGGTCTGAACGACGACCTTCTCGCCCAGAATGCACGGAACATCCTCATCGTGACCGAAGGATTTCCGACCTACGGGGGACTCTCCGGCAGGGACCTGGAGGCAATGGCCCAGGGACTCGACGAGATACTGGACGAACATTACCTCACGTACAGGATCCGGTCGGTCGAATACCTCGGTGAAAAACTGACGGCGGCGGGCGTTCCGATCCTGCAACCCCCTGGTGGACACGCGATCTACATCGACGCGAAGAAATTCGCGGATCACCTGAATCCTGCGGAGTTTCCAGGGCAATCGATCGTCTGCGAACTCTACCGCCTCGGAGGCATCCGTTCGGTGGAGATCGGCAGCGTTATGTTCGGCAAAACTGATGACCGCGGGACATTCATCCCGCCGCCGATGGAGCTGGTCCGCCTCGCGATCCCCCGGCGGGTCTACACCCAGAGTCACATCGATTACGTCATCGAGGTCGTGATCGAGGCATTCCGCGGGCGAAAGAACCTCCCCGGGTACCGGATGGTCTACGAGGCGCCGATGCTCCGGCATTTCACGGCGAGGTTCGCTCCGATTGGCGCATGATCACCTGCCCGGTCTGCTCGACCCGCAACCACCATCTCACCATCGTCTGCGTATCGTGCGGGGGATACATCCAGGGCAGGGTCGAAAACCTCGACCTCTTCTCGACCATCTGGAAATTGATCGAAAACCCGCGCGCGGCATTCCTCACCATCTCCCTCGCCAGGTATAAGAATTATTCGACAATCGTACCCGCCGTGGCGGGGATCGGCCTCGTCTTCGCGTTTTTCTGGTTCATCGGGGCGGGCGACCAAGCGACCTCGACGGTCACGATGCTCGCGGGGGGAGTTGTCGCGGGCCCCCTTCTCGGCGTGGTGCTGACGCTTCTGATGGCCGCTGCCATCAGGGTATCGCTCAGGATTCACGGGACACCAGTCCGATTCAGGAATCTCTATGCAGTGCTCTCGTACTCGCTCGTGCCGGTCCTCCTGGGCGTCGTCTTCGTCCTCCCGCTGGTAATATTCACCTTCGGCAGGTATTTCTTCTCTCTCAATCCGCCTCCCTGGCTGATCAAACCTGTTTCGTACTACATCTTCGTCTCGCTCGGGTGCATAGTCGCGGCTTGGACGATAGCCCTCGCCTCGATCGGGATGAGGATCCTTCTCGATTGCCGGTGGATAATTTCCGCAGTCATTGTATCCGGGATGGGAGCGTCGCTCCTTGCCGCCGCCTGGTTAGGCCGTTTGATCCTTGTAACTCCTCCCATGTGAAATATTTTTCAGAAAGATCCTGTCCATCGTCGATAATTTTAGTATATTGGCAGTAATTAAAAAGGAAGAATGCATGAGCCGGGTGATTTTCACGATTTCCTATGAAATACTTTCGGAGAAAAGGGGCGAATATCTGCCGCTTTCGCAGAAAATGAAGGACTACATTCTCCAGAAGGGGGGCCTTACCGATTATTCGGTGTTCGAGGATAAGCGAAAACGCAACTCGTTCACGGAAGTCTTCACGTTCAGTTCGATGGAACAGTACAACGGGCTCGACGACGAAGATGAGTCGATGCAGAATTTCATGACCCTTCTCGAATCGATGCTCGTAGGCGGTAAGATGAAGTATTCCACGCTTATCGAAGTCTGATTCCCGCGGCACCACCCCCCGTATGCGCAAATCGCCGGACCCGATCGCTCAGCTCCTCCAGGAACACAACGACGCGCTGATACAGCTCAAGAACCTGAACCGCGCGGTCCAGGCGTTTTCCCAGGATGGGTACAGCACGAAACAGTACAGGACCATCAGGGCCGCCTTGAAGTTCATCGAGGAAGAGGTGAGCGTCCACAACCTCAAGGAAGAGAAGGCCTTATTCCCCGTGCTGGAGCGGTACGTGGAAGGGCCTACCAGGATGATGAAGCAGGACCACCGCCGCCTCAAGAAGGAATTTCACCGGCTCCGCGAGGTCATCGACGCCGTCAACCGCAACCGGGACAGTTTTTCGGCGATCAGGAAGCTCAGACGGGTGGCGAGCGACGTCGTCCATTCGTTCGTAAACCATATCCACAAGGAAAACTACATCCTCTTTCCGCTCGTCCAACGATTCCTGACCAAGGAGGAATTGAGGGAGATCGCCAGGAAAATGATTTGACACAAATGACCGACACCATCACAGATCCGGGCGTCATACGATTGCTGATCGTCGAGGATGAACCGCAGCAGCGGGAAACCCTTGCGATGCTCTTCGAGGGAGAGGGGTACAGCGTGCGTGCGACCGAATCAGCGGAAGCGGCGCTCGACATCATCCGGAACGTCCAACCGCACCTCGTCGTCACAGACGTCAAACTCATAGGGGTCGACGGCATCACATTTTTCGAATCGGTCCGGGGAAGCGAGGGGGGGAAAAACATCCCGTTCATCTTCATGACCGCCTACAACGATATCGCCGCCATCGAACGGGTTAAAAAAATGGGCGCCGTGGATTACATCACGAAGCCCTTCGATCTCGAGGAACTGATCGATCTCGTCCGGCTCAAGAGCCGTCCCTGATCACCCTCCCGGCATCACAACGCCGGCGTTCGTCGACTATCTCCCCGCCAGCGTTACCGAAAACGTGAAAACCTTCCCGTCGCGTTTCACATCCACATTCACCACGTCTCCGGGCGCGTGTTCCTGAAGGACGTACGTGTAATCGTAGATGTTGGAAATAGTCTTCTCCCCGAATTTCACGATGACGTCACCGGCCAGGATGCCGCCCTTCTCCGCAGGTCCGTCCGGCCTGACGCCGTTGACCTTCAATCCTCCCCCGTCGTCGGCGTAGTCCGGGACCACCCCCATCGTTACGCGCATGGTTCTGCGGTCACCCTGAGGGGCCTGTGATGCCACCTTCGCGAACGTCGGGGCGTGCGGAGAGTTGTCGAGTTGGCGTACCACCTTCAGGATGAACGTCAAGAGTTGCGCCTCACCCTCGTAATTGATTTTATCCCACGTATCAGAGGGTTTATGGTAATCGTTATGCATGTTCGTGAAGAAGAACAGGACGGGGATGTCCTTGGCGTAGAAGGATGCATGGTCACTCGGCCCATATCCATCGGGCTTGAGGGTAAAATTGAAAACGGTATCCTTATTCAGTGAAGACAGGAGCGAATCGAATCCCGGGGACGTCCCGACCCCCTCCACGACAACCTTTCGATCCCTTATCCTGCCGATCATGTCCATATTGACCATGGTTTTGATCGAGGCAAGGGGGATGGTGGGGTTATTAACGAAATAGTTGGATCCGAGCAGCCCGGACTCCTCACCGGAAAATCCCGCGAAAATAATACTCCGTTTCAGGGAATTCCTGGACGACGCCAGGTTTTCCGCCGCCTCCAGTAGCCCTGCGGTGCCGGATGCATTATCATCGGCTCCGTGGTGGACTGCGACGGTGTCAGGGGCCAGAGAGCCCTGTCCACCCATTCCGAGGTGGTCGAAATGAGCGCCGATGACGATATATTCTTCTTTGAGTGCGGGGTCGGAACCCTGAATGAATCCAATGACATTGGATGATTCATTCATGATTTTTTCGATTCCGGTCTGCATCTTCACTGTTGCGTTCATCCGAAACGAGGCGGGCTTCTGCGATGTTTTGATGCCCTCCTGGATGGTCCTGATGGACTTGCCTTCGGGTTGGAGAATGGAGTC
This sequence comes from Ignavibacteria bacterium, assembly GCA_031379665.1. Lineage (GTDB taxonomy): Bacteria > Bacteroidota > Ignavibacteria > UBA10030 > SZUA-254 > SZUA-254. Next base: position 80,331 of record JANNFI010000107.1, read on the forward strand.
AAGTGACGACCAGCTGATCGTCGCCACCGGCAAACCCGAGGAACTAAGGCCCTGGTCAAAGGAAAACGAAACGAGTTCGGGCTTTTCTGCGTCGAGGGGTCCCGTAACGAAGACGACACCGGCGGCGCCGTGTTCACGGGCGTTGAATGTTTTCACCCTGAGCGAGGAATGCTGGATGAAAGGAGAATGAGGATCATCTCCTTTAGGTGTGAAACGTAATAGTATGACAATCCTACCTTTTACGTCGATCTCTGCATAATCATCATACTGTTGGGACGTGTCGGTAATACCGTATCCGGCGAACACCAAACCACCCGAAATAGCGGTGTCGCTCGAGAATGCGAGCGTCCTGAAGCTTTCATCCAGGATGAAAGATCTTGACGACTCACCGTATTCGATGGTTAGGGCGTTGCCCGGGCCGGGTTTCGCGCCCGAAACAAAGGGAAACTTCTGTAAGTATGTGCCGTTATCGCCTGCCGGAGTCAGCCCGTATTCCTTGAAATGCCCGGCCAGGTACATTGCCGCTTCGATGTTTCCCACGGTCCCGGTCTTTCGGCCCTGCAGGGAATCCGAGGCCAGGAAACGGATATGTTCCTTGAGCTGCTCCATCGTGACTTCAGGATTCTGGAAAGCAGAAGCCCCCGCTGGGAAATTGAGGAACACAGCCAGGGTGGTGGCCATACAGATAATTATTTTTTTCATTGTTCGTCGAGAATGAAGTTTTGATGAGTGGAGTAAATGGTTCGATTGAATAAGGTTATAGGGCCGGACCTTTACCCTCACGGCACCCATTCGCCGATGAAAATATTCGTCTCCCCAGGCCTCCTGGCATTGCGGTTTGATGAAAATACGAGTTTTTTCCCGTCGGAGGTGAAAACCGGAAATCCATCGAACGAATCGTTAAAGGTGATCTGTTTGAGATTCGTACCGTCGGTCTTGATAGAGAAGATGTCGAAATTTCGTCCTTTTGGATCCTTCATATTTGAAGCGAAGACGAGGGAATTGCCATCGGGATGGAAGTACGGAGCAAAACTTGCCGCTTTGAAGTCAGTGATCTGCTTCTTCCCGCTGCCATCCGCATTCATTATGAAGAGCTCCATGACAGAGGGCCGGACCAACCCATTTCTGAGAAGTTCGAGAAAATCGGCCTTTCCGGCTGAATCTGCCGGATGATGGGCGCGATAGACGATCTTTTGTCCGTCCGCCGAGAAAAATGCCCCGCCATCGTAACCGATTTCCTGGGTCAACCTGACCACATCGGACCCATCCGTTTTCATCGAATAGAGATCCAGGTCTCCGTCCCGGCTCGATGTGAAGATCATCCTGTCGCCCCTCGGTGAGACGGTGGCCTCGGCGTCATACCCCGCGGAACCGTTCAGAATCCTGGATTCGCCCCCGCGGACCCCCTTGACGTAGATATCATAACCGGGGTAAACGGCCCAGACGTATCCCTTTGAGTAGTCGGGCCTCGGAGGACATTCCGGGGCGTGGCCGTGGGTGGAGGAGTAAATGAACGTGCTGTCTCCCGGGAGAAAATACGCGCATGTGGTCCTTCCCAGGCCGGTACTGCGGAGGGTCACGCCGTTCCCTGCGAGATCCATCATAAAGATTTGATCGCACGTGAATGTATCCCTCGTTGACTGAAATATCAATCTATCGCCGGCAAATGAAAGGTACGCTTCAGCGTTTTCCCCGCCGAAGGTCAGCTGGCGGATTTCCCCGAAATGATCCTCGCCAGGCCGGCGGAGGGTGTCCTGCTGAGGCTTTGCCGTGGTGGTGAGAAGAAGGATGAGGCTGCAACAGATAAATAATGTCTTGATCATCATTCCGGGTTATTGGTTAGGGCTATTTCTAATCGAGTTTATCGAGGGCTTCCAGGAGCTTTCCGTACGAGGTGAGGTCGCGAGTGGAATATTCAAGATTGACATACGCGATCTTTCCGGCCTTGTCGATGATGTACACCGTCCGCTTGTTGTACCCCGAAGATTCGTTATAACTATGGTAGATCGGAGCGACACGATGCCTGCTGTCCGAAAGGAGAGCGAAAGGCAGATTATGGTGTTTTGCCCATTCGTGGTGAGAATAGGGGTAGTCCCCGCTGATAGCGAGGATTTCGACATTCAGATCGGCGAGGTTGTCAAAATTGTCCCTGAAAGCGCAGACCTCCCGGGTGCACCCCCCGCTCCAATCGGCGGGATAAAAGGCGAGGACCACGACTTTTTTTCCGAAGAAGGCGGAGAGGGTAATTTCTCCTTCCCCGAGCGAGTCTTTCGTCGCAAACGGCAAGGAAAAATCGGGGGCATCCGATCCCACCGGGAGTTCGGGATAGGTTGTTCCCTGGGACGTGGATATGACCGGCAGGGCGCAGGCCATGGACAGAGCGAGCAAAACTGATTTCATGGGGTACCTCGGTGCGATTGGATGATAATATACGAACTTACGGACGGAAATAAAAGGCAGGTGGAGGGGGCAGGTGGTAGCCGGAACCTCTCGTCCCCGGGTGTCAGGGGCATCCGGAGCTCGGAATGAGTGCTATGACCGAACGGTCACGACACTCGGGCGTTTCTCCCGTGGGCGCTTGGGATCGGGATGGGGTCCCCGTGGAAATGCTCCTCCTCCATCGAACCATGGAGGGCGGAGAGCGAAGACGAGGATTCGCCGGAGACGACCTTGGCTACTTCATCAAAATATCCCGTTCCCACGAATTCCTGGTGCTTCACCGCCTTGTACCCGTCGGCTTCACTCCGGAATTCACGTTCCTGGAAATCGGCATAGGCGGTCATCCCAAATTCCCGGTACCCTTTCGAGAGAAGGAACATCGAGTAGTTCAACGCGTGGAAACCCGCGAGGGTGACGAACTGAAACCGGTAACCCATCGCGCCGAGCTCACGCTGGAATCGGGCGATGGTCGCGGAGTCGAGCTTGAGCTTCCAGTTGAAGGAGGGGGAGCAGTTATAGGCCAGGAGCTTGTTCGGATACTCGGCCCTGATCGCTTCCGCGAAGCGACGCGCTTCCGAGAGGTCAGGTTCGGAGGTTTCGCACCAGATGAGATCCGCGTAGGGGGCATAGGACAGGCCGCGTCGGATGGCGGTATCGAGTCCGCCGCGGAGCCTGTAGAAACCTTCTGTTGTCCGTTCACCCGAAATGTACTCCCTGTCCCTCGGGTCGGAGTCGGAGGTGATCAGCTTCGCGCTGTGGGCGTCTGTCCGGGCGATCAGGATCGTGGGAACCCCCATCACATCGGAGGCAAGTCTCGCCGCCGAGAGTTTCTGGATGAATTCGTGGGTCGGTACCAGTACCTTGCCCCCCATCTGGCCGCATTTCTTGGCGGACGCCAGCTGATCCTCGAAATGAACCCCGGCCGCCCCGGCATCGATCATCGCCTTCATCAGTTCAAACGCGTTCAAGACACCACCGAAACCAGCTTCCGCGTCGGCGACGATGGGAGCGAACCACTGCACCCCATTGAGGCCTTTCGCGTGGTGGATCTGGTCCGCGCGCGCGAGCGAGGCGTTGATCTACCGTACGACCGCCGGGACGCTGTCGCAGGGATGGAGGCTCTGGTCGGCGTACATCTGGCCCCCCTCATTGGCGTCGGCGGCCACCTGCCATCCACTCAGGTAGATCGCCCGGAGCCCGGCCCGGACCTGCTGGATGGCCTGATTGCCTGTGAGGGCGCCGAGCGCCTGGACATACCCGTCCTCGTGAAGGAGATCCCACAACCGTGCGGCACCGAGCGTCGCCAGCGTATGTTCGATCTGAAGCGAACCGCGGAGCCGGGCCACGTCATCCGGGGTGTAATCCCGGCGGATGTCCGTCCATCTCTGATTTACGAGCCAGTCTTTTTGGATGGAAAACGCATTGGAATGATGCATGCCTTGATCCTTTGGCCGGGGGTCAGAGGTACTGGTATGCCTTCAGTGTGAGGAACGGGGTAAAATCCGACTCGTGCACGAGGTTGAAGATGATCCTGGAGGCAAGGTCGAACTGGCCCCGCCGGTATCGTTCCGGGCCGACGGCCTGAAAGATGCTTTCCATCTCTTCAGAGAAATATTTCCTGAATACTGCCGAGGTCAGCACAGTGCCGTGGTCGAGCTCGGCGCCGTGGTGCAGCCACTGCCAGATCTGGGCCCTGGCGATTTCCGCCGTGGCGGTATCTTCCATGAGGTTGTAGAGCGGGACTGCGCCCGTTCCCGAGAGCCAGGCCTCGAGGTATCGGACGGCGACGTCGATGTTGGTCCTGAGCCCGCCCTCGGTGACCTCGCCCGCGGGCACCCTCAGCAGATCCTGCCGCGTCACAGTTGCTTCTGACCTCAGGACACCGAGTTGGTTGGGGGATCGGAGTATGGAGCCAAAGGCTTCCCGGGCGATCCTGACAAGGCCGGGGTGGGCGACCCACGTGCCGTCGTGTCCGGCCCGCACCTCCCGGAGCTTATCCTGCCTGACTTTTTCCATGGCAACATCGTTTGCCGCGCCGTCGTCCCTGATCGGGATGTTCGGCGCCATGCCTCCGATCGCGTGGGCGCCCCGGCGGTGGCAGGTCTGGATCAGGAGCGTGACGAACGCATCGAGGAATCCCTTGTCCATTGTGATCAGACGCCGGTCGGGGAGGAGATAGGCCGGGAACTTTTTGAATATTTTAATGTAGCTGAAGATGTAATCCCACCTGCCGCAGTTGAGACCCACCGACCGGTCCCTGAGTTCGTAGAGGATTTCATCCATTTCGAACGCCGCCGGGATGGTTTCGATCAGGACCGTCGCTCGAATCGAACAGGGGGGGATGGCCAGGTATTCCTCGGCGAAGATGAATACATCGTTCCAGAGCGCCGCCTCGAAGCGGTTCTCGAGCTTGGGGAGGTAAAAGTACGGACCTGTTCCCCGGTCGAGCAACCCGCGGGCGTTGTGGAAAATATAGAGACCGAAATCGAAGAGCGAGGCCGAGACGGGTTCCCCGTCGACACAAAAATGCTTCTCGACGAGGTGCCAGCCTCGGGGTCGCATCATGATCGTGGCGGGGGACTCACCGACGGCGTACCTCTGCCCCTCGGGCGATATGTACGACAACACGCCGCGAACGGCGTCGCGCAGGTTCCTCTGCCCCTCGATCGTCGCCATCCAGGTCGGGGATTGGGCGTCCTCGAAATCGGCCATAAAGACATTGGCGCCGGAATTCAGGGCGTTGATCATCATCTTCGCGTTGCCTGCCGGACCGGTTATTTCCACACGCCGATCAACGAGGTCCGTCGGCGCGCTCCTGACGCTCCAAATCCCCTCCCTGATCTTTTTCGTCGACTCCTGGAAATCCGGGAGGACCCCCAGGTCGATCTCGTGCTGCACCAGCGATCGCCTGGCGAGGAGCTTGCGACGACGATCACAGAATGCGGTATGCAGACGCGTGATGAACTCGATTGCCCCGGGGGTGAGGATCTCCCTGTCGCTCAGCGAAAGCGGTGAAGAGAGGGTCACCCGCGAAAGGGTTTCGACCTGTTTAATGTAATACATGATGCTTGCGTGTAAATGTCTGGATGGCCCGTGAGGGCGGGAGGTACACTAACGGCTACGGTATAAGATACGAGGAGGGAAATCCGGGGATGTGAGCTGAAGCAATTTTGAGGGGATGAAACGCTGATGTTCCGGTGTTAAGAAGGTAAATCAGGTAATCTCGAGTCCCGGATGCCTCAGGGGGAGGATTCGCTTACCGCCGTTTCGGAACTCTCGGTTCCCGGGATGCTGGCGGTTGGTCGGTATGGGAGGTCGTTTCCTCTCCAGGGTGCTTTCCCCGGTCCTTCGGTGGCCTGGTGAGGTATTGGATCCACTCCTTCAATTTTGACGGGGAAACACTCTTGCTGAGGTATTTTACATTTTCTGAGAGGTCGAGGGTCGCCAGGGTGGAGGAATCGGCGTATGCGGAGACGAAAATAAAGGGGGTGTCTGCGCAGCCCTTCATTTCCCGCATGGCGTTTTGAAGGCCGATGCCGTTGAGGATGGGCATGTAGATGTCGGAAACCACGATTTCAAAACGATGTTCGCGCAACTTGCCAAGGGCATCTTCGCCGTTTTCGGCCGTGAGGACGGTCCAGCCCTGATTTCGAAGAAAATCGCCGAGGAGGATCAGATAATGCGGTTCGTCGTCCACCAAGAGTATATTCATCGAAGCCTTCGGAAATTTGAACAATCGTTGCCGTAATTCTCTGCGGAATATAACTCGCGATGGTACGAATATCAAGTGATCCGGGGTCGTTATTGGTATGGTCGTTATTGGTATGGAAACCGGGTAAATCGAAGATAAATGACGGGGCGCACAATTATTTCCAAGGAATTCCGTATCTAGTATCGTACTGCATCGATACCGCAGGTCTAACCCAATCGAACGGAACAATGAGCGAACACCAGGCCATCATCTTCATCATCTCCGTCATCGTCATCACACTCATGATCTGGGTGGGATTGGGCATGTTCATGGACGCTCACCGGGCTTCACAGAAAGATGATTTCCTCTCCGCGATGAACGATATCGGAGCCTCCGCCGTGGCGTACCGGACAAAGCTCAGGTCGCTCGGCGGTGGAGGGGGCGAATACATCGGATTCAATTTGCCAACCAACCTCGCGTCTATCGACGCCGGTTCGATTTTCGCTGTCATCGAACCGAAAAGGATATTGATCGTCGGGCATTCGCGACGCGGATACGGAACGATTTCAGCGGTCATCAACGACTCCGGCCTGGTGGGGAATATCAGCGTCGAAGGAGAATTTTAGGCCCCGCGTTATCCGTCGATCCCTATCCCCCACAATCCGAAATCACATCTCAGATCGCCGTGGTGTTCCCCGAAAAATTGAACGCGTTGCTTCTCGTCATCGGCCTGATCTTGGTGGTCCTTGGAAGACGCGTCTACCTCATCTCAATCGGGATACTCGGTTTCCTTGGCGGGCTCTACCTCTTCACGGCATTCCTCGGTACTGCGCACGACTGGCGTTCGTTGCTGTTCGCCCTCCTCCTCGGGACCGTAGGCTCGTTGCTGGCCTTCGCACTCCATAAGGCGGCCTGGATTTACGGCGGGTTTTGCGGCGGCGGCGTACTGCTCCTGTACTTCAGCGACGCAACAGGCGTCTGGCCGGTGGGTTCACCGGTCCTGCTCTTCCTCATCGGGGGGACCGTGGGAGCCATTCTCTTCCTGGCAATGCTCGATTGGGCTCTCATCCTGGTCACCACGCTGACGGGGTCGATTCTCATCGCCTATCAGAGCGGGCTCCGCGGTCCTGCGGGCCAGGCGATATTCGCCGCGTTGGTGATCCTTGGCCTGCTCGTCCAGCGGAGCGCCCTTCGGGGCGATCGCGCGGAAAAAAAGGACGGGTGACGCCGGTGAGCGCCAGGGCCTGAGGCCGTCTACCCTCGGGACCGAAGGATGAACCTGGCCGCGGCGAAGACGGCGAAGACGACTCCGAGCATCGCCACGATGGACGAGCCCGCGGGAAAGTCGAACTGCAGGGCGAAGAGGATTCCCATCAGCGAGCCGGCAACGCTCACGACCATCGCCAGCGTCACCACGAGGCCCCTCGATTTCGCCACCATGATTGCGGAGACGGGGGGGATGATCAGGTAGGAGAAGACCGGGATGACGCCCCCGGCCCTCACCGCAAAGACGATGGACACGCCGATCGAGAGGAAGAAGAGAAAATTCCAGAGCTTGAAGATCCCCGGCTGGCGTGTGGCGTCATCCTCGACACCCTCGGTCAACGCGAAAAATTTCTTCCTGAAGATGAAGTGGACGACGCCCAGGAACCCGAACAACAGGACCATCGTTGTGATGCTCTCGGTGCTGACGGTGAAGAGGCTGCCAAAGAGGACTTCGCTGATGTCCGAATCGCCATGGGGTGATTTGGCAATGAGTAAAACGGTTGCCGCCGATGCCACCGCGTAGATGATGCCGATGACGGCCTCCTGCTTGAGCCGTTTGTCGTGGATGTTGATGAGCGAGAGGAAGAATGCGGCCACCATCGTGAAGGCCAGCGAGAAGAGCGTGGGGTCGTATTCGAAATAGTTGGCGATCGCGATTCCGAGCATCGATATCTGGCCGAGGGCCAGGTCGACGAAAACTATTCCCCGTCCGACCACGTGGACGCCGAGGTAGGAGAGGAAGATGCCAATCACCAGACTTACCTTGAGGGCGTTCAGGACGAAAGATTCAGAAAAAAACTCGAGCATCGGGTCCTCCGTTGATCAGTGGTGTGGCGCCTGTGCGAAGGCCTTCAGGAGTGCCGTCACGTTGTACTCGAACATGTCATAGTAGCTTTCCACCCCATCGAAGGCTCCAACCCCGGTGGCGAGCACGGCGATCTGCGCCCCGGTCTCCCTCGAGACAAGTTCAGCCGCGTCGAGCGTGAAGTAGGGGGATGTGATGACGATAGGGATCGACTTCGACCTGATCGTCGACATCACCTTCACGAGCTGGCTCGGAGTCGGGGGAATGCCAGGTTTCGGCTCGAGGAATCCCGCGATCGCGAAGCCGAAACGTTCCTCGAGGTATGGCCACTCGTTGTGGTAGGCGATCAGCGGGATGTCCTTGAGCGGTGCGAGCTTCTCTTTCCAGGACGTGGTCCTCCTGTCGATTTCCTCCTCGAACCGTTTGAGGTTCGCTGCGAAGTAATCGGCATTTTCCGGTGACACCTTCTGAAGGCCCTCGCAAATGGTTTTCGCCACCTGTTTGCCCCGCATCGGATCCATCCAGTAGTGGGGGTTCCCGAAGAGGTGGATGTCCCCCTGAGCCCGGTCGCTCGATGACGGCACCTGCAGGAGGTGGATGCCGGCCGAGGCGTCGACGTAACCATCCCCCCCAGGCTGGATCTTTCCGTTCCTCGAACTCTGGAGGAGAGATGGGACCCAACCCGACTCGAGATCGAGTCCGGTCGTGATGAAGAGGTCCGCCTTCGAGAGTTTCATGATGAAGCTGGGCTTCGGATCGACGAAGTGGGGATTCTGGTAACCAGTGGCGATGGCGAAGGCGTCGATTTTTTCGCCGCCGATCAATTCCGCGATGCTCCTGAACGTCGTGAGTGATGCCACGACCGTCACCTTCTCCCCCGCCGTCGAAGAGGGGGGTGGCAGAGCGATGGCGAGGATAACGCAGAGGGGGATGCTGATCAAAACGAGTCTCATCATGCGGATCTCCTGGTAGATTCTGTTATTCTTCGTGCGTCAGTACTGGTGCCCACCGTGTGCCCCGATGACGAACACCCATCGGAGCGTGAATTCGGTGTTGTCGGCGGCGATGTTTCCCTCGAAATGACGCCCCCCCAGCTCGATCTTCTGAAATTCCGTGGCGTACCAGCCGAGGGTGGTGGAATACCCACGTTCCAGCACGCCTTCGTACTGCGGTAGTTCCGAATAGTCGACCTTGCCTGTTAGAAACCAACGTTCTCCCACCTGATAGGAGAGGAAGGAATAGAACCCGAACGATCGTAGGTTTCCCCCATCCTCCGTGCCGTACCTGGCGATGAAGATTTCCGATTGCCAGGTCAGTGACTTATACCTGTTGAGTTGAAGCGGTTTCCACTTCAACGTGAGGTCCGCTGCGCCGAGCACCGATGTTTTCTGGTCTTGGTTTGGACCGGACATTCCTGATAGGCCAAGCTCCAGGGTGGAATTTTCATCGATATCCCAGAAATTCTTGAGGTGGACGAGGTACAGGTACCTGTCGGCGTCAGGGCGGCTGAAGAGTGGGCTCTCCAGCGGAACGTTCGACGCCTCGAGCTCGATTTCCTGGTAAAAATTCCAGGGATTCGGGATAAGCCAACTGAGGGATATCCCGTCATCGATGAGGCCCTCATCGCCGAAAATGGCCGTGCTGGCCAGTGGGACGTCGCTGAATGGGAGCGCGTGTGGATGGACGGGGTTCAGTCGCCCGACCGGCAGCCGAAACCTACCCACACGCGCCCTCAAATCGACCGGGAGAGAGAGGGTCGTGAGGTAGGCTTCTTCCAGCCCAGCGGCATATTCCCCTTCAGGTGTCCTGGCGAACGATATGAAAACATCGGCTTTTGCGTACGGATCGATTGAGGAAATTAGTGATAATTCGGCTTCCTCAAACTGGAAGTTGAATTTTCTCGCAGCGGTATCCAGGTACACCCCTCGCATATCGCCGATGAGACTCACGGACGGATTCATGAGGGCGCCCGACACAGGCCCGGTCTGGGCCAGGAGCGCCAGGGGGGTAAAAAAACAGAGGAGTAGGTTTAAAATTCTCATTCGCCACCTCGAAAGTTCCCGTGATTGACGATACCGGACTACACCGGTACTGCCTGTTAAACGTTGACCGATACGGGAGAGGCGGGGGGGGAGCGGTCTTTTAATCGGGAGAGTGGGTTAGAGGAAACGGGTATCTCACTCTGGAGAAAGGAGATATCAGTATAATCCGGAAGTATCATCGAGACGGCGCGCACCTCGCGGACGCCATAGATCAGAAGGCGGGCACAGAGATCACACCGGTTATCCACAGTGAGGTTTGTGATGTCCGCCGCCTGTGATATCTCCAGCAGGGTATCGCCGCCGTTCCAATTCGGGTGATGATGGAACGAGATTGCCAGTGGGATGAAGAGGGCCAGGAGGCTGCTCAACAGGAGGATGCCCGATATCGATACAAGACGGAGCATTGTTGAAGGTAGTGAAAAACGGTACACAGCGCAAATTTCTTTGACGCCTCATCTTCCCCACCCCGGACTCGAAGGCATCCTGTCGCCGATCAATCTCGAATTGATTATCGACCGGTAAAATGATATATTCATTCAATTTTTTGGGCTCTGGTGCAGCTAGAAGGGAAAACCATCCTCATCACGGGCGGAACCGGCGATCTCGGACGGGTTGTCGTCCGTCGGTTCGTTCAGGAGGGGGCGAAAGTCTTTTTAACGACGCGGGGCAGACTCCCCGTGGGAACCTTTCCACCGGCGATGGCACGGAAACTCAACCCGGTAAAAACCGATGTGACCGATGAAAAAAGCGTTGATGCCCTCTTTTCCATCATCGCAGGAAAAGCGGGGAGGGCGGACGTCCTGGTGAATACGGTGGGAGGATACGGTGGCGGGCGGACGATCGCGAAAACAGAGGTAGGGGAATGGGACAGTATGATGGAGTTAAACCTGAAATCCGTTTTCCTTTGCTCACGTGCCTTCCTCCGGCAAAAAGGGATCGGTGAATATGGCAGGATTTTTAACATTTCAGCGCAAACCGTATACAGACCATCCAGAAACCGGGCAGCGTATGCAATCGCCAAAGGGGGCGTTGCGACTTTCACGACACTCCTCGGCGAGGAATTACGGGGCGGTTCCGTCACCGTTAACGCATTAGCTCCGAGCATCCTCGATACGCCCGCGAACAGGAAAGCGATGCCCGGGGAGGATTTTTCGACCTGGGTCAATCCCGGCGAACTTGCCGACGAGATGATTCATCTTTGCAGACCCGGCGCCACCGCGATTAACGGGGCCGTGATTCCAATTTTTGGAGGAGTATAAAACCGGATGTCGCTCAGCGATAAGATTTCCACCGAAATTTCGAAGGCGTTAAAGGCCGGAGAGAAGATCCGATTGGAGACGCTCAGGACGGTCCTCGCCGCCCTGAAGGAGAAAACCGTCGAGAGACGGCCCCAGGGACCGATCTCCGAGGAGGACGAGCTCGGCGTGTTGATGCAGGCCGCCAAGAAGCGTCGGGAGGCAGCCGATATCTTCGCCCAGCACGGGAGGAAGGACCTCGCCTCGCTCGAGGAAGAGGAGCTCCTGATTATCCAGGAGTATCTCCCCAAACCGATGGCCGCCGAGGAACTGCGGGCGATCGTCGTCCGGGTGATTTCGGCCGTGGGTGCGGCGGGACCGAAGGACTTCGGCAAGGTGATGCCGATGGTGATGAAGGAAGTGAAGGGTAAAATCGACGGGAAACTGGTTCAATTAACAGTCAAAACTCTCCTGGAAGGGACTGAACATGGTGCTCATTGATCTGCTCGTCGTCCTCATCCTGATCGCTTCGACGATCCTGGGTATCAAGGATGGTTTCTTCAAAAAAGTGTTCGGTGTCTTGGGGTTCTGGGCGGGATTCGTGCTTGCCACGAAGTATATGGGCATCGTGGCGGCGTGGCTCATTTCCTGGCTAGAGATGGAGAGCGACACGGCGCACATACTCGGTTACGCGATCATCTTCACCGTGGTAGTTGTCGGTGTCAACCTTGGGTACCGTTGGTTCGGGCAAACGGGGAAGGAAACCCTTTCGCCGAAGTCCCGCATCGCCGGCGGACTCTTCGGCTTCGGGGAAGGACTCGTCCTGGCCAGTCTTCTGCTGCTCGGCATGTCGATTTTCGGAGAGCCCGACGATCGGACCCAACGCGAGTCTGTGTTCTATTACTCCCTCATCACCGTTGCGCCTGACGTCTTCGATTACTCGCTCTCGTGGATGTCCTCGGGCGCCGAGTTCGCTGATGAAATCAAAGGGAAGTTCGGGAACTTCACAATCCCCAGGTAGTACTCTTCAATGAGAGAGTTCCTCTCCTCACTCACCAAGGTCGAATTCGACAAGGTCCGTCAGCGCATCGGGGGTTACCTCCAGACCCCGATGGGGCACGATCATCTTGAAGCCATCCATCCCCGGACCGATGAGCAGTGGATTCGGGCGGAACTCGGCCTCACCTCAGAAATGAAACGATTGATCGCGGAGGGGACGCCGGTACCGGTGCGAAATCTCTCCGACACGAGGAGTGCGCTGCAACGGGCAACCATCGTCGATTTTATCCTGCCCGCCACCGACCTGCTCTCCATCGCCCACCTTGCCGCCAATTCACGTGAACTCAAATCGTTTTTCGCCGGCAGGGCATCGGAATATCCGGGACTCGCCTCATTGGTCGAGCCTCTGACAATCGACAAGATCATCGAGTATAACATTCTCAGGGCCATCGACGAGGAAGGGAGGGTCACCGACGGGGCCAGCCAGGTGCTTGCCACGATCAGGCGTTCCATCCGGAGGAAAGGCGAGGCCCTCCGGTCGCAGATGGAATCGATCCTCGGCGCGTTGCACAAGAAGGGAATCACGCAGGAGGAGTTGATCACCACCCGGGACGGTCGACTCGTCATCCCGGTCCGTTCGGAATACAAAAACCAGGTTCCGGGGTTCATCCACAGCATCTCCGCCAGTGGCGCGACCGCGTTCATCGAGCCCACGCAGACGCTCGAGATGAACAATGACATACGGACGCTCGAGAGCCAGGAGCACCAGGAGATCGCCAGAATCCTGAAGGAACTGACCGCCCAGGTGCGAGGGGCGATCCCGTCCCTGACAGCGAACATCGGCGTCATAGGGCGGATCGATTTTCTCAACGCGAAAGGCCGATACTCGATTGAAATCGGGGGCAACGAACCGCGCCTGAACGCTGTGATGCGTTTGAAATTGCATGGCGCGATCCATCCGCTTCTCCTCTCGAAACATCGACGGAGTGACATCTCTCCGCTCGCTATCGACGCGGGAGAACACTTCAATACGCTCATCATTTCGGGCCCGAATGCGGGGGGGAAGTCGGTCGCAATGAAGACGGTCGGTCTCCTGGCTGTGATGGCACAGGCGGGGTGTCATATCCCGGCATCCCCGGATTCAGACCTCTGCATTTTCTCTGAGATTTTCGTCGAGATGGGCGACGAACAGTCGATCGAAAACGACTTGAGTACATTCAGCTCCCATCTGAAAAACCTGAAAATAATACTGGAAAATGTGACATCGGGGAGCCTCGTCCTGGTGGACGAGATTGGAAATGGAACTGATCCGGTCCTCGGCTCAGCCATCGGAATCGCCGTGTTGGAACGATTGAGCGCAGTCAATTGCCTGACGATCGTCACCTCACACCACAGCGCGTTCAAAACAGTCGGTTTTGAACATGAACGGATGGAGAACGCGGGAATGGGGTTCGATTCAGAATCCCTGGCACCAAATTATCGATTGTCGGTCGGCCGTCCCGGTAACAGTTATGCACTGGAGATAGCGAAGAACCTCGACTTCCCAGAACCGGTCCTGCAACGGTCGTTCGAACTAGCTGGCGAAGAGAGTGTCAAATTGTCAGAATATCTCATCCGGTTCGAAGAACGGACACAACAGCTCGAGAAAACCTTGGCTCGGGCTGAAGGGAAGGAGAAGCGAGCTACCGAGATAATCAACTCCTACGAAGAGCGATTACACAATGCACATCAAGAGGTTAAAGCCATCCGTTCGCGTGCTGAGACAGATGTAAACCAACTCATCGACGATGTGAAGCGGAGGGTGGAGAGCCTGGTGAAGGAAATACGCGAGAGCGATGCCGACAGGGAGGTGGTCCGAAAGGTCAGGAAGGAAATAATCACGTTAAAAACAGATCATCCCATTCCTGAGGAAATAAATGTAAAAAAGCCGATCGGACGTGTAGAGCCGGGCATGCTGGTGAAAATCCGCGGAACGGAAATGGCAGGCGAGATCATTGAAGTGATCGATTCGAAAAAGGTCGTTCTGGAGTCCGCCGGCAAGCGCGTGATCGCCTCAATCAACAGTCTCGAAATTACTCGAGACATACCGCAGGTATCGCCTTCACAGAAAGACTTTATTGATTATTCAAAGGTTTCAAATGAGGTAGATCTCCGCGGCCTGTATGGCGATGAATCGGTCGAGATTTTGGATAAATTCGTTGACAAGGCGGTCCTCCTAAGGTTGACTAAAATTCGGATCATCCACGGTAAAGGGAAAGGCGCTCTCAGGAAACGGGTCGATGAGTATCTGGCAAAAAACAAGAATGTCGCCTCTTACCAACTCGGTGAATGGAATGAGGGAGGCGGTGGCGTAACTGTAGCCATTCTTAACGAATGAAAAAAAACATACGAAAGATATTAATCGCAAACCGCGGGGAAATTGCGATTCGTGTGATGAAGACCTGTCGCGCGATGGGTATCAGAAGCGTCGCGGTTTTCTCAGATGCAGATCGAGGTTCGCCATACCTGCGAGACGCGGACGAAACATTCCACATCGGCCCGTCCACAGCCAGGGAGAGCTACCTCAATCAGGAAAAAATCCTGACCGTCGCACGAACGTCTGGCGCGGATGCCATCCACCCTGGTTACGGGTTTCTCTCGGAAAATCCACAGTTTGTGGAGGCTGTGGAGAAAACGGGATTGGTGTTCATCGGTCCGTCGTCAGCATCCATACGCACCCTGGGCGATAAAACGTCCGCCAGGGCGATCGCCAGGCAGATTGGCATACCGGTGGTTCCGGGAAGTGACGGGTCGATTACGTCCCCCGGGCAAGCACTCGACGTGGCACGGACCATCGGATTTCCTGTCCTTCTCAAGGCCGCCGCCGGTGGAGGGGGGAAGGGGATGCGGGTCGTGAGAGAGGAGGGGGAGCTGGCCGCGGCTTTCAAAATGGCGACCTCCGAGGCGGCGTCATCGTTCTCCGACGATCGCGTGTACCTTGAGAAGTACATCCTGAATCCGCGCCACGTCGAGGTCCAGATCCTCGCTGATGCGCACGGCAATGTCATCCATCTCGGGGAGCGTGAATGCTCGATTCAACGCAGGCACCAGAAGATTATCGAGGAGTCACCGTCGCCCGCGATGAACGATACGCTCCGGGCGGGGTTGACGAAATCGGCGGTCAATCTCGCCGCCCACGTCGGCTACACGAATGCGGGAACGGTGGAATTCATCGTTGACGAATCCGGCGATTATTTCTTCATGGAAGTCAACACGCGATTGCAGGTGGAACACCCCGTCACCGAGATGAGGACCGGCCTCGACCTCGTCCGCGAACAGATTATCATCGCCGGTGGTGGGCGGTTGTCGCTCAAGCAGGAGGACGTGACGTTCGACGGTCACTCGCTTGAATGCAGGATCTACGCCGAAGACTCGGCGAACAACTTCAGCCCGTTCATCGGCACGATCGGCCACGTCCTGCACCCTTCGGGGGCTGGGATCCGGCTCGACACCGGCATCGAGAGCGGATCGAGAATCTCTGCGCACTACGATCCGATGATCTCCAAAGTCATTACCCACGGATCGAGCCGGAGAGAAGCTCTTGCCCTGATGGCCGGGGCGCTGGAACGGTATGAAATATACGGGGTCAAGACGAACCTCGACCTGTTGATCTGGGTCATCAACCACCCGGAATTCTCGTCGGGGATCTTCGACACGAATTTCCTCGGCAGGAACTACCGTCCGGAGATGTTCGACCGGATTCCGGCGGAAGTCGCCGAACTCGCCGCCCACGTCGCCGCGCTGGTGCATCTCAGGGCGGAGGACCGGGTGCGGCTCTGCGCGGAAGTCCACGATGCGTCATGGACCTCCCGCAGATCAGATTACCTGAGGTGAACCCGGTGCCGAGAATGTTTATCGCCACAGTCGGAGAGAGCTCGTACGAGATTCCGGAATCCGGCATCAGGGAATGGCTCGACCGCGACGGGATGGTCGCGTTTCACCCCTCGCTGCCGGGTACCGAGCTGCTCGTTGTTCGCCGTGGCGGCAAGGATGGGAGGGTGTATGTGCGGCCTCTCCCCGACGGCTCAATGGAGCTATGGATGGACCGCTACCGCGTCGTCGTCGGCCTGCAGGACGAGCGTCACCGGCTCCTTTCGGCATTCATCAGGGCGGCGCTCGAAGTACGTGCGGACTGTTCCGTCAAGGCCCCGATGCCCGGGCTGATCAGGGAGATTGCCGTCCGAACCGGCGACGTCGTCAGAAAGGGTCAGCGGCTCGTGATCCTCGAGGCGATGAAAATGGAAAACGAAATATCGGCCCCCGTCGACGGCACCGTCGGCGCGTGCCGCTTGACGACCGGCGTCAACGTCGACAAAGACGAGGTGCTCCTTCACATCATACCATCAAGCGGACACTGAAATGGAACATCTCATTGATCAATCCCACCGTCAACACACGTCGGACCTGGATGCGGCGTTGAAGCTCGGCCTCACGAGGGAGGAATACGAAAAGATCCGTGGCATTCTCGGTCGGGATCCCAATTATTCTGAACTGAGCATGTACAGCGTGATGTGGAGCGAACATTGCAGTTACAAGAACTCCATCGCCGAGATCAAGAAACTGCCCAGGAGCGGGCCGCGACTCCTCGCGAAGGCGGGGGAGGAGAATGCAGGTCTCGTCGACATCGGCGGAGGGTATGCCGTGGCGTTCAAGATCGAAAGCCACAATCATCCGTCCGCCGTCGAGCCGTATCAGGGTGCGGCGACCGGCGTTGGGGGGATCCTCCGCGACATCTTCACCATGGGTGCCCGGCCCGTGGCGGCCCTGAATTCCCTCAGGTTCGGCGACCCGGCCAACGCCCGTACACGGTATCTCCTCCGCGGAATTGTCAGGGGCATCGGCGACTACGGCAACAGTTTCGGCGTACCAACGGTCGCCGGAGAAATATACTTCGACCCGAGTTATAATGAAAATCCCCTTGTGAATGCGATGGCGGTAGGCATCGTACGGCACGACCGCGTGGTCCGGGCGATCGCCAGTGGCACTGGTAATCTGGTGATGATAGTCGGATCGTCCACCGGACGGGACGGAATCCACGGCGCCACGTTCGCTTCGGAGGAGATTTCAGAGGCCTCCGAGAGCAAGAGGCCATCGGTCCAGGTGGGTGACCCGTTCACTGAAAAACTTCTCCTCGAGGCCACGTTGGAGGCTATCCACGGCGGGTTCATTGTGGGGATGCAGGATATGGGAGCGGCGGGGATCACCTGTTCCACCTGCGAAATGAGCGCTAAGGGGGATGCCGGGATAGATCTCGACCTCGGAAGGGTCCCGCTCCGCGAGACCGGGATGGAGCCGTTCGAGATTCTCCTTTCCGAATCACAGGAGCGGATGCTCGTGGTTGTTAAACCGGAACACGAATCACAGGTGCGTAAGATTTTTGATAAGTGGGATTTACAGTGTGAGGTCATAGGTCGGGTGACAGACAAAAAAAAGGTGGAGATTCGCAGGGGGGAGGAACACGTCGGTTCTGTACCGCCTGATACGCTGGTGTTGGGAGGCGGAGCGCCAGTCTATGTAAGGGAACGGAGGGAACCAAGTTATTTCAAGGATTTGCAGTCCATCGACCTTACTCGCTTCTGCGAACCGTCCGATTATAACAGTGTGCTGACCGATCTCCTCGGAGCGCCGAACATCTGTTCCCGTCGATGGGTTACCGCACAGTATGATTCGATGGTTCGGACGAACACCGTAAGCGATTGTTATCTCGACGCCGCGGTCATTCGATTGAAAGAAACCGGTACCGTGCTCGCGATGAAGACCGATTGCAACTCACGGTACGTCTACCTCGATCCATACATGGGGGCAATGATCGCCGTTGCCGAATGCGCCAGAAACCTGGTCGCAGTGGGAACCCGGCCCCTCGGCGTCACCAATTGTCTGAATTTCGGAAACCCGTACAAACCGGAGATTTACTGGCAATTCAGCGAGGCCATCAGGGGGATCGGTGATGCCTGCCGGGTCCTCGAAACACCTGTAACCGGAGGAAACGTCAGTTTTTATAATGAAAACCCCGATGGCGCGGTTTTTCCGACGCCGGTGATTGGAATGGTCGGTGAGGCCTCATCACTGGATTCCACGATGACAGCCGACTTCAAGAAATCCGGAGACATTGTCCTGGTCCTTGGAAAAACGTCCGGTCAGATCGGGGGTTCAGAGTATCTCTCGACGATTCATCACACGGTCGGAGGACAGGTCCCAAAACTCGACATTCAGGTTGAGAAAAGGCTCCAGGATCTCGTTCTGGCCCTTATCGCGGGAAGAACGATCAGTTCCGCTCACGACTGCAGCGAAGGAGGCCTCGCGATCGCCCTTGCTGAATCGCTTATGGGCGCTTCCAGGAAAGGCCACGAGTTCGGATTGGAGATCACCATTCCACCCGGAATTAGAGCCGATCATTATCTTTTCGGAGAGGATCAGTCAAGGATGGTGGTTTCAACGGATGGGGACAAACTATTGGTGTTAAAAGGGTTGGCAATGAGTTACTCAATCCCTGTGGAAGAGATTGGCAGGGTGACCCGGACAGGATTTTTCATCGTGGGGAAATCGATCAGAATACCGGTCGACCGGATGATCGAAGTGTATGACACGTCGTTGGCCAAAAGGATCGTCGATTGAACAGGATAACTAATCGGTGGGCGTCCTGGGAGAGGAGAGGTGAAATGAGTTCAGGAAAAGCCTTAAGTCAGACCTAAAACTGCGACATACAACATTACATAATATATATTATGAGACAAACGGTGATCCGAATTCACGGCTGAAATGACAGCGGCCGATGATCATTTTCACGACCACCGGCCACTATGGTAACTCCACTCTGGCCCTTGGTCGGGGCTCAGGCCTTCTCAGAACCCCGCGACTATACCAACGCTGAACATCGGCTCCCATTCGCCGTACGGTGAATTATCATCCTGCAGGACATCGAACAGGACCGATGCGACAAGCGAGACGTTACCTGAAAGCTGCTTCACGGCGCCGCCGCCAAGGAACAGGAACGGCACCCAGTCGCGGATGGAGCTCCCGCCAACGGTCGGCCACTCGTAGCTCATATATTCGAATTCTGCCTGGAGATATATGTTTGGGTGTACACGGGCATATGTAAAGACAGAACCACCGTAATTGCTGGCATTGAAGTCAGTGCCGTACAGATTAGCGCTGACATATTGGTATTTAAACCTCAAGCCGGCCGACAATACTGGATTGATATGGTAACCGACCATCGGCGACACCTCGATCGTTGAAGAAATTATATCCTATCCCTGCGACGGACACAGGACTCAATTTCCGGTCGTATTGTCTGATTTACGCTTCTGCTTCAGTTCAACCAATCGCAGATACAGGACCGCCCCACCGACGGTCAGGAGGAAGATCCCGATAAACCAGACGGAGATCCGAACACCCATCTCCGGTATCCCCTCTTCTCTCACCCCTGCCTGTAGAATCATCGTGATCAACCCGATCATATCGTCATATATGATATGGCGATCGCCGTGATGTTAAAAAGTAAAAACACGAGCCCGATGAACCTCAGGATCCGACCGTTCCCGCGGTCGAACCACGGAAGGCAAATGATGCCTCCGAGGAGCACTGCCACGGTCAGGTTCACAAGAACCTCACTTGCGATACCTGCGATCGTGCCGGGTAGAACGCGAATGACCTGAAACAGGGGTAGAAAATACCATTCCGGTTTGATCCCGGGTGGTGGCGAGGCAAAGATGTCGGCCTTTGGGCCGAGAACTGGGGGAAAAAAAATTGAAACTGTGAAAAGGATCATCAGACCGAGAAGCCAGGCCAGGCCATCCCTGATGATGAAATCGGGAAGGAATGGAATTTGTCCCTTTACACGCGCCTCAGCAGGAGATGCCGATCCGGAGAATTGACTGAGAACCAGGTGAAAAAAGATGAATATCATCGAAATCATCGGCAGGATCACCGTATGGAGGCTGTACATCCGTGTCAACGTTTCGGCGTCGACGTACTCCCCTGCCCCACGTATGAGCTTTACCAGGATCGGACCGACGAACGGAAGCGTTCCGGGTATCTCCGTTCCGATCTGCGTGGCGAAATAACCGGTCGTATCCCAGGGGAGCAGGTGGCCGGTAAACGCGAAACCGAACAGAATCAACATCAGAAGAACACCCGAGAGCCATGTTAATTCACGGGGTTTTCGGTAAGCCCTGAAAAAATACTTTGAGGTAAGATGAACGAGGGCGCAAAAAATCAGCAGGTGTGAAGACCAGACGTGAACTCCCCTGACGAACCAACCGTACCCGACGGACTGCACGATCTCGGTTACGCTTTCGTGCGCGGTTTCAGGGGCCGGGCTATAGTAGATTGTGAGTAATGTCCCCGAAATAAGCTGAATGAGGAAGAAAAACAGTGTGAGTCCGCCGAACAGATACCACGGTGTGTGCCGGTGTTCGGGGACAGTTTTCCGGCGTAGAAAAAGGATCAACTCCCCGGAGGGGACCCTTTCAGCCAACCATCGGTAGATTCGCGACATTTGGAGCTAGAGGATAGTCACGATGATGTCGTCGCCTTGAACCTCGACCCGGTAGGGTTGCAACGGTCGTGGCGCAGGCCCCGACAGGTTATTACCATCCGAATCGAATAGGCTCCCGTGGCAATTGCAGCGAAATTTCTCTTCCTCGTCCAAGTATTCGACGAGGCATCCCAGATGGGTGCATCTTGCGGAAAAAGCCCGGAGTTGACCTGATGGCGTCGCCCTGACGAACAGGGTAACTTTCCCTTCCCTGACAAACTTCACCTCACCGGGTGCGAAGGCAGATCGTTTTCCAACCGGCATCGTCGAGGGTGATCCATCGACTCTTGCCGGAGGAATCAGGTATTGAGTAACTCCATACAAGACGGGGAGCGAACAGATTGCCCCCCATACAGTTAGTATTTTCTCTATGAAATGATTTCTGTTCATTGAAATGGTCAGTTGCTACCCGTGGTCGGTTCCAACCTCATAGACACCAGCGAAGGTCTCAACCGTGGGGCCGTCCAGCGCGATGTCATTGAAAGCACTCCCGGAACGCAGGAACGTCACCCTGAGGGTTTTTCCGCTCAGGGGGGTAACCCTAACTGAGCCAGGGCCCTCCCTCCCCTCGAGTAAAGAGTATATCAGTGCGGCAGCGACGGCACCGGTTCCGCAAGCCCACGTTTCGTCCTCGACCCCTCGTTCGTAGGTTCGGATCGTCACCTCGTCCCTGCCTGTTACGGTGATAAAATCAACATTCGTGCCGGAAGGCTGAAAGTCCGCATGGTGGCGTAATTCCCTGCCGACTTCCACGACCGAACGCGCATCGTGTCCGAATTTGTCGCCCAAGATAACCAGGTGCGGGGACCCGGTATCGATGAAATGTCCCAGGATGTCTGCATCCCCGACGCTCAGCCGGATGTGCAACCTGACAGGTCCCGGATCATCCATCTGCAGTCTTACCCCATTTGTGCTCCTCTCAGCACGATAGAGGCGCCCGGCAGCTTGGAAGGATACCGTGGGTCTATTCAGGCGGTCCATCATATAAGCAGCCACGCATCGTCCCCCGTTGCCGCACATCGATCCCGAGGAACCATCGGCGTTGAAATATTCCATCGTGAAATCAGCGGTTGGCTCGGGCGTGATGAGGATGACCCCGTCGGCTCCGATGCCGAATCGCCGGTCGCACATCGCGGGGATGATTGACGCCCACTCCGGCCCGGCAGTTTCCGTCATCCGGTCCACGACGACGAAATCGTTTCCGGCGCCGCTCATTTTCACGAATGGAATTTTCATATCAGGGGGTAATATAAAAAAATCCCGGCTGAAGAGCCGGGATCACGTGGAGATGCGGGGAATCGAACCCCGGTCCGAAGAGAAGACCACTCTACCCTCTACATCAATAGTCCGACCTGGGAACTTCATCCACCATCGCCGGGCCGAACTCGGCTCAGGCAGACTATCCCGGTATTATTTCGCCCTGCTACCCCGGAACCGCAGCAAGACTAGCCCGGTACAAGCGACACCCCGTTCCGACCACCCGGGCTAGATCGGGCGGGATGGGATGCTTATTTAATTAAGCAGCCAGTGCGTAATGGTTGTTCGCACTTATGGTTTTCCGGATTATTTACGTGTGACCGGAGAACACGAGATGCCAGTAGAACCATCCTCTTCCCCGTCGAATCCATGTCATCCCCTCAAACCAAAGATACACAATTCAGGATACGAATTCAACCGTGCAAAATGCCGGCCTGGAATTGTTTCCTGTGGATTTTCTGAAGCTTCTCTTTCATCACCCTGAACGCCTCCTCCGGGGTGTCGGCGAAGGTGAAAAGCTTCGTGTCGGATTTCGCGACCACCCCGAGGCGGACCATCTCGTTGAAATTCAGGATCGCATTCCAGTACTTGCGGCCGTAGAGAATGATCGGCATCGGTTTCGTGATTTTCTTCGTCTGGATCAGAGTCAGGACTTCCATCATTTCGTCGAGCGTGCCGAACCCGCCCGGGAACATGATCAGCCCTTTCGCGGGATAGAGGAACCAGAACTTCCTCATGAAGAAATAATGGAATTCGAATGCCAGCTCCTTCGAAACATAGGGATTGGCGTCCTGTTCGAAGGGAAGGCTGATGTTCAGTCCGATCGACCTCCCTCCGGCCCTGATGGCACCCTTGTTCGCCGCTTCCATGATGCCAGGTCCGCCGCCCGAGCAGACGGCGAACTGCCGTTCTGTGCTGAGGGTCTTCGACCACCGGGACAACAGGGATGTGAGTTTGACGGCGTCCTCATAATAGGCGGCCATCTCCAGGGCGACCCGCGCGCACGCGAGGTCGCTGGGAATCTTACGGCCGGCAGGTTTTCTGCCGCGGTACTTTGCCTCCAGGAGCCGCAGCTTACTGCTCGCGACGCTTCGGGGAAGGATCCTGGCCGACCCGAAGACGACGATCGTGTTCCGGATGCCCTCCTTCTTGAACCGGTCGAGGGGTTCGAGGAATTCCGAGAGGATCCTGATCGACCTCGCGATCGGGCTGTTGAGGAACCCGGCGTTTCGGTAGGCTTTCACTGGTTTCATTGTTTTGACTTTAGTTGATGGACCTTCCGCCGTCCGCCGTGAACAACTGACCCGTGACATACGGGGCCCGCAGGGCGAGGAAGACGACCAGTTCGGTGATGTCTTCCGGAGAGCCGTACCGGCGGAGCGGGATCCGGCGTCTCGGGATATGACGGATACCGGTCTCCTCCCGGGGGATGATGATCGTGCCGGGAGCGATTGCGTTGACCCTGATTGTCGGCGCCAGGCCCCTTGCGAGGCATCTTGTCAACATCACCACTCCGGCCTTCGAGACCGAATAGGGTAGGTATCCCGACCATGCCTGCAGGGCCCCGACGGACGCGATATTGATGATGGACCCTCCCCCATTCCGCACCATGATCCTGGCCGCAGCCTGAGCGCAGAAGAACATACCCTTGAGGTTCGTGTCGAGGGCGTCGTCCCACGACCGTTCGGTCGTGGAGAAGACGCTGCTCTCCCTGAATACGGCGGCGTTGTTCACAAGGAGGTCGACGCTGCCGAATCGCCTGAGCGCCGCTGCGACGATGGCCCTCGCGCCCGTCGCCTTCCTGATGTCCGCCCGCACCAGCATCGCTGAGCCGCCCCCGGCCGTAATCGTCTTCACGACGTCGATCGCACCTTTCCGGGAGCGGTTGAAATGGACGACGACGGAGTAACCCTCCCGATGGAGGGCGAGGGCGATCGCCTTCCCGATCCGAATTCCGGCCCCGGTGACGACCGCAACGGGTCGGCGGACACTCTTATTCCTGGACTTCATACTCTTCGTAACCACGGGGGAGGCGCGTGACACACCTGCAGGGAATCTTCCCCTGCTCATCGTCCTGGAGGAAATCGAAAGTCCCGTCGAGCAACCGCATCTTGCGGTACCCGAGGCCGATCCAAGCACGGTGGATGGGCGACCAGGTCGTGCTCGTAATCCGTCCTGCCTCCACCCCTTCGTGGAAAACCTTTCCCGGAGAAAGCGTGCCCCGGTCGTGGTCTGGTAGAATAAAGAGCGTGAGGATGTTTTGAAGCTTCCGGTAGGTGTCGAGCCGGGCGATCACCTCCTGACCGATGTAACATCCCTTCGAAAAACTGATGTGTTGCTTCAACCCGGCTTCGAGTGCGTTCACGTCCGGCCCGA
Organism: Ignavibacteria bacterium; assembly: GCA_031379665.1. GTDB lineage: Bacteria > Bacteroidota > Ignavibacteria > UBA10030 > SZUA-254 > SZUA-254. Next base: position 105,019 of record JANNFI010000107.1, read on the forward strand.
GCTCACGGCCGTGCACGGGCACTGATTCCTCGATCCTGACCGTCTCAAACGCTGCCGCGGAGGCGTGAGGGATATTCTGACCCGCCCAGGGGGCGTCCGGGGAAGAAATACTCCCCTCCTTGACCCTGAGATCGTCCGACACAAAAAGAGCGAGCGGGACGGAACCGAGATCCTCGCGGATGATCGTACCGCCAATCACCCCTATGCCCGTGGTACGTTCCGGCCGCGCTGAACCGCTATCCCCGGACGGAGCAAGTGTACCGAGGATCGCCGGGATCTCCGGTCCGCACAGCGCCGGGAGTCCCTTTTCCGGCGGGGAAGAAGACAACCGTACATCATCCATGATGATGAACTTTGCCAGCCACTCCGTCACCGTGTGGCCGCACCCGGGGCTTCCAATAATGACGGCTGAATCCCCGGTTCGCAGCACTGTCGCGATGTCAATCACCCTCCCCTTCTCGTTGACGAAAACGGTCCGCCTGGTTTCACCGTCCCCAAGCGTCAGCATGTCGTTCGTCGTCATCCGGTGGAGATAATCGAACGTATCGGCACCCTCGAGCCGGATGATCGAGCGAATCACCACTGCGGAAGCCGCCGCTTGCCGTATCTCCGGATACCCGGGGGCGGGACCGACGGTCCTACGGGCGTCCGGTTCGTCGCCCACGGTCTTCTCTGATTGTTGGGTGGTGTCCCGGTCGTTTTTCGTTTCGGTCATCAGGCCTGGCTGCGGTGTTCATCATTGGTGTAGGTCGGGATTGAACGGCGATTGTGAAATGCCGGGTTCGAAGCGCCGGTCGCCGTGGCAACGCTTCTTCCCGTCGCCGGGAGGTTGAAGGCAGGGAAATTTACAGATTTAACGCAGAAATGTCAAAACGTGGGATCGCGCGGTGAAGGGATTCCATCGTCAATGAGAATAACTCGCGAGGGCGCGTCCGACCGTTTCATAGGTGTCGAAGATCTGCACGAGTCTCGTCTTGGCGAAGATGTTTTCCAGATGTTCATCCAGGCCCGTGATGCGGATGTCCCCTCCCTTGCTTCGTACTGACTTCACGGCGGTGAGAAGTGAGGAAAGACCCTGGCTGTTGATGGTGTTCAGTTTCCCAAAGTCAAAAATGATTTTCCTGATGTTGTCGGACGTCAGGCTGATGATTTTTTGTTCGAGGACGGTCCCATCCTCCTCGTCGAGGAGTTCGCCGCTGAGCGTGATGACCGCGACTTCCCCCCTGATGTGTTCATCCAGATGCATTCCGCCTCCTCTTGATTGTTGGGCTTCCAGGGCGCCCCGTGAATGGATCGCCTGGGATTAGTGACAGATACGGAACGGGGAAGAAAAGGTTACGGGGGGAAGAGTGCGCCCACCCGGACTCGAACCGGGAACCCGCTGATTAAGAGTCAGCTGCTCTACCAATTGAGCCATGGGCGCAGAAAACGTCGTTGACCGATTACTGGGGTGTGGCGGCGGGCTGACTCACCGGTGGTACCGGGGCAGGCGCCGAAGTCGGGGCGCCGCTCTGGATCACGCTCTCTCCGGAGTCCGCACTTCCAGGAAGGTAAAAAATGTTGATGATCAGGCAAAGAGCGATGAAAATCGTGGCGAGGATGGTCGTGGCCCGGCTCAGGAAATCCGCGGTCCGTCGCACGCCAAAAACCGTGCCTACGGAGCTTGAGCCGAAGGTACCCGCAAGTCCTCCTCCTTTGCTCGACTGCATGAGGATGACGATCGTCAGAAGGATACTCACGACGATTTCGATGAAAATGAGGAATGTATACATTGAAAAATCCTTAAATCTATTTGTTTCAGGGGATCGTAAAGATACGGAATAAATCTGAATTCTCCAAGAATCAGGGCACCACCGGGGCTACGGATGCCGGTCACGCCGGTGTCAGCGTTCTCTTGTCAGAATCCCTGGCTTTTGAGGGATTCGATCGTGAGCGAGCCCGGGGAACCGCTCCCCTTCTTTCCCAGACCCAGCATTCTTTCGACGTATTTCCCGATGACGTCGACCTCGATGTTGACCCGGTCCCCGCTCCGGTAATGACGGAAGATGGTGTTCTCCATCGTGTGGGGGATGATGGAGACCCTGCACAGGTCCCCTTCGATGTCAGCCGCTGTCAGGCTGACACCGTCGACCGCGATCGAGCCGGTGTGAACGATGAAGCGGAGGAATTCTCCCGGTATCCTGATCGAATACCACCAGCTCTCACCCCTGTCCTCGACGGTCGCGATCACGCCGGTAGTGTCGATGTGCCCAAGCACGATGTGGCCGTCGATCAGGCCGTCGGCGCGGAGCGGCAGCTCGAGGTTCACGAGCTTTCGCTCGAGCTGAGAGGCCATCGCCGTCTTCCGGAGGGTCTCCTCCACGATGTCAGCAGTAAAGCTGTCTCCGCCCGTTTCCACCGCCGTCAGGCAGGTGCCATTGACGGCGATGCTCGACCCGGGCGCGAGCAGGCCTGCTATTTTCCGCGCCCTGATCGTCGCCCGGATGTTACCTCCGGTCCTGAGCGTTCCGATGACCTCCCCTATCTCCTGCACGATTCCGGTAAACATGTCATCCCATTGTGAGGTCGTGAATGATCGTCCCCTCGGTGAGAATGTCGTCGCCGAGCATACCCACAGAGACGTTTTTCAGCCGGAGCCGCCGGGAGAGCCCGTACGGCTCGAGGGAACCGAAGGCGCGCGCCCTCCCGCCGAGCAACGATGGTGAAGTATAGGCCACCACCTTGTCCACGCACCGCGCGTTCAGAAACGAGCCCCAGGTCGCTGGTCCGCCCTCGATCAGCACAGAAGTGATACCACGCCTCCCGAGCGCGCCGAGAATCTCTCCCGCCGGGATCGACGGAGAACGGCCTGTCTGGAAGACGATGAACGATACACCCTTCTTTGCCAGGATGGCCGCCTTCGCGTGCCGACGGATGAACGCGCGTTCGGTCGTGACGATCACAGTGGGCGCCGTCGTCGTTGCGGTGAAGATCTTCGCCTTCGCAGGTACGTTGAACTGACCGTCGACCACCACCCTGAGCGGTTGGGGCCCGGTGACGAGTCTGACGGTCAGGAGCGGATCGTCGCTGATCACGGTTCCCGCCCCCACCAGGACACAGTCGGACGCGCTCCGGCGTCTGTGGGCGTCGCCCCTGGCTTCGGTCCCGGTGATCCACCTGCTCTGTCCGTGGTCGTCGGCCACCATACCGTCAAAGGTCTGGGCGAGCTTCAGCGTCACCAGGGGAAGCCCCGTGGTGACGTGTTTCGAAAACGCTTCGTTGAGAAGGGCACATTCGGCGGCGAGGACTCCGGATCGGACCGGAATCCCGGCTCGCCTCAGGGCCCGAAATCCCTTCCCTGCCATGAGCGGGTTTGGGTCGGGTATGCCGACCACGACCCGCGAGATGCCGGATGCACGAATACGGTCGGTGCACGGAGGGGTTTTCCCGTGGTGACAACACGGTTCGAGGTTGACGTAGAGGGTTGCGCCGCGTACCGGGGTGCGGCAGGAACGGATCGCCTCGATCTCGGCGTGGGCCCCGCCGAAGCGCCGATGAAATCCCCTTCCGATGATCTTTCCGTTTTTCACGATGACTGCCCCCACGAGCGGGTTCGGGCTGACCTTCCCGCGCCCTTTCTCCGCCAGGCGGAGACATTCCCTCATGAGTGCCAGGTCGGTTCCGGCGTTCACGTTCTTAACTCCACTCCGTCACCCGTGTGTACGCCGAGGATTCTCGCCGCGTGATCGCGCTTCACCGAAATTTCGAGCAGGCCGTTGCTCCCCCTGATCAGGAAGGGGGTGCGGTCGGCACCCTCCTCGTACGTCGCGCAGATACGTCGAATCGTCTTCGGTCCGATCCTGAGCCGAAGGGTTCCGGTCGGCCGTACGGGCATCCTGAAACTGGTGACGATGTTGCCGAAATGGTCGATGTGAAGGACTGAACCTTTGACGACGGCCGCACGCCTTGCCGGGATGTCGGTGAAGAGGTCCTGCGCGCCGAGCAGTGGTATCGCGCGGGCGATCACCGGTAACCGCGTGCCGGATGCGAGTTTCGCCGCAGCCGGGGCGAAGATGTCCCGGCCGTGAAACGTGGGACTGACGTCGCCCGACCTCGTGAACTCTTTCAACTCGTGCCACCGCTCATCCTTGCCGCGGTCTGAAATAAAATTCAGCATCCCGTTCTCCGGGGCGATGAAGAGGTGTTTTCCTTTCTCGAGACAGAGGATCCGGCGACCGGTCCCCACCGCGGGATCGACCACACAGAGGAATATCGTTGCGGAGTCATAGTAAGGCGCAACGCATCGCAGGGTGTAGGCTGCGGACTTGACATCATGCCGAGGGATGTCGTGCGTGATGTCGGTGATGCGGGCGCCGGGGTGGATCGAAAGGATGACCCCTTTCATCGCCGCGACGTACGGGTCGCCGGTGCCGAAATCGGTGAGGAGGGCGATGAGGCTTCCCTTCATTGATCAGCCCAGCCGGACTTCCTTCCCTTTTTGCGACGAGCTGTAGATGGCCTCGATGACCTTCATCCGCTCCATCGCCTCCTCCCCTGTCGAAACCAAGGGGTGGAGGCCGCGCAGGGCCCCGATGAAATGGCGGAGTTCGTTCTCATAACTTTTCCGGTAGAGGGCGTTCGGCGTCTCGGAGGACGCGGGCGTAAGGTTCACCAGGTTGCCGTGGAGATGTTTGTGGATCCGAAGCGGGTTGATGAGGGCGCTTCCCTCCGTTCCGAAAAGGTTGCAGTAAAAATAGTCCTGCGCCGCGAGGAGTGACCAGCTCACCTCGAGCGTGAGGACGATGTCCGGCTTCATCCTGACCGTCGCCACGCAGGTGTCTTCCACGCTCTTGGTCTTGTGGCTGTACATCGTCGCGCTCACGTGGGTGATGGTCGGGAATCCCAGCATCCAGAGTATGAGGTCGAGCATCACGATGCCGAGGTCGAGCACCACCCCCCCCCCTGACTTGTCCTTCTTCGTCATCCAGGGGTTCGTGTCGGAGAGCGATTTCAACCAGCCGCCCTTCGCGTAGAAGAGCTTGCCGAGCTCGCCTTTTTCAATGAAGCTTTTCAGGATCATCGTGTCGGGCCTGAAGCGGTTGTTCATTCCGACCATCATCGTCAGCTTCTGGCTATTTGCGGTTTCCGTGAGCTGTTTTGCCTCGAGATATGTCCTGGTGATCGGTTTCTCAACGAAGGCGTGCTTCCCGGCCTGGAGGGCGGCCATTGTCACCGGGTGGTGCGCATCGGTGCTGGTGCTGACGACGACCGCGTCGATGTCGTCGCGGTCGAGCAACTGGCGGTAATCGGTAAAGACGGTCGGGATGGAAAATTTCTCCCCGATCATCCTCGAGCGCGCCTTGTCCTTGTCGCAAACGGCGACGACCTCAGCCTCGTCGATCTTGGTGAGGAGCGGAAGGTGAAAGACCTGGGCGACCCAGCCCAGTCCGACGACGCCGACGCGTATTTTTTTCATTCAGAGGTTGATCGTTCGGTATGATCAGGCGTGTGTAGCCGCCGGCGTGGAGCGGGGCTCCGTCCTGAAGAAGTCCTTGACGACGCTCGCAATCCCCGGGGCGTCGAGTTTGAGCATTGCGTAGAGCTCGGCCGGGCTTCCGTGCTCGATGAAGGCGCCCGGTATCCCGTGCAGTTTCACGCGGGGTGGGCGGAGCCCGTTTTTCAGGATCGTCTCCAGGACGACGCTGCCGAATCCCCCCTGCACTACGTGGTCCTCCACGGTGAGGACGTTCCTGAATCGTTCACAGATATCGGCGATCATCAGCTCGTCGACGGGTTTGACGAACCGCATGTTCACGACTTCCGCTTCGATGCCGTCCTTCGAGAGCAGGTCGGCGGCCTTGAGCGACTGGTGGACCATGTTTCCGAGCGCGAGGATCGCCACGTCCTTCCCCTCCCTGACAATCTCGGCCTTCCCGAGCGGGAGGATGTCGAAGCCCGGCTTCATCGCCACGCCGATTCCGTTTCCGCGTGGATACCGCACGGCAACGGGCCCGCCCTTATGTTGGATGGCGGTGAAGAGCATATCGCGAAGTTCCGACTCGTCTTTCGGCGACATCAGGACCATCTCCTGAATACAGCGGAGGTAGGCTATGTCGAGAACCCCGTGGTGCGTCGGGCCGTCAGCCCCGACGAGGCCTGCGCGGTCGAGGCAGAACACGACGTGGAGATGCTGCATCGATACGTCGTGGATGATCTGATCGTACGCCCGCTGGAGGAAGGTGGAGTAGATTGCCACGACCGGGACGTATCCCTGCGTCGCCAGTCCGGCGGCGAACGTGACGGCGTGTTGCTCGGCGATCCCGACGTCGAAAAACCTCGTGGGGATGTTCCTCTGGAGGATGTCCAGCCCGGTGCCGTCAGGCATTGCCGCCGTGATGCCGACGATCTTCTCGTTCTTCCCGGCAAGTTCCACGAGCGCCTTTCCGAACACGGTCGTATAGGACGGGGCGGTCTCGGGTTTCTTCGGTGAAATGCCGGTGATCTTGTCGAAGGGTGTCACACCGTGGAGCGCCTGGACGTCTTTTTCCGCCGGTCCGTATCCTTTCCCTTTCCTCGTGATCGCGTGGATGAGGATTGGGCCGGAGAGGTCCTTGACCTCGGTGAAGATCCTGACGAGCTGGGAGATGTTGTGTCCGTTGATCGGCCCGAAGTACCGGAATCCGAGCGCCTCGAACAGTATCCCGGGGGTAATGGCGACCTTGATCCCTTCCTCGACCCGGGAGGCGATCTTCCGGATCCTATCCCCCACAACGTCGAACTTACCCGCGAGGTCCCAGACGTTCGCCTTGAACCGGTTGTACGACGGGTTGGCTATTAATTCGGTGAAATAATTGGAGAGCGTCCAGACGTTCGGAGCGATCGACATGTTGTTGTCGTTCAGCACGACGATCATGTTCCGTTTCTGGAGTCCCGCGTTGTTCATCGCCTCGTAGGCCATTCCCCCCGTCATTGCACCGTCACCGACGACAGCGACAACCTTGTAGTCGTGGCCCGCCAGGTCCCTCGCCGCGGCTATTCCGAGCGCGGCCGACATCGCCGTGCTGGCGTGGCCCGCGCCGAAAGTGTCGTACGGGCTTTCGTCACGCTTCAGGAAACCGCTGATTCCGCCGAACTGTCTGATCGTGTGGAATCGCTCTCGCCGCCCGGTGAGGATCTTATGCGGGTATGCCTGGTGCCCGACGTCCCACACGAGTTTGTCGTCGGGCGTGTTGAACACGTAATGGAGGGCCACGGCGAGCTCGACCGCCCCCAGGCCGGCGCCCAGGTGCCCGCCGATTTTGGAAATTTCATCGATCAGAAAATCGCGGAGCTCCCGGCAGAGGGGTTTCAGCCCGGCCACGTCGAGGTGCCGAAGGTCGGCGGGCTCCCGGATTCCGTCCAGGAGTCTGTATTCGTGATGGGGTTGGGGTTGACTATCCTTCATCTTCCTCCGATGTAAGCTCAAATTTGCCGGCCGCGTCGCGGCTGAGTTTTTTCAGCCGGAGTTCGGTCTTCCCGAGATACTCGAGGCACTCAGAGGAAAGGCGGATCCCCTCCTCGAACATCACCACGACGTCGTCGAGGGGTCTGTCGCCCCCTTCAAGGGCCTCGACGATTTCTTCCAACCTGTGCATCCGGTGTTCGAACGATTGAGTTTTCTCTACAGCTTTTTTAGCCATTTTCCACGTCGCTGTCTGTTGAATCCGCTTTCCCGAGGGCCTCGGTTCCGACGATGCCATCGCGGAATCGGAGCCTGAGGTGATCCCCAGTCTTAACTGCGTTCGCCCTGCCGACGCTGATTCCGTCCCGGTACACGATAACGTATCCCCGGTCCAGGACCCTCGCCGGATCGAGATTTTCGACCCTTTTGTGGAAAGCGAGCAGCCTCTGGCGAAGGGAATCCGTGCGGTGTGCCGTGATGCGATTCAGGGATACCCGTACTTCATCGAGCCGCTGGGATCTTTGCCGGATCAGGTCCGCGGGCAGGTTGAACGCGTAACTTCGGAGGTGCCCCCTGATCCTCTCACGGCGTTGCCGCAGCGTGGATTCGACGGATTTCCTTGAAGTATAATAATAATTCGACAGAGTTTCAATCAGTTCGGCTTTCGACCTGACGGCGAGCTCGGCTGCCGCCGAGGGCGTCGGTGCCCGCAGATCGGCGACGAAATCAGCGATCGTGAAATCGATTTCGTGCCCGACGGCACTAATGATGGGTATCTCCGAGGCGGCGATGGCACGGGCGACGATTTCCTCATTGAAAGCCCATAAATCCTCAATCGAGCCTCCCCCCCTTCCAACGATGAGTACTTGGACGTGCCGAAATTGGTTGAACATTCCGATCGCACCGGCGATCTCCTCCGCCGCACCGCCCCCCTGGACTTTCACTGGACAGAGTATGATCTCGACGTATGGCGCTCGGCGTCGGATGACGTTGAGGATGTCGTGTATTGCCGCTCCTGTTTCCGAAGTGACCAACCCAATTCGTTCAGGATATTCGGGGAGTGGCAGCTTCAAACGATCGTCGAAGAGGCCTTCTTCGAATAACTTTCGCTTCAACCGTTCGAATGCCGCCTGAAGTTCTCCGACGCCGGAGGGCTGGAGTGACACCACGTCGAGCTGGTACACCCCCCTCACCGGATAGACGGTCACCGTCCCGCGGGCGATTACTTTCATCCCATTCTCAGGCGTGAAAAACAGGGCGGCGGCGCGGTTCCGCCACATCACACCCTGGATTTGCGCGTTCTCGTCCTTGATCGTAAAATAGCAATGCCCCGATGTGTGGATTTTGAAATTCGAGATTTCACCTTCGACCGTAATGTTGGAGAAGCGGTCCTCGAGGGCCTGCTTGATGCGGAGGGTGAGTTCAGAAACCGAAAAATGCCGGGAGTCGTTCATCGGAGTTGAATATATCCATTGGACGACAGAGAATCAATGACCGGGATATATTGCCTTTTGAAACCGATTGTTTTATATTTTTTCAATAACCTAACCTGGATCAGGCGATGCAATTGGACATTTTGGCGGTCGGTGCACACCCGGACGATGTCGAACTCTGTTGCGGGGGCACCCTTGCAAAGATGGTAAAAAACGGTCACAAAGTGGGGATCGTCGACGTTACGCAGGGGGAACTCGGCACCCGGGGCACGACCGGAATCCGTCGCAAGGAAGCGGCTGTGGCGGCACGCATACTCGGGTGTGTCAGGGAAAACCTCCGGATCCCGGACGGGGGGATCGACGTGAATTCCGCCAACATCAAAAAGTTGATCACCGTGATCCGGAAATACCGGCCCAGGATGATCATCATCCCGCATTGGCACGAACGTCATCCCGACCACGTCCACACCCATCTGCTCTGCAAAGAGGCGTGGTTCTACTCCGGCCTGCGGAAGATATCGACCACACTGAACAGCGCGCGACAGGCTCCCTGGCGCCCGGATAGCTACATCCATTACATGCAGTGGTATGAGTTTACCCCTTCATTTATCGTCGATATCACTGATGTCTATGAACTCCGACAGAAGGCGGTCAGGGCACATAAATCTCAGTTCCATAACCCGTCATCGAAAGAACCGGTGACTAAACTCAGCGAAGAATCATTTATGGATTTCGTCGAAACAAGGGCGAAATCGTACGGTTTCAAGATCGGAGTTACCTATGGTGAGCCCTTTTATTCAGTGGAATCGATAGGAATTGATGACCCCCTCAAATTACGGCTTTTTCGGGGGTAATGCGTAATGGTTTCGTGTGCCCACGACCGTGGATATCACGGCATGTTTGACATCCTGATGGAAATACCTTAGATTTCCCGTTGTGCTAACAGAAGTATTAATACGTCCCGAATTCCGAATGTATAAGCTGAGACAGAAGACTCTGCTTCTGGCAATGACATCGGTTCTCGTCATCTTCACCATTGGCCTGCCTGTGATCGTGGCGTCCTGTCCGATGGCGAGGGCGCCGGGTCGCGCGAGTTGCTCGGCCTGTCTCCCTCCGGGTGATGGAAATGCCTCCTCGATTTCGGCCGAGCGAAACACTTCATGTTGCCGCACGATAATCGCTTCCGGTCGGAACCTCACTGAATTTCTCACCGTCGGAAATTCAGAGGGCGTTCGTTTCTTTCAGATCGCAATCTTCACTCAAGTGCCCCACTCGGGGTTTCAGACCATCCCGGTCGCATCGCCGGGCATCAACGTTTTCCTTAGTTATCCTCCCCCGACGCCGGACGATATCCCCGTCCTGGTGTCATCCCTGCTCATCTAGCATCTCCCCGAATATCCGGATCCCGGCCTGTTGAAAAGGCCATCCCGGAGAGTCTCTTTTGCATCAGTCCGGTGCGCTCGTAATTTTCAGCCCTGCCGGAATTGTGTTTCATCAAAGGACTTTATTCGAGGTGCGACAATGAGATATGCGGTCTGTTTCATCCTGTTCCTGCTTGTGGTTACTGTCGCGTGCCGGGCACAGGACTCGCTCTTGATCCCCGAACCGCAGGTCGTACCGCTGGAGGACCTCATCACCGAGGCCCTGGCCAGAAACCCTGTCGTTCTGGGATCCATCGAAAAAATTTCGATTGTACTCGCCCGCGAACGACAGGCGGGCGTCCTCGATCCGCCGCAACTGACGTACATCAGGAACGAGATGCCCGAATTTCGATGGCCTGACGCCCACTCAACCGAGTGGGAGCTCATGCAGATGGTTAAATTTCCGTCTAAATACTCAACCGAGAATAGGATCGGTGAGATACAATCGGAACATTCCCATCACGAAGCACAGGAGACCGTGAATGAGGTGCTCTTCGAGATCCGACAGATGTATGCGGAACTCTGGTACGTCCAGCAGCGCTCAGTCCTCCTTCACGAAAACCTCAGGATCACGGAACGGTTGAAGGATGTCGCGGCGGCGCGTTACCAGGTTGGCGCCGCAACCAGAAACGACATGCTGATGGCGGAAATGCTCCGCACGACAACGTTGAACTTGATGATTGAGCTCCGGCAGGCCGAACTCGGCCTGAAGTCCCGTCTCGCTGCGATATTGGATCGCCAGCAGAAGGATACCCTGGGGTACGCGGTGGTCCCGGAGGAGCCCACTTTCAATGTTCTTCTCGAGAGCGTCCTCAGCCTGACCATGGCCACCCGGCCGGTGCTGATCCACGATTCCCTTGGAATACTGGAACAGGAGGAGATGCTCACCTCCGCCAGCCAGGGCTACCTCCCGGATTTACGGCTGGGTGTGTCGTATATGGATTCGGATGATGAAATGTTCAACGGGTGGAGCGTGACCGCGGGTATCACGCTTCCCTTTTTCCCGTGGACCCTTGGGAAAACCGCCGGCGGCGTGGAAGAGGCCGAACACCGGGTCAATCTTGCGCGGGAGTCGTATGCCTCGACGAGGAACAATGTCATCGCAGAGGTGCGGGCTTCCTGGTTCGAAACAACGGGCAGGCTCACTCAACTGAAGAACATCGCTTCCTCGATGCTCCCGGCGGCTGAACAGGCCCTCAAGTCGAGCCTCTCCCTCTACCAGAACGGTGAAACCGAATACCTGATGGTCCATCAGGCGTATACCTCCTTCCTCGAAGCACAGACCGAATACTTCCTGACGCGGATGGAATTCGAAAAATCGATCGCAAAACTCCGGTTTACGACCGGCTATAATGGAGATTTCCAATGAAGCGCATTCCTTCACGGCCAGCGATGAAGAATCGCATTATCTCAAACCCGGCGGCGAGAATGTGGTCGTCGGTGATCGCGGGACTGGTCGTCGCCTGCCTCAATCTCGGTGAGGCGGAAGCCTCACCCCCGCTCTCTCATTCTCCGGCGGGGCAGACGCAGGATCCTCCGCCAGAGACGAAAATCTACACTTGTCCGATGCACCCCTCAGTGCGTCAGCAGGGTCCGGGGCGCTGCCCCATATGCGGGATGGACCTGACCCTTGCGGGGAACGCACGGAGCTCGCCTTCGGATGACGGCAGGGGGATCTTTCACGTCAGCCCCGGGAAGCAACAGGCGATCGGCGTGAAATACGACACGGTAGCTGTCAGGCTTCTGAGGAAGACGGTCCGGGCGGTCGGAAACGTCACCATCGACGAACGAAGGGTCGCCATCGTCAACCTGAGGTATTCGGGATGGATCGATTCCGTTGCGGCGGATTACAACGGAAAGTTCGTCAGCCGGGGGGACCTCCTCTTCCGGATTTACAGTCCGGAAGCGGTCGCGGCCCAACGCGAGCACCTTCTCTCACGGGCTTACGCCTCCGACACTTCCTGGACCGTTGACGCGCTCCTCGGGGGGAGTGACGACCTGGGCTCTGCGACCCGCCAGAGACTGAGTTTTCTCGGTTTTACCGATGGCCAGATCGGGGCCCTCGAGGAACGGGGGGAAGTATCGAACACCGTCGAGATTCTCTCGCCCATCGCAGGCAACATCATAGAAAAATCGACCACGGCGGGGATGTACGTCGAGCCGGGTACGAACCTGTACACGATCGCTGACCTCTCCACCGTCTGGCTTAACGCTGAAATATACCAAAACGAACTTCCCGACGTCCGGGTCGATCAGGAGGCGGTGATCCGGTTCGGGCAGATCCCAGGCAGGAACTTCACCGGGAAGGTGAAGTTCCTGAATCCCACCCTCGACAGGTCGACCAGGTCGGCGAAGGCGAGGATCGAGGTCCCGAACGGCGATGGCGCGTTGAAACCGGGAATGTACGGTAACGTCACCCTCCATACAGGAGGCGTGAAGAAATTGAGCGTCTCCGTCGACGCCGTAATGAATACGGGGACGAGGGAGATTGTGTTCGTCGCCGGCGGCGGCGACGTGATCGAGGCAAGGATCGTACGCACCGGGTTCCGGAACGACGACCGGTGCGAAATACTCTCCGGTCTCGCCGCCGGGGAGAGGGTGATCTCGTCGGCGAATTTTCTCATCGACGCAGAAAGCCGCATCCAGGGCGTCCTCGACCGGTTGCTGGAGCCGGGACGCGCCCCGGGGAAGGAACGGAACCCATGATCGACCGGACGATTGAATTCTGTGCGAAGAACAGGGTGATCGTATTTGCGGTCACCGCCTTCGTCACGCTCTGGGGTGTCTGGGCGCTCTACCAGGCCCCGTTGGACGCCCTCCCCGACCTGTCCGACGTCCAGGTCATCGTCTTCACGGAGTGGATGGGCAGGAGCCCCGACCTCGTCGAGGACCAGGTCACGTACCCGATCATCACGAAGATGGTCTCGGCGCCGGGGGTGCGGACCGTCAGGGGGATCTCGATGTTCGGGATGTCGTTCATCTATGTCATCTTCGAGGACGGGACCGACATCTACTGGGCGAGGAGCCGGGTGATGGAATACCTCAACGGGGTCGGCTCGAAACTCCCGGATGGCGTGAAGCCGGTGCTCGGACCGGACGCGACCGGTGTCGGTTGGGTGTTCGAGTACGCACTGGTCGATGAATCGGGGAGCAACGACCTGTCCGTGCTCCGGTCATTCCAGGATTGGACGCTCAAGTATTACCTGGAATCGGTCCCCGGCGTCGCGGAGGTGGCGACCGTGGGCGGCTTCGTCAAACAATATCAGGTGAACGTGGATCCGGACGCGTTGCTCGCGTACGGGATTCCACTGTCGGCGGTCGTCGACGCCGTCAGGAAAAACAACAACGACGCAGGCGGCCGTGTCGTCGAATTCTCCGCAACCGAGTATTTCGTCCGCGGACGGGGTTACATTTCGACGCTGGCCGACATCGAAAACATCGCCGTCGGGACCGGGGGGGACGGGACCCCGGTTCTCGTCCGTAACATCGGTACCGTCGAAACCGGCCCGGCGATCAGGCGCGGGCTGGCGGAGTACAACGGGATCGGGGAGACGGTCGGGGGCATCGTGGTGATGCGCCAAGGCGAGAACGCCCTCGAAGTGATCGAACGCGTCAGGGAGAAACTCCGGGACATCGAACCATCCCTACCCCCTGGCACCAGGGTCGTCACGACCTACGACCGGTCGGGGCTCATCCTGCGGGCGATCGCGGTTCTGAAAGAGACGCTTGGGCAGGAGATGCTGATCATCTCGCTGATCGTCATCATTTTCCTCCTCCACCTTCGCAGCGCGCTGATACCGATCGTGACGCTCCCGATCGCTGTCCTCCTCTCCTTCATCCCGATGTATTACATGGGGATCACCTCGAACATCATGTCACTCGGCGGCATCGCGATCGCCATCGGTGAAATGGTCGATGCGTCGATCGTCCTGACCGAAAATGTTCACAAGCGGCTCGAAAACGGCGCCGCAAAGCTTTCCCCGCCGGAGAGGGACAAGGTTGTCATCGCATCGCTCAAGGAGGTCGGGGCGCCCATCTTCTACTCACTCCTCGTCCTGACGGTCTCCTTCCTTCCGATTTTCGCGCTCCAGGCGCAGGAGGGCAGACTCTTCAAGCCGCTGGCGTACACGAAGTCATTTTCGATGTTCTTCGGCGCGCTCCTGGCCATCACGCTCGTCCCCCCGCTCGTCATGATGCTCGTCAGGGGGAAGATCAGGAGCGAAGAACGGCACCCAATCAGCGTCTTCCTCCATAAAATCTATCATCCGGTCATCGACTTCGTCCTGCGCCATAGCAGGGCCGTCCTGGTTGCGGCTGTCGTCCTCCTGGTGTCGACGGTCCCGGTCTATTTCCTCCTCGGCAGCGAATTTATGCCCCCATTGAACGAGGGAACCATCCTGTTCATGCCCACCTCCCTTCCCGGGATGTCAGTGGCGGAGGCCGGTCGGGTCCTCCAGCTTCAGGACCGGATGCTCAAGGAGTTTCCGGAGGTCGAGACAGTGTTCGGAAAGGCGGGTCGGGCGGAGAGTTCCACCGATCCAGCCCCCCTCAACATGATGGAAACCATCGTGAGCCTCCGTCCCGAATCCGAATGGCGGGAAGGGATGACCTGGGACAAACTGATCGCGGAAATGGACGAAAAGCTGAAACTCCCCGGAATAGCGAACATCTGGTGGATGCCGGTTCAGACCCGCACCGAGATGCTGACCACCGGCTTGCGGAGCAACCTTGGAGTAAAGATCTTCGGCCCGGACTTGAAGGTCATCGAATCAATAGGAATCGAAATTGAGAAGCTATTGAAAACATTGCCGGATACCCGGTCTGTCTTCGCGGAAAGGATCACCGGTGGTTACTATCTCGATATCAGGGTCAGGCGGGAAGATGCGGCCCGTTACGGCCTCTCTGTCGACGACGTCAACGAAATCATCGAGACGGCGATCGGCGGGGACAACGTTACCACCACGATCGAGGGCAAGGAACGATACCCGGTGAGTGTCCGGTATCCGCGGGAGCTGAGGGACAACATCGGCGCGATAAAGCGAATACTGGTCCCCACGATGGGGGGCGCCCAGATCCCCCTTGGGGATCTGGCGGACGTGCAAATTGCCAGCGGACCCCCGATGATCACGAATGAGGGGGGATCGAGGCTCGGGTACGTCCTGGTGGACGTTTCGGGGAAGAGTTACGGCGATTTCGTGGCCTCGGCCCGCGAGCTGGTTCGGGAAAATATTTCCATCCCACCCGGTTACTATATCGAATGGGGCGGTCAATACCAGCATATGGAGAGGATGAAAGAACATCTCTATATCATTATACCAGTTACCTTGTTCCTGGTTTTCTTCCTTATTTACATGAATACCAGGTCGACCGGAAAAACCCTTTTCGTTCTCCTGGCCGTCCCCTTCTCCCTCATCGGGGCCTTCTGGTACCTCTACCTGCTCGGCTACAACCTCAGCATCGCAGTCTGGGTTGGACTGATCGCCCTCGCAGGGTTGGATGCAGAGACGGGGATCATGATGCTCCTCTACCTGGACATGGCGTATGACGAGAAGGTGAAATCAGGTGAGATGCGCGGTTTAAGCGATTTGAAGGAAGCAATTCATCACGGGGCGGTCAAGCGGATACGACCCAAACTAATGACCATGTTCACGACCGTGATCGGGCTTCTACCGATTATGTGGAGCTCTGGAACAGGAGCCGATGTCATGAAGAGGATCGCGGCGCCCATGGTGGGGGGAATAACGACGTCTGTAGCGATGGAACTGGTTCTCTACCCGGCGATTTTCTATCTCTGGAGGCGGAGGTCACTCGGAACCAGGGCAGCATCGGGGGACACGGCGAGTGCCGCCGTCCTCCCGTCATGATCCGGCGATCAGCACGATGGTTTGGATGAGCATCGTGACCCCGACGGCCGCGATGATCACGGCCAGGATCTTGCGGAGCGTCCCGACGTCAAGACGGTGACTGAGCAACGATCCGGCGACCGCTCCCGGGATCGTGCCGAGGATGGCCGCCGCCGCGAGATCGAGCCGAACCTGTCCGGCGAGCAATTTTCCCGCAGACGTGGAAGCGGAGGCCATCAGGACGATTCCGAGCGTCGATCCGATGGTGATGCGGGTCGGTATCCTGAGGAGGGTCATCATGATCGGGGAAAGGATGAACGCCCCGGGCGCGCCCGCGAGACCTCCGAAGAAACCCACGAAGAGGGCGATCGCGCCGCCGGCGATGGGATTAAAGTCGGTGTCGGGGGAATAGTCGGGTCGGTCCTCCCTCTTGGCGATGACGAGCGCCGATCCGCTCACGGCCATGATCGCGAACGCGGCGATGATGATCCGTGGATCGACATCCGTGGAGTAGAGCGCCCCCAGGAAAGAGCTGATGACGATGGGAATCCCCATCGCGAGGACGATCCGCCAGATCACCACGCCCTTTCGGTGGTGCAGGATGACGGACAGGAGCGAGGTTGCCATGACCTGAAGCGAGGTGATCCCGGAGACAACTTTGATCCCGAGCGGCGGAGCCCCGAGCATCTGGGGCACGTAGAGGAAGGCCGGAATCAGGAGCACCGCCCCCCCCAACCCGAGCATCGATGCGATGAACGAGAGGATGACAGAGATTCCCGCGATGATGAACGGCTCCGTCATGCGTATCCGGCCGGGAACCGGTGGTTTGGGTTTATTCGCATTATTGGTTAATTTATCATAATGAAAACTTTCGACAAAGTCGCGGCACCCCGATGAACGTACCGGCATCTTCGCCATGTGCCGCCTGCGGCGGTGAAATGCGTCAGGGAGTGGGATTCTGTCCACACTGCGGCGCAAAACGCTCAGCGAATCCCGGGGGCAGCCGTGGGAAGGCCGTTCCGGGAAAACCGGTATGGCTCATCGTCCTTGCCCTCGGCACCGTCGGGTTCTTCTCCTATCTCTTTGTGGACCATCTCCCGGGTGGTGATCATCCGGTGATCGCCCTCCAACCCGGAGTCTCGGTGTCGGCGTCCGGGAACCACGCGGACCAGGTCGCGGTCGTGCCGCGCACCGAGGGAGACAACCTCACGATTCCGCTCAGTTCTGTCCGGGAGAACAGGATCGTCGAGTTCGAATACAGCGACGGGACGGTCACCGTTCCGCTCCTCGCATTCGTGACCGGGGAAGGCAAGCTCGTGACCTCGTACCGGATGTGCGAACCGTGCAACTCGAAAAAATTTTCAATCGATGGCGATCGCCTCTCGTGTGGGAACTGCGAGACGCAGTGGTCACTCAATACGCTCGAAGGGTTGCAGGGCACCTGCCAGAAGTATCCCCCTGAACCGTTCCCGAGTCGGATCGAGGGCGACGTGGTGGTGATGAGCATTGCACAAATCAAGAACTGGCAGATTCGTTTATAACAATCAGGGAAAGGCTACCTCTATGAACAGACACGGTGCGTTAATGTTTCGTTCGGTCGCGATGCTGGTCGTGCTTGTCGTCGCGGGCTGTGGCGGCGGTTCGGACCTCCAAACCGAGGTCATCGGGGCCGGGACAATGGTCTGCGGAATGTGCGAGGACAACATCGAGAAGGCGGTCTACGCCGTCGAAGGGGTGAAATCAGTCGACGTGGACCTGAAGGAGAAGAATGTGAAAGTGCAGTTCGCGGCTGCGCAGACGAACCTCCAGACCATCGAGCGGGCCATTACCGACGCGGGGTACGACGCGAACAAAAAATCCCGTGATCCCGTCGCCTACGAAAAACTGGACGCCTGCTGCAAAGCTGACTGAGACCGTCTGCACAGCGGCGACGGCCACAGCCCGTCAGGCGGGTGTGCTCAGGTTCGACTCCCTCACCCTCCTGACGATCGTCACGACGAACCCCACGATAAGGGTCACCGTCCCGAGCCACACGAGGTTGATGTAAGGTTTCACGCTCGCCTCCGCGATCAGCGTCTCTCCTTTCGTCCCGGCCCCGGCGCCGGACGACTCCACTGCGAGTTCTATCACTGATTTCGACTGGTCTTCCCGGTTCGGTTCGATCTTCCTGATCGTGAACCGGGTACTGGAGAACGACGGAGCGACGGTGGTGAATGTCACCTGGGCGTCCTTATTCTTCATCTCGAGTGCCAGGACTTCGCTCTTCCCATCTCCCCCTGAAACACGGATCGTCGCCCCGATGGTGAATCCATCACCCGTGACCATCTTCGCCTTCTGGTCATCGTCGAAGGCGAACCCGAGAAATTGTACCGAGAGATCCCCGGTGGTTCCCGTCTCCCCCTTCAGAAGCCGCAGCGGTTTCCCCTCGGCGTTCCCCGGTGATTCCACGGAGAGCGGCGTCAGGTAGAAATCCTGCGTGTACATGTTGAGAATGTCGGGGTGCCGGAGCGTGGTGTTGTCGAACGAACTGAAGTGCATCGTCGGCGTGATCGACCAGGTGCGGTCCTCTTTCTCGAGACGGACCTCGAATCCGAATCGTTCGTCAGAGAGCGTCTTCGACCCCAGGTACGTGAGCGTGTACCCGTCCAGCGCCCGGACGGGTTTACCCTTCTCCAGTGAGACGGTCTGCTTGTCGTCGTATTTCGAACTCGAGATGAAGCCGAGGAAGAGCAGGGCCACTCCGATGTGAGCGATGGCGCCGCCGGCGAACCTCGGGTTGCCCTTAAAGACCCTGTACCCGACCTGCAGGTTCACGAACAGCGCAAACGCTGACGCCCCCGAAAATATGACCATGTCGATGTCGCGCACGCCGGCGACGACGATGCCGGCGGTGAAGAGCGTGGTCGAGATCAGCGGGAAAGTCAAAGCCTTCAGGAGGCCTGCCGCCTTTGACGACCTCCACCAGAGCAGCTGGCCGAACCCCGCCAGGATAGCAACGATGATGCCGAGCGGGAGCGTCGTTTTCACATAGTAGGCCGTGTCGACAGCCGCCGCGCGCCCTTTCCATATTCCGGTGATGATCGGCGAGGAGGTGCCGATCGTGATGAAAATGGCTGCGAAGCAGATCGTGAACGCCCCGAGGAAGAGTGCGAACTCCCGCGAATACACCGAATGTTTCACTTTCACTACGGGTATATCCCTCCACCTGCTGGCCAGCATCCCGCCCCCCAGCCCGGCGAACAGGACGATGAATCCGAGGAGGAACCAGTACGCCCACATTCCGGGAGCCACGAAAGAGTGGACCGATGTCTCACCCAACACCCCGCTCCTGGTGAGAAATGTGCTGTACATGACCATCAGAAAGCAGGCCATCGCGAGGACGAAGTTCGTCCGGATGTACGTACCCGACTGGTTCTGCGACATGAACGTGTGGATCGCGGCGATGGAAAAGAGCCACGGAATCAGCGAGGAATTCTCGACCGGGTCCCACCCCCAGTACCCCCCCCATCCCAGCGTCTCATAGGCCCAGTATCCACCCAGGATGATCCCCGTGCCCAGCGTGGCCGAGCCGTAGACGATCCAGGGTTTCGCGGTCCTGATCCACCCGGAGTAATCACGTTTCAGGAGCCCCGCGACCGCAAACGCGTAGGGAACAGCCATCGCGGTGAACCCTGTGAATAGGATCTGGGGATGGATGACCATCCAGTAGTTCTGCAGGAGCGGGTTGAGGCCCTTCCCCTCCGCGGGGAATTGCGCCCAGATACCCTTCGCCTGGTCGAGCCAGACGGTATTTGGGTTCCCGGGGGGCAACGGTCCGGTATGGACGAGTTCGCCCGGGAAGGTGTCCCAGATCATCGCGAACGGGTTCTTGATGATCAGCATGGTCAGGAGTGACGCCTGGATGACGCACCAGACCATCATCACCTCCTTCTCATAATCCCGTCGCGCGGTGTACGAGAGCAGGAATATCCCGAGGACGGCCGTGTAGAGGGTCCAGAGCGAAAAACTGCCCTCCTGACCTGCGTAGAACGTCGAAACGAGAAGCGACGTTGGAAGCGTCGTCGCGCTGTAGTTCCAGACGTAAGAGTACTGGAACTGGTGCGTCAGAATGAGGTACAGGAGGTAGACACAAAACGAGAGGACGAGGAGTACCGAGAGTTGGAACGAATATCTCGCAGTCTGCAGAAGGTGCGGTTCGCTCTTCCGTCGTGAATAGAAATAGAGCCCTCCCGCGAAGACGGTGGCGAGGAACGCAAACCGTACCAGGATCGTGCCGGCCATGGGAGCTCCAGAAATGCCAAAGATGAAAGAAAAACGTTAACTAATGACGGTGGAACGGTGCAACCCTAGAGCGTCTTCTGTACCGCCTCGGGGCCCCCCTCGTATTTTGAGGGGCACTTGGTCAGGATGTTCTCGGCGAAGAAAGCGCCGTCGTGAAACTTCCCCTTGACGACGATGGCGTCTGCTATTTCGAAATTGTTCGGTTTCGCGCCGTCGTAGACCACCTGGACCTCTTTGCCGAAATCGTCCACCATATAGAAGGTGAATTGACTGGATTCAACGTCGAACTTCGTTTCGCGGTCCTGTAACCATGTGCCTTTGACCTGCACCTTCTTCGACGCGCCTTCAGCCTCGCGAAAATCGGTGTACTCGACGTTCGTCTCG
>JANNFI010000037.1:0-3929 GCA_031379665.1 Ignavibacteria bacterium
ATGTCGCCGATGTTCATCGACTGCAGCCGCGCCGCATCCCAGCCCAGCGCTATTTAGCCTGCACCTGGCGCCGAGCGACGGTGTTTTCTGTGCGAGTCATGCGCACGCGCTTACGCCGTGCGATTTCCGGAGCCGTTACCCAAGGGACCGTAGTGGGTCAGACCCCCTTTTTGGGCGGCGGGCGGCGGCTCCTTCAGCAACGCTACCGCCAGCGCGCTGCATTGCGCCTGCACGGCGTGCCAGTGGTTCCACGGCGCGACGATGCCCTTGTACTCACTCAGGTCCACTTCGGTGAGGTCGTAAGGGTCGGGGTTCGCCAGCTTCACCGCGAGGCTGACCAGCAGGTCGCCGCCTTCGCCGGCGAATTGCGCGAAGAGATCGTTCATCGGCGCCAGGGCCCCGGCGCTCTTGCGCAGGCCCAGGTGGTGCGACAGCGCGGCGACGTCGAGGTAATCGCGGGTGGCGTTGCGCTCGACCACGAGAAACGCCTTGATGCGCAGCATTTCGGCGACCGTCGGTATCCTCAGCCGGCCGCCGCCCTTCAGCCGCACCGTTGTCGTCTCCAGAGGCGCCGAGCGGCGCTGGTTGCGCAGGCCCGCGTCGATGCCGCCGATGGCACCGAGCACCAGTTGATGGCCGGCGCGCAGCGCCGCGGTGCCGCCCACGAGCACGGCGCCCGGCACTCTGGTCTGCAGCATCGCCGCGTGCGCGAGCAGGCTCTCCCAGTCGGGCGGCTTGGGTTTTCTAGCCATCGCCCGCGCTCATGCGCCCCTGCGCAAGCTTGGGCAACAGCGCGGCGAAGGCGCGCGCCCTGGGGTCGTGCTTGCTCAAGGCCGCCGCAACCTCGCGCGCGCGGCGGGCGATACGGCCGGTGCGGTCGGCGCGCAGCGCGCGCGCGAGGCCGCGCCAGGCCTCAAAACCGCCGCGCAGGATGACGTCCTCGATCGCCGCCTTGGTCAAGTCCCGCCCCGCCGCCGCCGTGATGTGCCGGTGCGCCATGAGCGGCGCGGCCAGCGCGACGGGCCGTGCTTCGAGCGCGAGGTCGACGGCCGCGCAAAGGCGCGCGATCTTGGCGTAGCCGAGTTCGGCGGTCCGGCCGCGCTCCAGCGCGGCGAGGGTCGAGCGGCCGACCCCGGCCGCCGCGGCGAGCTCGCGCAGCGTCAGGCGCTTGTCACGCCGGCGCCGGGCGATCAGTTCGCCGATGGCATGCAGATTCACAGAGTCCAATATACAAGACTATTTCAGCGTAGTCCAGTATACGAGATGACCGCCTGAAGCGCCCTGCCGGGCCGCGGTCACGGCCAGAGCGTCCCCCCCCTCCAGCGCGGCGAGGCCGGGGGAGCGCTCAGGCGTCAGATCAGCTGCTCGAGCAGGCGCAGGGCGGGCGCGACGCGCACGCCTTCGGGGCTCTGGTAGTCCTTGGTCCCGGTGGCGGAGATTTGCCAGGCCTCGGCGTGCGGGAAGCGCGCTTTCAGGTAGCGCGCGCCGCGGTCCAACGGGGCGTCCGCCCACTTGCACTCGGCGAGCAGCACGGGCCGGCGCCCTTCGACGACGACGAAGTCCACCTCGCGGCCGTCAATGTCACGGAAGTAGCGCAGCTCGAGCTCGCGTCCCTTCGTGTCCTGCTCGTAGTGCACCCACTTGAGCAGGTGGCAGGCGACCAGATTCTCGAAGCGCGCCGGATCTTGCGGCACCACGCTCCAGTCGAGGTGGTAGTGTTTCTGTTCCTTTTTTACCGCGCGGATGCGCGGCGCGCCGAACGGCGAGAGCCGGAATACGCTGTACAGGCGCTCCAGCGCGCCGATCCAGTTGACCACCGCCTTGTGGCTCACTTGCAGATCCTCGCGCAGCGCGTTGATCGAGAGCGGCGAGCCGACCAGCTCAGGCAGGCGCAGCATCAGCAGCTCCAGGTGCCCGAGGTCCTGGATGCGCTCCAGCGCGGCGACGTCCTCGCGCACGAGCAACGTGCGGTACTCGCGCGACCAGCGCCGCGCCTGCGTCTCGCTGCCGCCGAGAAACGGCTCCGGGAACCCGCCCAGACGCAGCAGGTCCAGGAGTTGCGACGGGCGCGACATGCCCAGCTCGGCCACCGAGAATGGATGCAGGCGCAGCAGGTGATAGCGGCCCTGCAGCGAATCGCCGCCGAAGCGGTACAGGTCGAGCCGCCCGCTGCCGGTGACGAGAATCTTCTGGCCGCGCGGCCGGCCGTCGTAGAGCCCCTTCAGGTAATTGCGCCAGCGCCGGTACTTGTGGATCTCGTCGAAGACCCAAAGCGGTCCCGCGGGCAGTTCGCCCTTGAGGATCCTCTCCCGGTGCTCCGCCACGTCCCAGTTGAGGTACGCGGCACGCGCCCCGGCCAGGCCGAGGGCAAGCGTGGTCTTGCCGACCTGCCGCGGTCCGGCGACGAACGCCATCTTGCGCGCGAGATCGTGGCGCAACGCGGCGGCGAGATAGCGGGGTCGGCGGGCTCCGGGCACCGCGCCACCATACAATGATTTTTGCCTACAGTCAAAAACACTCGCGTGTATTTTTGCCTGCAGGAGAAAACACCCGGACTTGGTCAGCCGCCGATCGCGGTTACGGCCAGAGCTTTCCCCCCTCCAGCGCGGCGAGGAAGGTCGCGAGCGGCCAGACCTCGATCCCGGCCGGGGTCCTCAGCCGGCGCGTGCCGCCGTACACCAGGATCCGCCGCACCACTGCAGGAAGCTCCCCAATCGCCGACAAACCCGCGAGCTGCGCCGGCTGCATGCGCGGCGAGGTTTTCACCTCGATCGCCAGCAGTTCGCGCCCGCGCTGCAGAAGGAAGTCGACTTCGAGCTGGCGCGCCTGGGCCGGCGCCCAATAGTAGATTTCGTCGTAGAGCGAGCGCTCCTCGGCGTAGCAGCGCAACAGCGTGTGGATCCAGCCCTCGAGGAGATGGCCTCGTTCCTCGGCGCCCGGCGCTTCGAGCTGCTTCTTTACCGCGCGCACGATGCCCGGATCGATCCAGTAGAGCTTGGGGTGTTTGCGCTCGCGCACGCGCAGGCGCGCCTCGTAGGCTCGCAGGCGCGATGCGAGCAGCGTGTCTTCGAGGATTTCGATATAGCCGTCAACGGTGGTTCGCGCGGTGCCCGCGTCCCGGGCGATGCCGGCGATGTTGATCACCTGGCCGTGGAACAGGGCGGCCACCGGCAGGAAACGCGCGAACCCCGGCAGGTTGCGCACGATGGACTCGGCCCGGATCTCTTCGCGCAGGTAGGTCTGGACGTAGGCGAGCAGCGTCGCGCGCCGGTCGTCCGCCTGCCAGACGAGAGGCAGGCTGCCAAAGCGCAGGACGCTCTCCAGGTCGAAGTCCGCGCCCAGTTCCTGCGGCGTCAACGGGAACATCTGTTTGCGCAACGCGCGGCCCGCCAGCAGGTTCGTCCCGGCGGCCTTCAGCTTGCGCGCGCTCGAGCCGAGCAAGGCGAAGCGCAGCCGGCGCTCCTCGATGAAGCGGTGGACCTCGTTCAGCAGCGACGGCAGGCGCTGGATTTCGTCGACCACGACCCAGCTCTCCCGCGGCAGGGCGTTCAGCTCGGCGGCGAACAGCGACGCATCGGCAAGCAGGCTGTGGTAGAGCCCCTCATCGAGCAGGTCGATGCGGTGCGCGCCCGCAAGCTTCTCCCGTGTCCAGGTGCTCTTGCCGACCCCCCTTGGGCCGAACAAAAAGAAGCTCGAGCGTGGCCTGGAAAGCAGGCGCGGGTAGCTGGGCCTGGACATATCGTCGTCATAATACCATGCAAAATGACGGCGTCAGATCAGGCGCTCGAGCTGGAAACAACGATCCGGAAGACTACCGGACTCAGGGTTGCGAGCGCTGCCGCCAGACGGCCTTGAAACCATCGCGGCGGCGATCGACCCAATGCCGCACGCGCAGAGTACGAAGCTCTCAGGCCGTTCAGGCCGCCGGG
>JANNFI010000074.1:0-78164 GCA_031379665.1 Ignavibacteria bacterium
CTCGCTGATCAGCTCGCGCATCCTGCACTCGGCCAGCCGCAGGCGGTCCCTGCGTTCGTCGATCGCCTGCTCGACGTACTTCGCGGAGACGACCTTCCCGCCCGCCTTCACAGCCCAGTAGCTCCCCTCGTGCAGGACGTCGGCGAGGAGGTTGAACCGCGCGGAGAGTTTCTTCTGGCTGCCCGCCAGCCGCGCGCCGTACTCGATGACCCTCTGCATCGCCGACTCGTCGAAAGGGAGGAGGGCCTCCTCCACGGCGATCGACCGGATGAAGCTGACATAGCTCCTGATCATCTCCGGGTTGTTGTCCATCTCGGTGTCGAAGTCGGCGCGGACCTTGAAGATCTTCTTGAAGTCGTCGTCCTGGTTGTAGAGAAGGTAGTAGATGTTCGAGTCGCCGAGGATGATCACCTTGACGTCGAGGTCGACCGGCTCCGGCTTGAGGGCCGACGTCGCGCCGAAAATCCCGGTTTCGACGGGCTGAATGTCGAGAAGGCCGCTACGCAGGGTCCGCTTCAACGTGGGCCACACCCCCGGCTCGGATAGGGCGTCGACTGCGTTGATGACGAGGTAGCCGCCGTCGGCGTGGATCATCGAGCCCGCCTTCACGAGCGTGAAGTCGGTCCTCCAGACCCCGTTCCTGTCCACCTCGCGCTCGATGGTCCCGAAGAGGTTCTTATAGCGCGGGTTCGTCTCGATGATGAACGGAACGCCTGTGGTCTGTGAGTTGTCCACCAGGACGTTCACCTTGTATTCCACGAAATCGTCGGACTCGGCCTGGCCGATGGGCGGTAGCCCCGGGACCTGGACGCCCGACTCATCGGACGAACGAAACCTCGGGAGGTCGCCCATGATGCTGTCCTGGACCGCGTTCAGGTAAGCGGCGAGCTTGTCAGGCATCGGCTTCATCTTGTCGCGGATCTCGTCGACGCTCTCGCGCACCACCGGCAGGATGAGTCGCTCCTCGAATTCCTCGATCGAATCCTTCGCCTTCCGCTCGATGTTCCTGAGCTCCCGAAGGATGACTTCCATTTGCGCTTCGAGTTCCGTCCTGTCCTTGTGCAGCTGGTCAATCTTTTCGCGGGTGACCTGCCCTTCCTTGATCATCCCCTCGAGCTGTTCGAAGTTCACCGGCGCGCCGTTGATTACCGGCGTGATGTCGGGGCGGACGGCGGGGCCGATCTGCACCTGGATGACTTCGAAACCGCGTTCTTTTACTTTGGCTTCGAAATCCCGGAGGATCGACTGCTGGCGCTGGTGGAAGTGCTCCATCAGCCGTTTCCGTTCGTCCTTGAAGCGCTTTCGCTCGAACGCGGCGGGAATGTTCTTGCGCAGTTCGTCGATGAGGCCGTCCATCTCGTCGCGCAACAGGTTCGCCCTTCCGACGGTGAGCGTCAGGAGGACCGGCTGGTCGTTGTCGTTGAAGTTGTGGACGTAGCAGCGGTCCTTGAGGACGACCTTCTGGTCCTGCGCCTCGGCGATGAACTGCTTGATGGTGGTGAGCCGCCCGGTGCCGGAGGACCCTGTGACGAAGATGTTGTACCCCCGTCGTTTCATTTCCATCCCGAGCTTGAGCGCCTTCATCGCGCGGTCCTGCCCGACGATCCTGCGCGCCGCCCCGGGGTCCTCCGCGCTGTCCGACGTGAGGCTCTTCCGGGAGCAGTGCCAGCGGAGTTCGGTGACCTTGAGTTCCTTGCTGCGGTGATTGTTGGGCATTGGGATGGGCGTCGTTGTCGGAGGGAAGATATGAACGTTCCCGCCAAACCGCAAATGAAAAGCTAGTATTCCTTGCGGTTCCGGTGCAGGTTGAGGAGGAGGCCGGCCATCATCATGCTCGAGAGCAGGCTGGAGCCCCCGTAGCTCATGAACGGGAGGGGCACGCCGATCACCGGCATTATCCCCATCACCATTCCGATGTTGATGATGACGTGGATCGTCAGGACCGAGACGATGCCAATGGCGAGCAAGCTCCCGAAACGGTTCTTTACCGCCGATCCGATCTGGATGCCGCGCAGGAGGAGCGCCGTGATGAGGCCGAGCACGAAGAGCGCGCCGGCGAAGCCGAATTCCTCGCTCGGCACGCAGAAGATGAAATCGGTCCACTGCGCCGGGATGAAGTTCAACTGAGTCTGTGTCCCGTGGAGGAACCCCTTCCCGAAGATGCCCCCGGAGCCGATGGCGATCTTGGACTGAATGACGTTGTACCCCGCGCCGAGCGGGTCAGAATCGGGGTCGAGGAAGGTGAAGATCCGCCTCTGCTGGTACGGGGCGAGCTTGGTGAAGAGATACTGCACCGAAACGCCCGTCAGCACCGTCACCGAGAAGACGATCGACGACAGCAGGCGGTTCGACCGCTGGAAGAAGAGGATGACGAAGGTCCCGGAGATGACCAGGATGAACGCCGTCGTATTGAACAACGTGGCCACCGCCGCCGCAATCGGCGCGACGATCGCCAGCAGGAGGAACACGGGGGCGCCCGCCCAGATTAAAATCAGGAACAGCGCGCCGAGGTAAATGATGGCGGTGCCCATGTCGGGCTGGAGGATGATCAGCCCGAACGGCAGCAGCACGATGCCGAACGTCGCGGCAATCTCCGAAAGCTTCCCCTTCTCGAGGTGCCGGTACGAGAGGTAGGAGGCGAGCGCCATGATGGTGGTGACCTTCACGAACTCCGACGGCTGGAGGCCAAACCCGCCGAAGCCGAACCAGCTCTTCGTGCCGGCCACCGTCTTCCCGGCGATGAGCACCGCGATGAGCAGGAGTATCGACGCCCCGTAGAGCGGGTAGGACGCGAGCTGGATCGTCCTGAAAGGCAGGAGCCAGATGACGATCATTAACAGGAACCCGGCTGCGCCCCAGATGACCTGGCGGTTGAAGTAGAGAGAGGCGCCCGCGTCGTAGGTGGCGCTGTAGACCGATCCGATGCCGATGAGCACCAGTAGTGTGACCGCGCTGAAGATGACCGGGTCGATCCTGTCCCTGAAGAACGATTCCATCTCAGTCTCCGGCCCCGGAGAGTTGCGCGGCCGCGACGGCGGTGGTGTCGACCCTGATCGGACGGGTGACGTTGCCGAACAGATACTGCTCGATGCAGCGCGAAGCGACCGGCGCGGCATAGACTCCGCCGTATCCGCTGTTCTCGATCAGGACGGCGATGGCGATCGTCGGGTTCACGGCGGGGGCGAACCCGACGAACCAGGCGTGGTCCTTCCCGTGCGAGTTCTGCGCCGTGCCGGTCTTCCCGGCGACCTTTATCCCGGGGACTCGCGCGAGCGATGCCGTGCCCCCCTCGTCATTGACGCACCGGACCATCCCATCGTGGATCGTGTTCCAGACCGAAGCCGTAAGGTCGATCTTGCGGGTCTGCACCTGGTTGTCGACCCACGTGCCGCTCTCCTTGACGCGGATCCTCGAGACCACCGTCGGCGTGTGCCACTCCCCCTTGTTGGCGATCGCCGCCACGTAGCTCGCCATCTGCATCGGCGACACGCCCAGCTCCCCCTGGCCGATCGCGAGGCTCACGAGATATCCTTGCGTCCAGCGCCCCTTGCCGTACACCCTGTCGAAGTATTGCGCCGACGGGAGGAGACCGGAATTTTCCTCCATGATGTCGATTCCGGTCGGCGTCCCGAAGCCGAACTCACGGCCGAACCTGTTCCAGCGGTCGAGCCCCACCTTCAGCATCAGCTGGTAGTAGAACACGTTGCACGATTTCTGTATCGATTCGACGAACCCCGTGTACCCGTGGACGTGGAGGTCTTTGAACCCCCTCGTTCCGAACTGGAAGATGCCGGTGCAGTTCACGGCCCAGGAGGGGGAGACCACGTGCTCCTGGAGCGCGGCGGCGGCGACCATCATCTTGATGGTGGAGCCGGGAGGATAGCGCGTCATCGTCGCGCGGTTGAAGAGCGGTTTGGCGGGGTCGGTGTTCAGTGAATTCCAGAGCTCGGGGGGGATGACGCCCCCCATCAGGGAAAGGTCGTAGTCGGGTTTCGAGACGATCGCCAGCACGCCGCCGGTCTGGGGGTCGACTGCCACCACCGCGCCGCGCTGGTTGGCCATCAGCGATTCGGCCATCGCCTGCACGCCCGCGTCGATATTAAGATAGAGGTCGTCGCCCTCCGTCACCGAAATGTCGCTGCCGCCGTTGTTGTACCGGCCCTGCGATTCGCCCCTGGCGTTGACGGTAATGAAACTGTACCCCTTCCTCCCGCGAAGGTACCGTTCGTACCTCGACTCGAGTCCCGTCACGCCGATCTGGTCGCCCTGCTTGTATTCCTCCGGCATCGACTGGAGCTGCTGGTCCGACACCTCCGTGGTGTAGCCGAACAGGTGTGCGGCCCTGGCGCCGGTCGGGTAGTAGCGTTTCGACTCGACGATGTACTCGACGCCCGGGAGCCGGTCGCGGTGTTCCTCGATGAACGAGAGCGTGGGGAAATCCACGTCGCGCATCACCCTCGTCGGCGCGAATCGGTTCGCCGTCATCCCCTTGCGGATCCGTTCGGAGATGAGGGCGGTGTCGACCTTGAGGATCGAGGCGAGGTATTCAAGCTGAGCGTGGTCGAACTCCGCCGGTGTGACGGTGACGGTATACGAAGGCCGGTTGTCCACTATCAGCAGGCCGTTCCGGTCGTAGACGTAGCCGCGTAACGGGTTCATGACGATGGCTCGCAGCGAATTCTCCTCCGATTTCTTTCCGTACTCGTCCTCGTACACGACCTGGAGCTGGACGAGCCGGAAGAGGTAGACGAGCGCCACCAACAGGACGAAGCCGTAGAAGAACTGTTTCCGTCCGTTCACGGGGAACTCCTCACCCTCGCGGTGACGAGCATCGGGAGGATGGCGAGGGTGGTCGTGAAGAGCGCCGAAGCGAGCCCGACACCGAACACCGCGCCCAGGAACCCGATGTCGCTCCCCATCGTGAAGATCACGAAGTAGACCGCGTTGTGGATGAACGCAGTGAGAAAGACCAGGAGCAGGAACCTGTAGGTCGCAAGCGTCATCGTGATCTTGTTATCGCTGAAGAAATACCCGGCGGTAAACGCGGCCACCGTCTTGGATAACGCCGAGAGGCCGATGACAGTTCCGGTCGAAAGGTCGAGCACGAGTCCGAGGAAGAACCCCCAGGGGAGGACGTATGTCTGGCCTTCCTTCACGGCGAGGTAGACGATGAATATCAACAGGAGGTCGGGGGTGATACCCCGTAAGCTGACCATATCGACCAGATTGGCCTGGACTATCAGCAAAACGACGGCCTTGAACGCGTAGCCGACGTGTCGCTTCATTGCTTCCCCGCGGGACGGCTCGCCTCGACAGCGATGCGGGCCGTATCCGGCAGTTGTGTAATGACGAACACCTGTTCGAGGGCAGGAAAATCGACGGCGGGGAAGACGCTGATCTCGTGGAAGAGGCTACCCGATTTCTGACGGATTGAGGAGATGATGCCGATGGTGATGTCCTTCGGGAAGACGTTGCTGTAGCCTGAGGTGATGACGATGTCGCCGGTGCGCACGTCCTGCGTCTTTGGCACGTTCGTGAGCCGCAGTTCGCTCCCGCCGTCCCACGCGAGGATCCCGTCAACCCTCGAGCGCTGGACCTTCGCCCCGGCGCGGAAGTCCTTGTTCAGGAGGATCTGGCCGAGGGAGTAGTCCTCGCCCACGGCGATGACTTTTCCCACCAGCCCCTGCTCGGAAATGATCGGCATGTCGGCGACGACGCCATCCTTCGTCCCGACATTGAGCGTGAGGGTGTTACGCATCAGCAGGAGGCTCTTGCCGACGACGTCGGCGGCGATCAGGTTGAACGGGGCCTCGTCGCGCAGGCCCACCATGGCGCGGAGGCGGGCGTTCTCGATGCGCGCCTCGCGGAGCCGGTTCACCTCGTCGGAGAGGTTGACGTTCAGCTCGCGGAGGATCTCGTTCTCGTGCTGGAGGGTGAAGACGTTCGGAATCACCGAGACGGCGTCCTGCAGGTAACCGAGGACCCCGACGGTGTAGGCGCGGACCGCCTTGAGTTGCCGGTTGTCGTTGCCGGCCAGGAGCAGGATGGAGATGACGAGGAAAAGGGTGAGGAGGACGTACTCTTTGAACGCGATCAGTATGTTGAGCAGGGTCCTGATCAATACCTCCTGCTCTTGATGAGAACTTTCGAATAATGTCCCAGGTTTTCCATCACCTTGCCGGCGCCGCGCGCCACCGCCGTGAGCGGGTCTTCAGACACGTGCACCGGGAGGCTGGTTTCGAGTCGGATCCTCTCATCGAGCTGCTTGAGGAGCGCGCCGCCGCCGGACAACATTATCCCCCTGTCGAGGATGTCGGCGGAGAGTTCCGGGGGCGTCCGCTCGAGTGTGAGCTTGATGGCGTCGATGATCTGCTGGATGCACTCGTTGATCGCCTCGCGGATCTCAACCGAGCTCGCATCGGTCGTCTTCGGGATGCCGTTCACCAGGTCGCGTCCCTTCACCTGAATGGTGATTTCTTCTTTTAAGGGCATCACGGAGCCGACCTCGCACTTGATCGCCTCGGCCGTCCGCTCGCCGATCAGGATGTTGTGGTTCTTCTTGAAGAATTGAATGATTGAATTGTTCATCTCGTCACCAGCGATCCGGATCGACTCCTCGTTCACGATGCCCGAGAGGGCGATCACGGCGATCTCGGTCGTGCCGCCGCCGATGTCCACCACCATGTTGCCCGCCGGGGCGTCCACGTCGAGGCCGATCCCGATCGCGGCCGCCATCGGCTCGGCAATCAGGTGCACTTCCTTCGCGCCAGCGTGTTCGGCCGCATCGCGCACGGCACGCTTCTCGACTTCCGTCACGCCGCTGGGTACGCTGATGACGATCCGGCGGGCGGGGAGCCAGGTGGAGGAGACCTTCTTGATGAACTCGCGGAGCATCCCTTCGGCGATCTCGAAATCGGCGATCACGCCGTCCTTCATCGGGCGGATCGTCCTGATGTCGCGATGCGTGCGGCCGACCATCTCGCGGGCCTCGTTGCCGATCGCCACGATCTTCTTCGTGTGGCGGTCGAAGGCCACGATCGAGGGTTCGTTCAGCACGATCCCCTTACCCTTCATATGGATCAGCGTGTTCGCCGTGCCGAGATCGATCGCGAGATCAGCGGAGAAGAAGGAGAATATTCCCATTATTGCGCCTTTCAGTGTTTGAAGTGCCGCACGCCCGTGAAGAGCATCGCGATGTTGTTCTCGTCCGCCGCTTTGATCACTTCCTCGTCTCGCATCGAGCCGCCCGGCTGGATCACCGCCGTGGCGCCCGCCTTCACCGCCTCGAGGAGGCCGTCGGCGAACGGGAAGAAGGCGTCGGAGGCGACTGCCGTGTGCTTCAGGTCGAGCCCCGCATCGCCCGCCTTGAGCACGGCGATCCTCGACGAATCGAACCTCGACATCTGCCCGGCGCCGACGCCGATCGTGCGGTCGGACGTCGTGTACACGATTGCGTTCGACTTCACGTGCTTCGCGATCTTCCACGCGAAATCAAGCGCCTTCCGCTCGGCCTCCGTCGGGGTCCGTTTCGTTACGACCGTCGGCTCTTTCTCGCCGAGCGTGATCGAGTCGGGGGTCTGCACCAGCACACCGCCCGCGACCGACCGGACCGACAATCCGATTTCATCTTTCAGCGGCCTCACCTGGATCATCAGTCTGCGGTCCTTTTTCTTCTTCAGGAACTCGAGCGCCGCCGGTTCGTACTCCGGCGCGATGATCACCTCGGTGAACACCTTGTCGATCGTGGCGGCGGCCTCTGCGTCGAGCTTCCGGTTCACCGCGATGATCCCGCCGAACGCTGACTTCGCATCGGTCGCCAACGCCTTCTCGTACGCTTCCTTCAACGTCTTCGCCGACCCCACGCCGCAGGGGTTCGTGTGCTTGATGATGACCACCGTCGGCTCGGAGAACTCCTCAACCAGCTCGACCGCGGCCTGGATGTCAACGATGTTGTTGAACGAGAGCTCCTTGCCGTGAAGGTGGTGGAAGATCTCGGTGAACGTGCCATAGAGCGCCGCAGACTGGTGCGGGTTCTCGCCGTAGCGCAGGCCCGAGGCCTTCGGAAAGGTCGAGAAATAGACCTCCGGGATGGCCGCCGGTTTGCGCCGCTCCTTCTTCGCCGAAGAAAGATACGTAAAAATGGCGGCGTCGTAACGGGAGGTGTGACGAAAGGTCTCTTTCGCGAGTGAATAGCGGGTGGCCTGGGTGATCGCCCCTTCGTGGGCCTTCATTTCAGCGATTATCTTCTCGTACGTCGCCGGGTTTGTGACCACGGTCTTCGAGCCGAAGTTCTTGGCCGCCGCCCGGAGCATCGCAGGGCCCCCGATGTCGATCTGCTCCACGGCGTCGTCGAGCGCAACGCCCGCCTTCGCGACGGTCTTCTCGAACGGGTAGAGGTTCACCGCCAGCAGGTCGATCGCGACGATGTCGTATTCGCGCATTTGTTCGACGTGCGCGGGGTTGTCCATCACCCCGAGAAGGCCGCCGTGGATTTTCGGGTGGAGCGTCTTCACCCTGCCGTCCATTATCTCGGGGAACCCCGTCACGCTCGAAATCGAGTGGGCCTTCACGCCCGCCTTCTCGAGGGTCGAGAGGGTGCCGCCGGTGGAGATGATTTCGACGCCGAACGAGGAGAGCGCCTGCGCGAACTCCACAACGCCGGTTTTGTCCGATACGCTCAGTAACGCCCGTCTGATTTTTACGTTGTCCATTTCTAAGGAAGTATGCTTGCCCTGTTTCCGTCGATGGTCACTTTGCCCTCGGCGAAAAGCCGTATCGCCTCGGGGTACAATTCGTGTTCGATCTCCAACACCTTCTTCGCCAGCGTTTCCGGCGTTTCGTCCGGGGAGACCGGAACCGTCCGTTGCAGGACGATCGCGCCGTGGTCGTACACCTCGTCCACCACGTGCACCGTCGCGCCCGAAATCTTCCTGCCCGAGGCGATCACCGCCGCGTGGACGTGTTCGCCGTACATTCCCTTTCCGCCGAACTCCGGGAGCAGCGCGGGGTGGATGTTGACGATCCTGTTCCTGAACCTCGAGGTGATCACCGGGCTCAGCTTCTTCATATACCCGGCCAGGGCGATGAAATTCGCGCCGAGAGACTCGAGAATCGTGATGATGTGGTGGTCGAAATCCGAATCGGCCTCGAACTGCTTCCGGCTGATGTGGTACGCCGGGATGCCGTTCTTCGCCGCGGTCGCCAGGGCGCCCGAGCCCGAGTTGTTGCTGACGACGCCAACGATTCTTGCGCTCTTAATTTTGCCCGCCTGGATCGCCGTCAGGATCGCCTCGAAATTCGAACCCCTCCCCGAGGCAAAAACGGCAATCTTCAGCTCATCATTCACGATTTTCTTTAAATTATGCGTCAAATTTAGTGATTATTTGAGGCATAGTCAATCAATTCTGTGACCGCTAATATAGAGTAAAACGGGGAAGGGGACTATGGGGGGGAGGGATGGGGCCAGATGAGTGGTCTGGATGAGGATGACCTTACCCACACCTGCGGGTCCATTTTGTATCTTACACTTTAACATATCAGTATTTAAGCTCAATTGATTTGTCATCGAACAGTCGGCGTTTCGTTGAAAACCGTCTCCTCGATATTGTTTTTCCTGGTTTCAACCGCGTTCGCCCAGGTCCCAAAACTCTGTGAAATCCCGTTCGCCGACACGGCGGAAACCCGGCCGGTGTTGAGCGGCCCCGTGTCGTACGTTGTCTCACCGAACTTCCGGATCCATTACACGCTGTCGGG
Organism: Ignavibacteria bacterium; assembly: GCA_031379665.1. Taxonomy (GTDB): domain Bacteria; phylum Bacteroidota; class Ignavibacteria; order UBA10030; family SZUA-254; genus SZUA-254. The sequence goes on from JANNFI010000074.1 coordinate 9,754, forward strand.
CACGGATTCATCGTCTGAAGAACTCGCCGACAATATTTCAGATGCGGCCGAGTATGCGAGGGCGGTGTACGGCGACCTGGGCTGGCTCCTGCCCCCGTCAGACACCGGCACCGGCGGCCTGAACCCCGATACGCTCTACGACATCTACATCGTCGACCTGAACCTCAAACGTCAAAGCACCTCGAGCGCCATCTGCCGTCCCGAGGCGCCCTATCCCGATCCATACCCCAGGGGATCAACGAGCTGGATAGAAGTCGACCGGGCATTCGATGAGCCGGTGCCCGCCGGCATCATTCCACCAGACACGCTCTTCCGCGCGGTCGTGGCTCACGAAGTCCATCACGCATGCCAGAACCGGTACCAGCGTAGCCCCGGGAGGGACAGCACGTTTCCCCGCCTGTACGATTCGCTCTGGTTCTACGAGCAGACCGCGGTCTATATGGAAGACGTCGTCTACGACGACATCAACACGCTGTCGCGGATCAGGTTGCCGCTGAGCATCACGAGCCCGCTCATCCATATGCGATACCCCATCGACTTTACGGACCACATCTACACAGGCGCGATTTGGCCGACGTTCCTGGATGAATACTACGGCGCTGGCACGGTCCTGCGGGTGTGGGAGGCGATCGGGAGCATCCCACGCGAACATTACCTGTCGAAAATCGATTCGGCCCTGCGCAACTGTTGCGCCTCTGACCTCGACGAGGCGGTTCAGGAGTACGCGGTCTGGAAATACTTCACCGGGAATCCCGATTCGGGCGGGCGGGCCGATGCCTGGCATTTCAGTGAGGCCGCAACCTGGCCCGTTTCGGAAGTGTTGAGAACTCACACCGGGTACGACGCGAGCGGAAGCCAGTCGAACCTTTATCCGCTGGGGCCGGGTGGGGCGGGGATTGTCGTCTTCGACAGCACGCCGCCGGTCCTGCGTGTCGCCTTCAACGGAAACGACGCGTATCGATGGGCGGCGTCGATCCTGGGGCAGCGTGACGGGGCAGAATCATTCGAAGCGTCGCTCGGGTTGGATTCACTACGGATCGGGGTGGGGAGGGTGTTGACGACCGGCACCGATCGACTCGTTCTCGTGGCGGTCAACATCGATACCTTCCTCACGGTGAATCCGGCATTCTCCTACACGGCGACGACCGTCCCCGAAGTTAACGTCCCGGCTGCGATGCCCGCGGGCTGGAACCTGGTGAGCGTTCCTGATCATGTGCCCGATTTTTCGATGAGCGCCCTCTATCCGACCGCCCTTTCAGGCGGGTGGACGGGAACACCGTACGTCAAGCACGATCCGTTGTCGAACGGGCCGGGTTTCTGGGTGAAGTATCCGCCGTTCACAGTCAAGACGTACACCGGCGCCCCGTTCGACATCATGTGGGTGCCGGTCGCCGCGCAATGGAACATCGTCGGGTCGCTCTGGAGCGTCCTCGACACGGACAAAATCTTCCCGTCGAGGGGAATCGCAAGACTTTCGCCGTTCTGGGAATTCAACGGATCGTACTCCGCTGCGGGCGCGCTCGAACCGGGCAAGGGATACTGGGTGAAGATGAGCGGTTCCGGTTACCTGACGTATAACGCCGCGGCGCCGCTGAGCACCGACCAACCCTCCGTCACTCCCCCCACCGCCAGATGACCTTCACGCTCGAACGACCCCCGCTTGACTCTACCCATCCAATTCCGTTAATTTCCCCCATCAAGCTCAATTCGCTCTCTGGAATTTTAACGATGTAATTCTATGGCATCCGGCGTCCAAAAGGGGTATCTGGCCCTGGCAGACATCTCGGGCTATACCCGTTTCATGGCGGAGACGGAGCTCGACCATTCGCAGGGCATCATGGCCGCATTCTTCAACACGCTGATCCGGCACCTTACTCCCCGGATGCAGCTGGCCGAAGTGGAAGGGGATGCGCTCTTCCTCTACGCGCCGATCCAGCAGATGAGCCGGGGTGAGACGCTGATGGAGCTGATCGAATCGGCGTACGTCGACTTCCGGAGGCTGCAGCTAACGATGGTCCGGAACGCCGACTGTCCGTGTACCGCCTGCGCCGGGATCGCCTCCCTCGACCTGAAATTCGTAGCGCATTACGGAGAGTTCGCCCTCCAGGAATATGCCGGAAAGTCGAAGCCGGTTGGCTCGTCGGTCAACCTCGTGCACCGCCTCCTCAAGAACAACGTCCGTGAAGCCAAGGGCTGGCACGGTTACGCCCTCTTCACCAACACCGCCCTCGAGCGGATGGACGTCTACCCGCTGAATACCTTCGAGCAGACGCAGAACTACGAACACTTCGGCGACGTCGTTACGTACAGCTCGAACCTTGACGAGCGGTACCGCGAACTGATGGAGCAGAAGCCGCTCTCCCTCACACGCGAGGAGGCCGATGTCTGGAAATCGTTCAGGCTGGACGCGCCGCCGAGCCTGGTCTGGGAGTTCCTCAACGATCCGGGGCGGCGGTTGGGCTGGATGAAGGGGTCCGCGTGGCATTCGATCGAACGTCCGGGAGGCCGCACCGGCCGCGGTTCGAAGAATCACTGCTCCAACAGCGACGTCATCGAGCACGTCCTGGACTGGCGACCGTTCGATCGCTGCACGGTCCGGTTCGAAAAGAAGTTTTTCAGGGCGCTGATGGTCAATGAGCTGAAACCTGACGGAGAGGGGACGCTCGTGGAGTGGCAACTCAAGCTCGATCTGCCGATTCCCCGGCCGTTGCGAGTCCCGATGGCTAAATTCGTCGCGTCCCGGGTGATGGACTGGGAGGGGCGGGTGGAGGCGCTCGGCAAATCGCTTCAGAGCGCCCTATCTGAACAGGAAAGCCGACCTACCGCGACCGCCGGAGCGAGCCCCCCGGCTGCTTGACAACGAGGTGGAGGTTCTATACCTTCCCTCTGCGAGGGCGCACTGCCGGGGAGGTCTGGCACACGACTTCATCTACCTTCCGTTCTTCTCTCCGTTCACGAGAGCCGGAGACACCGGCCCGAAACCTCGGAACAGATTCACCTACCAGGAGACAATATGGAAACCTTCATCCAACACCACCGTGTCGCGTTCGCCGTGTCGTGCATCGTCGGCCTGCTGGCCGGTTCGTTTGTACCTTCGTACTCCCAGGACGCCAAATTCGCCACCAAGGGAATCATCGAAATTGGCGGCGCGGTTTCGTTTTCCAGTTATACGCCGGTCTTCAACGGCGAATCGAGCGAGGACGGCATCTCGATCCTGACGTTCGCCCCCCAGATCGGATATTTTCTCGGTGACGGGTTTGAGCTGGGGTTCGCGACAGGGATCTCGCTTCTTCCCGGCATTTCCTCGATATCCCCTGACGAGGGGGACGGCATCACCCTGCTCCAACTCTTCGCGGCCCCATCGTATAATTTCACCACCGGCAGCGAGACCACATTCCCCTTCATCGAGGGGCTGATCGGATATACCTCTCTTTCCTCCGACGGCGATGACGCTTCGGGGATCAGTTACGGTGGGAGAGGCGGCGTGAAAATCGTCCTCGTCGAACACCTACTGATGACCGTCTCCGGCCAGTATATTCTGATGACGTTCGATCCCGAGGGAGCCGACGAGCGTAACGGTTTCAACTACCTGAGTTTTGGGGTGGGGATCAGCGGGTATTTTTAAAACAGTCCCCGGGTTGTCGCTCGAAGGGATATCGAAGCCCGGTCCCGCGACCGGGCTTCTCTGTTTCCGGAAATACCGCGGGAGTTACTGTGAAAACTTCAAGGTCCAGGAGGAGTACGCATCGTTTGGGATCAACCCGTACGGATCGTCGGCCGACACGTCGCCACGGGTATACCGAACATCGATGTGGTCCATTATCGTGGCGAGGATGCTTCCGGATTCCGCCCTCACGTCCAGAAGATTCAGGATCTTGAACATTCCCGCCAGCCTGATCGTGTAGCCCGATGTGGTGAACAGACGGCCTCCGGAGCGGTCCGATGCGTCATATGTACCACCGCGGAACGAAACGACCTCCCCGAAATCGATCTGCCACCCCGTCTTGATGATCGCGTCGGGGTTCGACTTCCCGAGGATGAGGTCGTCGATAAACCGGATGTCCCCGAAACCTTCCCTGTACCCCGGAGGAGGCGGATCGCCGAAGGGGTTCCCGTTGGAATCCGTTGGGGCGGGATAGCGAACGACCAGCAGGTCGTTCGATTCACGCGTCCACGAGAAGAAGACCGGTCGCCAGTCTGTCTGGTCCTTCGCATACGCGAAACCCAGTTCTATCCCGACTCCCGCGCGCGCATACCGGGGTTGCGGGTCCGCCTGATCGGGGTCGATGTACACGACCATCTCGTCCCCCATGTTGTTCTTCGCCAGGCCGACGTTGAGGTCGAGCAGGGGACGGACGTCGGAACCGATGGTCACGGGGGAGCCCGTCGCGTCCCCGATGATTTCCATGACGGGCGCCGACAGGAAAAGGCCGATATCATACGTCGAGAACTCGACCGACCCGCTCCTGTCCTGCCCCTGGACATTGAAGGGTGACAGGACGGAGTTAACCTGCTTGAACGTATACCCTGCCGCCACGCTGATCCAGTAGTGGTATCCCACGCCGATCGAATAGTTGTCTGCAGTTTCGTACGCGTCGAACGTGGTGATCACCTCGGGACCGTCCGGCGAGGTTACGCTGAACCCACCGAGATCGAGCCGGAGCCGGGAATACCCCAGGCCGACGCTCAACTCCGGGGCGATGCCGAACTGCTTCTTGAGGTTGACCCCGCCGTTGAATCCGAAGATGTTCAGGGTCAGGTCCGATTGCTGAAATTGTGGCAGCCAGACTGAGTAATCGTACCCGGCCGAGAAATAGTTCGACCGGCTGAACATCCCCAGGTGGGCCGGATTGTCGATCGATGCGAACGGGTCGTCACGGAACAGCGCGACAGATGTTTCGCCCATGCCCCTCGATACAGCGGATGGCGAAAGCAGCAGGAATGGGAGGGCGGCTTCGCCCTGTGCGGATGCAGATGCGACGCCAAGGGTTGTAATACAGCAGAGGAACAGGATGCATTTCATCATGGTTCGGAATTTTTGTGAGTGGGGGTGAGAATGAACGGCCTCCCGGCGGATGATGAGGGAAGGTACAGAGAACAACCGGGAATGGCAACCGGCCAAGGGTCTCAGGGGGAAGGGTTCGGGTCGCACCCGCACAGCTCCTCCGACCTGAATTTCTGGAAACACTCCTTCCCCTCGCTGTACGAAAACCAGGCGAGGGCGGCCGCGCCGATGTTGTCCAGCTGCGCGAACCCCGTCAGTTCATAAAGCGCGCTCGAGAGCAACAGCGTCACCGACATATACACGCATATACGCGTGCACCGTGCGTCCGCGAGGATGGCCGGCGACTTCAGGGCGTTGCCCACCCGCGTCTTCACCCGAATCAACCAAAGCATCACTGCGATCGATATCAGTGAAATTATTACGCCGGCGACGGTCGTGTCAGGTTTGTGTGAGGCGAGGACGTTGATGACGATCGTGACCGCCAGGCCCACGGCGAGGACGTAGAAGGAATAACCGGTGACCGTCAGGGCCGTCTTTTCGAACGGATCCCTCGATCCGGTCGAATTCCCCCTGACACGGACGACCATATGGGCGATGCCGAGGCCCGAGATCGCCTCGATGAAGCTATCGACGCCGAAGCCGAAGAGGGTCAGGCTGTCGTCGATGGCGCCGAAGTATATCGATATGAGACCCTCGACGACGTTGTACGCGATCGTGAAAACGGCGAGCGCGTACACCAGCCTCCAGAGTTTCTTCAGCTCGTGATCGTTCATTCGTATTTCGATCCGACGGCCACCCACGCGATGGCGGCCGTCGAGCTCGCCTTCATCGGGACACTCCTGAGGGTGGTTGGGGGATACGAGCGGTTTATTTTTTGGACTTGAAGTCGAGCGACAGACTGTTCACGCAATACCGCAGGCCCGTCGGGCCGGGACCGTCGGGGAACACGTGCCCGAGGTGCCCCTTGCAGCTGCGACAGACGATCTCGATGCGTCTCATCCCGTGGCTCTCGTCCTCGATTTCCTCGATGCGGTCGTGGTCGATCGTATCGTAGAAACTCGGCCAACCGGAACCGGAATCGAATTTCGTCGAGTCGGGGAAGAGCTCCGCGCCGCATCCGGCGCAGGTGTACACGCCTTTCTCCTTGTTGTGCAGGAGTTTTCCCGAGAACGCCGGCTCCGTCCCTTTTTGGCGGAGGACGCGGTACCGGTCGGGGTCGAGTTTCTTCTTCCACTCGTCGTCGTTGGTTTGCATCGCGTCGTTTCAGCGATTGTTGGTAGGTTATGAAAGTTCGATCGGCTTGAAGCTGATCTTTTCGTCGAGGCGGTGGACGTTCTTGATGGCGAAATCCCCGTGGGCCTGTTTCAGGTGGTCGAGGATTTCGTCCAGCAGGAATTCAGGGGCCGACGCGCTCAGCGTGATGCCGAGCGTCCGGACCCCGTCGAGCCATTCGTCGCGGATGTCGAGGTAACTTTCGATCAAATACGACGTCCTGCCGGAGAGTTCGGCGGTTTCGACGAGGCGCTTGGAGTTGGAGCTGATCTCGGCCCCCACCACCAGGACGAGGTCGGAGAGCCTTGCAAGCTCCTTGATGGAGTCCTGTCGGTTTTGCGTCGCGTAGCAAATGTCGTCCTTCTTCTGGGTCTTCAACCGGGGGAATTTTTCCCTGATCTTCGCGATGATCGTGTCGACGTAGTCGACGGACAAGGTTGTCTGTGTGAGGCAGGAGATTTTATCGCCCCCGATGTTCAATTTCGCGACGTCTTCGACGCTCTCGACGACGTGCATCGGGACATAACTTATCGTCCCCTTCGCCTCGACGTGGTCGGTGTGGCAGATGTAGATGATGGTGTACCCGTCGCGGTAATCCCTGATGGCCTCCTTGTGGACCTTCGACACCAGAGGGCAGACCGCGTCGAAGACCCTCAACCCCATCGCCTCGGCCTCTTCCTTCAGTCCCTTTGGCGACCCGTGAGCGCTCAGGACGACGTCGCTGTTTGGCGGAACGTCGCGCAGATCCTCGATGAATACCACGCCACGCTTCTCGAAATACCGGACGACATGGTTATTGTGGACGATCTTATTCCGGACGTAAATACCGGTCCCTTCGCCGCGCAGCTGGAGGAGGTTCTCCACCGCTTCGACGGCGTAATCCACGCCGGCGCAAAAGCCCCTGAACTGTCCGAGAATCACTTCGTTGAGCATGATATAAATGAACGAACCTTCAGTCGGATATCCAAATTCATCACCGAAAGAAATGATGAGGGATGAACCGGAAGGGAGGGTGACGCTAGAAGTAGGTGGCGAGGCCGAACTGGATACCTGTGGTTCTCGATGGTGGGTTGCCGAGCAGGTCGGTGCGCCACTCGAACCGGTAGTTCAGGCGAAGGACTGTCTGGGCGGAAGGGCGCCATCCGAGCGAGGGAACGACGGCCGTGAACTCGTCGCCGATGTCACCACCGGTTTCTTCGAACGTACCGGCATTCCAGTCCACATACTCCAACCGCACCGCCGCATTAATGACGGAGCCCTCGAACCCCAGGATCGATCCACGGACGATCGGTTGAACGATATCCAAAAATCCACCCCCCTGCCGGCGTCCGAACTGTTGCGTATAGGATGCCGGAACGTCCACGGCGATGAAGGCGACTTCTCCGGTGAACGAAGTCCCGGCGCCCGGAAGGGTGGCGGTTAGGTCAACGGCCACGACGTCCACGCGGCGCTTTTCGTCGAACGCGATCCCGTCCTCCTCAAACGTATTGTACACTCCGCCCATGTACGAGAGCCCGATCTCGCCGATCTCGCGCTCGCGGAAGGCAATTTTCGCGTTCAGGAGCGGGACCCCGTTCGGACTTTCGGTGAACCTCTCAGCGTTTTCCTTGGAGGCCGGCAGGAATGTGCGGTTTTCCTCGTTCGAAATGATCTGATCGTCGAAACCGTTCGTGAGGTAAAGTTCGTAGGCGTAGCTGCGCCCGGCGTCGAAGTGCTTCCCGTGGAAACCGAACCCGACGGTGCTCCATGTCGCCGGGAGGAGCTGCGTCGCCGAGACCGGGCGGTCGATGAATTCCCATTTCGGCCCGTCGTGGTTCTGGTTGAAAGCGCCGATGGGGTTGAGCAGGATGCCACCGCGCAGGACCAGAAGAGATGTCAGCTCGACGTCGAGGAGCGCTGTCTCGACGGCGATTTCCGCCCCCCCTTCCTCGAATTCGATCTCGCTGATGAAGGTGATCCGGTCGCGGATCGAGGAGGAGATGAAAATGTTCGCCCGCCGCATCTGGAAGGAGAGCCGTTCGGTGACGCCGTCCGTCCCAAGGTATTGAACGTTCGCCTCGGCATATCCGCCGATCGCGATCGGAAGGTCGCCGAGCTTCGAGAGCGGCCGATTGTAGATGGCGTCGACGTTCATCGGGACGCGGGCGGTGGTGTCAGTCCGCGCCGAAGCGGCCTGCGTCGTGTCCTGGCCTGCGGGGGTCCGGGGGGAAGCGACCGCGACGGACGGTTCCACCAGAGCCAGAGCTCCGGCGAAAAGGAGTATCGCGATGAGAATGCCGTGCACGGGATTAGAGATGGATCCGGAGATTTTCATTTTCCACATTCGTGCGATACGTCTTCAACGCGATCTCGGCGGGACCTTTCAGGACTTCACCCGATGTCGAATACTCGCTTCCGTGACAGGGGCAGGCGAGATACTTCTCGTTGGGGCGGACCTCGCAACCCCGGTGTGTGCAGATCGTGGAGAGGGCGGTATAGTCGGCAGGCCCCTTCTTATAGACACAAATGGGTTTGTTCATCCCGTCGACACGCACGAGGATGAACGGTCGGGCGCCGCCGCCGCCCTGTTCAGTAAACTCCGACAGGGGCACGGTCACGAGATCGCCTTCGACTCTTCCTGTCACAGTCGCGGATGTCGGAGCGCACCCCTGGAGAACGGAGACGACAGGCAGACCGGCCACAGATAGCGCGCCGCAGGTCCTGATGAATGTCTTACGGTCCATATATATCAAAGCGACTCTAAAAATTTCAGGAGGGCTGCGCGGTCGGCGTCGGAGAAGTTCTCGAACGCTGTGCGGCTCGCGGCGGCCTCGCCGCCGTGAAGCAGGATTGCCTCGGCGATGCTCCGGGCGCGCCCGTCGTGCATCAGGAAATATTCACCTCCCTGGGAATTCGGCGAGAGCCCGAGCCCCCAGAGCGGCGGCGTCTTCCATTCCGAGGTGAGCGCGCTCCCTTCGGTGTACCCATCATCCAGGCCGGCGCCCATATCGTGAAGGAGGAGGTCGGTGTATGGATTGATTTCTACGGATGCGATCGCGTCGATCTGCGATGGACCGGTGAAGAGTGTCGGGCGGTGGCACCCGCCGCACCCGGCCTGTGAGAAGAGGGTCTCTCCCCGGAGTACCTCCGCATCGCTCCGATTCCGGCGGATCGGGGTCTTCAAAGTCTGGAGGTAGAATACGACGGCGTTGATTTCGTCCTCGGTGACTTCCGGCCCGCTCGCGGTAACGGGGTGGACGCCATCCTCCGGGTTGACGGGATTGTCCGGGAGAAAAACCGATGTGATCCCGATGTCCTGTTGATAGGCCGTCACCGTCTGCTGGAGCAGACTATAGGCGGCCCCTTTCTTCCCGAAGCGGCCGATGTATTTCCCTGCCTGCGATACCGATCCGGGTCGCGGGAGCAGATACGCCGCAAGATCGATCCAGGACGGAACGCCGGAGATGCCGTCAGCGTCAGCGTCTCCCGGATCGGCGATCGACAAGAGAAGCGAATCGGGGACGGCTTCGAGGAATCCGAGACCGGTGACCGCCGGTGGCGTCAGTCGGGTGGAGGTCGCCCCGGCAGGCAGGCGTTCAGGGGTGAAGCCGGGCAGGGCGCGGTTTTGTAACTGCGGACCGCCCATCCCAATGTACATATTCCCGCCCGGGGCACTCTGTCCGAACCTGGTCAGGGTGGTGAACGGATGGCCTTTCCCGTCGCCCGCGTGGCATCCCCCGCAGGATGTGCCGACGAAGTAGGGGCCGAGGCCGCTCACGGATGTAAACACCTTGTCGTTGAACACCGCGTCGCCCCGTGTGAAGAGCCTCGACTGCGTCAGCGTGAGGCCGTCGGCCGGGCCATCCAGGATGCTTTCGGCATCCGGGGCAGGTGGTATGACGAGGTCACAGGACGCGAAGAGCCACACGGAGGCGGCGATCGTGACGGATAGTATGACGGAGCGCAGGGGCATTTCGGGTGGTGTTGCGACAGGGAAAGTATACCGAATTGCTTTAGGAAAGGCAAGGATTATTTTTTAGGCATCCCTAATTTCTATTTTTAGCCCGATTTCACTATCTTGGCCCCATGGCGTACTCACTCTCCGAGGAAAATTACCTGAAGGAGATTTACCATCTCTCCCAGGACGGTGCCCGCAAGATTTCGCTGACGGCCCTCTCCGAACGGCTCGGCATCAAGGCGGCCTCCGCCGTGGACATGATCCGGAAGCTCTCCGCGAAGCGGTTCATCACCTATGAAAAGTCGAAGGGGGTAAAACTCACCACAGCCGGGGCGAAGGTCGCGCTTTCGATTGTGCGCAGTCATCGCCTCTGGGAGGTGTTCCTCCTCGAAAAACTGAAGTATTCCTGGGACACCGTCCACGGCATCGCGGAGCAGATGGAACACATCAAGGACCCGGAGCTCGCCGACCGGCTCGACGAATTCCTGGGGCGGCCCGACTACGACCCACACGGCGACCCCATCCCGAAATCGGATGGAAGAATGCCGAGGATCCCGAAGACGACCCTCTCGGACGTGGCCGTGGGCGCGGCGTGCGTCGTCGTCGGGATCAAGGACACTTCCCCCGCCTATCTGCAATACCTGAAAAAGCTCGGTATCTCGATCGGGACCAGGATCAGGGTGTCGGAACGGATCGAGTACGACGGATCGATGGTGATTGAAATAGGCAAGGGGAACCGGCCGAACGTCTCGAAGCAGTTTGCGGAGAGCGTCCTGGTGGATTGAATCGGATGAGATCAGATCCGGACATCGTAACCCTCTTCACGACAAGGTTTGTCCGGCTTTTCGCGTACGGTTTCCTGTCCGTCATCCTCGCGTTCCACCTCGCGAGCGTAGGGCTGGATGAGAAAGAGATCGGCCTGCTCTTCACGTTTACGCTCCTCGGCGACGCCGTCGTTTCGCTCTGGATGACGACCTCCGCCGACCGGGTCAGCCGGAGGCGAATGCTGATCCTTGGTGCGGCACTGATGGCAGCGTCGGGGTTTGTCTTCGCGCTGACGAGCAACATCGTCCTTCTCGGGGCCGCGGCGATCATCGGTGTGATCAGCCCGAGCGGCAAGGAAATAGGCCCGTTCCTCTCGATTGAACAGGCGGCGCTTTCGCAATTGACGCCGGGTGAGAGGCGAACCGCTGTTTTCGGCTGGTACAATCTTGTCGGGTCGGCCGGTACGGCGATCGGCGCCCTCGCCGCGGGCGGGGCGTCCTACGTGCTCACGGGTTTCGGCCATCCGCCCGAGGTCGTCTATCGGGTGTTGGTCTTTGCCTACGGCGGCTGTGGCCTCCTGATGGCCTTCTCCTTCTCCCGGCTTTCCCCCGCGGTCGAAGTCCCCGTCGGGCGCCCGCAGCCTTCGAAAAAACTCTTCCTCGGCCTGCACCGTTCGAAGGGAGTGGTGCTGAAGATGAGCGCGCTCTTCGGCCTGGATTCGTTCGGCGGTGGGTTCATCGTCCAGAGCCTGATCGCCTACTGGTTCTTCCTCCGCTTCGGGACGGGGGTGGAAATGCTCGGCGCGATCTTCTTCGCCGCGAACGTGATCGCGGCCGTCTCGGCGCTCTTCGCTGCACGGATCGCCCGGAGGATCGGGCTCGTCAATACGATGGTGCTGACGCACCTTCCCTCGAATATCCTTCTGATCCTGGTCCCGCTGATGCCGACGCTCGAGCTCGCCGTCATCGTGCTCCTCCTGAGATTCACCATTTCGCAGATGGACGTCCCCACCCGGCAATCGTACACAATGGCGATGGTGGACGATGACGAACGCTCGGCCGCCTCCGGGGTGACAACCATCGCGCGATCAATCGGCGCCAGCCTCTCGCCGGCGCTGGCCGGCCTCCTCCTTGCCACGCCGGCCCTCTGGAGTTATCCGTTTTTCATCGCGGGCGGCGTGAAAATCGTCTACGACCTCCTCCTCTATAATAGCTTCAGGAAATTGAACCCTACGGAGGAGACCACCACGCCCTGATCTTTCCTTCGAAATCGGGCTCGACACCGGGCCTGCTTCCGACAGATCACACCCACATTTGACACTCATCCGTCATCGGTGTATATTCGTCCGCAAATCGACCACCGAAAGGACGTGGTGGCCGCGGCGCGGAGTCTTCGATCAGGGATCCCGCCGAATAACCGTTCTTCGTGTCACTAATTCACGATGCGGAAACATTCGGAAAGGAATCTCATGAAACTCTCGACCACATTACTCACAGCCATCCTCTGTTTGTCAGCGCTCGACTCCGCAACATCGCAGGTCACCAACTTCACCGTCAACGGTTCGACTACCAATTTCACAATGACCTCGGGAGACGCCATCGACTGGAGCTACACCCTTCCCGTCGGCGCGATGGCCGAGTGTTACATCTGGATCGACGTCAACGGTAACCACGCGGTCGACCCGGGTACCGACAGGAGCCTGTTCGTCTTCTCGCAGACCGACGGCGATACAAACGGAAACGGCGGTCCCCCCGATATTGATGGGCTCGCGAACGGGGCGATCCATTTTACCCAGGCCGTTGGTCTGGCCCCCGCCACATACGTCATGGAGTTTTTGCACAATAGTGTCGGTCAGACGATCTGGGGGGTCGTTGATCCGCTCACCTCTCCGCCATTCTCGGTGTCGGGAACAGTTTCGGGGCCGTTGGGCGTGGACCTCTCATACCTTGTCATTGAAGCTCAAAGGGATAATGACGACGGGGGGATCTTCTGGGACGCTCTCACGGATTCGCTCGGCGCATACACGATCGAAATGAACGATACCACCGGCAATCCGTGGCGCATCCGGATCAATCAGTCTCCATACCCGTATACGGCCTCTCCCCAGGACACGCCCGTCACCATTGACGGCGATCTCACCGGCGTCAACTTTACCCTGCAGGGTTCAGCCGCCCAGGTGCTCGGTCGCCTGCTCACCGACACGGGAGATTCGCTCGGGTTCACGTCGGTCTATATCTCCAGAATGGACACGAACTTCAGCAACGTGTCGCACTATACGGAGACCGATGCGTCCGGACGTTTTTGGTTCGGAATTCCCCTCGGGGAACTGAACGCCCAGCAGTGGAGGATCGGCCAGGGGAACAACAGCCAGCCCATCACCACGCATATGGCGGCTTCGGCCATCGTGCCGGCGCTGAGCGATGGCGACAGCGTCGTGCAAGACCTGATCGCCCACAGCGTCAACTCCACGATCCAGGGATTCGTGCAGCTCGACGGGTCGCCGCCCGGGTTCCCGGTTACGCTCTATGCGACCAACCAGGACTCCGGAGAATCATACTTCACCGCCGATTCTGTCACGGGGAGCTTCTCGATACCGGTGAGCGACCAGATATGGGAATACAATTTATGGCCGAACAACCCGTTCGGTACGTACCTGTGGCCGAACGTCACGGCACACCCGGGCGACGTTGGGGTCATCTATAATATCACGACCAATGGAGTCGGGGAGATCGACGGGCCGCTCCCGTCGGGGTATTACCTGGGGCAGAATTACCCCAACCCGTTCAACCCGCTCACCACGATCACGTATGGCGTGCCGGCGCTCTCGCCGATCTTGCTGACGGTGTACGATATGCTCGGAAGGGAGGTGGCGACGCTGGTGAACGAGGTCCAGGATCCGGGGATGAAGACCGTCGTGTTCGACGCGATTACGCTGCCGAGTGGGGTCTACACCTACAGGATCGTTTCCAGCACGTTTACCGATTCGAGGAAGATGTTGGTCATCAAATAAAGCGAACCCCGGGCTCACCGGGATACAGCCTGAAAGCAGAAGCCCTGGCCAAAAAGGCCGGGGCTTTTTTATTGCGGCGGGGAGGTTGATTTGCCGGCGTGCGGTTCGCGTTGACATTCGTTCCTGCCATGGGTATATTCCGTCAGGATGGCAAACGATAAAATATTACTCTATGCTGCACTGTGCAGTCTTCTCCTCTCCTCGTGCGCGGCGAAAACCGACAGGGGTCCGCAGATCACCCTCCTCGACTTCAAGACGCAAAACGTCGAGCGGTTGCATTCAGGGATCGAGCGGCTGGTGGGGGAGGACAGCGCGGGCGATGCGGCGATGGAGTACGTGCGGAACTATGAGGATGACCTGGTCAAATATTATCCGATCAAGGAAGAGTCCATCGCCCCTGCGGAACCGGATCTCCACCCGAACGAACTTGCCTTAATTTACAGGATTGAGGAAACCTCAAAGCTTCCTCAAAAAATTCCCATCAACCCCGATCCCCAAACACGCCGGTTCCTCGATTTCCTAAAAACCCAACGGATGACCGCGATGACTGAACTTCGGAGGAATCACGATGAATTCGTTGCGACCGGCAGCCCCGCGGCCGCGAGGATGGGCCTCGTAACCGCCTACGTCGCCACGACCGCTGCCCCGTCCCCGAACGATCTCGACCTCATCGTGGAACTCGTCGACCCAATGTTAAAGGCGCTCACGCCCCGGTAAGTTCGTCGAGGGCCGCGACGACGCCGGCAATCTGCTTGCCGATTTCCTCCAGCGGTACCGCGACCTCGTTCATCCTGCCGGCCTTCCCCGCTGTTTCGATCACCGCGCAACATCCCGCCACTCCGTTTATGCCCAGGTTGGAGCTGCTCCCCCTGAGCCGGTGCGCTGCCCGCGAAAGTCCGTCCTTGTCGGAGGCCAGGCAGGCCTCCCGCATCACCTTGTGAAGGTTGACGATTTCCCCCTTGTAGAGACCGGCGAGCTGTACCAGGAGCTCGGCCCCACCCTGTAGCTGTCTGATCTCTTCGATCCGCCGGGGATCGATGAGATCGGGTTTCCGCAGATCCGGGACCGGCCGTACGCCGGACGGTGAGACCCTGACAGTGGGATCCTTCCGGATGAGGAGCCCCCACCTCGCGATCCGCTGCTGAAGATCCTCGAGCCTGATCGGTTTGCTGAGGTGGTCGTTCATTCCCGCCTCGAAACACCGACGCTTGTCGTCCTCCATCGCGTATGCCGTCGTACCGATGACGATCGGCTGCCTGTCCGCGGGAATCTCCCGCCTGATCGCGCGGGTCGCCTCGAGGCCGTCCATCACAGGCATCTCGACGTCCATAAACACGACGTCGTATTCCTTCCCGTGAACGGCCAGGAGCGCTTCGGAGCCGTTCACGACGACGTCGGCGGTGTATCCCATATGCCTCAGGATGTGGAGCATCAGCGTACGGTTGACCTGATTGTCTTCCGCGATCAGGAGGCGCAGGGGAAGGCGCGAGGCGAGGCCCGCATCGAGTTTCGGGCGGACCTCATCCGGGCGGACGACACTCTTCGAACCGGCGAGGACCTCCATCAGGATTTCGTAGAGCTGGGATTTTTTCACCGGCTTGGTCACCTGGGCCGAGAAATAGTCGTCGGCGGGGGTCCCGGTCTTCTCCTGTTTCCCCAGCGATGAGAGCAGGATCAGGGGCAGCTCCTTGCGGCCACGCAACGCGCGGACCTCGGCCGCCATTCCCATCCCGTCCATCCCGGGCATCTGCATATCGAGGATCGCCACGTCGTACTTATCGCCGCGCCGGATCCACCCGATTGCCTCCGCCGCCGAGGTCGTGGCCGAGGCGATCATCCCCCAGTGCTCGCACTGGAGTCCCAGGATGGTAAGGTTCGTCACGTTGTCATCGACGAGCAGGACCCGCTTGCCGGTCAGCTGTGGGACTCGTGTGCGGGGCGGTTCTGTCCCCGACGGCTCGGCCGGGGAGGTCGCGATCGTGAACGAAAAGGTGGACCCGCGGCCTTCCTCCGATTCAACGGAGATTGTCCCGCCCATCAACTGAACGAGCCGGGCGCAGATCGCGAGGCCGAGGCCGGTGCCCCCGAACCTGCGCGTGGTGGAACTGTCGACCTGGATGAACGGCTTGAAGAGCCCGCCGATCTTTTCGCGGGGGATGCCGATTCCGGTGTCGCGTACGATGTACCGTAGGACGAAGTCCTGCCCGCTCTTCGATTCGACGGAAACGGAGACGAATATTTCACCCTTCCCGGTGAATTTGAGGGCGTTGTTCGTAAGGTTGATCAGCACCTGCCTGAGCCGTGAGGGATCCCCCACGATCGCCACGGGCACATCGGGGTCGATCGAGTAGACGAGGTCGATGCCGCGCTCGCGGGCCTTGTGGGCCACGAGTTCGAACGCGTCCTCGATGCAGCGGCCGACGTCCACCGGTTCGTGTTCGAGTTCGAGGCGGGTCGATTCGATCTTCGAGAAGTCGAGGATGTCGTTGATGACGGCCAGGAGTGATTCGCCGCTCAGGCGGATCGTGTCAAGGTATTCCCGCTGATGCGGCTCCAGTTGCGTTTCGAGCATCAGCCCCGTCATCCCGATGACGGCGTTCAATGGCGTGCGGATCTCGTGGCTCATGATCGCAAGGAATTCCGATTTGGATTTCGCCGCCCGCTCGGCGATATCCTTCGCGATGAAGAGGTCGGCCTCGGCGTGTTTCCGTTCGATGAACTGCCCGATCTGGCTCCCGAGCGCCTCCATCATCCGCAGGAGGTCCTCATCGGGTTCGCGAATGTCGCGGTGGAAAAACTCCAGGACGCCAATGACGCCGGTATCGATGTGAATGGGAAATCCACACGCCCCGTGGAGCCCTTCCTTCGCGGCGATCGGCGCCCGCGGGAAATTCGGGTCGCTGACGACGTCCACGATCCACGCCGACCGACCGTCCTTCCAGACTCGCCCGGGAAGCCCGACGCCGGGCCGGAAACAAGTCGAGCGCGATAACGAATCGAAATCCGGTATGGAGAGGTCCGGACGGTGCCAGATGTCGACATTGCGGATCACCGTGTCGACCGTGTCCACCTGCCATAGCCCGCCGACCTCCCAACCCGTCGCCTCGCAAATCGTGCGGAGGAGGACGGGCGCGGCCTCGCGGAGAGAGTGGGCCCCCGCGAGGATCCGGGCGACGGCGTACTGGACCTCCAATCGAACTTCCGCGCGGCGGCGCTCGGTGGTGTCGCTGAACGCGACGATCGCAAACTCGATCGTCCCGTCGGCGCCGAAGATCGGCGCCCCGTTGACAGTGATCGGGATCGCGCGGTCTTCGTGCCGGATTTCCAGGTCATCGACCATCACCGACTCGCCCGCGAGCGCCCTGACGATCGGCAGTTCCCCGGTCGGGCATTCCACATCCGTCCCTCTGCGGAAGACCCGGTAGGTGACGGCGAGGTCGTCGCGATCGATGCCGCCGACGATCCCTCGTCCGAGCAGCCTCACGGCCTCCTTGTTCGCGTAGTACGGTTTCCCCGTTCCGTCCACGACGAAGATCCCCACCGGGACGGCCTCGAGGAATTGAAACAGCGACCGGGTCCGTTCAGTTTCCATCGGTGAACGGGACGGTGATGCGGACCTTGTTGCCGGAGCCGAGGTATTCGAGTTTCAAATTCATCCCCGCCATCGCGATTCCCCGGCCGTGGTTGTCGAAGACCCTCGTCGCGTCGAAGGCGAGGTATTTTTTAAAATCGAACCCGGGGCCCTGGTCTTCGATGTGGACGACCATCGAGTCGTTCGACTTCCCGATGCGGACTTCGACGTACTTCTCCGCGTGGGCGGGGAGCCGGAGCCTGCGGCGGACTTCCGCCCCCCAGGTCCCGGCCGTCATCAGCTCGGATTTTTCGTCGTAGGTGATGCCGAGGTTGCCGTGTTCCACGGCGTTAAGGAGTATCTCGTGGATGAGGGTTGTCTTCTCGGGGACGGGGCAGGCGTTGGAGATCCAGAGGGTGAAGCGTTCGGCTTCCTCGAGGGTCCGGTACCGGAACGTCCCGGCGACGATCCCGCCGAACGGGTTCTGGCTCTGCGCCAGCCGGTCCCTGAGGGCGAGTTTGTAGGCGTAATCGTTGACGGCTGCTTCGACGATCGAGAGCAGGACCTGCGTGTTGAACGGCTTGGTGAGGTAATAGAACGCCCCGGCATCGATGCCCTCTCGGATGTTTTCGGCGCTGTCCCTGGACGTCTGCATCACGACGGGGAGGTCGCGGTGTTCAGCCTGGAGTTTCAGCCAGCGGAGGAGGTCAATGCCGGTCATTATCGGCATCTCCCAGTCGAGGAGGATCGCCGAGAATCGTTCCTGTCCGGACTCGATGCGGGTGCGGGCTTCTTCGCCGTCGGAGACGCACACGGGCGCATACCCCGCCTGCACGAGGGCGGTCGATATGGTCAGCTGTATCAACCGATCGTCGTCGGCGATGAGAATCGATTCAGCCATCGGACATCCCTAACCTGATCGTGGAGTGGAGCCGTGCGATGCCCAGGCGGGCAATGGAGGAGTACTTCAGGAATATAGAAAACTTTCCCGCTTTGTCAACGCGGATTGATTGTAACACCGCGGATGGTTATCTTTGGCCATACACGCCATCCAATGACCAACAAAAACGCGTTCATCCTCGGCATCTGCCTCTTAGCGGGACTCGGCCTGCTCGGATATTTCATTGCGGGCGGACTGGTGGGAATGAAGGAACTCGACCGCACCATCGCGGTCAAGGGGCTCTCCGAACGAGAGGTCGCGGCCGACATCGCGATCTGGCCGATCAAATTCCTGGAAGCCGAGAACGATCTGGGCGCTCTCTACTCGGCAATCCAGCGGAAGAACGACCTGATCGTCGGGTTCCTCAAAAAGAACGGGTTCCAGGAAGGTGAAATCACCGTCTCGGCGCCGTCCGTCACCGACAAACGTGCGCAGGAGTGGGGGAATTCCGCCGGTGTGGGGTTCAGGTACTCCGGGGCTTCAACGGTGAGCGTCTATTCGACGAACGTCGCGCTGGTGCTCGATACCCGGGAGAAACTCCTCGAGCTGGGGAAGATGGGGATAGCCATCTCGGGACAGGACTACGAATCACGGACGACGTTCCTGTATTCGAAACTGAACGTGATCAAGCCGGCGATGATCGAAGAGGCGACGAAGAACGGGCGCGAGGTGGCGGAGAAATTCGCGCAGGACTCGAACAGCGAGCTCGGTAAGATCAGGAAGGCGACGCAGGGCCAGTTCACCATCGAGGACCGGGACGCCAACACACCGCACGTCAAGAAAATACGGGTCGTCGCGACGATCGAGTACTATCTCTCCGATTGAACATGCGCATCGTAGTGTTGTCCATTGTTCTGGCAGGATGCCTCATACCCACAGTTCAGCTCCGGGCCCAGGGTTGCAGTGACGCAGGGTTTTGCACGCTTCAGAGCATCAAGCCGACGGCTGAAGATTCGGCGTCGATGGGCCTGCTGAATTCCCTGAAGGTCGGTGGATCCTATGGCAAGGGCGACTACGGCGTGAAGGCGTGGGCCGGGTACCTTGAATTCGACCGCTCGGTGAGCCCGGATCTGGAGGTGAGTGGAAAGTTGACATTCGCATCTCAGTCAGGTTCATCCGCAACGTCGACAGGGATCTCCGATCTGTTCCTGAGCGCGAACCACAGGGTTTTAAATGCCGCGAGTGTCACTCTCGGAGTGAAAATTCCGCTGAACGAGGCCAATAAAACCCTCGACGGCAGATCGCTGCCGATGGATTACCAAACGAGCCTTGGGACACTTGACCTCATCATCGGGATCGGCTACCGGGCGGGAGCGACGAGCTTCCAGGCCGCGATCCAACAACCGCTTTCGAACAACGGCAACGGGTTTCTAGCATCGGAGTACCCGCCGGGTTCGGAATTCAGCGTCATCCCATCCACCAATATGTTCGTCCGCCGCGGAGACGTTCTGCTCCGCGCGTCCCACCGAGTCTCCCTGACCGACGGTTGGACCGTCACGCCGGGGATACTCCCGATCTACCATCTCTCCGACGACCGGTACACCGACGCTGGCGGAGTCGAGCGGGATATCTCCGGGTCGAAGGGCCTCACGTTGAACGGAATTCTATTCGTTGAATATTTTCCCGGAGGGGCTGACGCCCTGGAGCTGACCTTCGGGGTGCCGTTCATCACGCGGGATTCCCGTCCCGACGGCCTGACGAGAAGTTATGTCATCGGAGTAGAGTACCGCCATTCTTTCTGAGCCCGGCGATCCCGACCCGAGCATTACTGTTGACGCATCCGTAGGAGGAGTGCTCAGGGGGGAGACAGGGGTGCGGATCGTGCGACCTTGAACAGGCCCGCGATCGTCAGGAACATCGCGAGACCGATGAGCGCCATCGAGGCGACGGCGTTGATGAGCGCGATGTCCATTCCTTCCGTCTTCCCGAAGTTCGCGATCGTCAATCCCCCCAGCGACCACAAGGTAATTACCAGCACGAAGAGCATCGGCAGGAGGGTGAACCATATGCGCTTACGCGACTTGTAGAGCCAGACGGTGATCGAGAGGAGTGTGAGCGCGGCGAGGAGCTGGTTGGCGCTGCCGAAGAGTGTCCAGAAGTTCACCCACGACCCCTCCGGTGCGGTCGAAATGATGTAGGCGGGGAGGGCGATGGTGAGGAGCGTCGCCGCCACCGAACCGGCCGCCCCCTTCCAACCGAACAACTCCTGTATGATGTACCTCCCGAGGCGCGTGCAGACGTCGAGCGTGTCGAACACGAACGTCGAGAACGCCATCGCTCCGAAGGTGATAGCGAACGGGAGGTTTTCCTTCCCAATCAGTATCGTGAGGAATTCGCCGATCCCGTTGCCGTAGATCGTTCCCGGCTTCAGCCCCCTGATGCTCTCCGGGGCGGCGATCATCACCGTCACCAGCGCGATGAGCGCGACGAACCCTTCGGCGAGCATCCCCCCGTATCCCACCGGCTGCATATGCGACTCGCGGTCGATCTGTTTCGAGGTCGTGCCCGAGCATACGAGGCCGTGGAAACCGGAGCAGGCGCCGCAGGCGATCGTTACAAACAGAAACGGGAACATCGAACCGGTGAGGCCGCCGGCGTCCCAGCTTTTCACCGCCGGCGCCTGGATTTCGTATCCTCCGAAGAACACGCCGATGACGCCGAGGGCGAGCGCGAAAAAGAGCACGAACCCCCCGAGGTACCCGCGCGGCTGGAGGAGGAGCCAGACTGGCGCTAGCGATCCGATGGCGCAGTAGGCCAGAATAAGCAGGCCCCAGGTCCGCGCGTCGAGGATGAAGACGGTGGAGATCTGTGTCCCGAGCCAGACGACGGCGAACGTCGCGGGGACGAAGATGACCGAAACGAGCCAGAGCGGAGGATTGAGGAACCGCTGGACGAGGCCCATAACAACGGCGAGCGCGAGGTACATCACGGCCGCGGCCGCCACCGCGCCGCCGGGGTCGAACGTTACGGCCGTCCCTTCGAGTTCCTCGATGCGGCTGACGAAGCTCCCGGCGGTGATGTCGGCAAAGGCGACGACGACGTAAATAAGGGCGATCCAGATGAAGGCCATCATCGCGAGGCCGGCGCGCGGCCCCAGGTGCTCGCGGGTGATGCTCGCGATCGAACAGGCGCCGTGTCGCACCGAGGCGGTGAGGCTGCTGAAGTCGTGGACGGCGCCGATGAAGACGACCCCGAGGCTTATCCAGAGGAGGCACGGGAGCCATCCCCAGGTCTGGCTCGCAAGGATCGGCCCGGCGATCGGGCCTGCCGCGGCAATGGCTGAAAAGTGCTGGGCGAAGAGATAGAACGGTTTCGTGGGAACGAAATCAACGCCGTCGGACTGTTTGTGCGCGGGCGTGGGGCTCGAGTCGTCGGGCGTGAAATGCCCCGCGACCCAGCGCCCGTACAACCGGTACGCGGCCACCAGGAAGACAAGGAACGCAAGCGCAAGAACGGGAAGACTCATCCGACGATCCCTGAAAGTGAACCCGGGAATATCGGAAATTCCGGGCTATTGTGAAATAGCGCGCCGCGTGCGGAGGATCCGATGGGGACCAAATAAAAAACCCCCGGGGGATGACCCCGGGGGTTTAGGTTGAATTGATTGTACCGGGAGTTTACTTCATCAGCGTCATTTTCCGATTCTCGCTGTAGTCGCCAGCCCGGATACTGTAGAGATATACTCCGCTCGGTAGCATGCTGCCATCGAAGGTCAGCGAATATACACCGGGGGTCCTGTTGCCTTCAACCAGCGTCATGACTTCACTACCGGTAAGGTCGTACAGTTTGACGGTGACCTGGCCTGCATTTGGAACCGAGTAGGTGATTTTCGTCTCCGGGTTGAACGGGTTCGGATAGTTCTGTGACAGCGAGTACCCTTCCGGCAGGACGTTCTCCTCACGGACGTCCGTGACGACGCCGAATGCGACCACGGTGCCGTTGGGGAGCGCCGCGAAGAGGCCGAAGGCCTCGCCGTTGTTGTTGTTGGCCGGCGCGAGGAACCCGCTGGCGAAGACGACGGCGGCCCCTCCGGTGAGGGAGGAGAGATCGGCGCCGAAGGAGGCGACGATGGTGGCGTTGTCGTTGCCCGGGGTGACATCCAGGGTATAGGAGGCGGCCGGGACAGCGATGTAGCCGGTGATATCGCCGTAGGCGGCGTCATCGACGAGTGTGGCGACCCCGCGGGCGATGACATCGACGGTGGGAGCGTCGGTGGCGCCGTGGAGGGCGAAGAACTCGACCTTGGTGGAATCTGCAGCCAGTTCACGCGCCCCCGCCTTGATGAAGAGGGTAAAGGCGGTGGAGCGGGCGTCCGGGTTGGGATCGAACGAACCCGGAGCAAGGACCCCGTTGGCGACGGCGACATAGGTCTCGCCGGCGGTGAGGGTCAGGTCGAAGTTGGCGATGGTGTCGGCGGCCGAAGTGCTGGTCGCCGGCGCGATGCCGACCATGATGGGGGCATTGGCCGGGGCGTCGATGTACGGTGTCGCCTGGCGGAACATGAAGTTGTCGAGCAAGAGCGATCCGTCGAGGTAGACGTCGACGCTGTCGGCAGCCGGATCGGCCGCGTTGTGGATCACCTGCAGCCGGGCGGTCTGGCCCGTGGCCAGGCCCGCCGTCATCAGCAGGATTGCGAAGAGCGCGATGAGCTTATTCATTGTGGAATTCCTTTTCTATTTGATTTATTTTAGGAGCGTGAACTTCTTGGTAATCACCGTGCCGCCCGCCTGCAGCTTGTATAGGTAGACGCCGGAGGTCAACGATTCTGCATTGAAAGTCATATTGTACGAACCCGCTTCCTTCGTCTCGTCGACGAGCGTCGCCACTTCCTGACCGATGAGGTTATACACCTTCAGAGACACGAAGCCTGCCTCGGGGAGCGTGAAGGCGATCGTCGTCGTCGGGTTGAAGGGGTTCGGGTAGTTCTGTCCGAGCGCGACGTCACGAGGCAGCGTTTCGGTTACGCCGAAATACTCTTCGGCTTCAGTCGAGAGGGACGGAACAGCGGACGCCTGCGATGAACTCAGCGCCGGGAGTTCAACCACGGTGCCATTCGGTAGAGCCGCGAAGAGGCCGAACGCCGGGCCGTCCTGGTTGGCCGCCGGTGAGAAAAACCCTGAGGCGAAGACGAGCGCGGAGCCGCCCCTGAGGCCGCGCAGGTCGGCGAGGTATTGAGCTACCACCGCCGAGCTGTTGCCCGGGGTAAGTTGGAGGACGTACACCCATGCCGGAAAGCTCTTATAGTGGGCAAACTCGCCGTAGGTCACGTCGTTGAAGAGCGGGATGAACGGCAGGCCGCGGAGTTTCACGTCGACGGTGGGCGCATCCGTGGAACCGTGGAGGACCGCGATGTCGACAAGCCAGGAATACCTGCTTTTTTCCCTGGCGTCATCGGTCGCGAAGAGCTGGAACCCGATCGGCTGCGCGTCGGGGTTCGCAGTGAACACGGTCGGGTCGAGGACGCCGTTCGCCACAGCGATGTACTTCTTACCGGCGGTGAAGACGATCTGAATGTTCTTAAGGGTGTCTGCGGCGGAAGTACTGCCCGGGCCAGCGATGCCGATGTTCACGGTGACCCCGGCCGGGACGTCCACGAAGGGCGTCGCCTTCCGGAATTCGAAGTTGTCGAGGAGCTTGGCGCCGTCCACGTACACATCCACAGATGCGGCGGCGGGGTCGGCGGCGTTATGAATGACCTGGAGCCGCGCGGTCGAGAGCGACGGCAGGGGAACGACCGTGCCGTTCGGCAGCGCCGCGAAAAGCCCGAAGGCCGGACCATTCTGGTTCGCGGACTGGTCGAGGAAACCGGAAGCGAAAACCACGGCAGCTCCGCCACGCAGACCGGAGAGGTCCGCCGCGAAGGAGGCGACGACGGTTTGTCCGCCGTTCACCGTCACGTCGACAACGTATTTCCCGGGGAGAAGGGACTTGTATGACGTGAACTGACCGTAGCCGAGGCCTTCCGAAAGGCTGGTGGTATACCTGCCTCGGATGCGGAGGCCCACGGTGGGCGCGTCGGTAGAGCCGTGGAAAGCCCTGAGATCGACGAACCACGACCAGCGAGCCGACTCACGGGCGCGGTCGGCGGCGAAGAGCGTAAATGCGATCGGCAGTCCGTCAGGATTGGGCGCGAAACCGGAGCCGACGACGCCGTTGGCGATCGCCGTGTACTTCTTGCCGGCCTCGAGCGTGACGGTAA
This sequence comes from Ignavibacteria bacterium, assembly GCA_031379665.1. GTDB lineage: Bacteria > Bacteroidota > Ignavibacteria > UBA10030 > SZUA-254 > SZUA-254. The sequence continues at coordinate 34,453 of JANNFI010000074.1, forward strand.
AATTCTTGAGCGTATCGTTTGCGGACGAGCTCGATCCCGGGGCGACGCCGATGTTTAGCGGAACGCCGGAGGGGACGTCAACGAACGGCGTGGCCGCGCGGAACGCAAAGTTGTCGAGCAGCAGCGATCCGTTCACATAGACGTCGACGGACGCGGCTGCCGGGTCGGCGGCGTTATGTATGACCTGGAGACGGGCAGGTTGACTAAAAGAAAGTGCGCTCGATAGCGCCATTAGCAGGGTCATGAGAACAAGGCGAAACATGGTGGAATCTCCTTAATTGAGTCTAAATATGATGATTAGTGCTATATATTTGTTATGTACGTTTTAATATAACATACCATCATCAGATTGTCAAGTATATTTTTTTAAAATACCTATAACTCAGCCAAAATAGAGAGAATTCGATGAAAATATGGGTTTAGGCAGTCCCCCTAGTTTACACCCAAAAGTCGTCCCTTGACATCAGATACCGAAAAGTTTACATTTTTCGGGCGGTCGAATGAACCCAGACAACCGGGTGACCGGAATGCATTGAGCAATGAGTGATCCCATGTCAGACGACCAGGAACTGCTTGTGCCGCATCTCAAAATCGGGGTAGCACTCCCGGCGTTCGAGCCGTGGGATCAGCCATGTGGCTGCCGACTGGACCGGAGGTCAATGCGATGCGGGTAGCGCCCCGTCTGATGATTCCGCTCCTTTGCCTCTTTCTGGCGTCCTGCCAGGTTCCGACTCCGAGGGACGCGTCCGAACCTCCGCCCGTCGACATCGACGATTTCCCCATCGCCTACACCCTCGGAAGGTTCGACGAACGGTTCGGCATCACGCGGGAGGAATTCCTCCGCGTCGTGGAGGAGGCTAAGATGGTGTGGGAAAAACCGGCGGGCCGGCCCCTGTTCCGGTTCGAAGCGGACGCCGCCTTCAAGGTGAACCTCATCTTCGACGAACGCCAGGAGCGGACGATCGAGGCGAGGGAAATGAAAGCGGGCATCGATTCGCGCGGACAGTCGTACGACGCGCTCATCTGGCAACACACGAGACAGTCGGAGCGGCACGCTGAATCAGAACGGCGGTACGAAGCCGCCGCCGCGGAGTTGCAGAACCGCCTCGACGCGCATAACGCCACCGTCGCCTATTGGAACGAAAGGGGCGGGGCGCCGGCGGAGGAGTTCGAACGGATGAACGCAGCGCAGCGGGAGCTACTCGCCGGGCAGGAATCGCTGGATCGCCTGGGCTCGGACGTGAACGACGATGTTGCCGCAATGAACGACTTGGTGGGGCAGATCAACGAGCTCGCATCGGCCAATAACCTGGAGGTGACCTACTTCAACGGCAAGTTCGTGGAGTCGAGGGAGTTCGAGCAGGGCGTTTACACGGGACGGGACATCACGATCTACCAGTACTCCGAGGTCGCCGACCTCCGGGTGGCCCTTGTGCACGAGTTCGGCCACGCGCTCGGTTTCGGCCACGTCTCCGACCCCGCGGCGGTGATGCATTACAAGATGGGAGGGCAGGACCTGACGAAGGCGCTTCTGGCCACGGCGGACCTCGATCTCCTGAAAAAACGGTTTTCGCAGGAATAGGCCGGGTCGAAGGTTTCATCGGGGGGGATGTCTTTGCTGGAGGATGTCGTGCCCGATGGAAGTCGAAGACGCCCCGCCCGTGCCTGAGCTCGTCAGGCGAACATACCCGCAACATATCCCGACGCCCAAGCCCACTGGAAGTTGTACCCCCCCAGGTGCCCGGTCACATCCACCACTTCCCCGATATAATAGAGCCCCGGCGCCTGTCTCGACTCCATCGTCTTCGACGACAGTTCACCGGTATCGACACCGCCGCAGGTAACTTCCGCTTTTGAGAATCCTTCCGTGCCTGCCGGAACCACACTCCAGAAGTGAAGCCCGGTCGCGATCCGCGTCAGCTCGTCATTCGAAAACCGCGCCATCGGTCGCGAGGGAGCGTACCGCCCGCACCAGGCCGACGCGAACCGCTTCGGAAGGATTTCGGAGAGGACGGTAGTAAGCTCTGTGCGTTCCCCGTGACGGCCGGAAAGAAGTGTGTGCAGGTCCGCGTCGGGTGAGAGATCGATCGTGAGGGGTATCCCGGGATGCCAGTACGAAGAAGCCTGAAGAATCGCGGGTCCGCTCAGGCCCCGGTGTGTGAAGAGGATGTTTTCCCTGAAGGAGGCCGGCCCGCAGGAAACCGTCGCGTCGATCGAGACCCCGCTGAGGCCGGAGGCGAACGCGAGGTCTTCCCCCCCGAGCGTGAGGGGGACAAGGCCGGGCCGGGGGTCATTGACCCTGATCCCGAACTGCTTGGCGATGCGATAACCGAGGTCCGAAGCGCCGAGCTTCGGGATGGAAAGCCCCCCGGTCGCCACCACGAGGGAGTCGGCGACATAATCACCGTCGCTGGTCGAGACGCGAAACCGTCCATCCCCGTCGCCGGGGGCCCCGCCGGTGATCCGGGAACCTCCGACATCTCCAACGACGCCGCTCACCCCGGTGACATCGCACCCTGTCACAATCCGTATGCCCGCCACCGCGCACTCTTTCTCGAACAGGCCAGTTATCTCCCGCGAGCTCCGGTCGCAGAAGAGCTGGCCCAGCTTTTTTTCGTGGTACGCGATGCCGTGCTTCTCGACCATCGCGATGAAATCGTCGGGGGTGAAACGGGCGAGCGCGGATTTCGCGAAGTGGGGATTGCCGCTGAGAAAATGTTCGGCTTGTGTGACGGTATTGGTGAAATTGCACCGCCCGCCGCCCGAGATCAGTATCTTCTCGCCGATCCTCTCATTGCGTTCGAGGAGGGTCACCCGCCTGCCCCGTCCCGCCGCGACGACGGCGCACATCAATCCTGCCGCGCCGCCACCCAGGATGAGTACGTCCGTGTGATTCAGGTCCCCGCCGATCGGTTTGTCGCGGACCATCTCCCCACGACTCATCTCCCCGCGGGGGGCGGCTGGTCTCCCGGGAGGCTTCCGCCCCCGGCGACGGCCTGCTCCCCGAGCAGGAGGTGCTTGTACCGTTGGTACGCGTACGAGGCTGCGAGCAGGATCAATCCGAGGCCGATGAAGGAGAAGATCCTGTAGAGCGTCTCGAGGAACGATAGGTCGTAGACGAAGATTTTCAGGATCGTCAGGCCGAACAGTCCGATCGAGAAGAACCGGAGGCCCTTCGAGGACTTCCAGATCCCCACCGTGAGCAGGACGCCTGAATAGAGGAGCCATACCCCGGACAAGGCCAGCTGCTGGAGGTTCAGGAGCTGCGTGACCCTGCCTGAATCCCGTGCGTCCGACCCGGCCGCCCAGATGTCCTGCAGCAATTTTCCAAAGTAGTCCCTCGTCTCGCCGGTGATCAATGAGAAGACCATCAGCCCCATCCCCAGGCCGAGGTAACCGCGGATATCACCGAGCCACTCCCTGGCGTTCGCGTGAGAGGAGATCAGCCTCGAATGGATCACCATCGCGAGGAGGACGAGCAGGGAGGCCGCGACCCGGACGTTCCAGAGCGGGACGAACATTTCGATCGGAACGAACGCGATGCCCCTGAGCGCGACGAGCGCCGCGGCCAGCAGGAGGGCGGAGAGGCCGGGGACCAGAAGCGTGTCCTCCCTGAAATTCAGCCCGAACCAGACGAACGGGATGGAAAACAACGTCCAGGAGGAGGCGATCGCCATCAGGCGCCTGAAGATGAGGCTGTGCTCGCCCCCGGCCGGTTCGATGCTCTGCCGGAACGAAAAAAAGTCGTTCACCGTGATCGTCACGCAGACGAAGAGGACGACTCCGGCGGCCGATTCGAGCCAGTTCGCCACGAGCGCGGCCGACCGGTCGGACAATTTCCGGTACGGTCGGGAAGCCGCTGCGAGCGCCAGACAATAGACCAGGCACGCGAGGTTTCTCGCGTTGAGAACGGGATGGACGTCCCCCGGATATTCAAAGAAGAACGCGCCGGGGGTATCGGAATATTTCAGCGCCGCACCGAAGAGGAAGATCAATCCCGCACCCATCAGGTAGGGAAAATTCCACCGTTTGCCGCACCAGACGAGGATCGCCGCCTCGACGGACCAGAGCATCACGGTGTCGTAACCGGCATACTGCACCGCCGTGGCGATGCCGACCAGCCCCGCGACACTCAGGAGGTTTCGTGAACGGCTCGCTTCGGTGTCGGGGCCCCGTCCGCGCATCAGAAAGTCGGTCCCGAAATAGAGCACGGCCACCAGCAGTGTGGCGGGCGCCGTCCAGGCGTGGTGATTCTCCTCGAGGATCCTGTACAGGATCAGGTAGAAGATGGCGAGGTTTAGCGTCGGGATGAAGTGGCGAAGCTCCTTGGGGATGCTCGACGGACGAAGGTTTCGGACGATGTCGGCCGTGTGGAACAATAACCAAAAGAGTCCGATGAACGGAAGGGACACGGGGAGCATCTCCGGTCCGAAGTACTCTTTGTGCCAGAGCATGTAGATGGTCCAGGTCGCAAGCATCGAGAGCGGTTCGAGGACGACCCAGCTCCGCTTCCTGAAGGTGACGGCCAGGATTGCGCCGTCGAGGAGGGCGACGTAACCGAAGAGCCCCGTCTCGTTCGCTACGCCGGTGCTCAGCATAAACGGCGTAAGGAACCCTCCCGCCCAGCCGAGCAGGCCGACGGCGAGGGAGTCGTACGAGACGCCGTGCCAGAAGGTCACGAGCGTCACAAGCGACATCAGGACGAAGGCGAGCCATTGGGGGACGAGGGCGTAGTAGTTGAATGAGGCGTAGACCGACAGGTAGAGGATGGCGATGCCGCTGCCCACGAGCCCCTGCGCAAAGATCGCCATCCCGCGCTCGCGCGTGCGGCGCGCGACGGCGAGGCAGGCGAGGCCCGCCCCGGCGCCGATCAGGACCCGCATGGTCTCGGATATCAGGTTGTTGTCGAACGCGTACTTGAGGAAAAACCCGACGCCCAGGATGAGGGCGAACGCGCCGATGCGGTTGAGGAGTTTGCCGCCGATGAACGCCTCCCACTCCGCGCGGCTCTTCGACGGTTTATGCGGTGGCGGCGCCCACGGGGTGAGGGGAGGCGGGAGAGGCGCGACTTCCGGGGTGGGCGACGCCGGAGCCGGGGAGGATATCACCGTCGGTGCAGGGTGTGGCACGACCAGCGTTGCGGCGGGTTGTGGATCCGGGGTCGTTTTCGGCCCCGCGGCCGGTTCGGTCGATGCCGGTGCGGTACCGCCGCCCCGGCCGGAGAGTAGCCGCTCGAGCCGTTCGATCCGGGATGCCATCCCGGGGATCATATTGATTTCGCGAAGGTAGAGGTTGAGCCGAGCGTTGATGTCAGACACCTTCGAGTGCAGGGTCGAAACCAATACGACGAGTACGATGAGAGCGCAGAGGAGCAGGATGATCATTTCGCCTCCCGGCGACTATGAGGTGGTGACGTACCGATTTTTCTGACGGATGCTGCACTATTCATTCAATGCCTTTTCCGGTAAGGAGGTGCTTCGATTGCGATGGAATATCAGTCATCAGGTCCGATGAGTGAGTGTGTCAGGTGATCGGTCCCGTCAGTCCAGCCTCATCGTGTAAATCCCGATAGTATTCTTGGCGCCGTTGATCTGTCTGTTGAATACGATCTTTTTCCCGTCGGAGGAGACATTCGCCCGCCCGTCATCGAACTGGGCCGGTGGGTTGGTCAATTTTATCAGTGATTTTTTCTCGATGTCGTACAGGAACAGTTTATAGCTGTTCGCCTCGATCGCCGAGAAGACCACCTGTTTCCCGCCGGGCATCCAGCAGGGCCATCCATCGGTGGTCGGCGTGTTGGTGAGGTTCCTCTCGGAACTGTCCTTCAGGTCCATCAGGAAGAGATCGTCCAGGCCGAAGCGGTTGTTCTTCAGATACACCATCCTGTCCATCGCCGGCGACAGCCTCGCGCAGGTCTCGTCATCGGAACTCTTCGTCAGGCGCTGCACCGAACCGCCTTCCGTGTTCATCCGGTAGACCTCGAAAGCCGTCGTATCGTCCCTCGTAGAATTGAACAGGATCCCGGCCCCGTCCGGCGTCCAGTAAGGATGGATGTCCCGCCCCTTTTCAAACGTCAACTGCCTGACGTTCTTCCCGTCGGTGTCGACGATGAAAATCTCCTCGTTGCCACTCCGGTCGGACACGAACGCGATCTTCGCATTGTCGGGCGACCAGTCCGGGAAGTTGTTGTTGGAGGAATCGCTCGTCACCTGGACGATGTCGCTTCCATCCTCATCCATCACGAACAGCTGCCAGCGTCCCGCGACGTTCGACTGGAACAGTATCCGCTTGCCGTCGGCCGACCAGTGGGGGTAGGCGCATTCGACGTCGCGTTGTTCAAGGATCCGGACGGGCTGATTCCCCGGGGCCTGGAACGGATGGGCGCCGGATGTGAGGACCAGGATGAGCAGTACTATCAGGATGTGTTTCATTCTCTCTCCATCGTCATTGGACAACAGCCGGCAATCCGGCGATCGTGGTGGATTATCTTCCGATCCGCGAGCATTCGGACGAAACGTTCGATGTTGTCGCGACGCGTCATTCGCACACCGGATTCCCCTTGTCGAACACAATGCGCCAGCGGCCGGATTCCTCCATCCTCCATATGGAGGTGAATGTGCCGATGAGCGTCCCGCCGGGATCGTGCACGGGCCCCGTGCTGAGCGCGAGCGTTCCGGACCCGAGGACCTCGACCTTCTCCGGTTCCCAGGAGAAGGGAGCGTCCGCCTTCTCGTAGTAGTGTTTCCATCCTGCGCTCACCTCCGCCTTCCCGTGTAGCGGCGTATCCCCCAGGAAGAAGACGGCCTCATCGGAGAGAAACGTCGTGAAGGCGCCGTGATCGCGCGAGGCCATCGTGCCGGCGAAGGCCCGTTCGGTTTCGAAAACATCGTGGACGAGTTTTGACGTGTCGGACTCTTGACCAGTCGGGGAGCAACCGGAAACTAGCATCGCCGAGACCAGTAAAACTATTAATCTGGACATAGGGGATCCTGTCATCAGGAGATTAAAAGGATTGTGGGGCCGGTTGGCCGGACGGAAGGCCGGCGGCGGGGGCGACAATGGCGCACCTGCCGAACCGGACTCTTGATGAGCTGGCGCTGTTTATCGATCGTGTATGTGACTGGCATAGCGTATCTCCCTCAGGAATGATTGCGCCGGGGAGCATAGCGGGCGCGAGCGCCCGTCCGGTCGAACTGTATGACTGAAAATGTTGGTCCGGTGTCGATCAGCGGATCGAGTCCCGCACCTCGATCAGGGCGCGGTCGATATCGTCGAGCCGGATCAGCCCGGCCCGGGGGTACTCCAGGTCGAGCACAACGTACATCGTAATCGAAACTACGAGGGCGTACATCACCATATGGAACACGCTCCGCTTCCCCTTCCGCCGCTTCGACATCGCGTAGCCGGCCAGCAGTGCGCTGATGAGCGCGATGGCCACCAGCAATGCGAAGATGAGGCCGGGAATATGCGTAAACATTGCGATCTTCCGGGTCGTGGTAATGTCGATCATTTCGTTGAGCGCCGGGATGATCAGAGCCCGGGCCGGCAGGAGGGTGGGGTCGCTCTTGATCGAAGCCATCGTACCGGACCAGATCTTATTCTGCAGCTCGGCGCCACGGTCGAGCTCCCGCAGGACTTCGTCCAACGTCGCACTGTTCCCGAAGACCGCGATGCGCGAGTCGACGTACATCCTGAAAAGATCGCGCATCGCCGGCTGGTCGGCGTCGGGGAGCAGATCAATGCGGAGGTACGCCGTGCCGATGGCGTTGGCCTCACTCACGATCATCGCGCGGCGGGCGTCGAGGCGCGCTGTGGCGCCCGAGAAGGAAAACGCCAGCAGGAGGCCGAACAGCGCGAACACGGCAGCCTCAATGGCGCCGGTTCCCCCCTCACTTTCGTCGGGATCCTTCGCGGCCTTCCGCAATCCGACACGGAACCCGATTTCAAGGGAGGCCAGCATCGCCACGAACAGGGCGAGGCCAAGTTCGGGCAGCCATTCAAAGATCATCATCTACGCATCGACGGTTGTGTCCGATCAACGGATTCGACCCGGCGGGCGTCCGACCTACGACACCAGCTTCGCGTCCATCGTGATGGTGGTGCCCGGCTTCAGGAGGCGCGAGATCGGGCAGCCCTCCTTCGCGTTCTTCGCGGCCTGCTCAAACGCCACGGGGTCCGCTCCCGGCACCTTCGCCTGCATGTCGAGATGGATCGCTGTCACTGTCATCCCGGCGTCGGTCTTCTCGAGGGTGACGGTCGCCGTCGTCTCGATGCTTTCGGCGGTCATCCCGGCGTTGCCGAGCTGACCAGAGAAGGCCATTGAGAAGCAGCCCGCGTGGGCCGCGGCGATCAGCTCTTCGGGGTTCGTGCCGACGCCGTTTTCGAAGCGGGTGCCGAATGAGTACTGCGCGTTCGCGAGAGCGCCGCTATCCGTGGAAACAGTTCCCTTACCGTCCTTGAGGCCGCCCTTCCAGACGGCTGATCCTTTGCGTTTCATCGTTTTTCCTGAATGATATGGTGAATACGAAGATTGAATGAGGGTTTTTCGCGCCGGGCGGGTGCATCGACGCCGTGACGATCCCACAAAGGTAGAAGAGAAGGGGATGAAAATCAAATCGCCCGGAATGTCGTCCCATGCCGCACCTACGCTACGGTTTCTTCTGCGAAGCCGCCTTCTCCCTCGATGATTCTTCCTTCTTGTACTCTGCGGGGTTCCAAACGATCCCCCAGCGTTTGACATAATCGGCGAGTGTGCCGAGTCCCATATCCGCCCTTCGTCTGTCCACATTGTCGGGATCATCGAGCGGGAGGATGTAATTACTCCCGGTCTTTTCATCCGTCCCGATCTGGCTTCCATACAATTGTTTCCTTCCTTCGCCAAGCGCCACCCGGTCTTCGAGCAACGCGAGGTTGCTCGCCGGGGCATTGCCTTTCTTCACGGCATCCCTCATCATTGGCAGGTACGTCTGCTGGGTAGTGATGTCGGCGTGCTGGATCACGAGGAAGAGGGCCTGGTTCGCCTGGCCCCCGACTTTGTCGGCGCCCACCCATCCCTTCTCATCGAGGATCGCTTTCACCTTCAGCAGGTTGACGCTGTCCCGGTATGCCATGATTTTTCCGAGGCTGTCGGCGGCGGGGTCGTCCCGGCCCGATTTATCGACCACGGCTATGAACTCCCTGCGGATGCCCTGGTCGGCTTCGTGGATCGCCAGCAGTTCCTTCTGGAGTGGTTTGTCGTAGTGTTTCTCAATCTCCTCCACGATCTTCCGGAGCCTGCCAGTGATTTCGGTCCAGCCCGCGGTAGCGCGGAGTGATGCCAGGTCGGTGTCGGTTTCCAGATGGTTCAGGTTCTTCCACCCCCGCGCGATGGAACTGTCGAGCCAGGCAAACGCGAACAATGTGTCACCCGAGAGCGCCGCGGAACAGGCGCCGTTATAGTAGTTGAGAAAAGAGCCCGGTTGCAGGGCGAACGCCGAGCGGTACGCCGAGAAGGACCCGGCAAAGTCATTTGCGGCATAGAGCGACTCCGCTGTGGAGATCAGCGAGCCGTGCGGTTGGCTGTACGCGGTCGATCCGAGGAGGAGAAGTGTGCTGATGAGAAATGCGCGAAACATCGTGAGACCCGGTCTACGATGCCCACTTGATGGTGCACCCGACCGAGTGGGTCTCGGGAACATTGACAGGCTTGCCGGCGAGCACCGCGTCGACGGCGTCGCGCAGGTAGAACTCCTTCGCCTCCGCGGGGACCTTCCAGTTGTCATCAAGCTTGCCCGAGTAACGAAGTTTCCGGTCCTTGTCGAACACGAAGAACTGCGGTGTGTGTGTCGCACCGAAGGCGTTGGCGGCTGCCTGGTCGGCGTCGCGCAGGTACGCGAAATTGAATTTCCGGTGGGCGGCCCTCCTCACCATCTCGTCGTAACCGTCATCGGGATAGTTCTTCTCGTCGTTTGAATTGATCGCGACGAGACGGACACCGTTCGCTTCGTAGGTCCGCTGGAAGTCCATCATCCTGTCTTCGTAGGCCTGGACGTACGGACAATGGTTACAGGAAAAAAAGACGACGAGGACCGGTTCCTTGAATTCGGCATAGGAGTGTGTCTTGCCGTCGACTCCGCGCAGGCCGGCGAAATGGGGAAGCGATTGACCGATGGCGAGCTGTTGACGGGGCATCGTAGACCCTCAAAAAATGAAAGTAACCGAACCAAATTGCGGATGGTTGAATGGATAACCGCGGCAAAGAGATTTGCTGCGGGTCAGCGGGCGAAACCCCCGAACGGCGACATGAACATCGCGCCCTGTGCGGCGAGGGCCTTCTTCAGATCGTCGGCAGGCCGGCCGTGGACGACCATCTTTTTAATCTCGAGGCATCCCACGAACCGGCCGGCGAAGTTCTTCATGAACGACGCGGAATGGGTCATCGCGGCCGCGGAGTCCGCATACCGTTCGTAGAGACTGCACCGCTTCGAGTCCTCACTGATGGTCCATTCGTAGTTCAGTGTCCCCGGCTCGTTCGCCTTCGTCGCGTCGACCATCTCCTGCATCAGGTTTTTAAGCTCTTCGAGTTTGCCTTCCCTGACGATCGTTTCGACTGTCCAATAGATGTGTGTGCTCATCAAATTACTCCTGTATGATTGGTGTGGTTGATTCCGGCGCGGTCATTTCTTCTTCAGGACCTCGATCGAAATGACGGGGTGGATTTCCCAGGAGGTCGCGCGCCAGTTCTTTTTCCCGCCCGGGTTGGTGTTCTCGGACTCGTCCTTGTACTGCCAGTCGTAGAGCATCCAGCCGCGGATCCGCACCCATTTGTTCTTGAGCGTTTTTTTCAGCGCGTCGGTACTCCAGTCGACGCCACGTTTCCTCATCACTTCGCGCCAGCGGGGCGTGACCTCGGCGATGACCTGGCGGGCCGCGCCCTTCTCCTTTGGGTCGAGCACCAGGACGATGTGCGTGTCGCGGTACTTCGGGTCCTCGGCGTTGCAGTTGCAGCTTTCGACCCCGCCGATCTTGACGTCGGTAACGTACCCCTCAATTTCCGCCGCCTCGGAATTCGTGAAACGTTTCCGGTCGTCGCCGCGCTCGAGCATCGATTGCAGGCTGATACCGTATCGCGTGTAATCCTCGGGCATCGGCCGTTCGTAGCGGTTCTTGAGGCGATTGAGTTTTCGGGATTCCGTCCCCTGGGCGCTGCCCGCCATGGCGCAGCCGTTGAATTTTTCCTGTGCGGCGAGGGGAGAAAGGCAAAGCAGGAGGACGGTGACGAGTACCGGGGCGAGAGTGGGGACCAGTCGTGATTTCATGAGGTACTCCATCGAAATCAGGCGAATTCAGCTTTTAGTGGAGAGGTGGAGCTTGTGCATGATCCGGTGGGCGACGGGAGCGATGATGACCCCGGCCGCGACCAGGAAGACGATTCCTGAGAAGAGCGCGTAGAACGACGCGAACACTTTCCCCGCGGTCGTGCTCAACGCGTCCACCGGCCCCATCCCGCCGAGGATCATCGAGGCGTTCAGGAGCGCGTCGAGCCAGTCGAGACCTTCGGCGAACCGGTACCCCGCAACCCCGATCGCGAGTGATCCCCCGAGGATTCCGGAGGCAGCCGATAGGTGGCCGAGGACCCGTTTCCGGTATTTCTCCCTGACCAGGAGCGGCTCGGACTTATGTTCGTACCCGAGGGACGGGAATATTTTCGAACGCGATCTATCCTGCACGGAGAAAGGTAGAGGAATGCAGGCTGAAAATCAACACGGTGTCATCAGCTCCTGCTTACGTCAATAAGGTCCCGAGCGGCACGGCCCAGAGTTTGTCCCCCAGTTTCGCGGTTTGCGTACCGTTGTATGCGAGGATGCCCGCGCGGCAGGATGGAGTCTTTTCCAAAAATATTTTCAGCGAAACCAGATCGTCGCCGGACCAGCGGCGGCCGGCCTTGATCTCCAACGCGACGCAGGTTTTCCCGTGCTCGATGACGAAATCCACTTCGTGCCTCCCCTGCACATGCCAGTATGAAACGCGTGCGTCCGGAAGCCACGACTCAATGATCGATGAAATATTCTGCAAGACATATGTCTCAAGCAGCACCCCGCGAAGGCGTTCGTTATCGGCGCTACCGAGCCTGTCTACTCCGGCGAGATGACATGCGACGCCGGAGTCGGCAACGTACAGTTTGGGCGCCTTGATCAGGCGGCTGGAACGGCTTCGGAGGAACGGTCCGAGCCGTCTGAACAGGAAGGATGTCTCGGCGAGTCGCAGGTATCGGGTTGTCGTTGCGACGGAGAGCAGCGTATCGCGCGCGAGCTGGCTCGTGTTGAGAATATGTCCGCTTCGAAGTGCCGCCAGTTTAATGAGGTTTCTGAATCCGAGCGTATCGTCGACCCGCGCTATATCGCGAATGTCCCGCTCGACATACGTCTGCTCATAACTCCGGAACCAAAGGGATGCGTTGGAATGAGTTAATTCCATTGCCGAGGGCATTCCCCCCAGGAGCACGTCATCGTCGTTTATCGGCACGCCGACTCCCTGTGATGGTCCCTTCGTTCCGGTCAGAATATTAACGAGAAAGGGTTCTGGCCCGATGGCCCCGCTGATTTCACGACGGGAAAACGGGTGGAGCGTGAGATAGATTGCGCGGCCGGCGAGGCTTTCCGCCATCGCTTTCAACAGGGAGAAATTAGCAGAACCGGAGAGGACAAATCTTCCCGGTGTCCGTTTCCGATCGACCGCGCGCTTCACCGCCGTCAACAGTTCGGGAGCCTTCTGCGCCTCATCGATGATGACACGATCGCCAGCCTCGATCAACGCTTCCGGCTGTGCCGTGGCCGTCCTGAGAGTCGGGAAGTCGTCGAGGGTGAGGTACGTGAATTGTTTTAAAAGAGGATCGTTCTGCAGAAAAGTCGTTTTACCCGTCTGCCGCATCCCGGTAATGACCACGACCGGCATGGACTGCAAGGCCGGCTCGACGACGGACCTGATTTCGCGATGAAGGTATGGTGTCATGATTATATAGGATGACATGTCTTAAAGACACTATGTAATATACAATCATGACAGGCAATGTCAAGTATGCCCTTCAAAACCGCTATTATTCAGCCTTTGGAGGTGTTATGGAATTGCTCCGAGGTGGTGGAAAGGGAAGCCGGTAAAGGGAATCGTGCAAGGTCAACGTGAAATTGATTTATTAGCGACGATTATATAATTTGACGTCTATGATGCGGACTATTTACCATTTCCTTTTCCTCTCCTACGCCGTAATGGTGGCCGCCGGCCGCCTCCCGGCCCAGACCGACGAAACGGTCTTTTATCCCACCGCCGATTCCCAGCGGAGCGGACCCCTGGTTTCCGCCACGACGGCGATGGAGACCGCGTGGGACCTCATCAAGAATCCGTTTATCGACAGCGTGTCGGAAAGCCCGGCGAAGACCGCCCTGGTCAGGCGAGGATTCAGGATCTTACTCCAGACAAATGAATACGCGCCGCGGTTCACCGGCAACAAGATGACTTGCGGCGACTGCCACCTCAATGCGGGACAGCGGGAGAAGGCTCTCCCGCTCGTCGGTACCGGGGTCCGCTATCCCGATTTCAACAAGCGGTCGGCCAGGGTATTTTCGATGACGGACAGGGTGGTGGGCTGCTTCCTTAGGAGTATGAACGGAACGGGAGTGTCCGGTATGATCACGGCGCACGATCCGGATTCCGCCGCGGCAGCGATCGCGGGATCGGAAGAAGTGCAGGCGCTGGTGGCATACATCGACTGGATCTCGGAGGGATATGCCGCGGGTGACACACTCCCCTGGCGGGGATTGAACGTGATTCCCGAATCCGCGCTCGTCCAGATCGCCGTGCTCGATTCACTTCGGGGCGCCGGACTCTACCTCGATCGGTGCGTCAACTGCCACGGGGAGAACGGGCAGGGAGTTGCCATCGGAGACATCAAGGCCGGACCCCTGTGGGGCCCGGCCTCGTGGAACGACGGCGCCGGCGCGGCGCGGGTGTACACGCTCGCCGGGATGATCCGCCACATGATGCCCTTTCTCGACCCGGGGAGCCTCACGGACGAGGAAGCCCAGCAGATCGCCTACTTCATCTGCTCCCAACCCAGGCCGGTCTACCCGTTCAAATCGTCCGATTACCTGAAGGTCAAGGTGCCGGTCGACGCCCTCTATTATAGTCCAACGCGCTGATTAAACCCGGACCGCTGATCGCCGTGACCGCATAGATCCCCGTGATTGCTACCCCCCCACGACGGGCGGGGGTTCGCCGATACTCAACCCGCGAAGACGTACGTGCAGCCGCGCTCCTGGGCCCGGTTGATTGCGAGAACGCCTGAGGGCACGATCGTGATTCCCGGCATCACCCCAGCGACCCATTCCTTCTTGACTTCGGCGGCATCAAGGTTCATCTTTTTCGCGACCATGCCGCTGTAAAAGGTCAGCGCCATATCGCAGATTCCGAAGAGCGTGCCGTCTTTCATCAGATCCTCGATGGTCATTCCCGGGAGGGGAAAGTTGCCCGGGGCCGCATAGTAAATGTTCTTCGTCTGTGGTTTTTTCGTCTCCTCGTCCGCGATTTCAAACACCTCGCCGAACTTGTACTTCTCCCAGAGCGGCGTGGCCATTCCCATCGGGATGGCGGAGTGCCTGATGACCACCACCGACATCGCTTCGCCAACCGGAACGCCGACGGTCGCGTTCGTCATCAGGAAAACACGCGACCATGCCAGCGACATCGCGTGGTTCGGAGCGGTTGCGTCATAGACCTGCTTGTGCGACCCCTTGATCTTCCCGAGCCAGGCGTCGAAGCCGGACTTCGCGTCGGATTGGAGTAGTGGTGATGGACCAGCGAGGGACGCGGCCGTGCCGGCGATGGTTCCGATGCCGGCCGCCGCCGCTCCCGTCGCAAGTAACCCGAGGAAATCGCGGCGAAGAACGTTCTTGTTACCCATGGTGGTGACCCTTTCTGTTGTTGGTGATGAATTCATTGAATAGACCGGTGGCGTGAGCCTCCCGCAGACTGCAAATTTCCCGCGCACGGGAGGCCTAACGAAACATCGGTAATAAGGGAAATAGGCATTAAATATTCAAGCCGGGGAGCAATCTCACCGTTGGCGGGCCGATATCTCCAACACGGGCGGTTTTCGATGTATTTGCCCCCCCCCTCACGCGCTCCCGCAGGACTCAGAAGCACGATATACGGTCCGGGAGATGCCACGTCCGGAATCCGGAAACACCGGCCTCGCTTTTATCGTATATCCACCAAGAGGCGCCCAACACAACCAATAGCATATCCTCCTGATGACCTCCCAGAACGCCGGACGGAATCCAGATCAGAAAGTCTTCAAGACCCTGAAGTCCGATTTCCAACGGGGCGATACCTACGATTCGATCCGGCGGGAGTTCCTCGAGACACGCGATTTTCTCCTGGACGACGAGCGCAGGAAACGGATCCAGGGGATGAACCGGATCAAGGGGTGGTTCCTCACTTCGTGGTGGATGCTCAAGGCTATGTTCTTCAGACTTACGCCGGCGCGCCGGATCCTGTTCGTACTCGGCATCGTACTCCTCGTCTCGTCGAAAACTACCATCTCCGGGGGTGACGGGTTCGAGTTGAACGTCAACACGAACCCCCTCGGGGTGATTTGCATCACCATCGTCCTGATGCTCGAACTCAAGGACAAGCTCGTCGCGAAGGAGGAGCTCGAGGCCGGCCGTTTCGTACAGGACGCCCTCCAGCCCGAGCGGAGCCCGCGGTTCCCGGGGTGGGAGCTGTGGCTCTTCACAAGGTCGGCCAACGACGTGGGGGGCGACCTCGTCGATTTCATCCGTCTCGGCGAGACGAAGGCGGGAGTCGTGCTCGGCGACGTCGCGGGGAAAGGGCTGAGGGCCGCGCTGCTGATGGCGAAACTCCAGGCGACGGTGCGGGCCCTCGCCGAGGATGTTCCCTCGCTCAGCGCCCTGGCCTCAAAACTCAACAGGATTTTCTGCCGCGACAGCCTGAAGAACATCTTCGCCTCGATGGTCTACATCGAGCTCACGTCGGGGACCGGACGAGTCAGGCTCGTCAACGCCGGACATTTTCCGCCGCTGGTGGCGCGGCCGGGCGGCATCGAGGCGCTGGAGAAAGGGGGCGCGGCCCTGGGATTGACGTCGGCCGCCGAATACCTCGAACAGGAAACGACGTTGCATCCGGGCGAGCTGCTCTGCGCATACTCGGACGGGGTGAGCGAGGCCCAGAACGTCGCCGGGGATTTCTTCGGAGACCAGGGAATCCGGGACATACTCCAGCGGAACACAGGGAAACCGGTCGACATGGCGGGGACGGAACTCGTGAACGTGGTCGACAGGTTCGTCGGCGAGGCGAAGCGGAGGGACGACCTCACGCTCCTGATCATCGGGAGGACCGGATGAAGACCGCGGCGAAACTGAAGACCCGTTCCGCGCCACAGGCGACACCGCCGCCGGCGAACCCGGCCTCCGACAGTGAAGAAAAGTTCCGGACGCTCTTCCGGTACATCGGCATCGGTGTTTTCAGGAGTACGCCCGGCCCCGAGGGATGGTTTCTCGAAGTGAATCCCGCCCTTGTCCGGATGCTCGGATACGACGACGAACCGGAGCTCCTCCGGATGAAGGTCTCCGAATTGTACCAGCAACCCGCCGACCGCGGTGAATTCAGTGAAAAACTTTCCCGCGACGGGTTCGTCCGCCACGAGGAGCTCGCGCTGTGCCGGAAGGACGGTTCGCCGATCGTCGTTTCGGAGACAGCGGTCGCCGTCCGGGGTCCCGACGGCGCGGTCCTCCACTTCGACGGGGTGATCGAGGATATCACGGAGAGGAAGACGGCCGAGAAGAGGCTCCTGGTGCAGAAGGCTTATTTCGAGACCCTTTTCGAGAATGCCCCGGAGGCGATCGCCCTCCACACGAACGAAGACCGCATCCTCAACGTCAACTCGGAATTCACGCGGGTGTTCGGGTACACGCGGGACGAGGTGCTCGGCATGTGGATCGACGACGTCGTGGCCTCGGACGAGTTCCGCGACGAAGCCGCCGACATTTCCCGCAGGGTCCTGAACGGCGAACGGGTCGAGATCGACACGAAGCGAAAACGAAAAGACGGGTCGCTCATCGACGTCTCGGTCCTGGGGGCTCCAATCCTGATCGACGGGAAGCAGGAGGGGGACTACGCCATCTACCGCGACATCACGGCGCGCAAGAAATCCGAGGAGGACATCCTCATCCAGAAGACCTACCTCGAGCGGCTGTTCAACAGCGCGCCCGAGGCGATCGTCCTGCACGACAACGACGACATCGTCGTGAACGTGAACGAGGAATTCTGCAGGATGTTCGGGTACGCGCGCGAAGAATCGATCGGAAGACCAATCAACGAGTTAGTGGCACCGGAGGAGTTCAGGGACGAGGCGGGCGGCCTGTCATCGAAGGTCGTCCACGGCGAGAGGGTCGAGGCCGACACCCGCCGAAAGCGAAAGGACGGGACCCTCATCGACGTGTGGATCCTCGGCGCCCCGATATTGCACGGCGGAAAGCAGATGGGGGTGTACGCGATCTACAGGGACATCACAGAGCGGAAGAAGGCCGAGGAGGCGCGCATCCGGCTGAAGGAAGAGGCCAGGATGGCGAGGAACATCCAGCTGAACTTCATTCCGAAGTGGAGCCCCGACGTGGAAGGATACGACATCGCCGGGAAAAGTATTCCCGCGCTCAACGTCGGCGGCGATTACTACGATTTCATCCCGCTCGACGGCCACCGCTTCGCCGTCAGCCTCGGCGACGTCAGCGGCAACGGCCTCGCCGCCGCACTCGTGATGGCGAACCTCCAGGCGACGATCCGCGGCCAGGCGATGTTCGACCCGGAACCGAAGCGCCTGCTCGAGCGCGCCAACAAACTGCTTTTCCGGAGCACGAACTCCAGGACTTTCATCTCGCTCTTCTACGGCATCCTCGACACGGCCCGGAACACGCTGACCTACGCGAACGCCGGGCAGGACCGCCCGATCGTGTTCGCCGCCGGAAACGGCAAGCGGTCGCTCGCGGTCAACGGGATCGTGCTGGGGGTGATGGAGGATGCGGTCTACCGTCAGGAGGAGGTGGCGATCGGCGGCGGGGAGCGGGTGCTGATCTATACCGATGGTATCCCGGAGGCGATGAACGAACACCGGGAACAATTCGGCGCTGAACGCCTCTCCGAGATCGTACACCGCGAAAAAGCCTGGCCGGTGAGGACCGTCATCGAAAACATTTTCACAGCCGTCCACGGCTACGCCGACGGCGAATCTCAGGCGGACGACATGACAGTGGTGATGATCGAGCGGAAGAAATCTCCCTAGTTCCTCAGGAGCAGCGCGTTCAGGAACAGTTTGAAGGTTCCGTGCGTCTGGGCGCGGTGCTGGACGCGGAAACCGTACATCACCACCCTCCCTTTTTCCACCGGCACTTCGGCCATCGCGATTTTTCCCCGAATTTTCTCTTCGCCGACGAGCCACCCGCTGCGCAACACCCCCTCCTCGAAGTATGATGCCACGATCCGGCTCTCCAGCGTGTAGGGGAGGAGCCGAAACGCCTGGCCGTCGGTGACGTAGGCATCCGCGATCGTGGGCATGCCGAACGCGAGCGGGTTCTCCGTGTCGACGGTGATCCCGAGGATGGTGCCGGGGGCGAAGAACGCGGTGTTGGAAACGCCCTTGAGCTCGTCGCGGGCGGGGAGCCTCAGCTTGTCGATCGCGAACCGGGACGACTCTCCGAGGGTGACGAGCGTCCCCCCCCCGCGCACAAACGTCTTGATGGCGGCGATGCCGTCATCGCCGATCCCGCCCCTGAACTCCTCTGGCCGCTCCGGTGTGCCGAGAATCGGTTCCGACCGCGAGGTGTCGTCGCCGGATTTCCCCGTGACGATCGGGTTGGTGCCCATATCGGGGAGAATGATGACGTCGTACTTCTTCCCCAGGTCCGCCTTCTTCGAATTGAAGTCCGCGTTGTGGAGGATGGAATATTCCACGCCGGCTTCGTCCATCACGAGCCGGGTCCAGCCTTCATCCATGCTCGTCATCCAGGGCTGGTAGATGCCGATACGGGCCCTGGCGACCTTCGAGAGATTCTTGTCGAGGAAATCCCCGGAGCGGATCGGAACGCCCCACTCGAGGGCAAGCGCGTTCGCGTCTGCGGCGGCCAGCGCGCCCGCGGGGACCGCGAACGTTCCCGGCGGGACCGGTCCCGACTCCGCCATCGCGGTATCGACCGACTCGAAGACCGGCACGCCCCGCTTCAACAAGGCGTTGGCCACCGCGAATGAATTATTGTACCGGCGTTCGATGAACCAGTGCGACCCGGTTCCCGACGGGGAAGCCCTGCGCGCCACCGAGAGATCGACGAGCGCCGTATCAACCACGCGCGATTTCACGACGAGAGGGGTCGTCTGCCCGATCACCTCGACCCCCATCTGAAGCGGAAGGGACCAGGCCGTCATATCGTACGGCTGTTTCGGCGGGCCTCCCGGATATTGTTTCAGATCGGGGTATCGTTGTTTTTCGAGGAGGTCCTTGACGTAGCCCCGCGCCGACTGGGCGAGCGGAACGTAGTACGATCCGGCCGGGACGGTCCGCCCAGAGAGCAGAATCTCCTGTGTCGTTTGTTCGACCTTCACCCCCGCGATCAACAATCGATTGACGAGCGCTGCAGCCGCATTGGGATCATGCTGATCGGTCGGCACGAAGAACCCGTGCGGCGTTTCGCTTTTTCCGTCGGCGATAGCTTTCCGGTTGAGGTCATAAAAATTGGTCTTGATCTTCGATTTGAACGTGGTCGCGAATTCGAGGATCGACCAGGTCGCCGCCTTCTCGTACTCGATGATGTCGCGCAGCCGCCACCACCCGCCCTCCCACGGATCGAGGTGATTGGTCTGGGGTTTGTTCTCGGGAAGTTCGGAGCCAAACCCCTGGACGCTCCCTTTCGGAAACCAGAGCGGGGTGGCGAGCTGGACGCTCGCGGCCTCCGACAGGATGCCGATGCGGTTATGCCAGAGCGGCGTCTTCGACATCGTCCCTTCGAAGAACGCGTTGAAGACCGTCCCGGTGGCGACTCCCTTGAACCCAGCCTCGTGAAGGTCTGACACGACGTATTTGCCGAGGAGGTTCACCAGCGCCGTGAGGGGCGCCGGGACGTTCGGGTTGACGGGGTCTTCGTAGGGCGGCAGGAAGATCCTCGGGCCCGATGACCCCATCTGGTGCTGGTCGAACACGATTTCCGGGAACCATTCGCGGTACAGGACCCGCGCGACGTGCCTCGACTCGGCCAGGTTGTACATAAACCAGTCGCGGTTGTTGTCGTGACCGGCGTAATGGTGGTAGAGTTCGGGCGGTGAACTCCCTTCGGCGGGGGTGCCGAGGGTTTTGCGGTACCACTCGGTCACGATCTGCTGGCCGTCAGGATTGAGCGATGGTACAAGCAGGACGATCGTCTTGTCGAGGACGTCGATGGTCCGCGGGTCGTCGGACGTCGCAAACTCGTGGAGGAGCTCGACCGACTCCTGGCTCGAGGCGATTTCGGTGGAGTGGATGTTGAGCGTCACGAGCACCACGGTTTTTCCCTCCGCGACGAGCGCCGCGGCCGCCTCGGGCGCGTGGTCGTATGGGTGCGCGAGCGAGCGCTGGATTTCCTTCTGCCTCGCCAGGTTCCGGATGTTCTCCTCCGAGGAGACGATCGCCATCAGGAATGGTTTTCCCAGCGTGGTTTTTCCCAGCTCCTGGACGACGACCCTGTCCGATGCGTCGTCGACCATACTGAAGTACGACGAGATCTGCGTCCAGTCGATCAGCTTTCGGTCGGCTCCCATCCGGAAACCGAACACCTCTTCGGGTGAAGGAATCTTTTTCTGCGCGGAGACGATCGCCGGCGACGTCAAAATCGCCAGTGTCGTCAACGTGCCCAGGAGGAGGAGTATGCGATTGTGCCGCAAGGAGAAGGAATTCATCTGTCGCTCCGATGATATGATGGTATCAACGCTGTTGCCGGGCCGCTCAAACGACGGCGGACCCCGAAAATACGATGCGGCACTTCTTTCCCGCCACGACGCTGACGCGCAGGCCGACGGGAAGGGTGAGGGACCCGAGAATGTGTCCGTGGCGGATGCCGGCCAGGACCGGGACGCCGAGATCACTGAGAAGATCGCGGAAGATGCGGCGGAGCCCGAGGGACGGCTTCCCCTCTTCAGGGACGCAGTCGGCGAAATTTCCGAGCAGGACGCCGCGGGCTCCGCTGAAGGTGCCGGCCAGGCGAAGGTGCTGGAGCATCCTGTCGACGCGGTATGGTCGCTCGCCGACGTCCTCGAGGAAGAGTACGCTGTTCCGCAGCGATGGCAGGTATGGCGTTCCGGCCAGGTGGCTGAGCATCGAGAGGTTACCGCCGAGGAGCGTGCCTGTGGTCGTTCCCTTGGTGATCGCGGTCGCCGGCGAGTCGAGGGAGCCGAGGGGACGACGGCTGGTGAGCATCCTCCAGAACAATTCCTCGGCCGGTCCGTCGAGTCCGCGTGCCATCCCCGCCGCCACCATCGGCCCGGCGAATGTGACCAGGCCGCAGTGTGACCATAGGGCCATCTGCACGGCGGTGAGGTCGCTGTATCCGACGAAGATCTTCGGGTCTCTCCGGACAGCGGCGTAATCGATCATCGGGAGAATGCGCATCGAGCCGTAACCGCCGCGCAACGCGATGATGGCGCGGACGCGACGGTCGCGGAAGAACCGGTTGAGGTCGGCCGCGCGTTCACGGTCGGTGCCCGCGAGGTAGCCGTCCTTCTTCAGGAGGTTGCGGCCCGGTTCGACGCGGTACCCGAGTCCCTCGAGATACGCGATTCCTTTCGCGAGGTCTTCGCGGTGAATAGCCGGGCTCGCCGGGGCGCAAATACCGATGACATCGCCCTTGCGCAGGGCAGGTGGCCTGATGCGTTTCATTGTCGGTGGAAAAGATACAGAGAATCGTCGTGAGTGGCAATCTTTGTTATTACCTCGCGACTTTTCTATCTTAGTGGCACACACCACAATTGAAAGGATTCTCCCATGTTTTTCATTTTCCTGCTGCTGGTCGGCGTCGGCGCGATCATTTTCTTCGGTGTCGCGAGGAGCAAGTTTCAACAGATGCGCACGCAAACCTTTAAGGCCGCGATGAACCTGTCCGCGTTCGTCGCGGGGGTCGCCCTTCTCGGCGCGTTTTCCCAGCTCTTCACGGTCATCCCCGCCGGACACGTCGGCGTAATCGATTTCTTCGGGATCGTCTCCGAGAACACGCTGAAATCGGGCATCAATATGGTTAACCCACTCGCCAAGGTGGTGAAGTTTTCGATCCAGACGAAGGAGCTGAAGGAGTCGATGTCCGTACTGTCGAGGGAAGGACTGACCATCGGGCTGGAGATCAGCGCTCTCTACCGGCTGGAGGCGGATTCGGCTGGGATCGTATACCGAAAGGTCAGCGGCGGCGACTATGAAAACATCGTGCTGGTGCCGCAGTTCCGCTCGGTGAGCCGCGCCGTGACTGCCAACTTCCAGGCGAGCGCCCTCTATTCGACGGAGCGGGAACGGCTGGGCGAAAACATCCTGTTAGAACTCTCGAAGATCGTCGGAGAATGGGGTGTCATCATCGAATCGACGCCGTTGCGCAACGTCTCACTCCCCGGGCAGCTCACCGACGCCATCGAGCAGAAACAGCGAGCGGATCAGGAGAGCCAGCGGATGGAGTTCATCCTGACGAAGGAACGGCAGGAGGCGGACCGCAAACGGGTAGAAGCCCAGGGGGTGGCTGATTTCCAGAAAATCGTCGCTACGACGATCAGCGAACAGCTGCTCAGGTGGAAGGGAATCGAGGCGACGCTGAAGATCGCCGAGTCGAACAACGCGAAAGTGGTGATCATCGGGAGCGGCAAGGACGGGCTGCCCGTCATCCTCGATACGAAGTAATCAAGGTTCACGGTGGTACGGGGCCGAAACCCGGTTTCGGGCGTAGACCCCGGCCGGAGCCAGGCCGACGCGAGCCGAAGATGGCGTGATGCCGCGACAGACCCGCCGCCGCGACAGACACGTCAGTCCAGCTCGTTCATCAGGTCGTCGATCGCGTAACGCCTGTCCGAGTCGGTGAGCCCGGGCGCCATCTCGATATGTCTCAGACGGCGGACGGTCATCGTCACCAGGACGAGACCCGTGAGCATTGCGGCGATGCTGAAGAGTTTCATGGTTCCCCCTGTCATTGTGTGCAGACGATCCCTTCGGTCTTCCAGAGCCTGAGGCGAAGGACGTGATACCAACGCTGGGTTTCCATCTCGTCCAGGAGGAGGTACTCCATGACGACGCGTTGTTCCCTGGAGAGCGGACGCAACTGATATCTGACCTTCATCGAATCCCCTTTTTTTGTTTTCCGGAGGCAATGAAGGGATAAAGGGGGGCGGGGCGTGTGTGATTTGTCACGCCGGGTGGGCGGTGTCACGCGATTGCGAGGATGGTGGCGAAAACGAACGGGAGAGGGCGTGACTGCGGTCATGCCCCGCTTGGCCGCTGGGGGAGAGGGTGGGAAATCAGGATTCCGGTTCGACGGTCAGGCTGGCCAATTCTAGCCCGTCCAGTCTGCCTCGCCCGCCTGCGCCGCCTTCGGCGACCAGCCGGACGGCGATGACCAACGGGTTGCAGCAAACCGCGCAATCCTCAACGAATTCCTGCTTTTCACCGCCGGTCGGGTCGATCAGCAATTCGTTCCGTTCCCCGCAAACAGGACAATCATATCCCGCCGTAATAAGGTCTGGAGCCTGCATGAATCGTCGTCCTAAAAAAAGTGTGGAAACCGAACGGCCTGTAGGGCGTCGCCGACCTCCGGAAGAGCGGCGTGGACGGCCCCAGCCCGCGGACCCGCGGTATTTCATTTTCAACAAACCGGACGGCGTGATGACGCAGTTCAGGCCGGTCCCCGGTAAACAGACCCTCTCGGATTTCGGCCCCTTCCCGCGCGACGTTCATCCGGTCGGCCGCCTCGACGAGGAGAGCGAGGGACTGCTCCTGCTCACCAACGACGGCATCATCCATCACCGACTCATCGAGCCAAAATTCGGACATCCCCGGACCTACCTCGTTCAAGTCGAGCGCGTTCCCGACGGCCGGGCCCTCGACAAACTCCGCTCCGGGGTGCCCATCGACGGCGAAAAAACCCTCCCGGCCGAAGCCCGACTGCTGAGCGCCGAGCCGGCACTCTGGCCGAAGCGCACCCCGATCCGTTTTAGAAAAACCGTTCCCACCGCGTGGCTCGAGATTACGCTGAGGGAGGGAAAGAACAGGCAGGTGCGGAAGATGACAGCGGCGGCCGGTCATCCCGCCCTTCGCGTGGTGAGGATCGCGATCGGTTCGCTCATCCTCGACGACCTCGGTCCGGGTGAATCGCGTCCGCTGACCGGCGCCGAGGTCAGGGCCCTGGCCGAAAGCCTGGGGGCCACCCCCCTCCCACTCAAAGGTCGTAGAACCTGAGGTCGATGCCCTTCCGGAGCTTCGTGATGTAGATGACCTGGCCGAGGTGCTGTGAGAAGTGTTCGACGACGTGGGATATCGCGTCGAGACAGGTCACCTCGTACACCTGGAAATTCCGCACTTCGAGCAGACGCGACGGGTCGAACCGGGCGAGCGTGGCGTCTGCTTCGCCCAGCGTCCGCACGATCCGGTCGACGAGTTCTTTCCGCGACACGGGGCCCCGCTCCGAGAATTCCGCGTTCCGGTTCCGAGCATCGGGGGTGCCGCCGAGCCCAGAATTGATCCACTGCCCGACGTTACCCGCGAGGTGGAGCACCAGGTTACCCACACTGTTGGCGCTCTCGTGGGGGCGCCACCAGATATCCTCGTCGGTAAGTTCGTCGAGGCACCGGATGAGCCTCGGGAGATATTCATCCGTCAGCCGGCGACGGCTGTAGGAGAGGAATGCCGCGCCGGTGTCGGTCGCGCCGCCTGTTTCGCTCGCGTCGCCCGCGGTGCCCGCGGACTTACCTGGGCCTGTCGTCATGTTTCGCTCCTGCGTTTGAAAAATGGTTCCACCCGCCCGGTTCGAGCGGCGTCCTGTTGCCGTCCTCCCTTTCGTACGTCACCCCTTGTTCCTTCTCCACGATCCTGCCTACGACCGACACGTCGTCGGTGAATTCCTCGAGCTTCGCGTATTCCCCGTCGCTCAGCGTGAAGAGCAGTTCGTATTCCTCGCCGCCGAAGAGGGCATAGTCGGTGGGGGCGTCGCCGAACTCGGAGGCGATCTTCTGGGTGATGGCCACCACGGGAAGGTTCCGTTCGTAAACGGCCGCACCGACGCCGCTCTCACGGCAGATGTGGTGGACCTCAGAGGCCAGACCGTCGCTGACGTCGATCATCGCGTTCACCCTGACCTTGTCGTTGATCAGCGCGATGAGGTCGGTGCGCGGTTTCGGCAGGAAGTGGCGCTCGAGGGCGGGCGCATACGGTTCGAGGTTCGGGGTGAACGTACCTCCATCCTTCCCCGAGAGGAACCGTTCCTTCTCCCGTTGGAGGACCTTGAGCCCCGCGACCGAGGAGCCGAGGTGCCCCGAGACGCAGAGGTAATCCCCCTCGACGGCGCCCTTCCGGAAGATGAGATGTCGTTCGTCGGCCTCGCCGGTCGTCGAGACGGTGATGGTGAGGTTGCCGGCGGAGCCGGTGGTATCGCCTCCAACCACGACGTATGCATAGGCCTTCATCGAGGCGGCGATCCCGGCGTAGAGCTCCTCCACCATCGGGATCGTGACCTTGCCGGGGAGCGAGATCGCCACCGTTGCAAAACGTGGTACTCCCCCCATCGCGGCGATGTCGCTCAGGCCGGCTGTCATCACCTTCCAGCCCAGGTGCTTCATCGAGGTGAAGGTGAGGTCGAAATGGATTCCCTCCGCAAAGGTGTCGGTGGAGAGGAGCTGGACTTTCCCGGGGGTCGGCCGGTAGACGGCCGCGTCATCCGAGATGCCGAGCACGAGGCCCTGGGACGGTCCCGCGCCTGGCGGCGCATCGCCGACGATTTGCCTGATCCGTTCGATCAGTTCGAATTCTCCGATGGAGGATATTTCCGTTTCACGAGAAGGCATTGCGCGGAATGCTATGACGAGTTACGATATGGGGGCGAACGCCGTGGAGCCGCCGCCCCGGACGACGAATCGGGACCGGAAGGGTGATCAGAGGAGCGGGGCGATCGCCTCTTCGAGTTGGGCCCTGGTCCTGATGCCCACGATGGTCTTTATGATGTTCCCCTCCCCGTCGATGAGAAAGGAGGTCGGCATCATCCGGACATTGTTGAACGCGTCCTCCATCTCCTGCGAGGAGATGACGATCTGGTATGGGATGGAGAACTCGCGGACGAAGTCTGCGACGAGTTCCACGGCGTTCGGTGTCCGGTCGGTGGCGACACCGATGATACGGAAACCCCGGTCGACGTACTTGCGGCTCAATTCAACGAGGTCGGGGAGTTCCTTCTTGCAGGGGGCGCACCACGTCGCCCAGAAATTCACGAGCGTCACCTTTCCGCGCGACTCATCGAACCTGGCCTCGGTCCCGTCAGGGTTCTTCCAGGTGAAATCGGGCGCGCGCGCTCCCCGTTCCGTGACGACGAGGACCTGCGCGACGTTCGCCGGGAGGTCGGCGGCCGGTTTCCCGCCTCCGCACCCTGCAAACGACAACATCAGGACAAAGCACGCCGCCGTCGCGGAGTTTCTCAGGGAGATCATCGGGGGGGCGTGCCGGTCAGGTTGGCGACGAGGAGGTCGCGGTTCATGTCCGCGACCGCGGTACAGAGCGTCGAGTCGGCGAGCCACATCGCCAGATTGCAATCGGTGATGTTGCCCGCGAAGAACCACCCGGAGCGGCGGAGTTCGGCGAGCGCCGCTGCAGGGATGAAACGTGTCGTGCCGCCGACGAGCTTTCGGGCGTCGGTCTGGCTGATGTAAATAAAATGCCCGTCATGTTCGTAGATGACGTGGGCCGTGGTTTCGTCGTCGGCCGCGGAATATTGCCCACCCACGAGGCGGAACTCTTTCATCGAAGGGACCTGGATGCGGAAGTGCACGCGTTTTTCCAGAAACGTCCTCACCTCTTCAGGCTTCTCCGATTTGAGGCCAGGCGTCAGCCGGCCTTCGATCACCTCGTCGAAGCTGTTGAAGCTCTCCGTCACCACGCTGCCATCGAACGGCCTGGTGTGGTTGTGGGGCGCCTTCTTCGTGAGAATCGTGAACGCGACGAGCGCGATGCCGAGCGCTCCGGCGAAGGCGAGGGGGATGCGCCAGCCGGTGAGGCCGAACATTCCACCGACCCGGCCGGTCGTCGGGAGGCCCGCGGAGGAGATGTCCCCCAGTATACGGCGCCTGAGATCGTGTGGAGCGTGGATCTTCCTGACGTGTCTCCGGACCGACGCCTTCGTCCCCTCGACGAGGGAGAGTTCAAAACGGCAGAGCCGGCAGCGGCTGAGGTGCGATTTGAGCGGGGTGTCGAATTTCGGGTCGAGTTGCCCGTCGACGGAATCGCTTATGTATGTTGACGCTTCGACGCAGGTTATATCAATTTCCATTCGGTTTTTTCATTGGTGTGCCCAAGGGGTATGTTCAGTCTCCGGAACCGTCGACGAATCCGTGCTTGCGGGCGTAGTCGATAAGCATCGTGCGGAGGATCTTTCTTCCGCGGTGAAGGCGCGACCGCACCGTCCCGATCGGACAATCGACGAATTCGGCGATCTCCTCGTAACTCAACCCTTCGATGTCGGAGAGTATCACCACCGTGCGGAACTCCTCCGGGAGCGATTCGAGCGCCCGGGTGACGTCGTCCTCGAGGAGCCCCCCGAAGATCTTTCGCTGAAGGTCGTTTGAGTCCGCGGACTCCGCCTTGATGGAATTGTAGAAATTCTGAATGTCGTCATAATCAACGGTAGCCGGCTCTTTCGCCTCCTTGCGATACTTGTTGATGAAGGAGTTTTTCATTATCCGGAACAGCCATGCCCGGATATTGGTTCCCTTTTCGTATTTATCCCAGAATCTGAAGGCTTTGAGGTAGGTCTCCTGGACCAGGTCGGAGGCGTCGTCCGGATTCGCCGTCATCCGGAGGGCGTAATTATAGAGGATGTCCATGTGAGGGACAGCTTCTTTCTCGAACTCGGCGTTTTTCTGGAGATCCATGGACATTCGCTGGCCCCTGTTTGATTGGTAGACGACCGGTGGTCGTCATATGTTGCGTCGCCACGACTTTCGATACCTGGAATCAAAAACTCAGAGGCCTGGGGCAGGGATAATCATATCTGAATGATACGAATCGGGGTTGAGATTAGCAATGGTTCGTCCGCTGGGATCACTCAGGTCTTGAAGAGGTATGCCCCCTCGAGTTTTTTCACACTTTTACCGTCGTGGACGACGTACTCCCAGGGGCCACGGATGGCGCCCGACCCGTATTCGCCCTTCCGGTTGATGGCGTAAAACTTCACGTTGTGTTTGAACCGGCCGTCGGCGTCGACGAGGCGGCGTTCCCGTTGCCTTTCGTTGATGCGTTTACAGGCGAGGAGACAGGCCTCTTCGGGAGATTTGCCCTGCCGCATCCATTCGACGACCATCACCGAGCTGCAGTTCAGGAGGTTGGCTTCGCCCCTACCGGTGGATCCGGCCGACCCGACCTCGTTGTCGCAGTAGAGACCCGCTCCGATGATGGGGGAATCCCCGACCCTTCCCGCGATTTTGAAGGCGAGCCCGCTCGTGGTGGTGACGCAGGAGAGGTTGCCGGCGGCGTCGAGCGCGCTCATATGGATTGTGCCGTAGGTCCTGAGGTTCTCGTCGAACATCTGTCCGATGCCGTCGTCGCCAATGCCGTGGGGCGGAAGCCAGTCGTCCTCCGCGTTCATCGTCTCTTTCCACTTGAGCCAGATCTCCCTCGCCTTGTCGGTGAGGAGGTTCTCCTCGGGGATACCGTGGGCTTTCGCGAACCTGAGCGCGCCGTCTCCGACGATCAGAACGTGGTCGCTGCGCTCCATCACGAGTCGCGCGATCTTCGACGGGTTCTTGATGTTCCGGATCGCGGCCACCGCGCCGCCCCGGATCGAGGGGCCGTGCATCACCGCCGCGTCGAGCTCGACCACGCCCTCCTCGTTCGGAAGGCCGCCGTACCCGACCGACGTGTCTTCCGGGTCGTCCTCCACGATGTTCACTCCGGCGATGATCGCGTCGAGCGCGTCGGAGCCGGACCCGATCATCGACATCGCCTTCTCCGCGGCCGCGACGCCGTTGGCGCTCGTAATAAGCACCGGAGCGCCGGCGGCCGATTGCGGGGCGGGTCCGCCGGAGGCCGGACCGGTGTTCGGTGCGGCATCGCTGTTCGGAGCCGGCTGACGAGGCGACGCCTGCGCTCCGCCGGTGTGCAACCCGCCGGCAAGCATCGCGCCGCCGCTGAACGCGGCGGTCCTGAGGAAATCACGTCTGCGAAGTCGTGGCATGTCATTCCTGAAGGCTGTTGCCGGAAATGTATGAAGACGGGCCCCGAGAAGCAAAAAAAATCCTCCCGCTCCGCAGGTGCGGGGCTGGAGGACCGCTTCCAAAGGAAGAGTTATGCGGCTCTCTCCCGGTAATCCAAGGTCAGGTCAGTCGTCGGCGTATAAGGTGATTCCGTACATCGTGGGATCGTCCGGCGGGTCGGAGTTCCAGTCGTTGAAGGAGTGCGAATCGTCGGTCTGGAAGTGCAACGTGTAGGTGCCGGCTTCGAGGACGATCGTCGTGTTCACCATCCGGTTCTTCTTGTCTCCACCCGCGTGGAATGTGGTCGCGTAGGTCATCTCCCACGTGGTCTCACGCCCATTGGCATTCTCGATCCAACCATAATCGTACATTTCGTGGTTCTGTCCCTCGCCGAGGGCGTAGACGCGGACTTGGGTCCGTTTCTTGAGTGTGAAGGACGTCTCCCGATTCTCGCCGTCACGGATCCGGACGATCTGGGCGAGCACGCCGGCCCCGGCCGCGTCACCGCCGGTGGTAAAATTCGCCTTGCTGAAATTCTCAGGCGCAGCGTAGATCGTGATGCCGTAGTGTTCCTCGTCGATCGGGGGATCGCTGTTCCAGTCGTCGTAGGCGTGTGAACCGTCGGTGGCGTAAAAGACGGTAAAGGTCCCGGCCGGGAGGGTCACGATCTCGTCCGCCATCCGGTTCTTCTCGTCACCGCCAGCGGGCTCGGTGCCGTCGGGATCCATCGACCAGACCTTTTCCCTCGTCCTGGCGTTGATGATCCAGCCGCGATCGGCCATTTCACTGCGCGAGTACATCCTCTCGCCCACGGCGTAAATTCTAAGAGAGCTTTCCTTCTTCAAGGTGAATGTCGAAGACCGGAACTCCTCGTCGCCGATCCCGGTGAGCCGGATCAGCGCTTCGTCTTTCTCTTCGCCCGAGGTGAGCGAGATGCTCCCGGCGTCCTTCGGGTCGCTGAGAAACATCGTGATGCCATAATTGAGCGGGTCGTCGGGAGGGGCCGCGTTCCAGTCGAGGGGGGAATGCGAATCGTCCGAGATATAATTGAGCACATAGTCGCCGGGTGCCAGTTCAACCTTCCCGTCGAATACGATGTTCTTCTTCGCTCCCCCGGCGGGGGCGGAGTTTCGCTTGTCCATGGCCCAAACACGGTCGCGGGTTTTCCGGTTGATGATCCACCCGTAATCGGCGACGTCGCGGTTGTTGCCGAGCTCGCCGATGCAATAGAGTCCAACCGTGACGGGGTTCTTCACCTGGAGGCCGGTGCGGACGCGCACCTTTTCACCCGCGCCGATCGACTTGAAGACGACGTTCTTCCGCTCGCGCGGCGGGGTGAACGTCGAGTGCTGGACTTTGTCGTCGAGGGCGATCTCGATTCCCCAGAGTTTCGAACGCTCCTTCCAGGCCTTCGCCGCGTCTTCGTCGAAGAAATCCTCGAACCAGGAGAAGACGCCCCGTTTCTTTGCGTCGCCGCTCCCGGTATTGGTCTCGCGCCGGTCGATGTTGACATAGTAATTCGAAAACCAAGACGAGGAGCCGAACGCGTACGCGACGAAGTAGACTTCGTAGTCACCCTTCGGAAGGTCGATCGATTCCTCGAACTCCCTGCCCATCTTGACCTTGTCGGTGTTCCGCAGGTCCATCGTCCAGACGCGTTCGCGCGTCGCGGCGTCGATGATCCACCCGTACGCGAACATCCCCATCTCACTCATTTTCTTGTTGTCGATCCCGTCCCCGAGGGCTTTAATTTTTAACGAGGCGTCGCCTTTCAGGGTCAGACCGGAGTATTTCAATTCCTTCTCCACGAAATCGCGGAGAGAGACGACGGTTTTTTCCCCCGCGCCGGCGATCTGCGAAAATACGAGGCCGGCGAGGAGGAGCGTAGGTAATGTCCTGAGATTGCGGGTACTTATCATTTACCTTCCAGTGAAATCGTTCAATTCGACAGGGTAGATCTGGATCGATCCGGGTTGCCCTTTCCAACAGTGATACGAAAGGAGGGACCCCATTGTTTCGATGCGTGATGGATAATCCTTGATTCCGGCCGGATTGGGGGATATTATTCAGGGTCGGAGGAAGTCGCGGTCGAAAATTCGCGAAAAATGGGGAAGGATGGAGGCCGGATCGAAAGGCCCGATGTGGAGATGGTGACAGCCCCGAAGTCGTTCGAGGATGAGTTGAAAGCAGAGATCTCAACGAAGCAGAACGAGAAAAAACAGCCCGGTTGGTATTTTGACCGTGCTGACGGTTAGAGCTTCCTAGAGTATTTCTGGTGCAGGGACTACTTTAATAATAAAAACTTTTTGAGATCAGTAAATGTTCCCGCAATCATCCGGTAGAAGTAAACACCACTTGGCAGGTCGGTTCCCTTAAAAAGAATTGATTGAATTCCCGCAGTCTGTTCCTCATTGACCAGGGTTTCAATTTCACGGCCTAGGATATCGAAGACTTGGATCCGGACGTGGCCTCCCGACGGTAATCCGTAGATAATTGTTGTCGAGGGATTGAAAGGATTCGGATAGTTTTGCGAGAGGAAGTACGTTTGAGGCAGAGACTCCGGGGTCGTAGACATCAATCGTAGCTCCCCGGTTCCCGCGAGAACTGTATGGTCGGCGCCGTTCTTCAATTCGATTTCCTGATCACCTGTCTCCATCTTGAGATTGACGCCGGACGTGATTTCGGCGTGGATGGTGATCGGATATTCGACGCCTGAAGTGAGGATCGAGATATCACCTGAGCTCAGTTGATTCACTGATTCCAGCCTTCTCCCGGATGAGAAACGAATATCAAATCCCCCCTCTGGGGGTGGAGGTGGGAGATCATACCCACAGGATTGCTCAACTGGCATTCCCCGGGCGAGTAAAAGAGTTTGTGATCGTCCCTGAGCATCGGTGAGGGTAATTCGATCGGTCGCTGGTTCATTCTGTAGGTTTACGGCTTCCGGTGCCATGGGGGGGGTCGTAGAGTAGAAGAGCTGTCCCGCCTGAGTCGTTTTTACCCAATAACCGTGACCCGGTTTGATCGTGTCGGTTTCTACGTATCCTGATGTCGTGTATGCGTAGAACGGGGTTTGGAGGATGCCGGGTGGAGTTGTCGTGAGCGAGGAGACCGGAATGTCCCCTGAGATCGATCCGACGATGTTCCACTTGCTCGAAACGGGATGATTCAGCACGGTTACCGGTTCGCCGGCGAAACTCTGTTCCGGCTGATCAATCTTGAACCAGTAGCCACTCCCGATTGCAAGAGTGTCGTGTTTTCGGTACCCACCATCGAACGAGTACGCTCCTGGAAATAGGACCGGACAGATTCCCGAAACAGGGGTGGAAATCAGTTGCCATCCAATCTGAAAACTATCAGTAAACGCCACCTCGCTTCCCGTTCCGGTGGCAACGCCCTGGAGGAGCAGTGTGTCGGCCATCATACTTTCATTCATCGTGACGATGAGCTCCGTGGATTTTGAGCCGACACTTAATGGGGAAAACCGTACTAAAACCTGAACACTCCCGCGAGGTGGGATTACTGGTTCTGGTATGTCGATAATAAAGTCCAATTCGCTGATCAACGAGTGTAAATGAACCGTATCACAGCGGTGGTTTATGATCGTGATCGGAATCTCAGTTTGACATCCGACCTCGGTCGAATCAAACAATCCAAGACCCGGTGCAAATTCGGTGTACGCTTCAGTTCCATTCCCTTGGATCTGGAGGGGCAGGGATTCACCGGTGAGCGAATGGGTGATGGCGAACTCTCCCGACCGGGGGCCGGGGCTTGAAGGCGTAAACTGAACAAGGAATTTATTCACGGTCGAAGGTGGGGCCGAAGGATTAAGCGCTGTGATTTCAAAAAGCGAATCAGCGCCTGATACGGAGAATACCTCCGATGATGTGCAGACACTGGTCGTTAGGGCGATGGTGTCCTGACCGGTACAACTTAGCGCAACACTATTAACCATTACGGTATCTGTACTTACAGAGAAT
Source organism: Ignavibacteria bacterium (assembly GCA_031379665.1). Taxonomy (GTDB): domain Bacteria; phylum Bacteroidota; class Ignavibacteria; order UBA10030; family SZUA-254; genus SZUA-254. Next base: position 67,920 of record JANNFI010000074.1, read on the forward strand.
GTGGTGCTTTGGTGCATTTTCATCAAATACTCAGCAGAAAAACCACCCCCACCAATGTTTGTTGAACCACCTACAAAGACTTGACCAATTTCATTCAATTCAATGAATGGACGTTGAGCGCCTCCGACAAGAGGTTGAATCGAGGGGATGCTCCAGTTGATCGTGCTGTTCGGATTGATTTTATAGACCGAGATGTAATTATTTGCTAGGATTCCAGCTGTGTATAACACACCACAGGCGTCCAACCTGACGTGAAAGAATGAACTAGGAACATTCAACCGCCACTGTTCCACGCCAGCCTGATTGAATTTAATAATTTCAGGATCATAGCCGACCGCGTAGGTATTTCCTCCAGCATCAGCTGTCACATCGAACGCAAATGTCAGTGGTTTATTAAATATTCGTGACCCATTCGGATGGTATTTTGCTACACCTCCCTGACCACCGATGTAAACATTTTCGTCATCATCAATGAACGCCGCCCAAGCGGTAATTCCATCGATCCCCACGTGTGCCCATCGGAGTGTTCCAGTATTATTAAAAACTGCCGTTATTGAACCGGTGCCGGTGTAGCCTGTGACCGCCGTTGTTCCATTGGGGTGCACGCTCATCGACGTGGCCTGCTCAACTGCCCCGCCCATGAAAAAGCTATGGCTCGATGTCCAAAGGAAATCTCCATCGTGGCTATATTTTGCCATGAAAAATGCATCGTAAGTATTGCTGCTGTATTCGCCTCCCACATAGACATTCGCCTGACTATCGAGTCCAATGCTTTTGGATTTATAGGACCCCGATATTGGGATAAAGGTCCTCACCCAAACGATGGAGCCCGATGGATTGTACTTGCTCACGAGAAAGGTGGTATAACCCTCCGTATTCGCAACGATGTAGATACTATTCGCACTATCAAGCACCATATCCTGAAAATATACACCTGGGTAAAATAAAGACCAGAGCAGCGAACCTGACGAGGAATATTTTGTTATTCGGCCAGCGGCAATACGGTCGCCGGCCGGAGTTAAATAAGAATTCGTCACGGCAAAAACGATATCTCCATTGTGATCAACCTTCATTGCATCAGTGAGTGCAAAACCATATCCAACGCCGTTAAATGTCTTAGACCATTTTATATTTCCTCCCGGGGTGTATTTTGCTACCAGAAAATCATTTTCTGTATTCGTACCGTAGCTGGTACCCGCGATTACGATATCGCCTGTGTAATCTAGTTTGATCGCGCTCGGATAGGCCGGGGTATACCAGACATCCCAAAGAAGTGATCCGTTCGGAGAATATTTAAATATCCGGATTGAGCCCGTTGATCCAATCGATAAAATATTTCCTGACGAATCCAGGTGTAACTCGGAGATTGATGAGTTACTGCCGGGATTGTTCACTCTCCGATGCCATTGTTCGATTCCAATGGAATTATATTTGAGCATGAACATATCGGCGGCGCCTATGACACTGGTTCCACCGACGTACACATTCCCTGAATCATCCATTGCGATAGCGTATCCGATATCATACTGTCCAACAGTGTCGTAGAAGGCCCACCATTGAAAGATTCCATCGGAACTATATTTGACCGTGAGGATATCTTCATTGACGACCGACGGATGCGTACTATATCCCGTGAGACCGACATTGTTTTCATCGTCGACAGCGATAGCCAAAGCATTATCCCGGCCATGGTAAGGCCCGTCCACGAGCTCAGCCCAGAGTTCTGTACCGTCAGCTGAATATTTAATCGTGAGGATATCACCCTCGGTAAGGACATCGTTGGTTATCCCGGTGACGATGATATCCCCTGCATGGTCGATGATCATCGCATTGATTCCAGAAAACTCACTTCCAGTCCCATAGTACCGTCGTTCCCATTCGAGTGTCCCGGTGGGTGTATACTTGAGTGTGAGGTAATCGCCGGATGTTAGACTAAAGCTGAATCCGCCGACATAGACGTTTCCGATTGAATCAGCAGCGATCGTGTTACCGAAATCATAATAGTTCCCCGGACCGTTGACCTGCCGTACCCACAATTCATTGCCATTTCCGTCATATTTAATTGTTACAATGTCGTAAAATGAGGTTTTATTGAAGGTGGTTCCGGAGACATAAACGTTACCGAGCGAATCAGCAGCGATAGCAAGCGGGACATCGAGATTTGCGACTGCACTAGTGTATCGCCTCGACCACAACAGATTTCCGTTTCGATCATACTTTATCGTCATAAAGTCGATGTAACTGAGAGTCGAATCCGTTTGACCAGTAACGTAGATGTTACCGGCATTGTCGACCGTCATCGACGTGACGATATCATTCGAGGGTAAATGAGTAGAGCCGTAGAGCGTCGTCCAATCAATGATGGCCGAATCACCGAGTGTTGCTTCTCGCGTTGTCGGCGAGGGATAGGATTTCAGATCGAAAGGGTGCGAAGCCTGGTATGCGTTGGTTTTCAGGTTGGGATGAAGTTCAGAAACCGATGATGAATCCTTAGCCACGGAAACATCGTGTGGCCCCTCAGGAGTGAGTTTGAGGTTCGGGTTTCGCTGGGAGAAGCGTTTAATCAGTTGCTTGTAATGATATTGCTGAGAGTCCGCTGAGGCGAAAGGAGGATCTATGTAATTCTCTTGGGATCTGAGATTATTGGTAAAAGTCACCAGAATGAGAAACGCTATCCAGACGCGGGGGGTTCGGGGGATCATCGCAATACTCACTCCTATCGGAAAAAGACGATGGGATCCAATTTTGATTGAACCCATCGTCCTTCTCCCGGAAGGGTATGAACCTACCTAAAAATAAGTATTTTTTGGCTATTTCATAAATATCATTTTTTTGATGGAATTAAATGTTCCTGCGACCAGATGGTAGAAATAGACGCCACTTGGAAGTGATTGAGCATTGAACTCCACCGCCTTCTTCCCTGCGGATTGGTGTTCATCTACGAGTCGGGCGACCTCCTGGCCAAGAGTGTTAAAGATTCGTAGCGTGACATAGCCCTCATCCCGAAGCGCATATTCAAACCTGGTAAGAGGATTGAATGGGTTCGGGAAATTTTGAGCCAGGTGATATTCAGTCACAATATCACCGTCTGTGGGATCGGTGTGAATCGTCTGAGGATCTTCCGGTCCGTCGGGATTTTGGGTTGTAAACGAAAACGTATCAGATGCTGGATTTGAAGCGAAGCAATTGACGGCTGTCACGTACCAGTTATATGTGGTATTGTGAGCTAATCCACTAATCTGCTTGGAAGTAGTTGTACTGTAGACAGTCGTGAAACCAATGACTACTATTTTATATTTTACCGCACTAGTAACCGAACTCCACGAGAGTGTCGGGGATGGGGAGACTCCGGTTGCTCCATCGGAGGGTGAGGATAAAGTCGTTGGAGTGGGAAGAAGGGTGTCTGCATTTCCAGGGAGGGTTCTAAACCAGTATGTTTTCGACCATGGACTGTACCCGAACGTGTTCGTCGTACGCACGCGCCAATAGTAATTAACTCCTTCAGCGAGGTCGTTAGAGATTGAATATTGGGTTTGCGTTGTCGAATCATCGACTACTTTCGGTGAGGATGAAAAGTTTGATTGGTTGTCGACCTGGATGAAATATTTCGTCGCTCCGGTAGCCGTCGACCAACTCAAATTCATCGGTTCGGTGCTTGAGAGACACCACAAATGGTTAAGGGATTGATCGGCTGGAGAAATTAAATCAGGGGCCGCTGCGAGTTGGGCATTGTAAATACCTTGATCTGTAGCGATGTATAGTTTCGTTGTGTCGTATGGATCTAGCCGAAGATCATTGATCACGATACCTCCGGGTAAATCACCAGTCATATCGCTTGCAGTCGTTCCATTATTAGTGGAGCGATAGATGTGGTTATTTACGCCAGCCCAGAAGATATATGAGGAGTTAAAAGCGGAGTTTAAAAATCGTGGGTCTACGACAACCTTCTTCACACCCGATGTACTCCAAATATTGGTAAATGCAACAGTTCCATTGCTCGCAGTATTTGCGTTGGTGGAATAATAGAGACCATCTGATCCACCAGCGTAAGCGTAAGCCAGATTCTGCGGATTATTGGTGACAGAATAGATAGAAATATCACCAATCGAAGCCGTGCTCACCTTTTCAAAGGAATTACTTGTATCGATTGATCGATATAGACCCCCACTTAAATTCCCAGTTATGACACCCCCATAAACAAACCTCGAGGGAGCACCGCCTCCATCACCTAACGGGCGCATGGCCAACCAAGTATTACCAGTTGTCGCGGTGCTGGTTCCCTTTGTCCATCCTGCCCCATAGTCATAGCTTTTAAAGTAATTCCGTGTGTTCGTACCGTCTTTCAGGGAACCAAACGCATACACACGTGCTGGATAACTCGGATCTTGGACGATACCCTCGACGACGGTGTTCAATGTGTCTGTATCGAAGCTGGGATTTTTAGAAAACGTTGACCCCGAATCTAAGCTGCGATAACCACTCGACTTATTGTCTGCAACCCCAACGTAAAAAACCACTCTCTTGTTTGATCCATTGTAGATGTTGAGCGAATGATGGGTAAGGAAGGTTGTGTCCTTATGACCAATCCGTACCGTATTCCAGGTCGAGCCGTTGAAGCTAGGTGCAATGGTTAATTCACCAGTTCCCGGATAAATCTTTGACCCACCCGTAGTCACCGATACCATTGGAAGGACTCGAGTGGTCGTACTTGAAATCTCCGACCAGTTGCTTCCATAATTCGTGGATCGATAGACGTAACCACGCGATCCGACGATCATCGTGCTTGAGCTTCCGGGCTTATATTTTAGAGCAAACGCACGTGTATCAGACATTCCGGAAATATAATTATTCCATGTACTACCCTTATCGGTCGATTTAAATACGGAGCGGTCAGTGGTTACGAAAATGATCCAGGTGGAATCTGGGTGAATGGTGATGCTCCGCACCGTATCAGGAAAGGTTTTCATCAAGCTCATCGAGGAGGCTTTCCAGGTACTACGATACAATCCGCCCCCGGCAGTCCCTGCATAGACAGTGTCGAGAGTCTCTGTCGCCGAGTGGTACCTGAATGCGACGGCGGTCCAACCCGTCCCGGTGGAACCCATCCGAGCGGTCCAAGTGTCCCCGTAGTTCTCCGTATAATACAAACCTTTGTCAATGACGGTACCATCAATTGCGCAACCTGCAGCGACTGACATCGCAGGGTAGGCAGAACTGACATTAACCGCGATATCAAATATCTGTGTTTTATAGGAGGATGATAATTTATAGTCCCAGGTTGCCCCACCATCAGTACTTTTGGCGATTGATCGTTCTGTTGTCGAATAGTACTTCTTGCCCAAGAGCATGACACTGGTATTCTGTGGAAAATCTGCGAGAGTAGTGGGCTTATTGTTGTGGCTGGAAAGCGATGACCAACTAGATCCTCCATTCGTCGAACGGCTGAAGACGCTTGGTCCGCTCACCAGGACAACACTTTGATCGTCGTATTTACACGTTACAGCAGTCGCCCCGGCAATCACCGAAGAGGTGGCTGACCAGGACTGACCACTATTGACTGATTTGAGAAGTTTTAATCCATCAGCGGCATACATCGTGTCGGAGTTGGAGCTACGATAGGTAACTTCAAGATCGCGGACGGTTTTAAACCCTTCCGGTGAATTTAATGAATTCCAAGTTTGAGCATCGATGGACGCAATAGATAGTGCAATTGCAACTATGAGCAAGAGATATTTCATAACTCCTCCTAAATGATGAAAGGGAAAGAAAATAAATTAGTTGGCACCTCCCGGCTCCAGATATAATGGATTGGATCACCCCGGGGCACCATGAGGGGATGGTTGTGGTCTCCAATAAAATTGGAATCACGGGTCGATATTTCGATAATAGGCTCCCACGCCAGGTCGCAATCGGTGTATTCCACTTGTTTGGGCTCCGTATGGCGAGCAAGCGCGGAAAAAACTCATCACTAAGCGGTTCATCTTCTAGTCCGCCTCAACGGGTGGAACTTTTTAATTCCTGGACCCAGTCCCTTCCCCAGGTCATACTCTTCCACCTATCGCGCATCGATCCTTGTCCGGATAGGTCCGTGTACGGCTAAAGCTTGGAAGGGGCGATTTCTTACCCACGACGTCGACTGTTTGATCGACATTTCACGATCTCCAGATCGTGAAGATATCCGAACAAAATGGAGCAGGATGAAATCTCGATTTGTGTTTGTTATACCGAGTTCTCAGGCTGATGCATAGTCCCCTATGCAATCCACCGCAAAAATCGTACCGAAATAAAAATAGCATTTTTCGCCCATACCTTTGGGATTATGGAAACCTCATATCAATTGTGAGAAATTAACATCCACATCGGAGAAGTAATCAATTCTCCAGACTGACTGAGTATTGTTTTCCCAACTAAGGGCAATTGTCCGGCGCACGACTCTGGTGTAATCTGTATATCTTGTAAATACAACCGAAAATCGGTAAGTTTCTCCCACTTCCATGCGCGTTCCTTCCAAAATCCTCATCATCCGTTTCAGTTCGATCGGCGACATCGTGCTCACTTCGCCCGTCGCCCGTTTTTTACGGGAGCAGTTCCCCGACGCGCAGATCGATTTCCTCACGAAGAAGAAATACTCCGAGCTCTTGAGGTGGAACGATACGCTCTCGAACGTCATCCTGTTCGACGAAGAAGTTGACGACCTGAAAGCGCTGCGCGGCAGGATCCGCGAGACACGCTACGATCTCATCATCGACCTCCACAACAGCCTCCGGAGCATCTACCTGCGGACGTTCGTGGGCGCCGGCCGGGTGAAGGTGTTCAGGAAGCACGCGTTGAAACGATGGCTGCTGGTCCGGTTCAAACGCAACCTGTATACTCGGGTGCGGAGCGTCGCCGAACGGTACGCTGACACGGTGCGGAAGTTTGGCGAGCCGGACGTCAGGGTTGATTTCCCCCTACCTGCCGAAGTTGTCCACACCGTCACCGGGCTGGTCCACTCGGGGAAATTCTCCGCGAAGGACCGACTGGTCGGGATCGCGCCCTCGGCGATGCATTTCACCAAGCGATGGCCGCTCGAGCGCTTCGTCAAACTAGGCATCGCGCTCGCGACTGCGGAACGGGTGAAGATCGTGCTCTTCGGAAGCCAGGAAGAGGCGGAATACTGCTCCGACCTCGCGCACCTGATCAATTCCGGGGTGTCATCCCACTGCGCGGAGAGCCTGGCGGGCAGGCTTTCGCTTTCAGAGAGTGCCGCGGCCGCGGGTCTCTGCGCGATCTTCGTATCGAACGACACCGGCCTGATGCACCTGGCCGCTGCGCGCGGAGTGCCGGTGGTGGCCGTGTTCGGTTCGTCGGTGAGGGAATTCGGCTTTTTCCCCCAGGGTGAAAAGAGCGTCGTCGTCGAAAATATAGGGCTCGAGTGCCGGCCCTGCTCGCACATCGGGCGATCGGAATGCCCCAAAGAGCACTTCCGCTGTATGAACGACATCACGGTCGATGCCGTTCTTGCCCAGGCGAGAAAGATTTTACGGGAATCAGACACCACCCCCGTAGTAGGGAGTTCGTAAATATGCAGGCACCTTCGTCAAGCTCGACAGGCTCAATCGTCTCGCTTCAACTTTGCCCCGGCCATCGCAAACCGATGACGCCCCTGTCGTCGGCCGAAATGGTCGCAAACCTGGGGCTGAAAGGGGACATGCACGCCATCGCCGATAGCTCGCGGCAGGTGCTGTTGATCGAGAAGGAAACGCTCGACACGCTCGGCCTTGCCCCGGGGGACGTGAAGGAGAACATCACCACAACCGGGATCCGGCTGATGGAACTCCCGTTCAAAACCCGGATCCGGGTCGGGGCGGACGCGATCCTGGAAATCACGAAACCGTGCGCGCCCTGCCATCGTATGGATGAATTGCGTCCGGGACTCCTGAACGAAATCGCCGGCAGGAGGGGAATGCTGGCCAGGGTCGTGGCGCCGGGTGTGGTGCGTAAGGGCGACATCGTGGCGGTGGTGCAATCCTGATTAACGATTTCCGCGGACGGCGACATCGATAATGATCTGGCGGCTACTCTATAATAGTCTCTTCATCCCGCTCGGCTGGCTCTTGTTCCGGCTCTACGGACTCGTGAACAACAAGGCCCGTCGCGGGATCGCCGGACGGCGCGAACTCTTCGAGGGCATCGCCTCGAAGGTGTCGGGGTGGGATAAGGTGAGGCCGAGAATCTGGTTCCACGCTTCGTCGATGGGGGAGTTCGAGCAGGCGAAGCCGATCATTTCGGCGCTCAAACAGAAACGGCCCGACGTGCTGATCGTGGTAACGTTCTTCTCGCCGTCGGGATACGAGCATTCCCAATCGTATCGCGAGGCGGACCTCATCGCGTACCTCCCATTCGACTCGTCGTCGAACGCCCGCCGATTCGTGGCGCTGGTCAAGCCATCCGCCGCGGTCATAATGAGGTACGACCTCTGGCCGAACCACGTATGGGCCCTGCAGGTCGCAGGGATCCCGGCAATCCTCGCCAACGCGACGATGCGTAGCGGCGGGTTCAGGAACATTCCCCTCATTCGCGGATACCACCGTGAACTCTACGACTCGCTCACGGCTGTTCTTACGGTGACCGATGTCGACCGCGACACCTGCCTCGCCTACGGCGTTCGACGGGCCGTCGTGGAAACCGCCGGCGACACAAGGTACGACCAGGTGGCCCGCCGTTGCGAAGAGTCCCGCAAGAAACGTTATTTCCCCGAGGAGATGCTCAAAGGCCGGACGGTCGTTGTGATCGGCAGCAGCTGGGAGGCCGACGAGCGGCTTCTGCTACCGGTCCTCGCCGAGTACTGCGCGGCCAGGCCTGAGATCCTCGTGATACTGGTCCCCCACGAACCCACCCCCGAACACCTCGAAGAACTCGAATCGCGTATGATCGGAGCGCTTTCATCGATCCGGTTTTCGCAGATCGTCTCTTATGCCGGGGAGAAGGTCGTCATCGTGGACAGCGTCGGAATCCTCGTCTCGCTCTATCAGTATGCGCAGATCGTCTACGTGGGGGGCGGTTTCGGAGCAGGCGTCCATAACGTGCTCGAACCGGCGGTGTACGGCGTGCCCGTCCTGATCGGTCCGAACCACGCCAATTCGCACGAGGCGAAGGAACTCATCAGGCGCGACGCGTTGATGGCGGTCGCCGATTCCGAAGAGATCAGGGTTGCCCTCGGCCGCCTTCTCGAAGACCCGGCCTTACGGGAGAAGATCGGCCGGACGGCGCTCGGGTTCGTTTCGGAACGCCGCGGTGCCACCGCGAAGATTCTTTCCTATGTGGAGAAAGTTTTGTAGATTTTTTTATGAGAATCGCCTACTTCGACACCTTCTCCGGCGTCAGCGGGGATATGACACTCGGCGCCTTCGTGAGCGCCGGAGTCTCCCTCGACGCGCTTATCGCCGGGATCGGCAAACTGGGGCTCACGGGTGTAGAGTTGGAGGCCGTGCACATCGTCCGTAACGGCATCACCGCCGTCAAGCTCGACGTGGTCATTAGCGCGCCCGACAAGAAGCACAGGCACCTGAAGGACATTATCTCCCTCATCGAAGGCAGCGACCTGAGCGCGCGAGTGAAGAGCGATGCGCTGAAAATATTCAATGAAGTCGGGAAGGCCGAAGCGAAGGTGCACAACACTACGATCGAAAAGGTCCACTTCCACGAGGTGGGCGCGCTCGATTCGATCGTGGACATCGTCGGGGCGGCGCTCTGCCTCGAGCTCGCCGGGATCGAACGGGTGTACTCTTCGCCGATCAGGCTCGGCAGCGGCGGGTTCGTCCAGACCGACCACGGGACGCTCCCACTGCCCGGTCCCGCCGCGCTCGAGATCCTCAAGGGGTATCCCACGGTTCTCACCGACATCCCGTTCGAACTGACGACACCGACGGGCGCGGCCATCATAAGGGGGATGTCGTCGGGGATGCTCGCGACGGAATCGATCAGCGTCGAGAGCGTCGGGTACGGCGCGGGCACTCGTGAGATTCCACAAGTCCCGAACCTTCTTCGAATTCTTATTGGCCGGCTCGACGACGGATCGCGCGAAGAGATGACGGTCATCGAAGCGAACATCGACGATATGAACCCCGAGATCCATCCCTACGTCATCGCGAAACTCCTCGAAGAAGGCGCGGCCGACGCGTACCTGGTGCCTGTGATAATGAAGAAGGGGAGACCGGGAGTGGTTCTAACGGTCCTCGCCGCAAAACCGCTCGTCGAGAAACT
>JANNFI010000050.1:0-9638 GCA_031379665.1 Ignavibacteria bacterium
AGCGTCGAAGACGACGGCATCGGCATCCAGGCCGAACACGTCGGGCGCATCTTCGAACGGTTCTACCGGGTCGACAAGGAACGGTCGCGCGACGCCGGCGGCACCGGTCTCGGCCTCGCAATCGTCAAGCATATCGTCGAAGCCCACGGCGCCGCCGTTCGGGTCGACAGCACGCCCGGAAAGGGCACAATCTTCAGTTTCGAGCTGAGAACCGCCGAATAACAGAGTTCCGCGATCCGCGAGGCGGCCCTCCCCGGCCAATCGCTTGTCACCCTTGTAATCCATCCCCCCATCTCCCCGCGCCGGCCAATTATCCGACCTGAATACCGTTTACAATTTGATAACAGAAAAATAATCCCCCCCCAACCCCGAGGTAACATCCCATCTCTATATTTGGGCCAACAATTAGACCCCTTAGTCCATCACACTCCTCCATCGAAAACATGCGAAAAAACGACATAATTCCGGGAATGATAATGCTCCTGGTCATTATCTCCCTTACACTCACAACTGACCTGTTTTCACAGCAAACGGCTGAAATCCGCGGCACCATCGTCGATTCCACTACCCGCGAACCCCTCGTCGGCGCCACCATCCTGGTCTCCGGGACCAGCGTCGGGGCTTCGGCAGACCTCGACGGCAAATACACGGTCAAACGGATCCCCGCTGGAACCTACGATTTGAAGGTCTCGATGATCGGGTACGGCGTTAAAGTCGTCAAGGGCCTCGTCCTGAAGGCCGGCGAGTCCGCGACGCTCGACATCGGTCTCTCCGGGGTTGAAGTCTCCGTGGACGAAGTTGTCGTCACCGCAGACGCGGTGAGGTCCACCGAAAGCGCGATGCTGATGGAGCGGAAGAAATCGGACGCGATTGGCGACGGGATGAGCGAAGAACAGATCAAGAAAACTCCCGACGCAAACACCGCAGACGTCGTAAAGCGGATTCCCTCGGTGACCATCGTCGACAACAAATATCTCCAGGTGCGCGGGTCGAGCGAACGGTACAACGGGGCGATGCTCAACAACACCTCCCTCTCGAGCACCGAGCCGGAGAAAAAGTCGTTCGCGTTCGACATCATCCCTTCGAACCTGATCGAGAACACGGTGTTGACGAAATCGTTCACGCCCGACCTCCCGGGCGATTTCTCCGGCGGGCTTCTCAAAATCAACACGGTGGACTTTCCCTCGCGATTTACGCTCAACCTGGCCGGGGGCACCGCCTCCAACTCGATCACCACGAACCAGGGTTTCCTCACCTACAGCGGAGGCGATCCGACCTACGGCTCCGACGCCGGCATCAGGAACCTGCCTCCCGACTTCCCGGCGACCTTGAGCGGCACCACTGTGAACCAGAAGCTCTCGTCGGCGCAGACGCTCCTCAACATCTGGGCGCCGCGTTCCACGGCGGCGCCGTACAACGCCAACTATTCGATCGGCGTCGGCAACCAATTCACCGTATTCGGACAGACCCTCGGGGTGGTGGCCTCTGCCCTCAGCCGGTCGTCCTACGAGCACTCCGACATCGAGAGGAACGATTACGAATCCACGGGCGACGTCAGGTTCGAGTTCGCCGGCACGCAATCGAAATACTCCGTCATCAGCGGCGGCGTGGCCAACATCGGCCTCAAGCTCTTCGACCGGCACAAGATCAGCTTCAAGAACACGCTGACCCGTTCGGCCGACGACGAGGTCATTTCGATGGAGGGTCCCGACAACGACGGAGGGTTTTACCAGCGCCAGACCGCCCTGCGCTACGTGAGCCGCGAGATCTTCGCCACGCAGCTGATCGGCCAGCACAGCCTGCCCATCTTTTCCGGGATTGACCTCGATTGGAAGGCCTTCAGGTCGCTTTCACTCAGGAACGAACCGGATTACCGGAGAGTCTACTATGCCAGGGACATCGGCGCCCCGGACGATCCCTATTTCGCGGTGCTGGGCCCCCAGGTTAACCTGAAGAACGGCGGCCGATACTATTCCGATCTCAACGACGAGATCAGGGGGGCCGGGGCCGACCTCGCCACGCCGATTCTGGGCGTGAGGGTCAAGGCCGGCGGTCTGTACGAGGAAAAAAAGAGGGACTTCTCTTCGCGGCTCATCGGGATGCTTTCCAACGCTCCGGGGAACGGCTACACCGATTTCGCCCTCCTCTACCTGCCGATCGATTCGATCTTCGCGCCGGAGAATTTCAGGCGGAACGGCTTCTCGATCGACGAATACCAGAACGGCACGAACAACTACACCGCCGGACAGACCGTCCGGGCCGGCTACGCGATGCTCGACCACCAGATCGTCCCCCTCGACTTGCGCGTCATCGTCGGCGCCCGGGTGGAGCACAGCTCGCAGACGATCCGGACCAGGGACCTCACCAATACGAAGCCGATCGAGGTTGACAAGGACTACACCGACGTTCTCCCGTCGTTGAACCTGGTCTACTCGCCCTGGACGGACGCGAACTTCCGCGCGGCCTACAGCCAGACCATCAACCGCCCTGAATTGCGCGAGCTCGCGCCCTTCTCGTACTACGATTTTTCGACACAGTTCTCCCTCACCGGGAACCCGTACCTCAGCCGCGCCCTGATCCGGAATTACGATGTAAGGGTTGAGGTGTTCACGGGCATCGGGGAGGTCGTGTCGGCCAGCGTCTTCTACAAGGCGATGACCGACGCCATCGAACAGGTGGTCAAACCCTCCGCGTCGCTCGGCTCGGAACGGACGTTCCTGAATTCGGAGAAGGCGAAGAATTACGGGTTCGAGATCGAGGCCCGGAAGACGCTCGCCTTCATCGGCGACTACTTTGATAATTTCGCCGTAAACCTGAATTACGCGTGGATCCGGTCTGAGGTCAATTTCGACCCGGGCGTCTCCGGTGTCGAAACGAGAACGCGCCCCCTCCAGGGTCAGTCCGATTACGTCGTGAACGCGGGGCTCACGTTTACCGAGCCGGACCTCGGGACCTCGCTCAGCGTCTACTACAACAGGTTCGGTAACCGCATATCCGAAGTCTCGACGACGCTCGAACCCGACGTCATCGAACAGGGCAGGAACGTCATCGACTTCGTGCTCGGCCAGAACATCGGCCAGATGGTCGACATCAAGCTGTCGATGAGGGACATCCTCCACGAGTCACAGGTGTACATGCAGGGAGACAAGGTGGCGAGGAAGGACTCCAAGGGGACCGGCATCGCGCTCGGGATGAGCGTGAAGTTCTGATTCATACGCCGGGGCAGATTTAGGGATTTCGTAACAGGAAGGTTAACCTGGAATAATCTCCCGGGGGTATATTCGGCAGTAAAACAAGGGGCGAACGGTGTTGGAGCACCGCCCGCCCTGGTAGTTCAGACAGAAAAAGAGTTTTGGTCCCGGTGAAGGGGTTACCCTGTCCTGTCTTCGTTGAATATAGGAAACCCCTCCCGAGAAATCAATTCCCGCACAACAGAGTCTAATCAACGTTCATATCCACGACAACTCACATCAATTTCAAGGAGTCCGAAGCATGAGACGCTTTCTTCTAGCATGTTTTCTCCTGATCGGGATCTCCGCCGCTGCGTACAGCCAGCCGGTGGACACCCTTTCGGGACATCTGACGGCCGACACCACCCTCATCAGCACGAAACTCTACGTGTTGAGCGGGTTCGTCTACGTCGATTCCCTCGTCACGTTGACCATCGAGCCGGGCACCGTCATACTCGGGGAGAAGGTCACCAAGGGGTCGCTGATCGTTCAGCGTGGCGCGAAAATCATCGCGCAGGGAACCCCCACCAAACCAATCATCTTCACGAGCGAAAATCCCCCGGGCCTCCGGGCCGCCGGCGATTGGGGCGGAGTGATCATCCTCGGCAGGGCGACGCTTAACGTGCCCGGCGGGCTCGCCATCATCGAGGGCGGCGTCGGGTCACAATACGGCGGAGCCGACGACACCGATTCGAGCGGCGTGTTCAGTTACGTCCGCATCGAGTTCCCCGGCATCGCATTCCTCCCGAACAACGAAATCAACGGCCTCACGATGGGCGGCGTCGGCAGCAGGACCGTCATCGACCACGTCCAGATCAGCAACAGCGGCGACGATTCCTTCGAATGGTTCGGCGGGACGGTGAACGGCTCGTACCTCGTCGCCATCAACGGGCTCGACGACGACTTCGATACCGATTTCGGCTACCGCGGCAAGCTGCAGTTTCTCTTCAGCGTCCGCGATCCCAACGTTGCCGACATCAGCAGCAGCAACGGCTTTGAATCCGACAACGACGGGACCGGCACGTTCAACACACCGAGGACGAACCCCTGGTTCTCGAACGTGACCTCCGTCGGGCCACAGGCCGACACCAGCGACGTCGTCAATCCGCTCTACCGCCGCGGCGCGCACATCCGCCGCTCGAGCCAGACTTCGATCTACAACAGCGTCGTGATGGGTTGGCCGGTCGGGCTGCTCATCGACGGTGTGGGCACGATCGCCTCGGCTACCGGCGATACGATGCAGATCCGCAACTCGATCTGGGCGGGCCTGAAATCGGCCGGCCGGTTCCTTGATACCGATGCCGGCGCATTTGACGCCGAGGTATGGTACCATACGCCCGCTTACGCCAACCGCAGTTACACTCCGGCCGATAGCGCCGGCCTGATCGATCCGTTCAACCGTACTTCGCCCGACCCGCGTCCGGCAGTCGGTTCTCCGGCCGCGTCCGGTTCGGATTTCACCAACCCGCGACTGAGCGATCCTTTCTTTACCCCAACGGCATACGTCGGCGCGTTCGATCCTGCGCTCGACCGTGACGCTCAGTGGGACGCCGGCTGGACGGAGTACAACCCGATGAAGTACCATGTCCCTTCGCCGTTCGAAGTGCTCTCGGGCACGATCGCAGTCAACACGACGCTCACGAGCGACACACGGTACCTCCTGACGGGATTCGTCTACGTCGACTCCCTTGTCACGCTCACCATTGAACCCGGCACGATCATCTACGGCGACAAGGTCACCAAGGGCGCGCTGATCGTCGAGCGCGGCGCGAAGATCCAGGCCCAGGGCACCCCCTCGGCGCCGATCATCTTCACGAGCGCCGAACCAATCGGCACGCGGGCCGCTGGCGACTGGGGCGGCGTGATCATCCTCGGGAATGCGACGCTGAACGTTCCCGGCGGTGTCGCCACCATCGAAGGAGGCGTGGGTTCGCAGTACGGCGGATCCGATGACGCGGACAACAGCGGCGTGTTCAGCTACGTCCGCATCGAGTATCCAGGTATCGCGTTCCTCCCGAACAACGAAGTCAACGGCCTCACGATGGGTGCCGTCGGCAACGGTTCGAAGCTCGACCACATCCAGGTGAGCTACTCCGGCGACGACGCGTTTGAGTGGTTCGGCGGCACGGTGAACGTGTCGCACATCATCGCCGTCGGCACTCTCGACGACGACTTCGACACCGATTTCGGCTTCCGCGGGAGGGTGCAATTCGCGCTTTCAGTCCGCGATCCGAACCTGGCCGACATCAGCAGCAGCAACGGGTTCGAATCGGACAACGACGGGACGGGTACGTTCAACGCCCCCCGCACGCAGCCGTTCTTCTCGAACGTCACGTCGGTCGGTCCGCAGTCCGACACCGGTGACGTGGTCAACGCCCTCTACAGGAGGGGCGCTCACCTGCGCCGGTCGACGCTGACCTCGATCTACAACAGCGTCGTGATCGGCTGGCCGGTCGGCCTCCTCATCGACGGCGCCGGAACCGTTCCAGCGGCTTCGGGCGACACCCTCCAGATCCGCAACTCGATCTGGGCTGGTCTGAAATCCGCCGGCCGGTTCCTCGATACCGACGCCGGAGCGTTCGACGCTGAAGTGTGGTATCATACGCCGGCGCACGCCAACCGCAGCTACATCCTCCTCGACAGCGTGGGGCTCATCGATCCGTACAGTGTGGTTTCGTTCGACCCGCGCCCGGCACCGGGTTCCCCGTCGGCGAGCGGCGCCGACTTCACCAATCCGCGCCTGTCCGATCCGTTCTTCAGCCCGACGACGTACGTCGGCGCGTTCGACCCGGAACTCCCCCGTGAATACCAGTGGGATTATCCCTGGGCGAACTATTCACCCGACAACTACAACCCGGTCTACCATTCCTTTACGCTATCCGCGAAGGACGGCTGGAACCTGATCTCGGTGCCGATCGAGAACCTGGACGACAGCGCATTCACGTCCATCTTCCCGGCGGCGTCCTCCTCGGCCTTCGAATATGGCGTTGGATATACGACCGCCACGCACGCTTCGGCCGGCAAGGGTTACTGGCTCAAATTCACGGGAAACGGTTCCTACGCGGTGCCCGAAGGCAACCAGGTCCTCGAGGCCACCATCGCCGTCCAGCCGCAGTGGAACATGATCGGGGCCCTCGGAGCGTCGATCCCGACCGCGAACGTCCAGTCCGATCCCCCGGGCAACATCGTGAGCAGCATTTTCGCGTACGATCCGGGAACCGGTTACAGCACGGTGACGTCCCTTGAACCCGGGCACGGTCACTGGATCAAAACGACCGGCTCAGGCACCGTGACGATGAACGCTGATGCGATCGCCCCGTACAAGGCCACCGTTTCGACTGTGGACCTCGGGTCTGTCAACGCCATCACGGTCACCGACGCGATGGGCCGTTCGCAGAAGCTCTACTTCGGCGCGGTCGGCCTGAACACCGACCTCACCGGATTCGAGCTGCCGCCGACGCCCCCCCAGGGCAACTTCGACGCGCGGTTCGTAAGCCAGCGCATGGTCGAAAACATCGATGACGGCAGGAGCGCGGTCGACATCATCATGAGCTCGGCGGTGTTCCCGGTGACAATCACATTCACCAGGAACGAGGACGGCTCAACCTTCACCATCGCGTCCTTGAACCGGAAGGGTGAGGAAACACGACAGTCCCTGCGTGGCACCGGAAGCGCCGTGACGATCTACGAAGCGGTCGGCGCCAGGCTGAACCTTCGCCTAACAGGCGAGGCCTCCCTGCCCTCGGTGTTCGCACTTGGCAAGTCGTATCCGAACCCGTTCAACCCGGTCACGCATTTCACGGTTGACGTGCCGAGAACCTCGTCACTCGAGATTGGAGTGTACAACATCCTCGGACAGCAGGTCGCGACCATCTTCTCGGGCGTCCGGGATGCGGGAAGCGCGCAGATGTCGTGGAACGGGCTCAACGCCGAAGGCGCGGTGGCTCCGTCCGGCATCTACTTCATCCGGATGACATCGCCTGAAGCGGGTTTCAACGCGATGCAGAAAGTGATGTTCCTGAAATAGATGAAATCAGGGGAGCGTCACTCCAACGGGAGGGGCGCTCCTCAAATTAATTCGATGCCAATCAATCACGACTAATCAATGAGGTGGCTATGCGCAAGATTCAAAAATTGGTAATCGTCCTGGGAGTCTTCGCGATCCTGTTCGGCGCGACCGCGATGACGGCTCAGACCGATTTCAGCGTCAAGATTCATATCACCGACGGAACGGGATGGACCGATTCAGTCACGATCGGCAAGTATGTCGCCGCCACGAACGGCATCACCGACAGCCTCAGCCCTGTCCTCGTCGAGAAGGAACTTCCACCCCTTCCGCCGAGCGGCGGCGGCCAGGCCCCCGATGCGCGCCTCACCGATCCGACGGGCGGCCTCGCCTACGGACAGGGGACCGAGATCGACATCCGCAACCTGGTGAGCGACAAACAGAAGGACGTCTACCGCCTCAAGTTCCGCCGGACCGATCCGAACGGATCACCAGTCGTTCTCTCCTGGCCCTCCGGGCTCGGCGCAGTGAGCGGCGGCGGCTTCTATATGACCGACGGTTTCGGCGGGTTCCTGTTCCCGACGGTCAATATGAGCGAGCAGACATCGTTCACCGATTCGACATTCAACGTGCTCGCGGGCAGCTTCGTGGACATCGTGGTCGGCGACGGCTCGATGATGCGGACGTTCACGGCGGATTCGATCGCCCTGTCGTCGGATCTGAAGGGCAAGGTCGGCAAGTTCGAGAAGCCGAAGCCGATCTCGGTCGACTTCCAGATCACACTGGCGGCCCCGGCCGGCGGCGCAGACCTGTTCTACATCGAATTCGACAAGGTGGTCGAGGGCACGGTGTCATTCCCTGGCGACACGCACGGGCACGCCCCGATTGCCCTGTCGGCCCTGAAGAAGTACACCGTGAACATCCCCGGCGCCCCGCTCGATTCCGCGCAGCAGGTGGTAGTGGTCGGTAACGGCGACAAGGGCAAGATCATGAAGGGAAAATATTACTTCACGATTGGCGGGGCGAAGGGCTCGAAGGTTGCATTCGCGACGGATTACGATTACCTGCGTCTGCCCTCGCCGAACGTGAACAACATCGGCGACGAAATGTACCTGCAGCCGCTGAATCTGAGCATCGGAATGGGACCTGGCATCGGTCTCCCAGGACAGATTGGTCTGAACGCGAAGGGCAAGCCGATCATCCACCACATCAGCTACCCGAAGTGGAAGGACGTCACCAAGACGCTCTATAAGTTCAAAAACGTGACGATCCTGCAGAACGGAACGGCATACTGCCTGGACACGATCAAGAGCAAGGAAAACATCAAGATGCTCAAGTCTATCGGTCCGGACAAGACGGTTCGTTACAAGGATTCCCCGGTGTTGGGCAACAAGCTGATCGGTCAGCTGACGGCGCTGAAGTTCAACATGGCTGCCAGCTCGCTCGGCCACACTCCATCGACTGGGTTCCGTGACCTGGTCTACGCTGGACCGGAAACGTCGTGGGTGGGACAGACGGTCGACGCCATCGCCGACTCGGCCGACAAGGCCCTGGCGTGCTACGGCGGTCTTCCCCAGACGCCAACCCCCTGGACGTATGTCCGACTGGCGGACTTCCTCGAAACGCTGAACATGGAGTTCTCCGGCGCTTTCGATACCGCATCGTGGGGCGGAACCAACACCGTAGCCACGGGCATCGGGCCGGTGGCGCTCTCCGACATCTTCACGGGCTCGGGCGCTAACAATCCGCCGGTGGCGACGCCGGGTGATTACTCATCGCTCTACGAAGTGCCGACGGTGTTCGGGCTCTCACAGAACTACCCGAACCCGTTCAACCCGACGACGACCATCGAGTTCACGATCCCGGAAGACGCGATCGTGACGCTGAGGGTCTACAACATGCTGGGCCAGGTGGTGGCGACCCTCGCCGACCGCGAGGAATTCAGCGCGGGCGAAAACTGGGTGGAGCTGGATGCGGCGAAGCTGGCCACCGGCGTGTACTACTACCAGATCAACGTCAACGACGGGCAGTTCCAGTCAGTCCAGAAAATGGTTCTGATGAAGTAATCCATAATCCACCAAACACACTAAAACCTTATTCCGGAGTATTCATGAAACGTACCATCTTCGTACTTGCTTTGCTGTTGGTTGTCGGCCTGAGCAGCGCATTAGCTCAGAGCGAAGCCGAGATCCTCGTGACGGCCACCGTCGAGAGCGAACTGGTTCTCGTCAACGTCGACGGCGACTGGGGCCTCTTCTCGCCCGGCCAGAGCTACACCGTGACCCCGAGCGGCTTCAAAGAGCCCCCCGGCCCCGGCGAAGGCGCTGGCGTCGTGGTCGATGCGATCGGTTTCGAAGTGGACGGCAACCCGGGTACTGATGTCCTGGTGACCATGATCCTTC
>JANNFI010000051.1:0-4183 GCA_031379665.1 Ignavibacteria bacterium
TCGGGGCCGGGGTCATCGGACTGATGTCCGTGGCGATTGCGAAGGGGGCGGGCGCGAAAACGATTTTCGTCACCGACGCCTCCCACGGGAAGAACACCCACGAGAAACTGATGAGGCGCCGGTTCAAGGTGGCCCGCGCCCTCGGTGCCGACGAATGCTTCGACGTGTCGTTGACCGCCGGCAGGGAACAGTTCCACCGGGCCGCGAAATCCAGGAACCACGGCGCCGGCGTGGACGCGGTTCTCGAAATGTCGGGGAGTTATCACGCCTACGAGGATGCCTTTCGCGTCCTGAGGATGGGTGGAGAGCTGTCCCTGCTCGGCCTCACCTCCGGAACGATGCCACTTGATTTCTCGAAGAACGTGATCTTCCCCGGCGTCACCATCCACGGCATCATCGGCCGCAGGGTCTGGTCCACCTGGGAGATGATGACGAACCTCCTGCGCGGCGGACTCACCCGCAGGTTCCAGGAGGCGGGTTTCGTCACCCACGAATTCCCGCTCTCCGACTACCGCAAGGGTTTCGACGCGATCGACGACGGCGACGCCCTGAAGGTGCTGCTCCGTCCCGATTGAAACCGCCATCACCATGAACGAGAGGAAGTCGATGTACCACGATCTATTCGCCGCCGAACTCCGGCGGCTGCAGGACGAGAAGATGTTTAAACTCGAGACGCCGCTCGAGGGACCGCAGGGAGGCGTGGTCACGGTCGGCGGAAAAAAGGTCGTGATGCTGGCCTCGAACAACTACCTCGGGATGTCGAACCACCCCGACGTGAAGCGCGCCGCCATCAAGGGGATCCGCCGCTATGGGTACGGCGTCGCGTCGGTCCGGTTCCTGTGCGGGACGCAGGACATCCACCTCAAACTTGAGAAGAAGATCTCGAAGTTCGTCGGGTGCGAGGACACGATTCTCTTCTCGTCCTGTTTCGCGGCCAACGAGGGATTCTTCGCTTCGCTCGTCAACGAAAAACTCGGCATCGAGGGTTACCGCGATGCGCTCTACAGCGACCGGCTCAACCACGCGAGCATCATCGACGGGCAGCGGCTCTGCCGGGCCGACGCGGTGGACAAGAAGCTCTACAATCACGCGGACATGGCCGCTCTGGAGCGGCTCCTGGAGGATGACCGCGCCAGGGAGTACCGCTTCCGGATCATCGTGACCGACGGCGTCTTCAGTATGGAAGGGGACCTCGCTCCGCTTCCGAAGATCGTGGAGCTGGCGAAAAAATACGGCGCGATGGTGTTCGTAGACGATTCCCACGCCATCGGCGTCTGTGGCAGGACGGGCCGGGGAACGCCCGAGGCGACCGGGACGCTGAAACAGATCGACGTCATCACGGGGACCCTCGGGAAGGCGATCGGCGGAGCGGCCGGCGGGTATATCAGCGGGAGCGCCGACCTGATCGCGTACCTCCGGCAGAAATCGAGGCCGTACACATTCTCGAATTCGCTTCCGCCGTCGATCGTCTTCGGGGCGATGGCGGCGTTCGACCTGCTCGACCGGGACCGATCGATCGTGAAGCGACTCCAGAAAAATACCGCCTACTTCCGGAAGGAAATCGTTTCGGCGGGCTTCCGGATCCTCGAGGGAACCCACCCGATCGTACCGGTGATGCTGGGCGAGGCCGCGATCGCGCAGGAGATGAGTTCACGAATGCTGAAGCGCGGGGTCTATGTGAAGGGCCTCTGGTTCCCCGTTGTCCCGAAGGGGGAGGCTCGCCTCAGGGTCCAGGTTTCGGCGGACCATACGAAAAAAGACCTCGACAAGGCGCTTGACGCCTTCGTGAAGGTCGGTAAAACCATGAAAGTCATCTGATACAACACGAACCGGAATCACGGAGAGAGCATGAAAACACCATTGAACGAAGCAAATGTCCTGGAGGCGCTGAAAGTCGTCAGGGATCCCGACCTGCAGCGTGACATCGTCTCGCTGAATTTCATCAAGAACCTGAGGATCGAGGGTGGCTCGGTGTCGTTCGACATCGAGCTCACGACGCCCTCCTGCCCCGTGCGCGACGAGCTGAAGCGACAGGCGGAGGAGGCGGTCAGGGGGAGCGTCGATGGAGTGGAAAGCGTCGACGTCACGATGACGTCGAACGTCCGGACGACCCAGGGAGTCGGGAGGGTGAACCTCCTTCCCGGGGTGAAGAATACCATCGCGGTGGCCAGCGGGAAGGGTGGAGTCGGGAAATCGACTGTCGCGGTGAACCTCGCGGTCTCCCTCGCGCTCGACGGGGCACGGGTCGGGCTGATCGACGCCGACATCTACGGGCCGAGCATCCCGCTGATGATGGGGATCGACCGCAAACCGACGGTGGTGGACGGCAAGCTCCGTCCTCTCGAGGCCCACGGGGTCAAGGTCATGTCCATCGGGTTCCTCATCGACCCGTCGCAGCCCGTGATCTGGCGCGGCCCGATGGTGAGCGGCGCTCTCAAACAGTTCATGTCGGACGTGGTCTGGGGGGAGCTCGACTACCTCCTGTTCGACCTGCCCCCGGGAACGGGGGACATCCACCTGACGCTCGCGCAGTCGATTCCGCTCTCCGGCGCGGTTGTGGTGACGACGCCGCAGGACATCTCGCTCGCCGATATGAGGAAGGCCTTCACGATGTTCCAGAAGGTGAACGTTCCGATCTTCGGCCTGGTCGAGAACATGAGTTACCACATCTGCGGTCAGTGCGGTCACAGGGAGAACATCTTCGACTCGGGTGGAGGTGCGAAGGCATCGGTCGAATTCGGCGTACCGCTACTTGGTGAGATCCCGATCCATACCCCGATCAGGATCGGCTCCGACACCGGACGGCCGATCGTGGTGATGGAACCGGATAGCGCACAATCGGGGACCCTGCGGGCGATCGCGCGCAACCTGGCGGCGCAGATCAGCATCCGGCAGTTTTCGGACCTGGCGACGCCGGAGATCGAGATCAGTCTGAATGGCTGACGCACCCTACAGCGGCCCTGGCCTCCCGCCGCAAACCCCAGAGGGGGCGCAAGCAATAGAGGCGCGAGTGAGGGAGGCCCTCGAAATCTGTCGTCCTTACCTCGAGGCTGACCGCGGCGGCATCGAACTCGTCCGCATCACAGCGGACTCTACGGCGGAACTACGGTTCACCGGTGAATGTGGCAGCTGTTCGCTCTCGAAGATGACGCTTCGCGCCGGGGTGGAGCGGGTCGTAATGCAGTATGCGCCCGAAATACGGCGCGTCGAATCGGTCCCGTAGGCCCGTTCAGGCCGACCGCGTTTCCTCCAACCGTCCTTCGGAGAGACGAAGGATCCGCCCCGGGGACTGCCTGACCATCTCCTCGTTGTGCGTGGCCAGCACGACGGCCGTCCCCCTGGCGTTGATGTCCTTCAGGATCTGCAGTATTTCGAGCGAGGTCGCGCCGTCCAGGTTGCCCGTCGGTTCGTCGGCGAGGAGGACAACCGGATTGTTGACGAGGGCCCTCGCGATCACCACCCGCTGTTGTTCCCCCCCAGAGAGTTCCTGCGGCATGCTGTTCCGCTTGTGGCTGAGCCCGACATCGGCCAGCACCCTCAACACTTTTTTCCCGATCTCCGACGACGGGGCTCCCGTGACCTCCAATGCGAACGCCACGTTTGCGTAAACGTTTCGCTCTTCGAGGAGCTTGAAATCCTGGAAGACGATGCCCAGTTTTCGCCGAAGGATCGGGATGTCCGTCCTGCGCGCAAGCTCCGAGGAGGTCGAGTCGACGGTGACGGTCCCGGTTCCGGGAGTGAGGTCGAAATAGAGGAGCCGAAGGAGCGTCGTTTTACCCGACCCGGTCCTCCCGACCAGGCAGACGAATTCGCCGGCCCTGATGTGGAGCGACACATTTTCGAGGACCGGCACGTTTCCGAACCGGACCGAGACATCTTTGATCCTGATCATCGGCGTCCGCCCAAGGCCACCCGGCGGCGGGCGATGATCTCCACAGCCGCGAGGATCGCGCTCACGGTGCTTCCGGGGCGTGCGACACCCTTTCCGGCGATGTCGTACGCCGTTCCGTGCCCGGGCGATGTGCGCACCAGCGGAATGCCGACGGTATAGTTCACCGCACCGGAAAAACCGCTCATCTTGATCGGGATCAACCCCTGGTCGTGGTACATCGCGAGGATCCCGTCGTGGCGGTCGTGCGCACCGCACCCAAAGAACCCGTCGGCCGGATACGGCCCGGAGATG
>JANNFI010000053.1:0-10797 GCA_031379665.1 Ignavibacteria bacterium
TCGCTGGCCGGCGCCCCGGCGACATTCAAGTCGTTCGAGTTCAAGGGTCCCGAGTACAAGGGGAAGAAGTACACCGTCCAGGTGGCGCCCGAGGACTGCACGGGCTGTTCGCTCTGCGTCGAGTACTGCCCCGCGAAGAACAAATCTGAAACCCGTCTGAAGGCGATCAATATGCAGCCGCAGATGCCGCTGCGCGAGGCGGAGCGTGGGAATTATGACTTCTTCCTCGCGATCCCCGAGGCCGACCGCCGGGAGATCAAAACGGACACGGTGAAGGACTCACAGTTCTTCCAGCCGCTCTTCGAGTATTCAGGCGCCTGCTCCGGATGCGGCGAAACCCCGTATGTGAAGCTCGCGTCGCAACTGTTCGGAGACAGGATGCTCGTGGCGAACGCCACCGGTTGCTCGTCGATCTACGGTGGAAACCTCCCCACCACACCGTGGACGAAGGACGGCTCGGGCCGCGGCCCGGCCTGGTCGAATTCGCTCTTCGAGGACAACGCGGAGTTCGGGATGGGGATGCGCCTCACCGTCGACAAGCACTCTGCGATGGCCCGTGAGCTGGTGGAACGGCTCAGGGAGGCGATCGGCGCTCACCTGGCCGCAGACATCCTCGCCGCCGACCAGTCGGACGAAGCCGGCATCCACGACCAGCGCGCGCGTGTCGCGTCGCTGAAGGAGAAGTTGAAGGAAAACGTCTCGCCGGATGTGGTCCAGCTCCTGAGCCTCGCCGACATGCTCGTGAAGAAAAGCGTTTGGATCATGGGCGGCGACGGCTGGGCCTACGACATCGGCTATGGCGGCCTCGACCACGTACTGGCGTCGGGAAAGAACGTCAACATCCTGGTCCTCGACACCGAGGTCTATTCGAACACCGGCGGACAGATGTCGAAATCCACCCCCCGCTCGGCGGTGGCGAAGTTCGCCGCCGGCGGCAAGCCGAACGCGAAGAAGGACCTCGGGATGCTCGCGATGAGCTACCGGAACGTCTACGTCGCGCAGATTGCGATGGGGGCGAACGACAGCCAGACCGTGCGAGCGTTCATCGAGGCGGAGGCGTACGACGGCCCGTCACTCATCATCGCGTACAGCCACTGCATCGCGCACGGCATCGACATGGCGAAGGGGATGACGAACCAGAAGGTGGCGGCTGAGAGCGGGTACTGGCCCATCTATCGATATAACCCACTGCTGGCGGCGAAGGGCGAGAATCCGTTCAAGCTCGACTCGAAACCGCCGAAGCTCCGGTTCACCGACTTCTCGAACCTCGAGGCGCGCTACAAGATGCTCGGGAAGAGCCACCCCGACGCCGCGAAGAAGCTCGCGGCGCTCGCGCAGGAAGACATCGACGTACGGTGGGCCGCGCTCGAGCTGATGGCGAAGGACAACGCCCCGGGCGGGGCGACGGCGGCCCCAACGACGACGACGCACTCATCTGAAACCGACTAACTCACAGACGATCTCCCAATGGATCTCTCGACCAAGTACCTCGGCCTGAAACTCAAGAACCCGATCGTCCCCTCGGCCGGTCCCCTCTCCCACTCGCTCGATTCGATGAAGCGGTTGGAGGACGCGGGCGCTGCGGCCATCGTGATGTACTCGCTCTTCGAGGAGCAGATCGCCCACGACACCGCGGAGCTCTCGTACTACCTCTCCTACGGCACCGAGAGCTTCGCCGAGTCGCTGACCTACTTCCCCGACGTGGGCGAGTACAACCTCGGTCCCGCTGAATACGTCGAGCTGGTCCGGAAGGCGAAGGAATCGCTCTCGATTCCTGTCATCGGCAGCCTCAACGGCATCACCGCCGGTGGATGGACCGATTACGCCAGGAAGATCCAGCAGGCGGGCGCCGACGCCATCGAGCTCAACGTCTACTACATCTCGACCGATACGGACATCCCTGCTTCCGAAGTCGAAGACCGCTACGCCGAAGTGCTGCACTCCGTCAGGCGCGCGGTGACGATACCAGTCGCGATGAAACTGAGCCCCTTCTTCAGTTCATTCGGCAACATGGCGAAGCGGCTCGACAATGCGGGGGTGGACGGTCTCGCCCTGTTCAACCGGTTCTATCAGCCGGACATCGACCTCGACAACCTCGAGGTCCTTCCGAACGTCATCCTGAGCACCCCGCAGGCGCTCCGGCTCCCGCTGCGATGGATCGCCATCCTTCACGGGCGGATCCGCGCCAGCCTCGCGGCGACGAGCGGCATCCACACCGCGCAGGACGTGATCAAGATGCTGATGGCGGGGGCCGACGTCACGATGATGTGCTCGGCGTTGTTACAAAATGGCCCGACGCACATCACGAAGACGCTCGCCGCTGTGGAGCAGTGGATGCTCGAGCACGAATATCTCTCGGTGTCGCAGCTGAAGGGGAGCATGAGCCAGAAGTCGGTGGCCGATCCCGCGGCGTTCGAGCGGGCGAATTACATGAAGGCGCTGCAGCGGTACCGGTAGGCGAGCGCGCGACACCCGAGCCGGGCGTTTCCCGGACGGAACCATCACACACGAAACGACGTGACGAAATGGAATCGACAACCACGCAGAAACCACCCGTGTCGAAGCATAAATCATTCGACTACCGGACATCGGTCCTCTGGACCGGGGAGAGGAACGGTGTTCTGAAATCGGACGGAAAGCCCGATATCCCGGTCTCGAGCCCGCCCGAGTTCAGGGGGCAGGCCGGGCAATGGACGCCGGAAGACCTCCTGGTCGCCTCGGTGGAGATCTGCACGATGACGACATTTATCGCGTTCTCGATTCGCCATAAACTTCCGCTACTGTCGTACGAGAGCGCGGCGACCGGCACGATGGAGTTCACCGACGGGGGGTACCGGTTCACGCATGTCATTTTGCGTCCGGCGATCGTCGTCGAAACGGACGAGGCGGTGGCGCAGGCGGCGGCGATCCTCGACGAGGCGCACCACGCCTGCTTCATCGCGAACTCGATATGTGGGCAGGTCATGCTCGAACCAACCATCAGGAAAGGCAACCCATGTTCTTCAGAGAATCTGCACCCGCCGCCGAGACCGTAAACAGGGCGAAGCGGGCCGCACGGGTCCTGCGAATCAAGAAACTTCCGCCCGAGCTCCGTAAGCACAGGATCGATTACCGGGCGGAGCCGAACCCGTTCAGGCGGCTCCTGTTTCGGCTGAAACACGATTCCCAGTTCCTCAGGTCGACGGTCCAGATGGTGTTCATCGTCCTCTGCGCCTGGATCGGCGTCGAATTCTACCTCTTCGTGGCCTGGGGCAAGTCGCTCGGCGCGGCGGATTTCACGGCCCGGCCGCCGGGGGCTGAGGGCTTCCTGCCGATCAGCGCCCTCATCAGCCTCAGCTACTGGATCAGGACCGGTTTCCTCAACAACGTCCACCCGTCGGGGCTCTTCATCTTCGTCGCGATCCTCGCGATGGGGTGGCTCCTGAAGAAATCGTTCTGCAGCTGGATGTGCCCCGTAGGGACGGTCAGCGAATCGCTCTGGAAGCTCGGGCAGAAACTCTTCGGCCGGAACCTCGGCGTAAACCGCTGGGTCGACTACCCACTGCGCTCGCTCAAGTACCTCCTCCTCCTGTTCTTCGCGTGGTCGGTCATCGCGATGGACGCCGAATCGCTGAAGCAGTTCATCTACAGCCCCTACAACAAGATGGCCGACGTGAAGATGTATTACTTCTTCGCGCAGATCTCGGGGTTCGCCCTGTGGACGATTTTGATCCTCATGGGGCTCTCGGTCGTCATCAAGAATTTCTGGTGCCGCTACCTCTGCCCCTACGGCGCCCTCCTCGGCGCGATGAGCTGGTTCTCGCCCGTCAAGATCACGCGCAACCCGGCGAGCTGCATCGACTGCGAGCTCTGCACGAAGGCGTGCCCCGCCGCGATCAACGTCCACAGCGCGAAAAGGGTGATCAGCGACGAGTGCAGCGGCTGCCTCGAATGTGTGGAGGTATGCCCGGTGAAGGACACGCTCGGGATGAAGACGTCCCACTCGGACCGCTACGTCCGTAACTGGGCGTTCGGCCTGCTCGTCGTCGGGGTATTTGTGGCAATCACCGGGATGGCGATGCTCGCTGGGTTGTGGCAGAACGGGATGTCGAGGGAAGAGTACCTCTTCCGGTTCAAGAACGTCGATTCGCCCCTCTACGAACACGCCCGCGGCCAGGTGCCGAAGTATGGTCCGAATGACTGAGGACGGCAAAGCCCCCGGTGGATCGGCAGCGGGTCCGGGGCGCGGCGGACCGACCGCCGGCGGAACAGACGGTGTCCGCCGCTTCTACGACGCCCTCGCCCCCGACTACGACCTGATGACCTCGTTCGATGCCAGGTTCGCAAAAGAGCGGCCCTGGTTCGAAGCGATCGTGTCGAAATTCGGCATCCGGTCGGCCCTCGACGCGGGGTGCGGCACCGGGTTCCACTCGATTCTCCTCTCCCGGCTCGCGGTTTCCGTGGCCGGCGTCGACGCCTCCCCTGCGATGATTGAACGCGCAAGGGAGAACACCCGGCGCCTCAGTTCTGCGGTCGCCCTCCATACGGGCGGGTTTTCGGAAATCTCCAGCAAGACCTCCGGCCCCTTCGACTCCATCTTCTGCCTCGGGAATTCACTCGTGCACCTGTTGACCGACGCCGAACTCAACGAAGCCCTCACGAACTTCCGCTCGGTTCTCCGGCCTGGGGGCGTACTGATTGTCCAGGTCCTGAACTACGAACGCATCCTCTCCGAGAAAAAGGAATTATTGGGAAGGCGTGAGGCGGGCGGGATGACGTTCGAGCGCAGGTATACATACCACGGCGAAACGGTGACGTTCACGATCTCG
This sequence comes from Ignavibacteria bacterium, assembly GCA_031379665.1. Classification (GTDB taxonomy): domain Bacteria; phylum Bacteroidota; class Ignavibacteria; order UBA10030; family SZUA-254; genus SZUA-254. The sequence continues at coordinate 4,809 of JANNFI010000053.1, forward strand.
CGGGACGGGAACACTGAATCGGTGGTGCTCCGGCCGTTGACGCAGGGGATGCTCGAAGCGGCCTGTGTCGCCGCGGGGTTCACGGATGTCAACGCCTTCGGGGACCTTGCGCTGGGTTTGTTCGATCCGGCGGTTTCCACAGACCTAGTAGTGACCGCCCGGAAGCCCGAACGGCGCTGAGGTCCCCTCTCGGGTTCTTCAGCGCAACAGGAGGAGTTTCTTCACGTCACGGAAGGTCCCCGCTTCCAATCGGTACAGATATACACCCGAGGACAACCCCTCCCCATGAAATGCAATCTCGTGGTACCCGGCCGGCTGAGCCTCATCGACGATGATCGCAATTTGTTCTCCCAGGAGCGAGTGCACGCTCAACCGGACAGGGGCGGCCTCGGGCAGCGCGTAGCGGATCGTCGTGACCGGATTGAAGGGATTAGGGTAGTTCTGCGCGAGGGAGAACTCGCGGGGAATCACCTGCTGCCGTTGGAGTCTTAGTTCGACCGGTGTCGCGTCGTTCAGGACCTCGATACTCCCGGAGTGCTGCATCAGGACTTCATTTCCTCCGGTGGAGACGAAGATGGGGAAAGGATCCTGGAATTGCCACCGGATCGTGACGGGGTATTCGGCTCCGGAGAGGGAGAATTGTATGACCGGGGGTGTCGCGGCGTTGATCAGTTCCAGATTCCTGCCGGAAGCAAATCGAACATCGAAAGTCCCTCCGGGGGGAAGGGGCGGCAGCTCGTACCGTTCAATCGAGTGGTCCTCCAGGCTCCGCGCCAGGTACAACACCCTCGACTGCCCGCGGTTGTCGGTGATCCGGATGCTGTTCTCCGGAACCGGGCGGCGGGTCGTGATTTCCGCGGTAACGGGGGCAAGGCCTGATTGCATCAACAGCTCGCCGGATTGAGACGTCTTCACCCAGTACCCGTGGCCCGGATGGATCGTATCGGTCTCCTCATAGCCCGAGGCGGCATAGGCGTAGAACGGCGTGAGTAGAATACCCGGAGGGCTCGTGGAGAGGGACGAGACCGGAATCGGCTCTGAAATCGAACCGACGATGTTCCACCCGCCATCGATGGATTGATCGAGTGCAGTAATCGCTTCACCGGCAAAAGCTATTCGAGGATAGACTAGTTTCCACCAATAACCCAGTCCAGGCTGGAGCGTGTCATCCTGTTGATACGATCCATCAAAACGATATGCCTTGGGAAACACAGCAGGACAGACACTCAGTACGGGGTTCGAAATCAAGTGCCATCCCAGAGCCATTGTGTCCGTCGTATTTACCTCCCCGCCGGTGCCTATGCCTTCTCCGCTCAGTCCCAGGACACTAAGAACCGGGCTCTCCGTCATCGATAAGATTAGGTCGCCGGTCACTGCTCCTCCCGACAGCGGGTAAAATGATACCCACACAGTCTCCGACGATTGGGGAGCGAGAACGAATTCACTCACATTGAGGAAGAAATCGGGTTCTGTCATCGATGCGTGCAAATGAACCGTATCGCATCGGAGATTTGTGATCGTCACCGGCAACATACGGGCGCACCCGACAGTCGTGGTATCGACATGGACGAAGTCGGGGCCGAACTCGAGATAATTCTCCACTCCAGTTCCCGCGACGTGTAGTGTTCTCGACGTCCCGGTTACGGCATGAGTGACGGTGAAGCTCGCCGATCGTTGCCCCGGACTGGTGGGTGTGAATGTTACGATAAAGGCATTCGATGTCCCAAATGAAGTAGTGGGATCTCTCGGTGTGAGGGTGAAGAGGGAGTCACCGGCGGAAACGATGAACACGTCATTTGCCGTGCACACGCTTGTTTGAAAGAAAACGGTATCCTTCGCGCTACAGGTGAGTGGAATATCATCGAGGACTAAACTATCCGTATCGATTGTAAATGTTGATTGGCGTGACACTTTCCGGAGATAGATCCCCATCATACCCCCAGTTCCGATCTGAATCCGACCACCCATATAAAGGCTCCCCCAGCGATCGATTTTAAGGAATTTCCCGTCAGGGCTAGTGTTATTCGGTTGGAAGGGAGCCATCCTACCGAGATCAGCACCGGAGGGACCTATCGCGTCGAGCGTCAAAAACCCATCCTCCCAGCCAATGATGAAACTATTGCCACATTCATCGATCGAGCCGGCATGGGCGTACTTATTTGTCGAAACGTTGAGCCAGGTCTGGTTGCCGCTCGCGTCATACCCCGCGGAGAACCCGGTTTCATTCGAGCCGACCATGACGATTTGGCCACTGCTATTGACGGCAATGTCCCGGGGATTTACCGAGACAGCCCGATTCCACATCAGATTTCCTGCGGTGTCCAATTTCTGAAGCGAGTGTGGATCCCAGCACCTGATATATATTCCACCGGTGCCATCGATCTCGATCTGCTTCGATGTTCCCGGATGCGGTGTACTCCAGGAAACGTTCCCATCGGCATCGACACTCGCAGTAACACTTCCTGACTGTGTGTTCCCGGTTGTGATGATTCGCTCCGGACTTGCAATCCCGAGATCGGCCGGATCATTAAATGGGAATGTCTTCGACCACACTTCATCGCCGTCAATTGTCCATTTCGTCAGCAGGAACGAACTCAGATCGAGCGGCACAGTAGACCTTGTGGCGGTATAGAAATGACCGGCACCGTCGAGCTTGATTTTCCGGGCCGCGAGCCACGCTGTCGGATGGGACTTTGTTCGGCTCCAATAGTATGTCCCGTCAACGTTATACTTAACGACCAGTAGAGTTGATCGAGGTTCTTGATTTGTGACGATGCCGCCAACCGTGCCGATGAAATACAATCCACCATCGTCACCCACGACGAGATCCTGAAGAATCACCCCGTCATATTTCCTCACCCAGATCAACACACCCTCCGCGGAATACTTCAAGATCAGTCCAGCATGTGTCTGATAGGTGTAGAGCGCCGAATCGTTCGTAATACCGATATCTGCGGCGATGTATGCGTTGCCGTGATAGTCGAGGCGCATTGCCCTGACGATCAGGCTGCTCCTTCCCACTCCATTGTATGTCCGATACCAAAGCTGATTTCCAACGGGACTGTACTTTATTACCAGGAAGTCGTACCAACTCGGGGAGATGTTAAGCGCGCCGGCGACGATGATATTACCATTCCTGTCGACAGCGATCAGGTCCGGATATTCGTCGACCGCCTCCGGGATGTCGAACCTTGATTCCCAGATCTTCGAACCTGATGGAGAATACTTGATCGTGACACCAAAACTTGCGGCTCCGGTCACAATGACGTTCTGGTCAGTGTCTACCACGAGGTCGTTCAAACCGGAGAGTACGCTTGGGGTTTCTCTGCGGCTCCACTGCTCGATTCCGTTCGCATCATACTTGACCGTGAGCATGTCGAAACGTGATATCGAATTATTACTATATCCGCCGATATACGTGTTCCCGCTGTCGTCGACGTCGATGGCATATGCGACATCGGATTGTCCGACGGCATCAAAGTAGGCGGCCCACAACTCTGTTCCGGTAGGAGAATATTTGAGTGTGAGCATGTCCCTTACGCCGTTTAAATGCTGTGTTGAGAATCCCGTTAGTAGGATGTTATTGTCCCCGTCAACCGCCAAATCATAGGCGACGTCCCGGTATTGATTCGGACCATCATAGACGGCCAACCACTCTTGTGTGCCTGAAGTATCATACTTGATGGTGAGAACATCACCTGTTCCCTGGATATCGGCCGACATCCCCGTGACGACCAGATCTCCAGCCTGATCCAGGGTGAGAGCAAAGATGCCGGATTGTTCACCACCATAATCATTATATCGTTGAATCCATCGTTCAAAGCCGTCGGGAGTGTACGCGATCGTGGTATAGTCGTAAAAGCCCTGGTCGCTCGTGCTCCCTCCACCAACATAGGCATTCCCTATGGAGTCAACGGTGATCGCAGTCGGGATATCCCGATCGTTCACCGGACCGTCATAGTGTGCCACCCACTCCTCATCACCATCGGTCGAATACTTGATCGTGACAAAATCATAATCAGTCGTGAAATTGAAGCTAAAACCGGCTACATAGACATTTCCGCCGGAGTCGACCGCTATTCCGGTAGGTACGTCCGCGTTTGCGACAGAGCTCGTATATCGCCGTTTCCAAAGCGGTAGGCCAGATGGATCGTACTTGGTGGTGATGATATCGACGAAAGTGAGCGTCGAGTCCGATTGGCCGGTAGTATAGATGTTTCCGAACCTGTCTATGGTGAGGGCAAGAAGTACATCGTGCGAAGCTATTTTATTGGGAGCATACAAAACGTCCCAGTCAACGACAAAAGAATCCGGAGGATTCTCTAGAGGCACCAAATCGTGGAATCCGGACTCAAGCCGACGAGGTTTGCTCTTCGGTGTGAATAAATCGGGTCCCGCTTGCTGCCGAGGCTCGGTGCTGGTGTCCGAGAAACGGACCGTGGAACGGCGGTTCAATTCATCGATGATTCGCAGTGGATGCCTGCGTGGAAGAAATCGCAGTTCCTCGGAGCTTAACAACTCGCTCCTGTCACCAACGCCCATCGCGGGAAAAGTTGTTTGAGCTACCAGAGTCTGGGTAACCAAATAAAGGGTAGCGACGAGCTTAAGACTAAGGATCGGGATCGTAGTTTTCATGCTCCACGCGCCTGGTTAAGCGAGAAGGGACGCTCAGGCGCTCTGTCGCGCCCGACCGTCCCTCCGCTAGTGGGTTACGCTTCCCTATATTGGCCCCAGTTTCAAGTGAGCAGTAGATATGCTTAAATTACTGAACGAATCACTCACTGAACTGGAGGTAGCGATGGAAGAGAAACAGGGACGTTGGACTGCTGCAAAGAAGGCGGAAGTGGCGATGCGGCTTCTGCGTGGAGAATCGATTGACCTGGTGAGCCGGGAAACGGCCGTGACTGTTGAGCAGCTGACCCGTTGGCGTGAGGATTTCATCGCCGGCGGGATTGCCGGACTGAAGGGGAAGACGCTCGAGGAGGTCCGGATTGCCGGCCTGGAGAAGAAGATCGGGCAACAGGCGATGGAAATCGAGCTCCACGAAAAAAAAGACCAATTCCTTCGGACGAGAGGCGGCCATACATCGAAATGAGGCTCCAGGAGCGACCATATCCGGTTCGCTTGGTGCTCAAGGTTGCCGGACTCTCGTCGGCGGCTTGGTATACGGCACCTCGGGCGAAGTCCGAGAAGCAACGCCCCGGACCAAAGCCGCTCGTGAGCGATGCGGAGCTCCTGGTGAAGATCCAAGAAGATCTTTCCACCTCCCACTTCCACAGCGAGGGACACAAAAAGGTCCGGGCGAGGCATCGAAGGCAGGGCATCCGGGCTGGCAGGGGGCGGTATCTGCGGGTGATGAAGGAACATGGCCTGTTGGCGGCAAATCGGCCGAAGCGGAACGGATCGAGTCGTCCCCATGACGGGACGATCACCACGGCACAGCCGAACACGATGTGGGGAACCGATGGGAAGCAGTTCTGGACGCGTCAGGATGGACTCAGTTGGTTCTTTGGGGTCATCGATCACTGCAACGACGAGATCCTCGGCTGGCACGCAGCGAGGATTGGTAGCCGATTTGCCGCCATGGAGCCGGTCCACCAGGCGGTGAGCAAGGAGTTTGGCTCTCTCGACCAAGGGATCGTCAAAGACACGGGGTTGTCGCTCAGAAGGGATCATGGCACCCAGTATGACTCAAGAGACTTCCGGAAGGAAATGAAGTTCCTGGGGCTTGAACAATCACCGGCGTTCGTCCGGAGTCCCGAGTGCAACGGCGTCATCGAGCGGTTCAACAGGACGCTCCAGGAGCAGGTGTTCGACATCAACAACTTTGAGACGATTGACGAGGCACGCGTGGTCATCGGCAAGTTTATCGACGAGTATAATCGCTTCTGGATCATTGAACGGCTGGGGTATCGATCACCGCTCGAGTTCAAAGAGCTGCTTCAGAATAATCTCTTAAAATGTGCTTGATTAATTGGGGCCGATACAC
>JANNFI010000077.1:0-5572 GCA_031379665.1 Ignavibacteria bacterium
CTCCTCCATCTCTTCGCCGACCTCCTCAATCTCAAGGCACTCGCCGCCGGTGTGCCGCCCGAGTTCGCGGGCGTCTACGACCCGGCGACCTATCGACGGTCGCAGGAGTACACCAGGACCAGGACGCATTTCGGCATCCTCGTTTCGACGGTGATGCTCGCCCTCACATTCGGTTTCTGGTTCGCGGGCGGGTTCAACGCCGTCGACCTGGCAGTCAGGGGGTGGGGCCTCCCCGGCGTCTGGACCGGACTCGCGTTCGTCGGTGTCCTGGCGGTGTTCAGGACGCTCATCTCACTCCCGTTCAGTATATACTCGACCTTCGTCATCGAGGGGAAGTTCGGCTTCAACAAGACCACGCCGGGAACGTTCGTTGCCGACCTCGCCAAGGGAACGCTCCTCAGCCTGACTATCGGTGGCACGCTCGTCGCGGGGATTTTATGGCTGTTCGAGTGGGGGGGGTCGGGAGCCTGGCTCTGGTGCTGGGGGTTCGGGACGGCGTTCGTGATGATCCTGCAGTTCGTCGCGCCGGTTTGGCTGATGCCACTCTTCAACAAGTTCACTCCCCTCTCGGACGGCCCGCTGAAGGAAAGTATCCTCGCTTACGCATCCGGCATCGGTTTCCCTCTCCAGGGCATCTACGTGATGGACGGCTCGAAACGATCATCCAAGTCGAACGCGTTTTTCACCGGGTTCGGGAAATACAAGCGCATCGCGCTCTTCGACACGCTCATCGCGAAACACACCGTGCCGGAACTGGTCGCGGTGCTGGCGCACGAGATCGGACACTACCGCAAGAAACACATCCGGACCGGGATGATCGTGAGCGTGCTCCATATGGGGGCGATGCTCTGGATCTTCTCTATCTTCGCGAGCCACCGGGCGCTCTTCGACGCGTTTTTCGTGGAATACGCGTCGGTGCACGCCGGGCTGGTCTTCTTCGGTATGCTCTTCACACCGATCGAATTCCTTCTCTCGCTCGCGATGCACGCGCTCTCGAGAAAACACGAGTACGAGGCCGACCGCTTCGCTGCAGAAACTCTCGGGACGGGGGATGACCTGGCATCGGCGCTGAAAAAACTCTCCTCCGACAACCTTTCGAACCTCACGCCGCATCCGGCGTACGTCTTCCTCCATTATTCGCACCCGCCCGTACTTTATCGGATCCGGATGCTGCAATCGTTTTGAGGGGATTGTCACGGAAGGGGCGAGATGATGCCCATCGTCTTCTGTTCGTCGATCATGCCGTTCAGGAAATCGAAGAGGAGGGCGAGGCCGATCGTGAAAACGACGAGGTAGGCCATGGTGGTGTCAGGCGCGTATCAGGAATGCTTGATGAGGAGCCCTTCGATGACGTTCGCGGCATCCTCGCATTTGTCGGTCGCCGTTTCGAGGCCGACGTAAATTTCCTTCAGCTTGATGATGTTGATGGGGTCCTTATCGTGTTCGAAGAGGGCGGCGACGGCTTCCTCAAACGCCGTGTCGGCCTCGTTCTCGCATTCGCGGACCTTCTTGAGGACTTCACCGACCTCGTCCCGTTTGTGGAGGTCGCGGACCATATAGATCCCCTTATGGAGTTCCCGGGCCGAGCGGTCGAGGATCTCGATCAATTTCATCATATCCGCCGAGACGTCCTTGATGCGGTAGAGCTCAAACCGCACCACGGCGCCGTAGATGTTGTCGAGGATGTCGTCGAGCGACGATGCGAGCCGGTGGATGTCCTCCCGGTCGGCTTCCGGGGTGCCGGGGAGCAATTTAAGCAGCTCCGTGGTCTCAACGAAGTTGACAGCGGTCTGTTCGAAGAATGCGAAGAACTTGTCGTTCTTCGGCATCAGAAACGTAAGGATCGAATCGAATTTCATGGCGTGAGGAGGGCTGAGGGGTCCGTAGAAAGAATTTCGCGGGAAATATGATATCATCGGTTCAGATGCAAAGGAAGTCCGGGCGGTGAATCGGGGGAAATTGGAAAAAAGCTCGCGGAGGGCTGAGCCGGCTTGAAGGGGGATGTTTCCATTTTCACCATTTCAAGGGTTCCGTGAGTGAGGGCACCCCGAATAACCGCAAATTTGATATCGGCCGGGGGGTTTCCTATATTGCCCCCCGATTTGCCATCATCAGACAGGACGACCATAGTATGAGCGTGAAAAGCGAGACTTTTTTCTCCGACGTCACCCGTAATTTCGACAACGCGGCCAGGTACCTGAACTACCCGGAAGGCCTTCTCGAGCAGATCAAGGTCTGTAACAGCGTGTACCACTTCCAGTTCCCGGTCAAGACCGACAAGGGGTACGAGGTTGTCTCCGCGTGGCGCGTCGAACACAGCCAGCACAAGCTTCCCACGAAGGGCGGGATCCGGTACAGCCCGCACGTGAACGAGGACGAGGTCAAGGCCCTTGCGGCGTTGATGACCTACAAGTGCGCACTCGTCGACGTCCCGTTCGGCGGCGCCAAGGGGGGCGTCAAGATCGACCCCCGCAAATACACCGAAGAACAGCTCCAGAGGATCACCCGCCGGTACACCGCAGAGCTCATCAAGAAGAATTTCATCGGTCCCGGCATCGACGTGCCGGCCCCCGACTATGGCACGGGCGAACGCGAGATGGCCTGGATCGCCGACACCTACGGCGCGTTCAACCCCGGGCAGATCGACGCCAGCGGCTGCGTCACCGGCAAGCCGCTCGCCCAGGGCGGCATCAGGGGACGAAGGGAAGCCACCGGCCGCGGAGTGTTCTTCGGCCTGCGCGAGGCGACCGACCAGAAGGACGATATGAAGGCGCTCGGCCTCACGACGGGCCTGTCCGGAAAGAAGGTCGTGGTCCAGGGGCTCGGCAACGTGGGCTACCACGCGGCGAAATTCCTCCAGGAGGCCGGCGCGGTCCTCGTGGGGCTCGCGGAGTACGAGGGAGCGATCGGCAACCCGAAGGGGCTCGACATCGAAGCCGTGATGAAGCACCGCCGTGAAACGAAATCGATCCTGAAATTCCCTGGCGCGACCGACCTGAAGACCGCCGAGGCCCTCACGATGGAGTGCGACATCCTGGTGCCCGCCGCGCTCGAGAACCAGATCACGATGGCGAACGCCCCCGACATCAAGGCGAAGATCGTCGGTGAAGGGGCCAACGGCCCGGTCCGCAGCGACGCCGACGAGCTCCTCCGCAAGCGGGGGGTGCTGGTCGTGCCCGATATGTACCTGAACGCCGGCGGCGTGACGGTGTCGTACTTCGAGTGGCTCAAGAACCTCCAGCACGTCAGGATGGGACGCCTCGGGAAGCGGTACACCGAGACGGCCACGAGCTCGCTCATCACCACGATCGAGAAGGCGACGGGCAAGCTTCTCAACGACGCGGAGAAGGCGAAGCTGATGCACGGCCCCGACGAGGAAGCGCTCGTGAACTCCGGCCTCGAGGACACGATGATCGAGGCCTACCACGAGATCAGGGAGACGTGGAAGAAGACGCCGGGCGTGGATATGCGTACGGCCTCCTTCATCGTGGCCATCGACAAGGTCGCGCAGTCGTATATGGAACTGGGGGTGTTCCCCTGATCGGGGGAGGGTGGGTGAACTCACCCACCACGCGATCGCGGTCCTGATTCCGGCCGGCTTCGGCGCCCGGTTCTCCCTTCCCCGCCTGCGAAAATTAACTGTTTCCGGTGACCACCCTCCGGGATTTCTGGTACGGAGCGTGCTTTAATCCAGCTGATGAGGTCTCGACAACTTACTTTCAGGAGCATTCGCATGAACGCCTATACATCCGAAAAACTCGCAGAAGTCAAGGCGAAGAACCCCAACGAACCCGAATTCCACCAGGCGGTGCAGGAAGTGCTGGAATCGCTCGCCCTGGTCCTCGAGAAACATCCCGAGTACCGCAAGGCGAAGATCGTCGAGCGGATGGTGGAGCCGGAACGGGTGATCCTCTTCCGCGTCCCCTGGATGGACGATAGGGGTGAGATCCACGTCAACCGCGGTTTCCGCATCGAGATGTCGAGCGCCATCGGCCCCTACAAGGGCGGCCTCCGCTTCCATCCCTCCGTCAACCTCGGGATCCTCAAATTCCTCGCGTTCGAACAGGTCTATAAGAACAGCCTCACCACGCTCCCGATGGGCGGGGGCAAGGGCGGTTCGGACTTCGACCCGAAGGGCAAGTCGGACAACGAGGTGATGCGCTTCTGCCAGAGCTTCATGTCGGAGCTCTTCCGCCACATCGGCCCCAACACCGATGTGCCGGCCGGCGACATCGGCGTGGGCGGCAGGGAGATCGGGTTCCTCTTCGGTCAGTACAAGCGCCTGCGGAACGAGTTCACCGGAGTGCTCACGGGTAAGGGGCTGAACTGGGGCGGCTCGCTCATCCGTCCCGAAGCCACCGGCTACGGCGCGGTCTATTTCGCGGCCGAGATGCTCTCGACCCGGAAGGAAGATATGAAGGGGAAGACCTGCCTCGTCTCCGGCAGCGGAAACGTCGCGCAGTACACCATCGAGAAACTGCTCGAGCTCGGCGGCAAGGCGGTGACGCTCTCCGATTCGTCGGGATACATCTACGACGAGGAGGGGATCGACGCGAAGAAGCTCCAGTTCGTGATGGACCTCAAGAATGTGCGTCGCGGCCGTATCGCCGATTACGCCGATAAATTCAAGGGCGCGAAGTTCATCCCTCTCGACCTCAAGCTCGGCTACAACCCGCTCTGGAACCACAAGGCGCATTGCGCGTTCCCGAGCGCCACGCAGAACGAGATCAACGCGAAGGACGCCGAGAACCTCCTGAAGAACGGCGTCTATCTCGTTTCCGAGGGCGCGAACATGCCCACGATGATCGACGGCGTCAAGCAGTTCCTCGATCACAAGATCCTCTACGGCCCGGGCAAGGCGGCGAACGCGGGTGGAGTGGCGACATCGGGACTCGAAATGGCGCAGAACAGTCAGCGCCTCGCCTGGCCGCGGAATTTCGTGGACGAACATCTCCGCGAGATCATGAAGAGCATCCATACGGCCTGCGTCACGACGGCCGAGCGGTTCGGCACGCCGGGCAACTACGTCAACGGCGCAAACATCGCCGGCTTCCTCAAGGTCGCCGATTCGATGATCGACCAGGGCCTCGTCTGAGTGTAAACGACGATACCTCCCCCAGGCCGGCCCTGACAGGGTATTCGCAGAACTTCCTGGACCTGATGCGCTGGAGGGTCCGGGAAGTTCTGCTCGTTTCAAGCCCATACGATTCCTACCTCTTCGACGAGGACGGCCAGCTCTACGGGCTCATCCAGGACGAATACCTGGGCCTGAGCATGAGCCACTCCCCCGAGATCGTCAAGGTCTCGAAAGCGTCCGATGCCCTCGCCCTCCTGGCGGACGGCCGGGAGTTCGACCTCATCATTACCACGCCCCACATCGAAGACGGCCACCCTCTCCAGTTCGCAAAGCAGGTGCGGACGATGGGCGTGAAAGTGCCGATCACCCTGCTCGCGTTCGACAACAGAGAGCTGTCGTCGTTGCTGGCCCAGCACGACACCACCGTGTTCGACAGGATCTTCATCTGGCAGGGCGACTTCCGGTTGATCATCGCCATCATCAAGGACCTCGAGG
>JANNFI010000091.1:0-3565 GCA_031379665.1 Ignavibacteria bacterium
GTCTACAAGGCCGAAGACACCACCCTCCATCGCACCGTCGCGTTGAAATTCCTCCCCGAAAAGGCCTCCGGATCGGGGCAGGACAAGGCCCGCTTCCTGCAGGAGGCGAGGGCCGCCGCCAACCTCAACCATCCCAACATCTGCACGATCCACGCCATCGAGGAGTTCGAGGGCCGCACGTTCATCGCGATGGAATGCGTCGAGGGGACGACGCTCCGGGAAAAAATCCCGATGAAAATGCTGAGCCAGGCGTACGACGCCGCCATCCAGGTCGGCGACGCGCTGGCCGAGGCGCACTCGAAGGGAATCGTCCACCGGGACGTGAAGTCCGAGAACATCATGATCACCCCGAAGGGGCAGGTCAAGGTAATGGACTTCGGTCTGGCGAAGCTCAAGGGGAGCCTGAAGCTCACGCGCACATCCAGCACGGTGGGGACTCTCGGCTATATGTCCCCGGAACAGATCCAGGGGGGAGAGGTCGACCACCGGTCGGACATCTTCAGCCTCGGTGTGGTCCTGTTCGAGCTGATCACAGGCCAGCTCCCCTTCCGGGGTGAGCACGAGGCGGCGATCGTCTACTCGATCGTGAACGAACAGCCGAAGCCCGTCACCGAATACCTTCCGGAAGCCCCGCAGGCCCTTTCTGACATCTTCGCCAAGGCGCTCGAGAAGGACCCGGGCGAACGGTACCAGTCCGCGGCCGACCTTGCTGTCGACCTCAAGCGCCTGAAGAAGCAATCGTCCGCGCATTCCAGGAGCAGGGCGGCGATCCCATCAGGCGGTGGGGTGCGGCCGGGTTCATCGTCCGGCGGCGCCGGAGTGGCGACCGGGATCGCCGGGGGGGGGTCAGGTTCAGGAATTTCAAGTGAATCCTGGGCAGACCCGCGGCCGTCCAGGGGTACCCAATTGCCGCTCATCGTTACGGGGATCCTTCTGGCGGCGGCGCTGGCCTATATCGGATACACGCGCCTATCGGCCTCAGCCCCCGCGGACACGACGGCGATGACGTTTGCGAGACTCACCGAACAAGCCGGCGCCGAGGTATGGCCCGACATCTCACCCGACGGCAAATACATCGCATACGTGAAGCCGGCGGGCGAAACATCCGACATCTATCTTCAGCGGATCGGCGGCGGAAACCCGATCAACCTCACCGCCGGTTCCGCCACGACGAACACGCAACCCGAATTCTCTCCGGAGGGCGATCTGATCGCCTTCAGGACGGGCCGGGACGGCGGAGGGATTTTCGTGATGGGCTCGACCGGCGAGTCGGTCCGGCGCCTGACCAATCTCGGATTCAATCCGACGTGGGCGCCCGACGGGAATTCGATCTTTTTCCAGACGGAGTACCTGGAACATCCCTATTCGCGCGGTACAGTCAGCCAGATCTGGAAGGTCGACCTCGAGGACGGAAAGACGACGAAGCTCTTCGCCGGCGACGGGGTCCAGCCCAGGCTCTCCCCCGACGGGAAGACGGTCCTCTTCTGGGGCCTCCCGCCCGGGACAGGCAAGCGGGAAATCTGGACGATGCCGGTCGACGGAGGCGAGCCGACGCGGCTCACCGACGACGACGCCATCGACTGGAACCCCGTCTGGGCCCCGGACGGGAAGGGGATCTATTTCCTGAGCACGAGGGGCGGGACGATGAACCTCTGGAAGTTCGGATACGACCCGGCGAGCGGCGCGGTGAGCGGCCCCCCCGTACCGCACATCCTCCCGACGCAGAATTGCACGGGGTTCAGGATGTCGCGCGACGGGAAGAAGTTCATCTACCTCTCGACTGAGCGCCGCTCCAACATTTTCCGCGCGCCGTTCGACCCGGCGTCGCGACGCCTCACCGGCCCGGCCGTACCGGTGACCGAGGGTTCGATGGAATGCGGCTACATCTCGCTCTCCCCGGACGGGAGGACGCTCGCCTTTACGATGGGCGGCATCCAGGAGGACATCGCCGTGATGGGGACCGATGGCGCGAATTTCCGCAAACTCACCAACGACCGGTTCAAGGACCGCGGCCCGAAGTGGTCCCACGACGGGAAGAAGATCGCGTTCTATACTGAACGCTCCGGGACCTACCAGATATGGATCGTAAACCCGGACGGCAGCGGGATCGAGCAGATCACGGATGAAAAGGGGATGGACCTGTTGGCGTGGCCGAACTGGATGCCGGACGACCGGTCGATCTACTACCAGACCCCCGGCGGCGGGGCGGTCGTCGAGTTGTCCGGCGCAATGGGCGGCCGGAAGACGCGCCGCGTGCGCCAGATCGGGGGGGACAGCTATCTCAGCGGGAACTCACCCTCCTCAGACGGGAAGTCGATCCTCGGGTCGCTGGTCCGGCCCGACGGCACCGGCGGTTCGCTGATGGTCTACACGTTCGCGGATTCCTCGTACAGAAAACTCGCCGCCAACGGGATGGGGCCCGTCTGGTGCGCGGACGGGAGGACCATCATCTACGTCGAGAACGACGGTAGCCTTCGCGCGTTCGATGCACAAACGAGCGCGATCATCCCCATCGATGGGCTGCCCAGGTTCAGCGATTACTCGGAGTTCTCCCTCTCTCCCGACAACCGGTGGATCTATTTCGTCAAGATCGAGACCGAAACCGACGCCTGGGAGGCGTCGCTCGCCGGCGACTGATCTCCGCCAAAATCCCTGAAAAAGGAGCAATCGGGCTTGCTTTCCGGGGGATCTTCTGCCGATGGTGAATCGGGTGGAAAAGTGTATATTTAAACTCTTCATTCCACCTTTTCTCCGTGAGACGTGTCGAATTTTCGTCATTTTCAGTATCAGAGAATGATCATCCGCGAGTCCTTCCCTACGCCCCCTGGGAGCAGACCGTGATCGGCGGATTCGTCTCCCATGATAAGATCCTCGAGAAACTCGGCGAAGGCGGAATGGGCATCGTCTATAAGGCCCACGACACGAAGCTCGACCGCACGGTCGCGCTCAAGTTCCTCCCGCCGCAGGTTTCCGCCACCGAGCAGGACAAGACGCGATTCACTCAGGAGGCCCGCGCCGCCGCCGCGTTGAACCATCCGAACGTCTGCCAGATCTACAGGATCGACGAGGTCGACGCCCCGCCCGCCTCCGGCCGGGAGGGCGAGAAGATCATGTTCATCGAAATGGAGTACGTCGACGGCCTGACACTCCGCCGGAAGCTGGCCGCCGGTCCGCTTTCGCTCGCCGATGTCCTCACCTGGGGGCTGCAGATCGCCGACGCTCTCCAGGAAGCCCACGCCCTCGGCATCGTTCACCGCGACATCAAGGCCGAGAACATCATGGTGAACGCGAAGCACCAGGCGAAGGTGATGGACTTCGGCCTCGCGAAACTCAAGGGGACCCTCAAGCTCACGCGCTCGTCGAGCACCGTGGGGACGCTGGCGTACATGGCGCCGGAGCAGATCCAGGGCGGCGAAGTGGACTCCCGGTCGGACATCTTTTCGTTCGGGGTGGTCCTCTTCGAAATGCTCACCGCCAGGACGCCGTTCCGCGGGGAGCACGAAGCCGCGATGATGTATTCCATCCTGAACGAAGAACCCGAACCGCTCCAGAAGACGCTCCCCGA
>JANNFI010000092.1:0-2707 GCA_031379665.1 Ignavibacteria bacterium
GGGATCTCCTCCGGAAGGAGCCCCGGTTTATCGCGCTCCTGAAGAAGGTGGGGTTCTAAAGACCGTCCCGCCCGCCGAATCGCCGAAAAAGGTTGGCGTCCCGGGGGAAAACGGTCAGAAATCCTTGAAAAAGCGATGCATTCTTCGTATATTTTAATCTTGTGACGTTTCACTTCAACCAGTTTTCCCCGTCCACACTCCGGAGAATATTCATTGACCGGCACGACCGTTTCGCATTATAAAATCCTCGAGAAGCTCGGCGAGGGCGGAATGGGTGTAGTCTACAAGGCCCACGACACGAAGCTCGACCGGGTCGTGGCGTTGAAATTCCTGCCGGCCCACCTCTCCTCGTCCGAGGTAGAGAAAATCAGGTTCCTCCAGGAGGCGAAGGCCGCCGCCTCGCTGAGCCATCCGAACATCTGCACGATATTCGCGATCGAGGAGTACACTGAAGCCGGCGGCACGGGTTCCCAGTTCTTCTTCGCGATGGAGTACCTCGAAGGCAAGACGCTGCGCCACGAGATGAAGGAGATCTCGCTCCAGCGTGCGGTCGACACCGGGTTTCAGGTCGCCGAGGGACTGGCGGCGGCGCACCAGAAGGGGATCGTCCACCGCGACGTTAAGGCGGAAAACATCATGGCCCGACCCGACGGCCGCGTGCAGATCATGGACTTCGGACTCGCGAAGGTGAGGGGCGGCTCACAGCTGACGAAGGCCGGAAGCACGGTCGGGACCATCGGGTATATGGCTCCCGAGCAGATCCAGGGAATGGACGTCGACCACAGGGCCGACCTTTTTTCGCTCGGCGTACTGATGTACGAAATGGCGAGCGGACACCTGCCCTTCCGGGGCGTGCACGACGCGGCCGTGATGTACGAGATCGTCAACGTCCAACCGCCTTTGCCGTCCGAGGTGAATCCGGAGATCCCGGACGAACTCGACCGCATCATCATCAAATGCCTTGCGAAGGACCGGGATGAACGCTACCAGTCCGCCCGCGACGTCGCCGTCGACCTGAAAATCCTGAAGAAGCGATCGGGGAGCGGCGTGATCACCACGATGCCGGGTGAGGGGCTCCCTTCGAAGCGCGCCTCCGGAAGCCGCGCGGCGATCCTCCGACCGACGCCGGTCTCGAACCGAAAACCGTTGGTCTACGGCCTTGCGGCACTCCTCGTCCTCCTCGGCGCCGCATCGGCGTGGTACTTCCTCGGCCGCGGCCCGAGCGCGGCCATCACGTCGATGGTGGTCCTCCCGTTCGAAAACGTCGGCAAGGACCCTGACCTGGAATACCTGAGCGACGGCGTCACCGAGGGGATCATCAATAAAATGTCCCGGATGCCCGGCCTGCGTGTCATCCCCCGGAGCGCGGCCTTCCGCTTCAAGGGATCGTCGAAAGACCCGAAGTCGATCGGCGAGGAACTGGGCGTCGACGCCGTCCTGAGCGGGCGCGTCGTCCAGCGCGCGGACAAGCTCGACCTGACGCTAGAACTGATCGATGTGCACGCCTACGCACAGCTCTGGGGTGAAAGCTACAAGCGCACGATGAACGACCTGATCACGGTGCAGGAGGAGATCGTCGCCGAAGTGAGCGCGGTTATCACGCCCGGGGCCGCGGCGAAACCGGACGGGGCGGCCATCGCCGGCACGACCGGGACGAAGGACCCGGCCGCGTACCGGCTCTACCTCCAGGGGAAATTCCACTGGAACAAGCGGACCGCGGCCGATTTCGAGCGCGCGCTGAATTATTATAACCAGGCGATCGCGATCGACCCCGGCTACGCCCGCGCGCGCCTCGGTCTCGCCGAGACCTACATCCTCCAGGCGCAGTACGCAGACATCCGTTCGACCGACGTGATGGCCCTCGCCGAGACTGAAGCGGTCCGGTCGACAGAACTCGACCCCTCGCTCGGCGAAGCCCATGCCGCGCTCGGGATGGTCAGGGAGAGCCACTGGGATTGGGCGGGCGCCGAGCGGGAGTTCAAGCTTGCCATCCAGAAAGCCCCCGGTTATGCGACCAGCTACCACTGGTATTTCATCTTCCTCCAGCTCATGGGCAGGGACGATGAAGCGCTCGGCGTGATCAAAAAGGGCGCCGAACTCGACCCGTACTCGCCCATCATCCTCTCGAACCTCGCCAACGGTTACCTGACGAACGACAATTACGAGGCGGCGGACGAGGTGATCCGGAAGATCAGGGAAATCGACCCGCAATTTTTCTTCGCCAATGTCTGGAAGGCAGCCGTTTGTCTCGGAACGGGCAAACCCAAAGAGGGGCTCGAGGTCCTGAACGAGATGAAACTTGCGGGTCTCTCCAGCAACAACCTCGGGTTCGTCGGCCATTACTACGCCGCGTTCGGGGCCGTTTCGAAAGCCGACTCCATCCTCTCCGTGCTCCTCGCGGATCCGAAGAAAACCCCCGACCCCGTGGCCGTCGCGATGGTGTACGCGGGCCTGGGGAAATCGGACAGCACCCTCGCCTGGCTGCAGAAGGCGTACGACCAGGAAGATAAATCGAGGACCCTGCCGATGGCGGGTGTGTGGAGGGAATTCCGGCTGGTCCGGAAGGATCCGCAATTCATCACTCTCATGAAAAAGGTCGGCGTACAATGAGCATCAGACAATGATCGGCAAATCGATATCACACTACTCCATCACCGACAAGCTCGGCGAAGGCGGGATGGGCGTCGTCTACAAGGCGCAGGACACC
>JANNFI010000133.1:0-12693 GCA_031379665.1 Ignavibacteria bacterium
ATGGGCATCGTCTACAAGGCCCGCGACAAGAAGCTCGACAGGATGGTGGCCATCAAGTTCCTCCCGCACCATATGTCGGCGTCGGAGGAGGGGAAGAGCCGTTTCGTGCAGGAGGCGAAATCAGCCGCCGCGCTCAACCACCCCAACATCCTGAACGTGTACGAAATCGACGAACAGGACGGTAACCTCTTTTTCGTGATGGAGTACGTCGAGGGGAGCACGCTCAAGCAGTACCTGAAGAACCTCAAGACCGCCGCTGGCGTCCCGGTGAACCAGGCGCTCGCCTGGACGATGCAGGTGGCGCAGGGGCTCAAGGCCGCGCACGACAAGAACATCATCCACAGGGACATCAAGTCCGAGAACATTATGCTCGACGGATCCGGCAGCCTGAAGATCATGGACTTCGGGCTGGCGAAACTGCGCAGCGGCGCCGGGATCACCAAAACCGGCACATCGCTCGGCACGCTTTCGTATATGTCGCCGGAACAGGCGGAAGGGAGCGCGGCTGACCATCGGTCAGACATCTGGTCGCTCGGCGTCGTGCTCTACGAACTGCTCACCGGTGAGCTCCCGTTCAAGGCGGAACACGAGGCGGCCTTGCTCTATCTTATCGTGAACGAAGAACCGCCCGTGCCGAGCCAGCTCGACCGGAAGATCCAGAACCGGGTCGACGTGCTCGTCCGGAAGATGCTGATGAAGGATCGCTCGAAGCGGTTCCAGACCGTCGACGAACTCATCCGGGGAATAGAAGAAACCCGCGGCGACGTGGAGAAGTCGAGCGCGAACGTCGGGAAAAAGGCGCTCGCGGTGCTCCCGTTCGAGAACATCGGCTCCGAGAAGGACAACGAGTATTTCAGCGACGGGCTCACCGAGGAGCTGATCGCAAACCTCTCGCGGCTGAAGAACGTCCGGGTGGTATCGCGCAACACCACGATGTCGTACAAGGGGACGAAGAAGGACGTCCGCACCATCGGCGTCGAGCTCGGCGTCCGGTACATCGTCGAGGGGAGCGTGCGGAAGTTCCAGGACAACCTGAGGATCACCGCCGACCTGATCGACGTGGAGCTGGACGAACAGCTCTGGGCCGAGACCTTCAAGGGCACGATGGCCGACGTCTTCGACATCCAGGAGCAGGTCTCGAAGCAGATCGTGGACGCGCTGATGGTGAAACTCTCCCCCACGGAACAGGTCGTCCTGACGAAACGCCCGACGATCGTGGCCGAGGCGTTCGACTGCTACCTGAGGGCGCGCGATTTCCTCTACCGCAGGACGAAGAACAGCCTGCAGTTCGCCATTCAATTGTTCCAGAAGGCGATCGAGCTTGACACCCGTTATGCGGCCGCCTACGCCGGGCTCGGCGAGGCGTACGCGACGCTGCACTACGATTACGACACCAAGGAAATCTGGGTCGACAAGGCGATCGAGTCGAGCCTCAAGGCGCTGATGTACGACTCGACAGTTTCCGAGGCGTACTCGGCCCTGGCCTGGGCGTACTTCAGCAAAAAGTCGCTGCAGGAAGCCGAAACGGCCGCGCGCAAGGCGATCGAACTGGGGCCCAACATCTTCACGGGATACTGGGTGCTCGCGCGGATCTACCACGTGGTGGGTCGCGACCGCGAATCGGTGGACCTGCTCAAGAAGGCGATCGAGTTGAACCCCGATTTCCACACCGCCTACGGCGACCTGCGGATGGTGTACGAGAAGCTGGGGGAACAGGAAAAGTACAAGGAGGTCCTCGCGAAACTTCTCGATGTCTTCCCGCGGTACCTCTCTCAGCACCCCGACGACGCGCGCTCGCACATCTACTACGGCATCGAGCTGGCGCAGATCGGACGCATCGACGACGCGAAAGCGGAGGTGCGCAAGGCCCTCGAGCTCAGCCCGGGCGATCCGTTGATGCTCTACAACGCGGCGTGTTGTTACGCGAGGATCGGAGAGAAGAGGGCTTCCCTGACTGCGCTCAAGGAGTCGGTCGTCGCCGGGCTGGAAGATTACGACTGGATCAAGACAGACCCCGACTTCGACAACATCCGCAACGAGCCGGAGTACGTCGAGTTGATGAAGGGCAAGTGACGCGCTCAGGGGCTCTCGCGGCACGAACAACCACACACCATTCAGACAACGAACATCGATGATCGGCAAAGAGATACTTCATTATAAAATCACCGACAAGCTCGGCGAGGGCGGGATGGGCATCGTCTACCGGGCCCAGGACTCGAAACTCGACAGGACCGTCGCCATCAAGTTTCTCCCCCACCAGCTCTCCGACTCTGCGGAAACGAAGGAGCGGTTCCTGCGCGAGGCGAAGGCCGCCGCGGCGCTCAACCACCCGAACATCATGGGAGTGCACGAGATCAACGAGCACGACGGCACGCTCTTTCTCGTGATGGAATACATCGAGGGTGAAACGCTCAAGAAGCATCTGGTCGGATTGAAATCGGGCACCGGCCTCTCCGTCCCGAAGGCGATCGACTGGGCCGTCGAAGTGGCGAAAGGCCTGCGGGCCGCGCACGCCAAGGAGATCGTCCACCGTGACATCAAACCCGAAAACGTGATGATCACCAAAGACGGGCGCATCAAGATCATGGACTTCGGCGTCGCCAAACTGAAAAACACCCAGGGTCTGACGAAGACCGGCAGTTCGATGGGAACGCTCTCCTACATGGCTCCCGAGCAGGTGCAGGGGATCGCCGCCGACCACCGGTGCGACCTCTGGTCCCTCGGCGTGGTGTTCTATGAAATGCTCACCGGCGAAGTCCCCTTCAAGGCAGAACACGAGGCGGCGCTGCTCTATCTCATCGGCCACGAAGATCCGCCGATGCCGAGCGCCTTCGACCGGAAGATCCCGCACGCGGTGGACGAGACGGTGAGGCGGATGATGACCAAGGACCGGGAGCTCCGCTTCCAGACGGCCGACATCGTAATCGACGCGCTGCAGCACCTTAAGAAGGACATCGAGTCCGCCTCCGTCGCGACCAAGCGCCGCGGGATCGCCGTGCTCCCGTTCGAGAACATCAGCGCAGACAAGGAGAACGAGTATTTCGGCGACGGTCTCACCGAGGAGCTGATCGTCAACCTTTCGCGGCTCAAGGACATCGAGGTCGTCTCGAGGACCACCTCGATGCAGTACAAGGGGACGAAGAAAGACATCAAGACGATCGGCCGGGAGTTGGGCGCGCGCTACATCCTGGAGGGGAGCGTCCGGAAGTTCCAGGACAACTTGAGGATCGCGGTGCAGCTCATCGACGTCGAGGTCGACCGTCAGCTCTGGGCTGAGTCGTACAAGGGCAAACTGGAAGACGTGTTCGACATCCAGGAGCAGGTCTCGAAGCAGATCGTGGACGCCCTGATGCTGAAACTCTCGCCGACAGAGAAGGTCGTGCTGACGAAGCGCGCCACGCTCAACGCCGAGGCGTTCGACATTAACTTGAGGGCCAGGGATTTCCTCTACCGGCTCACGAAGAACAACGTCCATCTCGCGATTCAACTGTTCAAGAAAGCGATTGAGCTCGATCAACGCTACGCGTCTGCGCACGCCGGCCTTGGCGAGGCGTACGCAACATTGCACCAGTACTTCGAGGCGCGCGACGAGTGGCTCGACAAGGCGATCGAGTCGAGCCTCAAGGCGCTAATGTACGATCCGACTCTTTCGGAGGCGTATGCGGCGCTCGGGCTCGCCTACTTCGACAAGAAGGAACTCGACGAGGGGATCACCGCCACGCAGAAGGCGATCGAGCTCGACCCGAACAACTTCGTCGCATACTGGATCCTCGGGCGCATCTACCACACCTCCGACCGCGACTCGGAGGCAGTGGAGCTCTTCAAGAAGGTGCTCACGCTCAACCCGAACTTCTACAACGCCTACAACGACCTCGGGATGGTCTACGACAAACTTGGGGAGAAGGAGAACCATCTCCGGACGCTGAACGCAATCCTGGAATTCTTTCCGAAATACCTCTCGAAGCACCCGGACGACGGGCGCGCCCATATGTACTACGCGATCCACCTCGCGCAGGCAAACCGGGTCCCCGAGGCGAAAGCCGAGGGGGTGAAGGCGCTCGAGCTGAACCCGGGCGACTCCCTGATGATGTACAACGCCGCCTGCCTCTACGCGCGCCTCGGAGAGAAGAAACTCGCCGTCGAGACGATCAAGAACGCGGTCGACAACGGGCAGGAAGACTTCGAGTGGATCAAGCGCGACCCCGACCTCGACAACATCAGGAACGAACCGGGGTTCATCGAACTCATCAGGAAGCACACGAAATAACGGCTCACGGGGCCACCGGCAACCAACGGGAGGATAGACAAATGATCGGACAGACGATAGCACACTACACCGTCCTCGAGAAACTCGGGGAAGGCGGAATGGGCGTGGTCTACAAGGCCCGCGACACGAAGCTCGACCGCGATGTCGCGCTCAAGTTCCTCCCCGACCGCACCGTCGCGTCGGACCAGGAGAAGGCGCGGTTCGTCCAGGAGGCGAAGGCCGCCTCGGCGCTGAACCACCCCAACGTCTGCACCATCCACGACATCCAGGAGCACGACGGGCACCTCTTCATCGTGATGGAACACATCGACGGCCAGACGCTGCGGGAACGGATGGCGACGATCGGGTTCAGGCAGGCGATCGAGATCGGAATGCAGGTCGCCGACGGCCTCTCGGCCGCTCACGAGAAGGGGATCGTCCACCGCGACATCAAGCCGGAGAACATCATGATCCGGAAGGACGGCATCGCCCAGATCATGGACTTCGGCCTGGCGAAGCTGCGCGCCTCCAATAGCAAGATCACCCGGCTCACCCGCGAGGGGAGCACGGTGGGGACCGCCGGCTACATGTCGGCCGAGCAGGTGCAGGGCCTCGATTCCGACCACCGGTCGGATATTTTCTCCCTCGGCGTTCTCTTATATGAGCTGTTCACCGGCCGGCTCCCCTTCAACGGTGTACACGAGACGGCCCTCGCCTACGAAATCGTGAATGTCGACCCTGCGCCGATGAGCGCCTTCAAGCCGGAGCTCGAGGCGAGCCTCGACGCGATCGTCCTCGAATGCATGGAGAAGGACCCGAACGAGCGGACGCAGTCGGCGAAGCAGGTCTCGGTCGACCTGCGCAGGGCCAAGCGCGAGTCGAGCCGCCAGCGGACGAGCAGGATCACAGCGGCGAGGCCGATCGGCGCTGGGCCTTCAGGAATTGGGAGCAGGGTATCAGGATTTTCGATGCCCGCCGGCGCCCAGGGGAGCGGCGAATGGCCGGCGGAATACCCCGGCGCGGTAGCTCATCCGGCCGCGCCCAGGTCGAAGACCCTCCTGCCGTGGATCGTCGCGGGATTGTTCCTTCTGACGACCGCGGGGTCTTTGTATTTTCATTTTACCAACCAGCCCGCTCCAACGCCGCGACGTGTGACGCGGTCCACGATTCTGGCGCCGCTCAAGGTCAACTTCAACGTCGTAAACGGAGGACACATTGCCATCTCCCCCGACGGGCGCACCGTGGCGTTCGTCGCGTCGGACACCACGGGGAGGAATTCCCTCTGGGTCCGGCCGGTCGCATCGATGACGGCCATCCTTTTCCCTGGTACGAACGGCGCCACCCATCCCTTCTGGTCCGCCGACAGCCGGACAGTCGCGTTCTTCGCGTCGGGGAAATTGAAAAAAATCGACGCCGCAGGGGGGCCGACGCTCACCATCTGCGACGCTCCCGATGGCCGGGGCGGGACCTGGAACAGGGAAGGAGTCATCGTCTTTTCACCGGACGCTAACTCATTACTATCGAAGGTCTCGGCTGCGGGCGGCGTACCCGTTTCGTTGTCGAAGGTCGATAGCGCCGTCGCTGTGGTCAATCACCGGTGGCCGCACTTTCTCCCTGACGGCCGTCATTTCATCTATACGACGCAGTCGACGGTCGGGGGCCTTGTCGACGACTCGATTAAAATCGCCACGATGGACGGGGCTCTCGACACCGTCCTGATGATCGGGAATTCAAACGTCGAATACGCGTCAGGACACCTCCTCTTCCACCGGCAGGGAATGTTGATGGCGCAGCCGTTCGACACCGCGCGCCTTGTCTTTTCGGGCGACGCCGTGCCGATCGCCGAGGAATTGCAGTACAGTAATTTCCGGTATCGCGCCATCTTCTCGGTATCGCGGGAGGGCGTGCTGATCTACCAGGCCGGGGCTGAGCAGAACGGCAAAATCGCCATCCTGGACGGGAGCGGAAACACCAGCCAGGTCCTCGATTTCAAAAATCCCGTGGGGGGGAGATTCTCCAACGACGGGAAGCGCATCGCGCTGGAGTCGCGCGACGAACAGGTGAGGGGCGGCGACATCTGGATCAGGGACATCGCCAGCGGCAGAGACTCCCGGTTCACCTTCGACGCTGCGATCGACAGGGCCCCGTTCTGGTCCCCGGGTGACGATTCAATCGTTTTCTCCTCGGCACGGGGAATCCGATACGACCTGTACGTCAAACACACGAACGGGACCGACGCGGAACAGCTTCTGCTGGCCTCGGACCAGGATAAATACGTTTCCGACTGGTCGAGGGATGGCCGCACCCTCGCGTTCACCACCACGGGAAACATCAAGACCAAGATGGATCTCTGGCTCCTGCCGCTCTACGGCGATCGGAAACCCGTGACGTTTCTGAAGACTGAATTCCGGGAGGGCAACGGATCATTTTCACCCGACGGCCGGTGGATCGCCTACATGTCGGACGAGACCAGCCGCTGGGAGGTCTATGTGAGGGCGCTCGACGGTTCCGCGGGCAAATGGCAGATCTCAATCGACGGGGGAGTCGGGGCGAAATGGTCGGGCGATGGAAAGAGTATCTTTTTCCAGTCGCTCGACAGAAAGGCGATGGCCGCGACCGTGAGGGTTGTCAACTCGGCCTTCGTCGTCGATTCGATCCGCACCCGGTTCGATTACGATTCACGGTCGGTCATCGGAGGGTTGAGCGACATTTCACTCGATGGCAGGATGGTCCTGGCCAGGATCGGCGAATCGCGGTTGACCACTCCGCCGATCACGATGGTGGTGAACTGGGAAGAGGAACTGAGGAAGGCGGCGGCCGCGACGGCGGACGCCGACCGGTAGGGTCATTTGCTCCAGAGTGGAGTCCGGAGACCACTATAAAAACGGGGCGACATCACATCACCCATCACCATTCAAGAAATAATAGACCAATGAAATATTTGTACGTGTTTACTGCATACCTACTTCTTTCGACTTCAATTTCCGCACAGACACCCACCTTCCAGAACCCCTTCAATAATTCATCAGGCGCGGCCGCGAGCGACGTCAAGAGCGTCGAGGTCGACGGCTCCGGCAACGTCTACTTCGCCGGCGGGCACTCCGACTCGGTGAATTTCGGCGGGACGATCGTCGCGCCGGGATCGGGTGGAGCATTCTTCGGGAAGGCGACGAGCGCCGGATCGGTCCTCTGGATGGCCCAGGGCGGATGCCCCAGCCCGACGAGCGACAGGGCCTTCGACATCGCCATCGACCGGAACGGGGACGTCTATTTTTGCGGCTCGGTGGCCCTCAACCAGATTGCCACGTTCAACGGATCGGCCCTGCCGGCGTTTTCGGGCGGGTTCGTGGTGAAGTACACGAGCGGCGGAGCATTTCTCTGGGCGCGAGGATACGGCTACGCGATCTATTCCATCGCGGTCGACAGCAACAACGTGCCCTTCATTAATGTGGGGGATTCCGAGGTCTACGACATCAGCCCCGCCGACGGCGCCCCGTCGGGTGCCTTCGGAACGATTTCCGGTAACAGCCAGAACCCCCAGCAGCACAACCTCCTCATCGATTCCGACAACAACATCGTCGTCCAGGGAGGGAACAAGGTCATCAAGTTCACCGACAATCTTGTCGAGATCTGGGCGACGCTGGTTACTCCCTCGGTGGTGCTCGAAGCGTCCCGGATCGCGATCGACGATTCGAACAACGTGTACGGCGCGTTTTACGCCTTGTTCGGCACTGTGACGATCGGCGGGATCACCAAATCGACGTTCCCCAACGGGTACCTGTTCAAGCTGGACGGCCAGACGGGGACTCCGCTGTTTGTCGACTCGGTCTTCTTCGGGGGCGCGGCGTCCAAGATCCGGGAGGTTGTCGTGGACGGCGCGGGCAACTACTACCTCTCGGGGGACGGCGCGTTCAACGTCCCACACGTCGCAAAATTCGACAACAACAAGGCGACGCTCTGGGACAAGGTGTTCGCCAACACCGCGAAGGTCTCCGACATCGCTTTCATCTCGGATGATTGCCTCGCGGTTGGCGGGTCACACAGGGATACGGCGACGTTCGATTCGTATAGGCTGTCGATGCCGAACGGCGGTTCGGGCTTCGACAATGCCTACGCCGTCACCCTCTGCGCGGGGACCGTCGACGTGAACGAATCGTACACGGACGGCGTCGTGCCGGACGCGTACGCGCTCTCCCAGAACTACCCCAACCCGTTCAACCCCGTGACGAGCATCTCATATGCCATACCCCGTTCGGGGATGGTCAGCGTCAGGCTCTACGACATCGGCGGGCGGGAAGTGATGACCCTCGTGGATGGGGAACGGAACGCAGGGGTCTATGAGTTGACCCTTGACGGCAGCGTCCTCTCGAGCGGAGTATACATCTACACCATCCGCGCGAACGACTACATCGAAACGCGGAAAATGACGTTGATGAAATAGGGCCTCCCCGCGAGGATGCCGGGGACCCCAGCGGCGGGGTCGCTCCAGGGTAGCCTGCGGCTAAAACCGGTGGGGTGATGCGAAAGGAATGAAGGGAAGTCGGCCCATCCCGGATGGGGGCTTCCCTTCACCTATTTTAGGCTGTCATTTTCCTGTGGTTTTTACGATATTCTTCATCACTCATCACCTCAGTGTAACGGAATGATCGGAACGACCGTTTCCCACTACAAGATCATCGAGGAGCTCGGCCGCGGCGGGATGGGAGTAGTCTACCGCGCCGAGGATCTGAAGCTCAAACGGACAGTAGCCCTCAAGTTTCTTCCCCCCCACGCCGTCGCGGACAAAACCGAAAAAGAGCGGTTCGCGCGCGAAGCGCAGGCCGCCGCCGCGCTCAACCACCCCAACATCGCCACCGTCTTCGAAATCGACGACTCCGACGAACACCCGTTCATCGCAATGGAGTTCGTCGAGGGGAAGAGCCTGAAGGACCTCCTGGCTGCCGGGCAGATCAAGGTCCAGCGGGCGATGGACCTCGCCATCCAGGTCGCGGAGGGTCTCCACGCGGCGCACGAGAAGGGCGTCGTGCATCGCGACATGAAGAGCGCCAACGTGATGGTCACCGACCGCGACCGCGTCAAGATCATGGACTTCGGCCTGGCGAAACTGAAGGGCGCGTCACTCCTGACGAAACAAGGCACGACGCTCGGGACGGTCGCCTATATGTCGCCCGAGCAGGCCCGCGGCGAGAGCGTCGACCACCGGAGCGACATCTGGTCGTTCGGCGTGGTGCTTTACGAAATGCTGACCGGACGGCACCCCTTTCCCGGCGAATTCGAGCAGGCAGTTGTCTACAACATCCTGAACAACGAACCCGAGCCGATATCTGCTCTGCGATCTGGAATGCCGATGGAACTCGAGCGGATCGTGAACAAATGCCTCGCGAAGGAACCGGGCGACCGGTACCAGAACATACAGGAAGTGCCGGTTGATTTGCGCGCCGTGAAGGCCGGGATGAAAAGCTCCGGCTCCGACCTCTCCCGCGTGGTGAGCGCGTCACGGGTGATGTCTGGCCAATCCGGAATGGCTGGACAATCCGGGATGACCGGACAATCGTCAGTTTCCCGAGCGGGCTCCGGGACGGGAGCTCCCGTCGTCCATACACGTTCGGGACGGCTCGCCTGGATCACCGCGGCCGTGATGGCGTCGATCGCGATTGCCGCGATCTACTTGTTAATGAAAAGGGATGCCGTGGACACCCGACCCGTGCATCTGCAGATCTCGATCCCGGCCGGCAAACCGCTACAGCTGACCAACCAGGGCGGGCTCGCCGTCTCGAGGGACGGGTCGATGGTTGTCTACCGTACGATCACCGGACTCTACCTCCGGAGGATGGACGGCAACGAAGCCGCACCGATCGCAGGCACCGAACGGGCAGCCCACCCTTTTTTCTCCCCGGACGGGAGATGGATCGGGTTCTTCGCGGACGGCAAAATGAAAAAGGTCGCCGTGAACGGAGGCATGCCGATCAACGTCGCGGATTTTCCCGACGCCCGGGGGGCGGCGTGGGGGGACGACGGCAGGATCGTCAGCAGCAACGGCGTGGCGGGCGGGCTGCTCGCCCTTCCCGAGGGCGGAGGTGAGGCTGTGACCCTCACCGTACCCGATTCCACCAAGAACGAACGAACGCACCGGTGGCCGTTCGTCCTGCCGGGCGGGAAAACGGTGATCTTCACCGTGGGATACCTTGAGAGTCCGGACTACTACGAGGACGCGACAATCGACGCGATCAACACGAACACCGGCGAACGGAAGACGCTCGTACGGGGTGCGAGCTCGGCGCAGTACCTCTCCTCGGGGCACCTGCTCTATTCGAGGTCGGGCGTGCTCTATGCGATGCCGTTCGATCCGGACCGTATGGAGATATCCGGTACGCCGGTCCCCGTCGTCGAGGGGGTCACAGGCGACCCG
This sequence comes from Ignavibacteria bacterium, assembly GCA_031379665.1. Lineage (GTDB taxonomy): Bacteria > Bacteroidota > Ignavibacteria > UBA10030 > SZUA-254 > SZUA-254. The sequence goes on from JANNFI010000133.1 coordinate 10,656, forward strand.
ACCACCGGCGCAATGAATTTCGCCGTCTCCGATGACGGCGTCCTGGCCTATATCCCCGGGATGATCGAGGTCGCCGACCGGAGGCTCGTGAAATTCGATATGCAGGGGAACGCGACTCCGCTGGCTTTGCCGGTTCAGTCGTACATCGAACCGAAGGTCTCTCCGGACGGGACCCGGATCGCGATGGCGATCGGCACCGGCAAGGATTTCGACATCTGGGTCTACGACATCGCCCGGACGACGCTCAGCCGCTTTACCTTCGGCGGCGTCAACAGGTCGCCGGCCTGGTCGCCCGACGGGGCGAGGATCGCGTATTTTTCATACGGCGGCGCTACGAACAGCATCCTGGTGAAACGCTCGGACGGAGGCGGCTCTCCCGACACGCTGCTCCGGGCGCCCCTCAGGATGTACCTCAACTCCTGGACGCGGGACGGGAAATATCTCGTCGTCGACCGGCAGACTACGGGCCAGGCCTCGGACGTCTGCATCCTCCCGCTCGCGGGCAAGCGGGAATTCATTCACCTGGTTTCGTCCAGATTCGACGAATACCAGTCGGCGGTCTCACCCGATGGCAGGTGGCTCGCCCACATTTCGAACGAGACCGGCGTGTACCAGGTGTACGTCAGGAAGTTTCCCGACGGGGAAGGAAAATGGCAGATCTCGTCCGACGAAGCGGGCGAGCCCAGGTGGTCGCCCGACGGTCGAAAGCTCTATTACTACTCCGGGGGGAGGCTGATGTCGGTGGACGTCGATCCGGGAACGGCTTTCAAGACCGGATCGCCGAAGGTCGTCTTCTCGGGGCTCCGCCTGTTGCCGGTCGACAGCGGCCAGAGCTACGACATCACCCCCGACGGGAAATACATCGTCACCACCCAGTCGAGCGGCGAGGAGGAGAGCCTCACCACCATCCAGGTGGTCCTCAACCTGTTCACGGAGTTGAAGGAAAAATCGGGCGGCGGCCGGTAATCGAGCCACAAGACATGCCGTAGACACTCCTATCGCATCCATCCGGAATCGATTCATGCAGAACGCCTACTTCGCCAATCTCCAACTCATTATTTATCAACACGTTACAGCGACTACCACTACTAAGATCAATGCGTTGACTTTAATATGTGAATCATCCTATATTAAGATCAATAGACTAACTCTAACGATGATCTGATGAGGGATATTTCAAAAGAACAAATTATAAGGAGGATTCAAACCGAAAACCCTTGGTGGGCCGTTCCCTACCAGTTGGGTGAGCAATATCGAAAACTCTCCCCCAGGGCCTATTTCTCGAGCTTTCAAGGGATCCTCACAAAGACTGAGATAAAACGAGCACTCCTCTTACTTGGTCCACGACGCGTTGGAAAAACCGTACTGATTCATCACAGTATTCAAGCGCTCATTGATACCGGCGTGTCTCCAAAGCGCGTGTGTTATATCTCTGTCGACCATCCGCTCTACAATGGTTGCACGCTTGAGGACCTGCTCGCGTTTTATGACGAGGCGGCGGGGATTAACCATCGAACTGAAAAGTGCTACGTATTTTTCGATGAGATTCAATATCTGAAAGGTTGGGAGGTGCACCTGAAGATATTGGTCGATGCATCGTTGCCGAGTCGTTTTATTGCATCCGTCTCCGCCGCGGCGGCATTAAAAATGAAGAGTCACGAGTCAGGTGCAGGCCGCTTCACGGAGTTCCTATTGCCTCCTCTAACCTTTAGTGAGTATCTCGACCTGCTTGGCGCGGGTGACCCGCTGAAACCAGCAGCTGATGGGAAAATCGGAGAGGCGATGGATATCGAGCAACTTAATCGGCACTTCACACAATATCTAAATTTTGGCGGCTACCCCGAGGTCGCCCTCTCAGAACTTATTCAAGAGGACCCCAGCCGATATATCAAGAACGACATCATAGACAAGGTGCTTCTCCGGGATTTACCAGGTCTGTACGGCATCCAAGATATTCAGGAACTGAACTATCTGTTTACCACGCTTGCGTACAATACAGCGCAGGAGGTCTCACTCGAGCAACTGTCACAAGGTTCTG
>JANNFI010000067.1:0-1835 GCA_031379665.1 Ignavibacteria bacterium
GAAATTGTCCATCCTCACCGGGTCGGCGAAGACGCGGCCCTGAATCCAGGGAATCCACGAGGCGGGATTGTAAACCGTGTCGACGACGCTCATGGAGTCACGTTGGCCCGAGACGCCGTAGACGACGGCCGTCTTCCGACCGTCCGGATAGAACTTAAAGAAGATCGTATCGCCCTCAATGAACTCCCGATTGAGGGTGGCGAGGAGGTTTACCGTCGGGGTGTCGGTGCCCGACGCCGTGATCCGCTGAATGTCCATCCTGTCCTGCCCGGGGTTCGCCTGGTACCTGAGCGCATATCCGTTGCCCGTCGTCCAACTGCTGTCGTTCATTATTTGCAGATGGAACGTCGGGACGCCGTCGTTCCCGTTCTTGTGGCGAAGCACCATTCCGACCTGGAAACGCCCGGCGAGCGAGGTATCCCAGTACGCAGCCCCGCGGTTGAAGGGGCCGAGCAGGTTCCTCGGGGAGACTGTCGAATCGGCGTTCAACTGGATCGTGGCGGATGTGTCGTTAAGGTTCAACACCCGCCGCCACTTCAGCGACCCGGCGATGTCGGTGGTGGCCGTGCGGTTGAAATCATCTCGCAGGGTCTGACTCTGGGCGGTGGAAATGGCGGAGATTACGGAAACGATGGAGACGAGAAAAATAATCGACTTATTCATCACACTAGGCATTCAGATGGACATTGAGAATTCCGGGGATTTGATCAGGGAAATATAGAGAAGCACCACGTTCTGGGGGGTGACCGCGGACAAAGACCCCGAAATCAATATATCGAAATCGGGTAAACCGGGCAACCCGGGCGACGATAAAAAAAAGGCCGGCCCCCGAAGGGACCGGCCTTGTAGAGAATCGGCCTGTATTCTTACCGGATGACGACGAGCTTCATCACCTTGTCGAACACCTGAGCGCCCTCGCCCCTCGCCGTGAGGCGATAGAAGTAGGCGCCGGACGAGAGGTTGGAGAAGTCGACCGGTGTGGTGTACGAACCGGCCTGCATCTGTTCGTCGGAGATGAGTTCCATCACCTGCACGCCGAGGATGTTGAACACCCTTAGGCTGACCGAGGAGCGCTCGGGCAGGTCGAACGGAATCGCCGTCGTCGGATTGAACGGGTTGGGATAGTTCTGGCCCAGCGCGTACACTTCCGGAACGGTCACGCCGTCGTCGACGCCCGTGAAGGGACTGACGTGGAACCCGAATGTATCTGGCGACGAAACAACCGCCTGGCCGTCGTTGACCGTCACCGTCCAGGCATAGTCGTCTCCCGCCGTGAGATCGGCGCTCAGGTCGAGCGTGACGCTCGTGTCGGTGAGCCCGCCGGCCGTGTAATCGACGCCGGGACCGGTGATCCTGAGCGAATAGACCAGGGTGTCACCTGCATCGGCGTCGGTCGATGCGCTCCAGGTGAAGGACATCGCCGTCAGCGAGCCCTCCCCAACCGTGTCGTTGTCGAGCGGCGAGAGTAGAGCCACCGCAGTCGGCACGGCGTTCGCCGCGCCGAAGGACGCCTGCAGGGTGTGGTTGGCACCGACGTTCGGGAAGGTGTAGCTGGCGACCGCCCCGACCGGGGAACCGTCGACGATCACACCCAACACCGGCTTCCACATCGACAGCGTGCTGGTTGACGGCGCGAACGTAGGCGCCCTGGGCGGTTACAGCTTCCCGAACCTCGCGGCGAACCACACGATCGCGGCGTACTTCTCGATCAATACGTACACGATTACGGCGAGCGCCGGTCCGAACGGATCGGTGTCACCTGCCGGTGCGACGGTCGTGAGTTACGGGGATACGCTCACCATCACGATCACCCCCAACTCCGGCTATTTCGTGGC
>JANNFI010000081.1:0-13860 GCA_031379665.1 Ignavibacteria bacterium
TCCCCCACCGAATCTCCGAACGGGCCGATCTGGTCGAACGACGACGCGAAGGCGACGAGGCCGTAACGCGACACCCGGCCGTAGGTCGGCTTGAGGCCGACGACGCCGCAGAGCGCGGCCGGCTGTCTGATCGAGCCGCCGGTGTCCGAACCGAGCGCGGTCATCGCGAGTCCCGCGGCGACGGCCGCGGCGGAACCGCCGCTCGACCCGCCCGGCACCCGTTCCGGATCGCGCGGGTTCTTCACAGGCCCGAACGCGGAGTTCTCGTTCAATGAACCCATCGCGAATTCGTCCATGTTGGTCTTGCCGATGACGACCGCGTCGGCCGCGCGGAGACGTTCGATCACGGTCGCGTCGTAGGGTGATTCGAAGTGTTCGAGGATCTTCGAGCCGCAGGTCACCTTCCGGCCCCTGACGCAGATGACGTCCTTCACGGCGATGACCATCCCGGCGAGCGGCCCCGCGATCCCGGCGGCGACCCTGCGGTCCACCTCGCGGGCCCGCCCGAGCGCGTCATCGTCGAAGACGTCGAGGAAGGCGTTCAGGTCCGCGCCGGCGCGGATCCGGCGGAGATGCTCTTCGACGATCGCTTCGCAGGTGACTTGCCGGGCGAGGAGGCGCCCGCGCTCAAGATGGAAACTCAATGGAAAATCAATGGATATTCAACGGACGACAAATGCCAGAGACTGAGAAAAAACGGATGGGAAACGGAAATCAGGCCCCGGGAGAGCATTCCCCCGGGGGTGCCGCGATTCAGGACGATCGTCCGGCGATCAGGCGGTCTTGTCGCCCTTGTCGATTTTCTTGTGATCGTCAGGACGCTCGACTTCGTCCTGGATGTCTTTCGCCGCCTTGCGGAATTCCCGCAGGCCTTTCCCGAGGCCCTGGGCCAGCTCGGGGATTTTCTTCGCCCCGAAGAAGATCAGGATGATCAGGAGGATGAGGATGATTTCGCCGGTTCCGAGACCAAACATAGTGTGCCTCTTTTAGAAAGTCGCGTGCGTGAGATGCGCTGTGCCAACCAGATGACCGATCACCGACCTGAAGACCTTCGCCCCGTCAGTTTCCCGGAGTACGGGGTCGGACGCCCGCTCGGGGTGGGGCATCATTCCCATTATGTTTCCCGCTTCATTGACAATTCCAGCAATGTTGCGTGCCGAGCCGTTCGGGTTGGATTCCTCGGTGACTGCCCCCCCAGCGTCGCAATATCTGAAAATAATCTGGTTATTCCTTGTCAGGCGGTCGAGGGTCTCCGCATCCGCGTAAAAATTGCCCTCGCCGTGCGCGATGGGGATCCTGAGGACCTCGCCCGGGGCGCAGGCGGACGTAAATGCGGTCGCCGCGTTCTCCACCTTCAGGTTGACGTACCGGCACGAAAACGCGAGCCCGGCGTTCCGCAGGAGCGAGCCGGGAAGGAGGCCGGCCTCACAGAGGATCTGGAACCCGTTGCAGATGCCCATGACGATGCCGCCGCCCTTCGCGAAGGCGACGACTTCCTTCATAATGGGGGAGAACCTCGCGATGGCTCCGCAGCGGAGGTAGTCGCCGTACGAGAACCCGCCCGGCAGGATGACGGCGTCGACGCCTTCGATGGAAGAGTCCTTGTGCCAGAGGAACCGGACGTCCTGCCGGAAGATCTCTTTGAGCGCGTAGTACGCGTCGTGGTCGCAGTTCGAGCCGGGGAAAACCACCACCCCGAATTTCTTCGGCGTGCCGTTGGAGGGGATGTCGATCGGTGGTGCGCTCATATGGGGCGGTTACACTTTTTCGAGGGTGTAATTGAAATTTTCCATCACGGTGTTCGCCAGGAGTTTCTTGCACGCTTCGCCGGCAATGCGGTCCGCCTCGGCGCGGTCGTCGGATGAAATCTTCATCTCGACGTACTTCCCCATCCTGACCTCGCTGACCTGTTCCATTCCGAGGCTCGCGATGGCGCGCTGGACCGCCTTTCCTTGCGGGTCGAGGATCGAAGTCCTCAGCGTGATATTGATTTTTGCGAGATACAAAGGGTCGGTTCCTCTTTTTTTATGGGGTGGTCAGACGTCGACGCTCGTCATTCCCGGTTCATCTTCCTTGATGTCCTTTCCGGCGGGGTTCAGCGCATGCCGGATGGCTTGAATGGCGTACCGCAGCGGACCCGTGAGCAGGTAGAGGCCGAAGACTGGAAAGAGCGCCCCGCCCTTCGTGATCACGATCGCCGTGACGGCGATGACCAGTACGGTGAACCGCAGAGGGTGCTGCCTGATCCCCCGCTTCGAAATCTGGGGGAGCGTGTCGTAGCGTATCGTGCTGACCATCAGCAACGACACGACCGTCACGAGCGGCGGCAGGAGCGACGCCGTGAGCGGCGTGAAGCCGAACCCGTCGACGTGGAACACGAGGATGTACGCGCAAATGGTCAGCGCCGAGGCCGGAATCGGCAGGCCCCGGAAATAGTCTTTCGTGAAGCCGACCAGCTGACTGTTGAACCGCGCGAGGCGAAGAGCGCCGAAGATGAGCGGCAGCGAACTGACCAGGAGGCCCAGTCCCCCGTCCCTGAAGAGCAACGACTGGTACACGAGAAAGGACGGCGCGAGCCCGAACGAAACGACGTCGGAGAGCGAATCGAATTCTACGCCGAACGAACTCGACGATTTGGTGATTCGCGCCATCACACCATCGAGCACGTCGAAGATCGCGGCGAGGATGATGAACCACGCCGCCTGGTGGTACGCCTCCTGGGAGGTCTGCACCACGGCGCTGAAGCCGCAAAAAATGTTGAGTACCGTGAAAAGGCTCGGTACGACCGCACGCGTAATTTTCACCGTTTGTGTCCTGATTGTTGTTGGGATGCGCCCGGGGCCAGCCTCGCGATGACGGTCTGTCCCGCGACCGCGCGGTCGTTGACCCGGACGGCGACTTCGGCCGAGGTGGGCAGCAGCACGTCCACTCTCGAGCCGAGCTTGATCATACCGAATCGTTTCCCGGCCACCGCCTCCTGGCCCACGCTCACCTCAGCCACGATGCGACGCGCGAGAGAGCCGGATATCTGTTTGAAGAGTATTTTCACACCCCCGCGGTCGATGCCGATGAGCGTCCTCTCGTTGTCCTCCGAGGCCTTGTCCTTGAAGGCGGGCGTGAAACGGCCGGGCACGTGTTCCACGTAACCGACCCGGCCCGACACCGGGAACCTGTTCACGTGCACGTCGAGGGGCGACATGAAGATGCAGACCCGTAGCGCCTCGCCGTTGATGTACACCGGTTCGTGGACCGGGCCGACCGAGATTATTTTTCCGTCAGCAGGCGCGATGACGAGGTCGTCGCCGGCGGGAACGGTACGCTCGGGGTCCCTGAAGAAATTCAAGACGAGCCACGTCACGACACCCGCAACGGCGAGAACGACGACCCGCACGACCGGGTCCACGTCCACGACGAAAAGCGTCACCACGACGATGCACAAACCGACCGCGTACCAGAGGACGGAGGATCTTCCGTAGGGCGTCAGCGTCACTCGGTGCGCCGTTGCATTGGTTGCGTTATCCTTAACATCATCCGTTATGTTTCAATCGACCGCAGAGGCTCTCGAGCGCCTCGTCAGTCCCGGTCTCCACGGGAGTATACGCGCCATTCCCCTTCCGGTTCACCGCCGACGCGTCGAGAAACGTGCAGGTGAGGTGGGAGAGCTCACCGGTGAGGATGACCTGGTTGTTATAACGGCCGAACGTCAACCCGATGTCGGCGATCGCCAGCTCCCGGCGCTCACACAATCCACGCAGGACGGCGTTGACTTTTGTGGCGAGGCGGTTGACCTGCCTGAACTCGTCGGGCTTGGCGAGGTTGAACGCGTAGAGGTGGTATTCGTTGATCCACGACGGCGCCCCGGCCCCGGCGGTGAGGTAATGTTCGATCACCGGAAACTCGAGCCGGCCAATGTCCGCAATTCCAAACCTTTGCGCCCACCCCGGATCAGGGGTATTATAGATCCTGGCGAGCAGGGGAAGGGGTTCGGCGTATTTCACGAGCATTTCGGCGCCGGGCCGCGCTCCGAGGTAATGCGTTGGAACGTGGAATCCCTTCAGGTATTCGAACAGGTAGGAGGAAATCTGGTTCCGGAGTTCGGCGGGGTCCCGGTGGCCCCCCTTTTTCCTTCCATTGGCCGGCGACGGGGAAACGAACTCCTGTATGAGGAGGTCCCGCTTGTTGGTCTTATAGAGGTTCCGGCCGGGTTGCCCGACGAAGAGCTCCCCTCTGGCTGTCTCGGCGACGCCCTCCCTGCTTTCCAAAAGTAACGACTGGGCCTGAGCCTTCATTCTCGCCGGAAAAAGTGTTTCATATGCATCATTTTAAGAAAAATGACGCCGAAAGTCAATGTAGAGGGATGGATGGAGCGGAAGGGCCGATGTCTTGGAAATTGAGGTGGGTTTATTTATATTTGCAGCACCTGTCTCACCTTGCCCGGTGGTGTAACTGGCAACACACTTGACTCTGGATCAAGGAAGTCTAGGTTCGAATCCTAGCCGGGCAGCAAAAAGGGCAGTTTTCACTGCCCTCAATCAGTTCGGGCATTTCAGGTACTCCCGGATAAAGCCGGGATCGAGGCATCTCCTCTCCCCCAGTTCCTCCAGCGCCACAGACCCGACTCTCTCCCCCGGCACCCCCGATTCGGTAAGGAGTTCGACCAGAGAATCTCGTTCAGCGCGAATAACCTCCCGTGACGGGAGGTGTTCCCCGGGCGCCGGTGTCCGCTGGCAGGAAAATGTGCGCGGAAACGCCAGGTTGACGTAGGCGTGGAGTTTCCCCGGATCGAGCCGGACCCCTTCGAGGCGGAATGCCTCGAGCGTGGCCAGGACCTTTCCAAGCGCCCCCCAGCGGTCGAATCGTTGTTCATCCCGGAGGTACAAGCTCCGGACCTGTCTGATCAATCGGGCTCCCTTCGGGCGCCATTAGCGGCGCCGCATCGTCGCGCAATATTACACAACCTGGGGGTGAGCGGGTGTGATTATTCAAATCGATTGTGATCTGGATCACCCGTTTTGGGAGACACCGGACACACCCATCAGGCGACAAATTTTTTGCGAATACTCTCATTTCCGTTATCGGGTGCGGATCCCCCCTCTCAAAGCTGAAAATCCACCACCCACCTGACGGACCGCGTGATGTAAGGGTCCGAAATCTCGCCCAGATTCGGGTATTTTTCCAGGCGATCGGGGTGTGCTTCTGGCATAATGATTGCATTTTCTGAGCCGGAATGGATCCCATCAATTACTACAGGTGATAGCCCGGATGCCCGTGAAACCGAAAGCCCTTCCGATGTACACCATCGTATCGCGCCGCCTCCTCGCCGAATCGATCGCAAGGTTCGAGATCTACGCGCCCCTCATCGCGAAGAAACGGAAACCCGGAAATTTCGTGATGGTCCGCGCTGTGGAAAACGGGGAGCGGATCCCCCTCACCCTCGTCGACTCCGACGTCGAGCGGGGCACCATCACGCTGATCGTGCAGGCCGTGGGGAAATCGACCAAATACCTGCTGACACTCTACGCCGGTGACCAGCTGCTCGACGTCGTCGGGCCGCTGGGGAACTCGACACCGCTCACCGAAGGAAAAAACGTGGTATGCATCGGGGGCGGCGTGGGCACGGCCGAGCTCCTCCCCATCACCAGGGGATTGAAGGAAAAGGAGAACCGCATTCACACCATCATCGGCGGACGAACGAGGGAGCTCGTGATCCTGGAGGACGAGATGCGCGCGTGTTCCGACAACGTCCACGTCACGACCGACGACGGATCGTACGGACGGCGCGGGACGGTGGTGGACCAGCTGAACGACCTGATAAACTCCGGCGAAACGCTCGACGCCGTCTATGCGATCGGCCCCCTGCCAATGATGAAGGCGGTGGCGAACGCGACCAGGGCATCGGGGCTGAAGACGTGCGTCAGCATGAACGCGCTGATGGTGGACGGCACCGGGATGTGCGGCGGATGCCGCGTGAGCGTCGGGGGCGAGATGAAATTCGCGTGCGTGGACGGGCCGGAATTCGATGGGCACACGGTGGACTTCGACGAATTGATGTTGCGCAACAGGACCTACAGCGACCTCGAAAAAATGGCGGACTGCCGGCTATGACGAACCCGATTGCACCGACCACGAACCGGACGGAAACTGGGGTGAATCCGCCGCCAACTTCGCCGAACCACCTGAAACCGTCCCAGCGGATGAAGATACCGCGCCAGCAAGCGATCGAACAGGCCGCCGGAGAGCGCGTGCGCAATTTCACCGAGGTGTCGCTCGGGATGAACGAGGAGCTCGCACTCCAGGAGGCGGCCCGCTGCCTAGAATGCAAGGACCCGTTATGCATCGACGGATGCCCGGTGAGCGTGAACATTCTGGATTTCATCCGCCTCATCATGAAGAAAGACTATATCGGGGCGGTCAACAAGATCCGCGAGACGAATTACCTCCCCGCCATCTGCGGCCGGGTCTGTCCGCAGGAATCGCAGTGCGAGGCGGTCTGCACACTGGGAATGAAGCACGACCCGGTGTCGATCGGGAAACTCGAGCGGTTCGTCGCGGACTTCGAGCGCGAGGTGGGGCTCTTCACTCCCCCCGACATCCCGGTCCGGCGTGACGAGAAGGTGGCGATCGTCGGATCCGGCCCCTCGGGGCTCACCTGCGCGGCCGAGCTCGCGAAGATGGGATACCAGGTGACGGTGTTCGAGGCGCTCCACGCGGTCGGGGGCGTCCTCCGTTACGGCATCCCCGAGTTCCGCCTCCCGAGGGACATCCTCGACCTCGAGACCGAGCGGATCAAGGCGCTCGGCGTGACGATCCAGACCAACTTCGTGGTCGGCCGCACTGCCACCATCGACGAACTGTTCGACGAATGGGGTTTCAAGGCGGCGTTCCTCGGGACCGGCGCGGGCACACCTAATTTCCTGGGGATCCCGGGCGAGAGCCTGAGCGGAGTGTATTCCGCGAACGAATTCCTGACGCGCGTCAACCTGATGAAGGCGTACAAGTTCCCCGACCACGACACCCCGATCAGGATCGGCACGCAGATCGCGGTCATCGGCGGCGGGAACACCGCGATGGACGCGGTCCGCACTGCGAAGCGGCTGGGCGCCGAAAAGGCGTACTTGGTCTACCGCAGGTCGCGCAAGGAGATCCCCGCCCGCGAGGAAGAGATCCACCACGCCGAGCAGGAAGGAATCGAATTCGTCCTGCTGACCAACCCAACCCGCATTATCGGCGACGAGAGAAGCTGGGTGAAGGCGCTCGAGTGCCAGCGGATGGACCTCGGCGAACCCGACAGCTCCGGACGGCGCCGACCCGTGCGGGTGCCCAGATCGGAGTTCCTGCTGGAAGTTCAAACAGTGATCGAGGCGATAGGGCAGAAACCAAACCCGATCATCCAGGCCTCCACGCCCGGCCTCGACACGAGCAACCGCGGAACCGTCATCGTGGACGAGAAGCAACTCACAAGCCGCAAAGGTGTGTTCGCCGGCGGCGACCTCGCCAGGGGCGGCGCGACGGTCATACTCGCGATGCGCGACGGCAGGCTCGCCGCGCAGTCGATCGATCACTACCTGAATCCCGCCGATGAGGCGGCGTCCTCTTCGACGTCCCTTCAGTGATGGCGGCGCCGGGAATCAGGGAGGTGATCATAGGGAGGAAAATTCCGGCCTCGTCCCGTTAGGCCTCCAACATCCTGCCATATATGAAGCCTGGAGTTTTCAGGTCATCCTTTCTCTCAACACAACAGGTCGGACGCGTTAATTTTCAATGAACGCAGCGACAGGGTATCAGAAATCTTTTTTCCAATTCCCACCAAATGCATTCATTCACGCAATTCTCGAAAATGTGACGCAGATCACCGCCGAAGTTCACGGATTTTGTAAATTCTGCTTGACTGTGAGGTTCGGAAAAGGCATATTACCCGCGATTCAGCGCTGTCGGGGGACAGACGTGCAGTAGTGAATACCCGCCTTTCACCACGGTCGGTCGGTTTGATCGATTGGTTGGCTCAAGATAACCGTCTCTTGCGATTAGCCCATGGGGGACCGTGGGATATTCGTCACTTTATCATTGCTTCTATTGTTGGGGGAACCGTCGTGTCAGAAAATACCATTGTCGTTCTCACGCTCGACCAGTCACCGGAAGCCGATTTCTGGAGTAAACTCTCCGCCGGGGGGTTCACCCCGAAGGTCGCAAACTCGGCCGCGGACGCCCTGGGGCTGATTTCAGCACTTCGACCCGATATCTGTGTTTGCATAGCGGAAGCGCCATCGGACACCTTCTTCAGCATCTTCCGTCATATCGGGGAGAACGACCTCGACACCAAGGTCATCATCTGCACCCAAACCGGAACGGTGGACGACGCCGTCCGCTTCATGAAGGCGGGCGCCCACGATTTTCTTATCACCAACTCCGGCGCTCACGCGCGCCTGATCGAATCGATCCTGAGGGTCGCGACCAACTACCGCCAGGCGCTACCCGGTCGGAAAGAAATTTCCTCCTCGGCCGGAGCCGGCACGGACGCCGTGCTTGTGGGCCAGAGCCCGGCCATCTGTGAAATCAGGTCGGCGGTCAATCTCATCGCCAGGTCACAGTCGACGGTCCTCATCACCGGAGAGAGCGGCACCGGGAAGGAAGTCGTGGCGCGACTGATCCACAAGCAGAGCCCCCGGCACGACGCCCCGTATGTCACCATCAACTGCGCCGCGATCCCGAAGGACGTCATCGAGAACGAAATGTTTGGACACGAGAAGGGCGCATTCACCGGCGCGCTCCTGAAGAAGGCCGGCTGTTTCGAAATGGCCAACGGCGGGACGATCCTCCTGGACGAGATTGCCGAGATGAGCCTCGAGACCCAGGCGAAGCTCCTCCGCGCCATCGAGACGCAAAAATTCCGGCGGCTCGGCGGCAAGGAAGAGATCAACGTGGACGTCCGGATGATCGCCGCGACCAACAAGGTCGTAAACCAGGCGCTCAAGGCCGGGGAGCTCAGGGAAGACCTCTATTACAGACTGAGCGTCATCGAGCTGCGTCTTCCGCCGGTCCGTGAGCGCCGCGTGGACATCCCAGTGCTGATTGAATACTTCTTCTCGGTCTTCTCGAAGCGGTACGCCAAGGCCCAGCAGCGTTTTTCCGAGGGGGCGCTGGAGATCCTCGCCGGCTACGACTGGCCCGGCAACGTCCGCGAGATCAGGAACGTCGTCGAACGCGCGATCGTCATCTGCCCGGGCAGCGTGATCGGGGAGCAGTACCTCCCCGAGCGCATCACCGCGCCGCCGCCCGCGCGGACACATATTCAGATACCGGTTGGATCGTCGACGCACGCGGCCGAGCGGCTCCTCATTCTCGAAACGCTGGCATCAGCCGGGTATAACAAGGCGAAGGCCGCGAGGATCCTCGGATTGAGCAGGAAGACGCTGCACAACAAGCTGGCGGGTTTCCAGAATCCAATGTAAGACGGCCAACGGGACCGACACCCACCGGTCGCGGGCCACCCTCGTCTCCCCCACCCCGGCACCACAACCACCCCTGAACCGGAGCATCAATGAGCAACGTCATCACCGACGACATCAAACGATTCTGCGTCGACAGGATGCAGGAGGCCTTCGACCCCGCCACCGGTCTATTCTCGAAGCAGCTCCGGGACCGCCGCTGGGAACGCACCGAAGGAACCGAAGAGATCACCAGCACGGCGATCTGCCTGATCGCCGCGAGCAGGGCCGGACTCGATCCCGCCCGGCTCGGCGTGGACATCGGACCCACGCTCCGGAAGGTGTTCGACGAGTGCGCCTTGCGGTACCGCGGCGGTCTCGGACTCGCGGTATGGATGAACGCCGCGTGCGATGGGGACCCCCTGCCCGACATCTTCGGCGCCAGAAATCTGCCCCTCAACGCCGCCGACCTCGGCGTCCACGCCATGACGACGATGGAAGCCTCCTGGATGCTCTGCGGGCTCCTCCACGAATTCACGCGCAAGCGTGACGCGGCGATCGGGAAGCTCGTTGAGGAGGTCCGGGGGGAGGTCCTCTCGCGGTACCACTCCGGCAACGGGCTCTTCAGGCATTCCTCCGCCTTCCTTCCGGCGAGGGACTGGATCCGGAAGAACGTGGCGAATTTCGCTGACCAGATTTATTCCGTGATGGCCTGCTCATTCGACCGTATCGCCTGCGACGATCGGAAGTCCGGGGACGCCGCGACGAAATGCATCGACCGCCTGATCGGACTGCAGGGCGACCTCGGCCAGTGGTGGTGGCACTACGATCCCTCGTCGGGAAAGGTGGCGGGCCACTTCCCCGTCTATTCCGTGCACCAACACGGAATGGCCCCGATAGCGCTCACGGCGGTTTCCCGGTTCAGCGGCAGGGACCTGGACGGCGTGATCGCGAAGAGTTTCGGCTGGCTCTCGCGCAACGAACTTGGGACCGATCTGGTCGACCCGGTCACGGGAACGATCTGGAGGGACATCGAACCGGCCCGGGGCCGCGTGGAGAAGCTCAGGCACGACGCGGGAATGGTCCTCGGGATGAGGGAGAGCGGCCCCGGGGCGCCGGGGGCGCTTGAAATTAATTATGAAACCCGGCCCTATGAATGGGGATGGTGCCTCTACTTCGGCAACCTCAACACGAAACCGTCAAGTGGCACCCATCTCATCTGAACCGATCGACAGACCCGGCGTGACCGATCGAAGGCACACTCTGATGTCCGCACCCCTGGACTGCGTCACCATAGAGGAAGCGGTCGACCTCTGCGTCGGATGGGCATCCCGCGACGGCGCCGCCCGCCCTGTCGGCACGCACAACGTCATCACCCTCAACTCGAAAACCGTCGTCACGATTCCCGATAACCCTGCGCTGCGCCAATCGGTTGAAAAGGCATCGCTCGTGGTCGCCGACGGCGTTTCCATCTCGCTCGCCGCCCGGGCGTTCAGGATCCCCCTTCCGGGGCGTGTCACGGGAATCGACCTGATGACGAGGCTCCTCGAAGTCGCGCAACAGAAGCGGATCAGTTGTTATTTTCTGGGGGCCCGGGAGGAGGTCGTCCAAACCCTTGTCGCGAAACTCGCCGAACGGTACCCCGGCCTCCCCATCGCCGGTTACCACCACGGATATTTCGACCGCCGCGGCGCCGGGGAAGTCGTCCGGCTGGTGAAAGCCGCCAACCCGCTATTCCTCTTTGTCGCGTTCGGCCTGCCTGAGGCGGAGATCTGGTGCCACACCCACGGCCCCGCAACCGGGGCGGCTGTGACGATGTCCGTTGGTGGGAGTTTTGACGTCCTGAGCGGGACGATACGCCGGTCGCCCTTCTGGATGCAAAAATACGGCATCGAATGGCTCTGGCGGTTCGCCCTCGAACCGCGTAAGCGCTTCAAAGTCATTTTCGTGGACAACGTCGTATTCCTCTGGATGGTTGCGCGCGCCTACCTGCGGGGGCACCGCTCACCCAAGGCCTGATACCGCGGGGCCCCCCGCGCGATCCCCGTACAAATCCGCCCCCCACCCCCTTTTCGGGCCTCCGAAAACCCCCTCCACCATCTTTCCGACTCCGTTCCAGCGTCACGGAATTCTTCAGTGACGTGGCTCACGACGTGTGCGGGCTTCCCGAACGACGCGCATAGGAAAATCGGTGATATGGGTCACGCAGCGTATTGTAGATCAAGCCGTTTCTGGATACCAATGGTGCAATCAAAGCGGCGGGCGTCAATTGTTCGCCGGCGATACCTGAAAGATGTGCCATTTTCGAGGAATTGGACCATGCGACTACTTGCCCCCGTGTTTCGGAATATCCTGTTCGTTACCGTATTGATCGTCACACAATATCATCCCGTCGTGGCGGCCGAAAAGATGGTTTTCGGCTGGGTCACCTTTCAGGACACGAAGTGGCCCTCACCGTATTCGGGCGGTTCGATTCCATCCGACAGCCTTCCCTGGGACGTTCTGACGCACCTCGGCCTCTTCGCGGCCAATGGCTCGGCGCCCCCGCAGTCGTCGTACATCAATCAATATGGCGCATTCACGAAAAAGGCCCACGAGAAGGGCGTGTTCGCCGGCATCACGGTCGGGGGCTCGTCCGACGGCGCGCTCGTCACAATGATCGGTAACTCCGCGAGCTGGAACAACTGGATCACCACCTACCTCGGGTACCTCGACGCACACAAGATGGACTTCATAGAATTTGATTTCGAGGGTTCGTATTCGGCGACCAACATCGGTAACTTCTTCCAGACGCTCTACGACTCTCTCCAGACGCGGCAGTCGGGGAACGACCCATCGAGGCACCCGTACATCGTGCTGACGGCGAGCCTCTCGCATACGATTTCCTGGAGCTCCGCCACCATCAGGAATACCGTGGAGTTCGTCAACATGATGACGTACGACTACAACAATAACGCGTGGGGCAGAGTGACGTTCGATAACTCGCCCAAGTCGTACAAGTACTACAACGGCACGGGCGGCGCGACCGATTCGATCGGAAGCGGCGTCAACGCCATCGCCCCGTCGATGCAGAGGCAGGCCATCAGGGCCAATGCCGCCGGCTGGCCGATGAGCAAGCTCAACGTCGGGATGGACTATAATGGCGGGTCATGGGGTAACGCAACCGTCATCCGCCAGTCAACGTCGGGCACGACCGACGGCGGAAGCAACGCGACGTTCGCGGGGAACTGGTCTACTTTTTCCCAGATTCCCGCCGACAGCATCTTCTTCGACCAGATCGCCCAGGCGTACTGGGCCCGCGTCGGATCCAACCTCTGGACGTGGCTCTCGCTTCCCGGAAGGGATTCGGGCGTGATCGCGACCAGGAAGGTCGTCGACAGCATGGGGCTCGGCGGGGTGTGCATCTGGAATCTCGGCAATGAGGTCTGGAACGCGTCGCCTGTTCCGCCCGGCGGGAAGGGATGGTTCTTCTCGCAGTTACGCAGGCATTTTAATTACAGCGGAGTTCAGCCGCCGCCCCCGCCGCCCCCGCCCGTTGATACCATCGCTCCGGCGATCAATATGGTCCGGCCGGCGAACGGTGACTCGCTCACCGGAACGGTGACGGTCGAAGCTTCGGCGTCGGACAACGTCGGCGTCACTTCCGTACAGTTTTTACTCGACGGCGCGGCTCTCGGCTCCCCCGACGCGTCATCGCCCTACACCTACAATTGGAACACCGATCCGGTCGCCGACGGAAACCATACCCTTTCGGCAGTGGCGCGTGACCAGGCGGGCCTCCAGGCCAGGCGGGACATCACCGTCAGACTCTACACTCCGCCTCCCCCGCCGCCCCCGCCGGTCGACACCGTCGCGCCGCAGGTGGCTTTCGTCGCCCCTTCCAACGGAGATACGCTAATGGGCACCGTCACGATCCAGGCGTCCGCGTCGGACAACGCCGGGGTGAGCTCGGTTCGATTCCTCCTGGATAACAACGCGCTCGGCGCACAGGACAATTCAGCGCCCTACACGCTTTCGTGGAACACCGATCCGGTCATCGACGGGAGCCATACCCTTTCGGCGATCGCCAGGGACCTCTCGGGGTTGGAGACGAGAAGGGACATCGGAGTGTGGCTGACCAGCCCGCCGCCGCCCCCACCCCCGCCGCCGGACACAAACCCCGCGGGCGGGTCCGCGATCGCGGTGTACGTGGACGCAATCGCGTCGCCCTGGATCAACGGTTCGTGGAGTTCGACGAACAACTTCCAATCGACGGAGAGGGTATATGCCGGAACCGCGGCCGTCAAGGCCGTACAGTCCGCGTGGGGGGCGGTGAGCTTCCACAGCGGGAGTTGGGCAAGTCCCGTCCCGGTGAACACATCTGCCGGCGACAATCTCCGCCTCACGGTCTACCCGGAATCGCTCGTCACGCTCAGGGTCGAGCTGCAGAATGACC
>JANNFI010000101.1:0-9667 GCA_031379665.1 Ignavibacteria bacterium
CAGGAGGTTTTCCTCGGCCAGCGGGTCCGGGATCGTTTCGACGTCCACGCCCTTCCCCTCGTCCCGCACCTTCACGGTCAGCGCCGTCGAGTTGACGTCGACGCGCAGCAGCACCTTCTTGTTCCTGTCCCGCTTGTTCCCGTGGATGATGCCGTTGTTGACCGCCTCGGTGGTGGCCACCAGCAGCTTGTTGAACTTCATTTCGTCGAGGCGGAGCTTCTCGTTGATCTGCTCGAGAAATTTCTCAACGGCCATGATCTCCTTCGGGTCGCTCGGGATCTCGAGACGGTAAGATTCGGACATCGCGCGTACAAATGATTAGAGACTGACGTTTAAGGACATTGTGATGTTTGCGATGCCGCGATCGGGCAGGCCAGTCCGCGACTGGCGTTCGTACCAGCCCCTCACAAGGAGGGCCGTGCGTGTGCTCACGCTCCACTCTATCCCGGTCGCGGGCCCCACGCTCCTCAGAAAATGCTGCGGAACCCGCCTGCTCCCGGCATAGTCAAATCGCATCTGACTAAAATAACGAATACCGAGGGAGAAAATCAAGGCCGAAGTTGCGGCGTAGCGGACCATCCCGATATGCGTAAAATCCTCGAAATAGCTCACCGGGTTCTCCGAAAAGTCTTCCCAGCGCAGGTTTCCCCTTTCGTAGAGCCTCACGTAACTGCTCCATTCCACTGCTATTCGCCTGGTCAGGGACCAGACCGTTGAATCCGAGAACGCGAACTGACGGAACACGAAGCTCCGAACGCCGGTACCGGGGCTGTCGAAATCGTAGACCGTATAGTTGGCGAGGACCTCGAACCGGTTGGAGGAACTGAAGGCCCGGTCGGGCGTCCAGGCCAGGTGAGGCGACAGCCGAAGGATCCGGTTCCACGTGTTGTCGGCGCTCCGGCTGGCGGAGAGGTAGACGAGGTGCGCGAGGGTGATGTCGGCCGCAAGCGTCATCGCAAGGTACCGACTCAACCGGTGCCTCGACGTGATGTTGGCCACGTACCGGAGTTCGTCGCGGTCGTCGGTGTTGAGGTCGCTCTGGGTGTCGTACCGCAGGATCGAGCCGGACCCGGAAACTTCCACCTGGTGCGACCCCGACGGCCTGAAATCGGCTGCGACGGCCATCGTCGTTCGCCGTGCGACGTTGTTCATCCGTTCCTGGATCCGGCGAATCGAATCCACGGCGGGCTCGAGATACCCGTCGTCGTCCTCGACGCGGTGTGTCTCGTTCCGTTCCTGGAGCACGATCGCGAGTCTGCCGTCGAGGGATGCGCTCACCGCCCAGGCGGCGCTCAATTCCCCTCCGATGGTGAGTTCGTCCACGGTGCTGTTGAGGACAGGTGTCCCCGGGTCCGAGTACGATTTGTATTTCGACTCCCGTCCGATTCCCCGCGAAAGGACGCCGGCATTCAACGCGAGGGAGAAATCCGCGGCCACGTTGTACAGTAGTGAGTCGCGGACGGCGAAGAGGTCCTCGGCGCGGGTCTCGATGTTCCTGTCAACGCCGTATTCCTGGGCGACGCCGTCGTCAGCGCGCGTATAAAAATCGCGGCGGTTCCGGTAGTAGCGCAGCTCCAGGGTGTTGCGCGAATCACCAGGAAATGTCTTCGACGACGTGAGCCGCGCGTTGCGCATCTCGATGATCCGCGGATCGAGCCGGTTGTATTCCCAGCTCCCGCCCACTGCCGAAACGGTGCCGGCGTAATCGAGCGAGTCGGCGTCCATACGGACAAGGTATGAGATGCCCTGGTCGGTGATGTCCGACTGGCGGTCGGAACGATACCCGATCATCGGTTCGACGGTGAGGACTCCCGCCGGCCGGATCACGGCCCCCGTGTGGATCGAGTACGACGAGACGTTACTGAGGCCGAAGCCCCTCCGGTCTGAGAGCACGTAAAGGTTCGCGATCGTCCTGGGTTCGATCGGCTCCCCCGGCCTGAGGCGGAACGAGGCGCGGAATGTCTCCTCGTCGGTGATGAGGTTCGTGTTCGTGCGGATGAGTGCTGAGCGGAAGCTCTGGCCGATGTCGTATCGGAAGCCGGGCCCGTCGCCGCCGTAGCGGAAGAGCGCCTGAGAGTGGTAGGTTGAGAAGAGCTTGTCGAAGAGGATCCCGGCGCCGTTGGAGTTGGCCGAGGCGGCCGCGTCGGCGCGGAAATTGTCGGCGGTGGATTGTCCCAGGGATGGCGAAGATGCGGCCAGGCTCAATACAAACATGCCTAGCACGCTTAGCCTGCCAGGCACACCGGAGAGGCCCGCCGGTTTCACCTCAGCAGTCAAACTTCTCACCCCGCGCGGGGATCACAGCGTCGAGTCCGTACCGCTGGGAGAGGTCGCTACCGAGGGCCGTCGCCCGTTCGAAGTCCCCGTGGACCAGGAAAACCCGCCGGAGCATCTTCCGGTCGAACTGCCCGGCGTAGGCCATCAGGCCCTCGTGGTCGGCGTGCGCGCTGAACGAATTGTACTTCACCACCTCGGCCCGCCTGCGGTACATCGTGCCGAGGATCTTCACTTCCTCCGCTCCATCGACAAGACGTTTCCCGAGGGTGTGTTCCGCCTGGTAGCCGATGATCGCTATCGTGTTCCTCGGGTCTTCGATGTTGTTCGCCAGGTGGTGGAGGATCCGCCCCGCTTCGCACATCCCCGATGCGGAGATGATCAGGGCGGGCCCGGACAGCTCGTTCAGCTTCTTTGAATCCGCGACGTCGCGAATGTAGTGGAGCCTGTCGAACCCGAAGGGGTCGTGGTGCTTCCTGATGTGCTCGGAAACCTCCTCGTCGAATGTCTCGGGGTGCTTCCTGAAGATCTCCGTGGCGTTCACCGCCAGCGGGCTGTCGACGTATACCGGGAGGTCGGGGAGCCGGCCCCGATCGCGCAACGTGTGCAGCGTGAAGACGATGTTCTGCGTCCTGCCGATGCTGAAGGCGGGCATGATGATCTTCCCACCCCGGTCGATTGTCCGGACGATGTCGGCCCTGATGTGTTCGTCGCGATCCTCCGGCGCTTCGTGCCGCTTCCCGCCGTAGGTGCTCTCGCAGATCAGCAGATCGACGTTCCCCATGAACTCCGGGTCCCTCACGATCGGGAGGTCGTTCGGCCCGAGGTCGCCGGTAAAGCCGAGCGTTGTTTTCCCCCCTCCGCGTCCGTCGACCGTCAACACGACCGTCGCTGACCCGATGATGTGGCCGGCGTCGCCGAAGGTCATCGTGATGCCCGGGAGGATCTCCGTCGGTGTGTGGTACGGGACGCCCGCGAAGAGGGCGGCGGCCTCCGCGGCGTCCCCGGGGGTGTAGAGCGGCTCCACGGGCGGCTCGCCCGCGCGCCGCTGGCGTTTGTTGATGTACTCGGCATCCCTCATCTGGATGTGCGCGCTGTCGGCGAGCATCAGGGCGGCGAGGTCCTTCGTGGCTGGCGTGCAGAAGACCGGGCCGTTGAAGCCCTGCTTTACGATCCCGGGGATGTTCCCGCTGTGGTCGATGTGGGCGTGCGAAAGGATGATCGCGTCGATTGAACGCGGGTCGAAAGGGAACACGCGGTTGCGTCGGTTTGCCTCGTCGCGATGGCCCTGGTAGAGGCCGCAATCGAGGAGGAGGGTCCTGCCGTTGACGCGGACCACGTGCATTGAACCGGTGACGGTGCGGGCCGCGCCCTGGAATTCGATCTGCATCATCAGTGTGCTCCGAGGATCATCCCCGACGATGGGGAAATGTCAAGAGTCTGCGCCGCGAGCGGCTCCTTCCCCGGGGGATGAACGACCGAACCGTCAGCGAGGAGCTTCCAGCGCCCGGCCGGAGGTGTCCACGCGGTCGCCCGGTCGGGGGAGGCGTTGAGAAGGACAATATAGCGATTGAACCCCGCCGCCGCATGCGGGTCGGCATCCTGCGACAAGGCCGTTTGCCGGTCACGGCGGTCGGCCGGGGGGCCGATGTGACATACGGCGAATGTCCCGCCGTTCGACGGAAACACCACCGAACCCGCGTCCCGGGCGGCGCACAGGAGCGGGTGCCGTTTCCTGAGCCGGATCAGACCGCGGTAGTATTCGAAGAGGCCGGCGTTCAGGTCACGCAGGCCGAAGTCGAGGTAGTTCGTCGGGTTGTCCTTGTTGTAGCTGTTGTGGTCGAGCCTGCCACAGTCCGGATCGGGGGCGTCGGTCGGCGCTATCACCTTGCCACGCGCGAACTCCTGCCCCTCGTGGATCATCACAGGCCCGGGTGATGTGAGCAGTATCATTGCCGCGAATTTGTTGAGCGCGAGCTGTCGGGGTGAGAGCCGGGGGAGCCCGGACGCGGGGCCCGGAAACCGATCGTCGCGGGAAACCCCGCCCGTTGCCAGCCGGATGAAATCGCCGAGTGTGTAACCGTCGTGGGCCTCGAGGTAATTGAGCGCCGGTCTGCCGCCGGGCGGGGCCGCACCTCCGCCGGCGCCGTTCGCCGGCAGCCATCCGGTGAGGGTGAGCGCCGTCTCCCCGGTCGACCCGCCGCCTGGATCGCCTGAATTACCCGGGTGAGAGAAGATGAATCCCCGCCCGTGTTCGGGGTCCCGTCCCTTGACGCCGTCCCGGAAACGGTCATTCCACGACCACCAGCCCAGGTCTGCGAACCAGCCGGGGTGGTGAGCGCCGCCGCCCCACGGTTCTGCGATGAGAACGACGTTCGGGCTGGTAGCGCGCGCGACGCCGGTAATCTGCCGGCACGTTTCCTCGTCGATCATCGCGGCCAGGTCGAACCGAAGGCCGTCGACGTGGTATTCCTCGAGCCAGTATCTCACGCTGTCGAGGATGACCCTCCGCGCCATCGGCTGTTCGGTGTGGAAGTCGTTTCCGCACCCCGACGCCTCGAGGAAGTTGCCCCCGGCGTCGCAGCGGTAGTAATACTGCTTGTCGATGTACTTGAAGGGGTTGAAGTCGTAGTGCGAGGTGTGGTTGTAGACGACGTCGAGGATCACCGCGATCCCCTCCCGGTGGAGCGCCTTCACCAGGTCCTTGAGTTCGCGGACCGCCCTGCCGTCGGCGCCGTTCACCGCCCCGGGCGCGGCCGAACCGTCCGTGCCGTAATAGCTCTCCGGGGCGAAGAAAAAGCTCGTCATGTATCCCCAGTGGTTGCGGGCGTACGGGTTCCAGTCGTTTACCCTGCCGCTGTCGCTGCGCGCCGCCTGGTCGTGGTAGGGCAGCTCGATCGTTCCGAACTTCATCACGGGCAGGAGCTCCACCGTGTTGACGCCCAGAGAGAGGAGGTGGCCGAGCCCCCCGGCGATGCCCTTCTCGGTGAACCCGGCATAGGTTCCAGGGCTGCGGGCGCCGGACGATGGGTGCGCCGTCAAGTCCCGGACGTGGCATTCGTAGATGACGAGCTCCGCCGCGTTTCGTGGAAGGGGGCTCCGGTCGCCCTCCCAATAGTACGAGGTGTCGAGGATGAGGGTCTTCGCGGGGAGCCGCCAGTGGTTCAGTGTGGTCACCGCCTTCGAGTAGGGGTCGGCCACGACGACCGAGGGATCGAACATCCCCCCTTGTTCGCGCGGTCCGTCGATCCTGTACCCGTACCAGCGGCCCGTGAGGTCCGAGGGCACGACGGTCTCCCAGATCCCGGCCGGACCGGGCACCATTATGAGCTCCTCGCCCGTGACCGCCTCGAACCGTTCGAAGAGGACGAGCGTCACCGCGGTCGCCCTCGGTGCAAACAGCCGGAAACCCGTTTGACCGGCATCGACCTGGCAGCCAAGTGGGGGGCCGGTCATAGGAACGACGCCACGCCGATCGTGAGGTAGAATCGCGCAGGGTCCCGGAAACGGTACGTGAGGTCGATCCTGATGAGGTCGAGGATCCGGCTGAACCCGATCCCTGCCTCGGCGTGCCACCCCTCGTGGGTGGGAATGTCCCCCATCCAGGAGCGGGCGAATGCGCCGTGCACGATGAACTCCACCCCGTTCCGGTAGAGGAACGGGATGTCGAGCGCCAGGAACGGAAGGCTGCGGAAGTTCTGTTCGACTGACACCGCAACGACCGCATCCCCGGTGTACTCCCTGACCAGGCCCGTGCGGAGTGTGCCGAACGGCCCGAACGCCGTGAGCCGCGTGTCGGCGCTGAACGAGAGTTGCGGCGGAAGGTGGCCGAAGCCCTTCCCCGCAAAGGCGCGGAACCGCACTGAGGCGGGGAAGAGGAGGTCCTTGCCGAAGAGTGGGATCGTATAGGTGAGGAGCGTCGACACCCTCGAGTAATCGAAGTCGCTCGAAAAGATTTCAGGGGACGAGAACTCGGCCGCGAGTTCGACGTTGTTGTTCGTGACGATATCGAGCGCTTCGCGTTTCAGGCCGAACCGAAGGTTGATCCCCAGTGACCTGCGCGTTCCCTCGTCGATGGCGGGGTTGGGCCTGAACGCCCAGTCGTTCGACGTCAGGCTGAAGTCGGTGGCCACCGGCATCGATCGTTCTTCCTGGCTCACGAAGGAGATCTTCGACAGGAACCTCCGTCCGGGCGCGTATTCGACCCACGCGGAATACCCTTCGGCGCTATGGTAATCGAAGTAATCCGTCTTGCCGAAGAGCGCCGCCACGGAATTGATCTCCGGTCCGTAGTATCCGCCGTCGGGGGAATGCGCGGTGCGCCGGTAGGCCTCGACGCCGACGGTGAGCGGCCCTTTCGGGTCTGGTTGCACTGCCACCGAAATTCCGTATTGCACCCGCTTGTTGCTGAAGCCGTAACCAGCCCCGAGTCCGAGGACGGTCTGGGGGATGAAGGACTCGACCTCCTCGCTCGCCCCCAGGAAAAACCCCTCGACGCGGGTGAACCGGGCGTCGACGAGCCCGAGGAGCGAGCCGGCGCCGTCGGAGTCGTCGTCGCTGAGCGAACCGAGGACACCGCCGGGCTTGAACTGCTTCTCGAGAGTCTCGGTCGAATCGAGGGTCGCATACGCCGTCGTCTCGTTGGCCGTGAGCGGCACGACCTGGCCAGAGCGCCAGAAGGTTGAGTCGTAGACCGAGCTCGACGAATCGACGGTGACCCTTCGCTGCGCGATGATGCTGTCGGGGACGGGGACGTTGAGCTCGTAATTGTAGATCGATGAGACCTGCCGGAAGCCGACCCTTGGGATGCCGAAGCCCATGACACTCACCGTGAAACCACCGTCGATCCTGATGTCGGCTGGCATCCAGAACAGGGAGTCGTAGAGGGCGAACTGCTGCCGGTAGCGCAGGTCGATCTCCTTCACGAACGGCAGCGTGAACGTTTCGTTCGGCACGAGGTCGACACCCACCACGGCGAAGCTCCTGTCGGCGATGGTTATCGTTCCGATGAAGAGCGGCTTCAGTTTAGTCTTCGGGCGCATTTCGATTTCGTACATTTCGATCCCGTCCGAGCGCCGCGTCCTGAGCAGCCGGTATTCGTAATTGTCGAGCGCGTCGGGGGCCGTCGGTCCCGTGAACGTGAAGCCCCGCCGTTCGCTGCTCACGTTGACGTTGAACAGCGTGATCCTGTCGTCGTTGAAGTTGACAAGCCGTCGTACGGCGGCGAAATTTTCCTCCATCGGGACGTTCGCCGTCTGGCGTTTCTGAACGACGCGCTCCCTGAGGGTGTCGCCGCTCAGCACCCATCCGGTAGTGAAGGCCTCGGTGATGCTGGCCACCGACGTGTCCTTGTCGATCACCTGGCGGGTGTAGGCGTCGAACCGGTAGGTCTTCAGCTGGTCCATCCAGCGGCGCTTGTTTTCGATCGCCTTCCGGATGATCTCGAGTGCCGGGTCCTCGGCGAGCACGACCACCTCGGGATAGAGAATGGTCGAAGGCCTCAGCGACAGGTCGCGGACGATGACCGGAGCGGGCGGCGCCGCCGTCTGCGGGATCGGCGCGACGGGGTCACTCCCGCCGATCACGATACTGTCCCGCTCGTAGGCAAGATGGATGAAGACGACCGTCTGGCGGCCTGGTCCGATTGGAAGGCGATACCGGCCGTCGGCGTTGGTGACGGTGCCCTTCGACGTCCCGAGGATCCGGATGTTCGCCGCCGGTATCGGAGCGCCGGTGGAGGCGTCGGTCACCCTTCCCTCCAGCCGGCCGGCGGGTTCACGGGCCTGGCCGGCCGCTTCGCCATCGCCCTGCTGCGCGTACGCGCCCGCGCTCAGGAATCCCGCGTGGCAGAGGATGAACAGGATGGTGAGCGCGGAAAAGAAGGTGCGGCGTCGTAAGGGGGTCGGTCCGGTCATAAAACGATTCGATGATGAGACGCCGGAGGGGGGCGGCGGACGCACGGACGCGCCCCGGGCCGCCGCCGGATCATTTCTTCCGGTAGAAGGACCCGATGATCAGGCTTCCGATCACACCGGTGAATAGCGTACCGATGCAGCCGAAGATCGCCTGGCTCATCGGTGTCTGAAACTGTGCCGCCGCCTCGACTTCGGCTGTGACCTCGGCATCCGTCTTTCCGGCGGCTTTCAACATCTCCGTCTGGACGACCTTGATCTCCTCGAAGTATTCGGGGAACGCGACCGTTGTGAAGAGGAGCGAGCCGGCGATGATGATCACTCCGGCCACGAGCGACATCAGCGACCCGGCCGCGATCTGTCCGCCGTAGGTCCGGCCCTGCGCGGCGGTCTGCTTCAGGCCCCAGATGAGGACGGCGAGCTGGATGACGATGACGAGGTAGAAGGCCGACAGCATCGCGGGATCCTTGTACCATCCCGTGAACCCCATTACAAACGTCCAGATTACGCAGAGGACCCCGATCATGAGCCCTCCCTTGACGATGATATTCATTCCGGTCTCCTTGATGATGGATGGATGTTCATAGTAGGAGGAAAAACCAACAGATGCAAGGAGGGCGGCCTGTCCGGGGTCGCCCGTCACCCGGACGCGCGTGGCGCCGGTGGAATCGACGCGCGGTTCACCTGACGAGCGTGATGTTGCGCTCCGCCTCGAGGATCCCGTCCTTGCCCCGGGCTGGCCGGATGATCCCCGACCCCCCGCGGTTCTGGAGGCGGGAACGCTGGCCGGGGGTGAGGATGGGATCGTCGGCAAAGTGGTAGTCGTCGATCCAGTACTCGTCCCTGTCCGGTTCCTTCACGGTGACGTGGATGTGTTGCGGGTTCGTACCGCCGGGGTACGCCGCCGGCACGATCGTCCTGAACTCATACCTCCCTGTCGAATCGGTTTTCATCCACCCTCTGAGGTAGCCGTGGCGGCGGGCGTTGCCGGATTCATTCCCTTTCTTCGGATAGATGCCCTTTGCGTTCGTATGGTAGGCGTAGATGATGACGTCCGGCGCCGGAGTCCGGCCGTCGGGCTTGAAGACCTTGCCGCGGACGACGAGCCGCTCCCCGGGCTCGTTGGCTCCCGCAATGATCGTCTGCCAGGAAATGTTGGCCGGGGCTTCGGCGGCGCCGCACCATTCACAATCGGGCAGTGGATGATCTCCCCGCTGGGCAGTGGTTGCCAGGTCGAACGGCAGGAGGATTGCGACGCCGAGCGCGACGGTCAAGATCGGGTTCATGGAAGCGATTCCTGGCGATGATGGGAGGGACACGCCTTATCCTCTCGTACGGGAGGAGCGGGGGACGAGTTTCGGGGGGGGGGGGGGGCGCCCCCCGCGGGCGGGGGGCGGGGGGGGGGGGGGGGGGGGGGGGGGGGGGGGGGGGGGGGGGGGGGGGGGGGGGGGGGGGGGGGGGGGGGGGGGGGGGGGGGGGGG
>JANNFI010000120.1:0-111598 GCA_031379665.1 Ignavibacteria bacterium
ACGAGCATCCCAAGATAGAGCAGCCACCCCGTGATCAGGAACGGGTGCGATCGCCGGAGTTTCCAGGACAGGGCGGTGATCGTGCCCAGCACGAGGAGGGAGATTACGATCTCCGTCGCCGTAATCGTTTCGAGCCTGTGGGGGTAGAAAAACGCCAGATCCGCGGGGAGTACCGCCTTGACCAGGTAGGCCACGTAGGAGATGACGGCGTTCGCCGCCCGGTCGGGGAACGGGAGCGGCCCGGTTTCCGACATCGCGCCGCCGCGTTCCTGCGCGATGTAGGTCACAACGCTCGAGCACGCTGCCAGGAGCAGGAATGGAATTTTTTCGATGACGAGCTTTCGGAGTGGGACCGCCGCCTGTCCGGTGCCGCGCCGGCCACCCTGGAGTGGACGGAACCTGCCGAGGGGCCAATAGTCGAGCAACAGGAGGACGAACGGGACGGTCACGAGCATCGGTTTGGCCAGAAGGCCGAGCGCGAAGAACGCGAGCGCCTTCAGGTAATCGGACCTCCCGAGGGTCCGAGCGTACGCCGCGTACGACAGGAGCGCCAGCAGCATGAACAGGGCGCTCAGGACGTCCTTCCGTTCCGAGAGCCACGCCACCGACTCGACGTGGAGGGGGTGGATGCCGAAAGCCAGCGCGACGAACGCGGCCGGCCAGCGGTCGCCGGTCATCCGCTCAAGGAGGAGGTACAGGAGGAGCGTGCTGGCGAGGTGGAGAAGGAGACTCATCCCGTGACTGAAGGGCGCGCTGACCCCGAAGAGCGTGACGTCGAGCGCCAGCGACAGCCAGGTGAGAGGATGCCAGTTCGACTCCTGAAACGTGGTGAACGACCACGCGATCGTCCCCGGTGTGAGTCCTGAACGTACGTGCGGGTTCTCGGTGAGATATCCCGGGTCGTCGTAGTTGACGAAGCCGTTCTGAAACGTCGGGAGGAACGCGGCAAGGGTGCAGAGCCCCAGCAGGAGAACGATGAGCCGGCGGCGGCCTGCGCCGGGTGCATCGTGCCGGGTGTCGGCCGTAGCTGGTTTCTTACTCACGAGACGATCCTTGTCGTGGAATGTCGAGCCTTACCGGATGGGCGTCAGGGCAGGAGTCGGCCGGAGCACCGTGCCCGGTGATCGCGCCGGGATGATCAGGGCGAGAACCGCATCGTGACGAGGACGGAATGGTATTCAAGGTTGTGGTTGGCCCCGCCCTCCTCCACCGTCTTCTGGCTCTTGTGTTCACCCATCCAGCCGTACGCGTAGGCGAAATCGAACTGCATCACGCCGTCGGAGTTCAGTCCGACGCCCGCGGTCAGGTATTTCCGGGCAAATCGCGGCGGATCATCCTTGTATTGCGAGGGCATATACATGAACCCGGCCCGGGCGCTCAGCCCCGTGAAGGGGAGGCGGAATTCGGCACCCATATTCAGGTTCACGACGGAGCCCAGCTCGTCCTTGATCTGCTTGTTGACCGCCGTCCGGTCCGGAAGGTTTCCGACCCCCGACGTGAGTTTCATCTGAGAGTAATCGACGTAACGTACCTCCGCGGTGCCGGTGAGGATCCAGAGATTCACCATCGCCCCGACGGTGATCTCTGCCGGGGGTTGGAAAGAGAACGATGACACCGAACTGGTCTCGGGAACCTCCAGGCTGGTGTTCCCGGCAAACGTGGTCCGCCCGCTGACAAAGACCTCGTCGTCGACCGTGTGCGTGCCGGGCATCTTGAAGGCCGCGCTCACCCCGATGAAATTCTCCAGCTTGAAGAGGACCCCGAAACGGGCGTCCCAGCCCGTGTACGTCTTGCTCCGGACGATCCTGTAATTCGTCCCCACGAAACCGCTGGTCCGGGGGTCTCCCGGTACAGTCTCCACGCCGTCCGGGAAAACGTCGTTCGGATCCGCGCCAGTCAGTTTGAGGTCGCTCGTGAGCCGGCCGATGTTGTAACTTCCGCTCACGCCGAGGAAGATGTTCCGGACAGCCTGGACCGAGAGTCCGAAGGGGATGTAATACAGCCCGCCCTCGTCCAGGAGGTACCCTGTCTCATACAGGCCGCTACCCAGGATCGTCGCGTCCCCGAGGGAATTTCCGGAGGAATCGAAGGTCCCGTATGTCAGGCCGAGGTCCCTCGCCGTCGGGTCGCCGGCGAAGGCGAGCGCCCGCGTGAACGATGCGTCACCCGCGTTAAACCCCTCATACTTGAAGCCGCGGTTGAAATCCTTGCCCTGCGTATAGCCCAGTCCGACGACGAGACTCCTGACCGAGTCGAGGTGGAACGGGACCGTGAGCCCGGCCTGGCTCCCGGTCGTATTCGACGTGTTGAAGTCGACCTTGCTGCCGAAATAATCCGAGCTGCTCTTGAAGATGTTCGTATTGATGCTCATCGTGTAGCTGGCGCGGTCGTTCACCGCCATCGTCGCGGGGTTGAAGTGGAGGGCGGAGAAATCGTGCCCGATCGTCGAATAGGCGTTGCCCATCCCCAGCGCGCGAGCGCTGAAGAACAATCCCTGTGTCGAAACCCGGAGGACGTCCGATAACTGCTGGGCCGTGCTCAAGCGGGGACAGAGCACAACGATCGCCGCCACGACAAGGATCCGGGTCTTCAGATTTTGGCTACACCGCGCCTTCGGCGTCCCAATTTTTTGTCCGATCATTCCCGCTCGATCCTGTTTCCGGTGATGTGAATCGCTCCCCTGTTAAAATTTACGAATATTCCAATGGCATTCCAAACGCCCGGTTCACAGATGAGCCCGGCCGGGCCCGACGACGCACCGTACCGCGGGGTTCGTCCTCCGGAACCATCAGCCAGATTGAGTGCCATGCGGTGGGAAATGAATATCGCGGAGTGTTCTCGCCGGCGATTGTATCAGCGATGCATTCGAAGGGAGTGAATCTTTGTCGGAACGACGGGATTTGAACCCGCGACCTCTTGCACCCCAAGCAAGCGCGCTAGCCGGGCTGCGCCACGTTCCGAGGTTGCTTCAATAAGATTTTCGGGAGGCCCTCAGGCCATCCTGACGAGGAGTTCTTCCAGGAATTTCTTGATTTCGATGATGTCCGTCCGGAGGCGGTTGTCCGGCGGCTTCGCGTTCGTGTCGGACGATGTTGTCGCAGACTCCCCCCCGCCCTCCTGGATCAGTTCGAGCTGCTCGCCGGTCCCGGAATCGGGGGTGTAGGCCGCGATGACCTGCTTCGCGCCCTCGATGGTGTAGCGTTCTTCGCGGAGCAGTTTCTTGATGTACAGGATCAGTTTGATGTCGCGATTCGTGTAGATCCTGTTGCCCGCCCGGTTCTTCGCCGGCTTGAGATGCTCGAACTCCGATTCCCAGTACCGGAGAACATACTGTTCCAGCCCGGTGATTTTACTCACCTCGCTGATCGAGTAGTAGAGTTTTTTAATCCCGATTTGCTTCATGAGCTCCTCTCGAGGAAGTTGACACACACCGGTAAGTGGTTCATTATAAGAAAAATCGTGCGAAAATGCTAGTGGCGCTCCACAATGGCCACCCCCACCACGACGGTATCGGAGTGTGAGATGGATACCTGGATATTTGCGCCTTCGAGGAGGGTCTTCATGGCCCCGCCGAGCACCACAGTGGGCTTCCCCCTCCCGTCGTTCTCCACCTCCACGTCTTTCCAGCGGAACCCGCTCCGCCATCCCGTCGCCACCGCCTTGGCGACCGCCTCCTTGACCGCAAAACGGGCCGCGAAATGATGCAGACTGTTCTTCCGGGAACGGGCGTAGGCGATTTCGCGGTCGGTGAAGATTTTCTTGAGGAAATGGTCGCCCCACCGGTCGACGATCCTGCTGACTCTGGCGATCTCCACCACGTCGACGCCCAGCCCTTCAACCACGACCCACCCCGGCTTCCACAGCGTTCTCGGCGGCAATGATCGTGAGCAGCTCCTTGATGTCGCTGATCTCGTAATCGGCGTGCGTCTCGACCGTGCCGAAGGTGTCCCCGTACCGCGCGAAGACGGTCTTCATCCCGAGGTTCGACGCCCCCACCATGTCCCTCTCGGCCCAGTCCCCGATCATCAGGGCCTCCGCCGCCGGGGTCTTGAGGAGTTCGAGCGCCTTCTGGAACGGTTCCGGCCGCGGCTTGCGCACCCCGGTATCGTCGAAGGTGACCACCGTGTGGAAAATGTGGTGGAAGCCGAGTCCGCAGAGCCGCAGCCAGGCGGCGCGGGCGGGTGCGTCAGTGACCACGCCGAGGAGCAGCCCCTGCTTGAGGAGGGACATCAGCGTCAGCTGGACGTGGGGGTACG
This sequence comes from Ignavibacteria bacterium, assembly GCA_031379665.1. Classification (GTDB taxonomy): domain Bacteria; phylum Bacteroidota; class Ignavibacteria; order UBA10030; family SZUA-254; genus SZUA-254. The sequence continues at coordinate 4,257 of JANNFI010000120.1, forward strand.
GAACGAGAGCGGCCTCGCGCGCGCGCCGGTAGGCGATGATCCCGGCGGAGAGGATCTTGTAGTCGACCTTGTTGAAGATGTCGTAGAGAAGACTGTCGAAAACCGTCTGATACTCGATCCCCTTCTCCTGGTAAATCTGGTCGATCCTCGTCCGGGCCTCGATGGTGCTCAGGTTGAGCCCGGCATCGATCATCGCCTGGACCGCCGCATCCACGGCCTTGCCCTTCATAGCCATGAAGTCGACGAGTGTGTTATCCAGGTCGAAAATCACGGCCCTGATCATGGATCAACGACCTTTGAGGATTTTCGCCGACTCGTCCTCGATGAACTGACGGAGCGTCGGCTTGAGAAAGGTCTCGTCGATCCCGTATTGGGCGAGCCCGACGGCCACTGATGATGCCTTCCGGGCATCGGTGAGCCGCTTGTTGACGACCAGGAGTTTCTGTTCGCGGAGGACACAGAATCCCCCTTCGAAATCCCCTTTCTCGTACCGCAGTGTCACGCCGAGCTGCTGGGCAACGGTTTCGAGGTCCTGGATCAACTGCGAATAATTCACTGTTTCGTCTGGAAAATGGTCGACGTGTTGAAAATCAGAGAGGTACGATAACATATTCCAGCCTGAAAATCAACCGGTCGCACGCACCCGACTGAGCGGATCGGCGCTACCGCGGGTCGATGGCGCCAAGTGAATCCGCCCGCGCCCTGACGAATGTGTCGTCTGGTTGGATATCGAGATACTCTCCGTAAAGCGGCAGGGCGCGGCGGGGGTACCCCAGCTTCGCATAGAGGTCCGCGAGGAAGAGGTATGCCCCTGCAGAGGAAGAATCGTCGGCGATGGCCGCTTCGCCCTGATCGCACGACTCATCGAAGAGTTCGATGTCCCGGTAGATCCCGGCCATCCGGAGCCGCAAGCCGCTTCGCGCCGCCTGCGACGGGGTCCGTCGCACCTCTGCCCGGAGATCCATCAGTCGATGGAAGTTCCTGACCAGGCTGTTAACGCTGTCGATCCCGTCCAGGCGCGCGAGCGAGACCCTTGCCGCCGAGGTGTCGCCGGTCTGGAAGTTGAAGTGAAAATCCCAGAGGTGTCCCACGAAGAATGTTGAATCAACCGACATCTCCCGGCCGAGCAACCGTTTGGCGTGGTCGTAGAAACCCATCTCCCAGTAGAGCCTGCTCACGTCGAGGGCCCTCATCGCGCGTTCCTCACCCGGCTGGAGCGTCGATACGGCACGGACCAGTTCCGCACACCGCAGATGATTACGTGCCGGATAAATGTACGAGGCGACCTGCTGGAGCGCGATGAGCCGTTCGAACGCCACGGCGGCGGCCGTCGAGTCTCCGGAGAGTGCGGCGGCCACCAGCGCCTCATAACGGACCTCGGGCCGCTCGGGCGCCTGCCGGGTCGCGCTGTCGAGGAGGGCCGATGCCATTCGATAATCGCCGGACCGCATCAGGTCCCGCGCCCCGCGAAGGCGTGCGACCGCGCCGCCCTGTCCCGGCGCTCGTGAGGGTGAATCGCGTTCCTCATCGAACGGGCCGTACCCCACGCGAAAGAGATGGAGGTTGCCTGTCGTCCTCACCTGCGTGAACGTGCAACGCCTTGAACCCGACATCAGATGCTCATAGACCTGCAAGTCGGCCCACCTCGACGGGGCCAGCAGGTATGATACGCCGTTCGTCCTGAGCAGCCTGTCGAAAACCGATTGCGCGACCCCCGGGTCGAGCTCCAGGACTTTCCTCCCGCCGGCGAAGACCGCGAGCTCCTTTGCCGCCGTGGCAAGGACTGCGTCCGCCGGGACGTTTCCCTCCATCCATGCGCCCAGCGTACTCCACGGCTGCGTGTAATAATATGGGAATGCGTCACGCCCGACAAAGGACGCGTTGAGTTCCTCCGGGGATTTCACGTACCGTCCGGTCATCGTGACCAGGCCCGCGAGCGCGGGGATGTTGGGAATGATGATTAGCAGGGCTGCCGCGGCGGGGAGGAATCTTTGAAATCGCCCGGGCACACCGTTCCCGGAGGCCAGAGCCCAGAGCAGGACGACGATCATCAACGGGAGAAGCGGCGCGAGAAATCTCACGTCGCGGACGGGGTAGATCAGGGCGGCCGCGAGCAGCGCGGCGCCGACGATGACAGGGAGCCGGCCCCCGGGCCCCGACCGGACGGCCCTCCCGATGCCGAACGCCATCGCCCCTGCGAACAGGCCGACGACACTCCACTGGAGCGGAGCCGGGACCTCCACGGGCGCCTCGAGGAGAAGGAGGTGTTGCGGTCCGTACAACGGATAAAAGAGCATACCCCCCAGTTGCGACGCGTACGATGCAAGGTTTGACCAGGCGCGCAGGGCGATTTCCGTCACGATGGGATCATCGGCGGCGGTCTGGAAATGCTGGAAGACGAGCGCCGCGTTTCCCCCAGGGGATCCCGGCGGCGCTCCCACGACCACGGCGTTCCTCAGGTACCAGGCGACGGCACAGGCCGCGGCGCAGGCGATCAGCGCGACGGCCTTCCGTCTCTCCCGTGGCCAGAGGCTGAGGGCCACGCATACGCTCACCACGATCCCGACCTCACGGAGGAGGCCGATGAGCGAAGTCGCCGCGAGAAGCGTCCACCAGGCCGGGCCTGAAAGACCGCGAACGTCGTCGGCCCTCGCCACGATGTAAAGCGAGAGGAGCAGGAATGCGATGAACGGCGCTTCCGAGAGGATCTCCGTCGAGTAGACAAGAAAGCCAGGGTTGAGACCGAGGATCAACGCACCGGCGATCGCCTCGACCCGGCCGAATAAATGATAAAGCCAGAGGTAGAGCAGCAGCATCGCCAGCAGGCCCCAGAGGAGCGTGTACGCCTTGACGGCCACCGTCTGGAGCGGAAAGAGGAGTTCGACCGGCGTGATCAGCGCCGGATAGAGAGGCGCGTGGACCACGTACCGCAGCGCCTCAGGCTGGGTGTCGTCCAGGTACCCCTCCCCGCGGGCGAGGGAGTTGCCCCAGATCAGGTAGCGCGCGCTGTCCGGCGTGTAGAGGAAGAGATCGTTGAGGCGCATCGCCCCGACGGCGAGGAAGAGTGCGGCCGCAAGAATGAACTCCGCTCGGATGCCCGGTGGGGTCTCCCGGCCCGCCGTCACCCCTGCGGCCCGGACGTGGGCTGTTTCCTGAGCGGCTTGAAGATGATGAGGGCGATCGCAGTGTAGTACGACAGGAGGGCGATCATCGGGACTCCCGAGAGCGCGGCGAGCCGGTGGATGAAGAGCTTCCTGAATTCAACGAGGTCGTTCGATCCTGCGGCATCGAGCATCCACATCCTGACATCGAGGACCATCGTATAGATCTCCACCGGGATGAAGGCGAAGACGAGGATGGCCGACGTCATCAGCCAACCCTCCTTCCGGAAGTCCCACCGGGCGCTCCGAAGGTAGACCATTGAGGCGACGAGCAGCGCGACGTAGGCGACATTGAGGATCATCGAACTCTGGGCGACGAGGCTGAAGACCGCCCGTTCGATGTTTGGCTGGATGTTGGGCTTGAATTCGAGCGTCCCAAACTGCAGGAGCGAGAATCCGACCGCGGCCCGGACATTGATCCCGCCGAGCCAGGTGATCGCCCCGATCGTTACAACGAGCAGGGCCGATCCGGCCGTGGCACTCCGGAGGGGGGCGCTCACCGATCGGCCCCGTGCAGCTCGAAGTTTTTCAGGAGCGCCAGGTCAGAGAGGAGCAGCCGGAGCCGCCCCAGCGAAGAAGCGTCCAGCGAAAAATACCGGAGCCGGAATTCCTCCCCCGCCCCGGGCGCGACGGCTTCCGCCATAGTGGTGAGGAGCGTCGAGAGACGGGCGGTCACCTCTGCGATTTCCCCCGTGAGTTTTTGCACGTCCTCCGCACCAGGCCCGGTGCGGCGCAGGATCCCCATCGCACCCTCCCAGAATTTCGCGAGGAACAACGCCCGGTCGAAATCTCCGCGAAGCGCCGGGTCGGCGGCGGCCCGGAGCAGGATCAAGACGTCGTCGCGGCACCCGAGGGGTCGGCCTGCGCGCCGTTCGGCCTTTTCGAGGTAGTCCGCAGCGCGGGAGGGCGGCGTGCCGGTCATCGGGGATCCGGAACTCACGGGATCGGTATGAGTACGGTGAATGTCGATCCCACTCCCACCTCGCTCGCGACGCTCACCGAACCCCCGTGGGCTTCGGAGACGTGCTTTACGAGCGCGAGGCCGAGGCCGGAGCCCTTCTCGTTCACGAGGGGAACGTTCTGCGCCTGGAAAAATTTGCTGAAGAGCTTGCCGAGGTCGTCCTTCGGAATCCCGACGCCGCTGTCCTCGACGTCCACTTTCACACAGCCCCGTCCGCCCGCGCTCTGGCCGGGACAATCCTGGAGGGTGTTCACCCTGAGGCGGATGGTCCCCCCGTCCGGCGTGTATTTGAGAGCGTTGGAGAGGAGATTACTGAAGACCTGGCTCATCCGATCGCGGTCGAGCCTGAGCTGTGGGACGGCGGCGGTGAGGAACTCGAGGGCGATCTGCCTGGTCTGCGCGATCAGCTGCGCCTCCTGGACCAGCGGGTTGATAACCTCGATCAGGTTCGCCTCCTCGAACCTGAACTTCATCAGGCCCGCCTCCATCTTTGCGATGTCGAGGAAGGAATTGACGAACTGGTTGATCCTGTTCGTCGCCTGATGGATCATCCCGACGGCGTCGCGCTGTTTTTGCGAGAGCGGCGTCACGTCCTTCGCGTGGATGATGGAGTAGCAGCCCGCCTTGATCACCTGGAGCGGCGTCCGCATTTCGTGGGAGATTTCGGACATCATCTCCATCCGCATCTCGTCGAGCTGCCGCAGCTTGTCGCTCATCAGGTTGAAGGCGACAGTGAGTTCCGCCACTTCGTCGTTGGTCGTCACCGGGACGGTTTCGTACCGGCCCTCGCCCACCTTCTCGCTCCCCGCCTTGAGGGCCTGGATCGGCCGGGTGAGCGTCTTGGCGATGAGGATGCCGAGGGCAATGCCGATCACGAGTGAGAGTCCGAGGATGATGTATGCGCCGGCGATTGAATTGGTCGTCTGCGTGTTGAGGGACTTATACGATTTGACCATCGTGCCAAGGTAGTATTCCCGGACGCGGCCGACGTTGAGCCGGACCCCCTCCGCGAGCGGGCGGCCACTCGCCGCGATTGCCGTCGCGACGGCGGGCTGCCCCCCTCCCTCCGCCGCCGCGACGAGCTCGATGTAGGCACGGGCGGTGGCGATCATCGAATCGATGGTGGCCTTGATGTTGTGTTTCCCGCTGTCTACCCGCACCTTGAGGGTCTCGCTGTCCGTCGTGAACTTGTCCCCGAGGAGCAGGAAGGTCTGGAGGTCCTTCGATTCGCCGGAGGCGAGGTACCGGCGGGCGCTCTCCTCGACCGCCCCGAACGTCCTGCCGATGTCCTGGGCGATTTCCGCGCCGGGGAAATCGGTCTTCTCGCCTTCCACGAGCGGCCTGAGCTGGAGGAGGATGGTGAGCATCGAGGCCACCATGAAGAGGATGACCACGATGAAACCGGTGATCAATTTCCCGAACAGGGGAAAGCGCAACTGGAGCCGCGGACGGTTCTCGCGGGTCATCGGGGCCGACCGTCGGCGCTGGGAGTGTGGGCTGTACCGGGATCGCCGGTGTCGAGGGTGGGGATTCCCACGATGAGGAGCAAGGTGACACCGGCCCCCCCCTGCGCAAGGACGACCGGCCTATGTCGCGGCGGCGATGTCGGCACGGCACAAAGATATTCCAGAAAGCCGAGAAAGTCAATCCCCCCGAGCGACCTGTTGCAATTCGACCGTTCCCTCTTTATCTTGACCGGCATCGGTCGGCCGTTTTCCAGAGAGTGAACATTTCCCGAAAGGACAGCAATGCTCAGAACCACCACGATCGCCCTGCTCGTCGCGCTCTTCGTCGCCCCCGCCTTCCCCCTCCCGCGCTTCGCCCTCACCACCGGAGCCCGCTGCTCCTCCTGCCACGTCAACCCCGGCGGCGGGGGGATGCGCAACCAACACGGGCTCACCTTCGGCGTCGGGGCCCTCACGATGGCCGCCCATGGGGATTCGACCGTCGAGGCGGGGGATTTCGTCTTCGACCCCCGGATCAGCGAGAGCATCACCCTCGGCGCCGACGTCCGCACGCAATTCCTCTATGCGTCCGCTGGCAGTACATCGACCTTTCATATGATGACAGCGTCCCTGTACGCCGACGTGCGGCTCGGGAAGGACGTCTCCTTCTTCATGAAATTCGACCTCGTCAACGCGACTTATGGCGAGCGCAGCGGCCCCGAGGTGTTTCTCCTCGCGCGGGTGCTCCCGGGTCGGTGGTATCTCAAGGGTGGAGATTTCCTTCCGGCGTACGGGATCAGGATCGACGACCATACCGGGTACACCCGGGGGGGCGACCTCGGCTCGATCCCCGGGGCTGTCGCCCTGCCCGGCCTGATCTTTGTTCCAAGCTACAAGGACATCGGCGTCGAGATCGGCGGCGACGCGGGAGGGATCGAAATCACCGCCGGCGTCTTCAACGGGACCGGCAACGCAGTGCGGCTGGACTTCAACGACAGCAAGGCATTCGCCGCGAGGCTCGAGTACGGATTCAGCGCGGGCGACGTCAATGCGATCGTCGGGAGTTCGGGGTACGCATTCGGCGATTACCTGATGGGCGGATTCCACGCCGGCGTCGGGGCCGGGCCCTTCGCGCTCTACGGCGAGGCGGACTTCACACGGAACCGGATCTCGCCATCGGGATTCACCATCGACGAATCGGCCGACGTGATGGCGGCGTTCGCGGCCGCGGAATACCGGATCGCCCGCGGCGTCTGGCTCACCGGCAAGTACGACATCTTCGACCCGACGCGCGGCGTTCCGTCCGACGCGTTCAGCAGAATCACCCTCGGCCTCGAGCTGTTCCCACTTCCCTTCATCGAACTGCGTCCCCAGTACAGGTTTTCCACCGAGCACCCTTCCGTCGACAACGACGTCGCGCTGCTCCAATTGCACGCCTGGTTCTGACAGCCCAGGGCGACCCGGAGGCCCTTGTCAGCCCCGGCCGGGCCTCCGGGGAGGCCTCCGCGTGATCGACGATACGGGTATCGTGCCGCCCCTTGACATTGTCCGCGAGGTCAGGTATCATTTTATCAGGATGTCAACGGATCGTTGGACACAATCAGGAGCGATCATATGTTCTCTAAAACGCGTTCTTCACTGACAGCGACCGACCGCGAGTTCATCGCCCGGACGCTCGGCTCCTCGCCTGCGGACCGGGAGGAGATCCTGGAATTGTGCTCCGATCCTGCCGCCGTCACACCCTACCTGCGTGACACGCGGCTCTTCGAACGATCGATGACCCCGCCCCCGGTGTTCCTCGCCATCTCACCCGGACTGTTTTTCTATACGTTCGTCTACCACGCGCTCGATCGGAAAGGGCTCTCCGACGACGACGTCGTCGATTACGTCGCCGGCATCTGCGTGGAATTCCGTTCGGCGGCGCCGCTCCTGCAGATCGCCACGCACGATGGCGCCTTCTTCTACGTGACGGATATGCTGGGAATGATGGACGAGCTTGACGGCCCGCGGAGGCACCTGCTCAGAAAATACATCGGGGATGCGACGCTCTTCCTGACCGGATTCTTCCCCGGGTTCTTCATACGGAGGACGCAGCGCCGGGGGGCGCCAGAAATCGGGTTCTACCAGGAGGTGGCGAGAAATCAGTACTCGGACGCAGCTCACGACCCCGACGCAAGGGAGGAGCAGACCGCGGACGTCCTGTTGACGCTCTCCGACCAGTTTTTCGGTGTGAGGACCGCGCTCAGTGAGCTCTCGACCGAGTACCGCCTGATCGGGGGATCGTCGGGACGCCCGGACGCCGCGACCCGGCTCTCCTAGGACAGAGCGCCGCCGGCGGGGATCATCGCTTCGCGCGGATGTATTCCCTGTTCATCCGTGCGATGGTGGAGACGGAGATCTTCTTGGGGCATTCCGCTTCGCAGGCGTACGTGTTTGAGCAACCTCCGAACCCCTCCTCGTCCATCCTTGCCACCATGTTGAGGACGCGCTCTTTCCGCTCGGGGTATCCCTGCGGCAGCAGGGCGAGGTGTGAGACCTTCGCGGCGACGAAGAGCATCGCCGAGGCGTTCTTGCAGGCTGCCACGCACGCGCCGCACCCGATGCAGGCCGCCGCGTCCATCGACTCCTCGGAGTCGGGCTTTGGGACCGGGATCGCGTTGCCGTCGGGTACGCCGCCGGTGTTCACCGACACGTAGCCGCCCGCCTGGATGATCCGGTCGAAGGCCGTGCGGTCGACGACCAGGTCCTTGATCACCGGGAACGCCTTCGCCCTCCACGGTTCCACGCTGATCGTGTCGCCGTCGTGGAAATGCCGCATCCGGAGCTCGCAGGTCGCGATGCCGCCCGCTGGGCCATGTGCGCGCCCGTTGATGAACAGTCCGCAACTGCCGCAGATGCCCTCGCGGCAGTCGCTGTCGAACGCGACAGGATCGTGCCCGCCCTTCACGAGGTCCTGGTTCAATCCGTCGAGCATCTCCAGGATCGACATATCGGGCGTGACGTCGCCGACAGTGTACCGCTTCATCGCGCCCGGCGAGGTCCTGCCCGGCTGTCTCCAGATTTTCAGTGTGAAATTCATCGATCGTCCGTTGAATATCGATTGAGTTACTTGTAACTGCGTTGACTGGGTTTGACGTGCTCGAAGGTGAGCGGTTCGGCGTGCATCACCGGCGCCGTGCCGACGCCCGTAAACTCCCAAGCGGCCACGTGCGAGAAACGCTCGTCGTTCCGTTTCGCCTCGCCGTCGTCGGTCTGGTATTCCTCGCGGAAATGCCCGCCCGCCGACTCCTCCCTCTCGAGGGCGTCCCTGACCATCAGTTCGGCGAGCTCGAGATAGTCGGCGACCCTGTGCGCGCGCTCCACCTCGGCGTTGAGGTCGTCAGCGCTGCCGGGGATGCTGACGTTCCTCCAGAAGTCCTCCCGCAGTTTCGGAATCTCGACGAGCGCCTCTTTCAGTCCGGCGGCGTTCCTGGCCATCCCGCACCGGTCCCACATCAGCTTGCCGAGCTCGCGGTGGTACTCCTCGACGGTCTTCTTCCCCTTCGCCGCCAGGAGCCGGGCCGTCACGTCAGCGACCGACTTCTCGGCATCCCGGAAGGCGGCATGAGCGGTGTCCGCGCTCGCGAACCCGCCTGACGCGAGGTAGTCGCCGATCGTGTACGGAATGATGAAATACCCGTCGGCCAGGCCCTGCATCAGCGCGCTCGCCCCCAGCCGGTTTGCGCCGTGGTCCGAGAAATTCGCCTCGCCCAGGACATAGAGCCCCTGGATCGTGCTCATCAGATTGTAGTCCACCCAGAGGCCGCCCATCGTGTAATGCACCGCCGGATAGATGCGCATCGGGGTCTCGTAGGCGTTCTCCCCCGTGATCTCGTGGTACATGTCGAACAGGTTGCCATATTTTTCCTTCACCCACGCCCCCCCGTTGCGCGCGATCACGTCGGCGAAATCGAGGAACACCGCGAGCTTCGTCGGGCCGACGCCCTGCCCTTTGTCGCACATCTCCTTGGCCCGGCGCGAGGCCACGTCTCTGGGCACCAGGTTGCCGAACGAGGGATAAAGCCGTTCAAGGTAATAATCGCGTTCGTTTTCCGGGATGTCCTTCGCGGCGCGGTCGTCCCCGGCTTTCTTCGGCACCCAGATACGGCCGTCGTTTCGGAGGCTCTCGCTCATGAGCGTGAGTTTCGACTGGAAACCGCTCGCCACGGGGATGCAGGTGGGGTGGATCTGCGTGAAGCAGGGATTGGCGAAGAGCGCCCCCCGCTTGTGGGCCCTCCAGATCGCCGTAGCGTTCGAGGCCTTCGCGTTCGTCGAGAGGTAGAAGACGTTCCCGTACCCACCGGTTGCGAGGATGACCGCGTCGGCCGAATACGATTCGAGCTTCCCGTCCACCATGTTCCGCGCGATGAGCCCCCGGGCGCGGCCGTCGATCAGCACGACGTCGAGCATCTCACGGCGCGGGTAAAACGTCACGCCCCCCCGCTCGATCTCCTTCGAGAGCGCCTGGTAGGCACCCAGCAGGAGCTGCTGGCCCGTCTGTCCGCGCGCATAGAACGTGCGGGACACCTGCGCTCCCCCGAAGGATCGGTTGTCGAGAAGGCCGCCGTACTCACGTCCGAAGGGGACTCCCTGCGCCACGCACTGGTCGATGATGCTTCCGCTCACCTGGGCAAGCCTGTAGACGTTCGACTCCCGCGCCCGGTAGTCTCCGCCCTTGACGGTATCGTAAAAGAGCCGCCATACGGAGTCGCCGTCGTTCTTGTAATTCTTCGGGGCGTTGATGCCCCCCTGGGCGGCGACGCTGTGGGCGCGTCGGGGTGACTCGTGGAAAGAGAGCACGGTGACTTTGTAGCCGAGCTCTGAGAGCGTCGCGGCCGCGGACGCGCCGGCGAGCCCGGTCCCCACCACCAGGACGTGGTACTTCCGTTTGTTCGCCGGGTTGACAAGCTTGAGCGAGAAGCGGTGGTTGTCCCACCGTTTTTCGATCGGACCCCCGGGCATTTTCGCGTTCAGGAGTGTGCTCATGACGGGCTCATGCTTTGAGGAGGAAAAAAATCGGGATGGTCGCGAAACCGACCGGGATCACGAGCCAGATGAGTGTGCCGGCGATCTCGATCAGGGCCGAATATTTCATGTTTCGCAGACCGAAAGTCTGGAGTGCGGACTGGAACCCGTGGCGGAGGTGGAAGGCCAGGAGCACCATGGCGATGACGTAGAACAGGCAGTAGGCCGGATTCGAGAACGCGCCCACCACGATCGCATACATGGAGACGTGGTCCCCCGCGGGGAACCTTGCCGGGACCCAGAATGTCTTCAGGTGGATCACGAGGAAGATGAAGACCACGCTGCCTGTCAGGAACATCATCCTGGAAAACGGGTCGGAATTCTCGTTCCTCCTGTTCACGGCATACGACTCGGGCCGGGCCCTCCTGTTCTTCAGCCAGAAGGCCGTCCCGGTCACGATGTGCAGGAGGAAGATGCCGAAGAGCGCGTACTCGATCACGCGGATGATCGTGAGGCTCGGGAGCAATTCCGCGTAGGCGTCGAAGGCGGCCCCGCCGTCTCCGCTGAACAGGAGCAGGTTTCCGGCGAGATGGACGACGAGGAACGCGCAGAGGAGCAGGCCGGTGAGGCCGATGGTGAGTTTCTTTCCGATCGAAGACGAATAAACGTCGGTGAGCAGGCCCATGGGGTCAGCGGTGGGGATAAATTGTTGAAAGCGTCGACATTGGCTCGGAGTGACGATCGATGGCGCCAAAATGTAGGAAAAGATACGGCGAACCGCAAGGATCAGCACCCGCCCGGCGGCTTCAGGCCCCCCGGGAGATCACGATGAAATGCCGTCTCCGATGAACTTCCGCACGGCGATGAGGCTCCCTGTCGTGCCGAGCACGATGCCCGTCCCGAGAACGATCAGGTAGTAGATCGGATCGACCCGGATGAAGAGGGCGAGTTCCCCGGTGATGACGGTGGAGAGCCACGCCAGAAGGTAATGGAGGATCAACCCGGCGAGGCACGCGCCGAGTGTCCCCTGGATCAGGCCCTCGAGGATGAACGGAGCGCGGACGAAGAGCCGCGAGGCCCCCACCAACTTCATCGCCTGCACCGACTTCCGCCTGGCGGAGATCGCCAGCCTGATCGTGTTCGCGACGAGGAAGAGCGCCGAGAGCGCGACCAGCACGCCCACGGCAAGCCCCGCCGCACGCAGCGACGCCGATTGACGGTCGATGAAATCGAGCATGTCCCGGCGGTAGGTGACCACCTCGACCCCGGCGACCGCCCCCACCCGTACCGCCACCGAATCAGCCGACGCAGCGGTGCGTCCCTCCTCGCGGAGGTAGATCCGGTACGACGGGGGGAACGGGTTGAAATCGAGTATGGTGTCGACGTCCTCGCCGAACTCTTCACGGAAAATTTCCGCGGCCCGCTCCTTCGAGACGAACTCCACCGCCGCCACCCCGGAGTCCGAGAGCAGGGCGCGCCCGATCTCGTCGCGCTTCGCGTCGCCCAGCGGTTCGGTAAGGAATGCCTCCATATCGATCCGGTCGCGGAGGATCGCGTCGATCCGGGCCGCGTCGTACCAGAGCAGCCCGAAGAGGCTGAGTAGGAGGACGGCGATCGTGATGGTCAGCATCGAGCCCACCGTGGCGACCTTCGTCCTTTGGAATCCCGAGATGCTCTCCCGAAGAATGTAACCGAAACTCATAGGGCGTTGTACCCGTCTTGTTCAGTAATTCGACTCATCCCGCCACCGCACGATCTTCCAGTCCTGTCCCGCCCCCGCCCGTCCGAGCGTGAAGTTCGCGTACCCGTCTACGCGCGTGATGTCGCTCGGGTTGAAGGTCACTGTCAGGTTGAACCCGCGCACGGCCCTCCAGAGGGTATCGTCCCCCGCCGAGGCGAGGAGATCGTTCCAGGTCAGCGTCAACGACTGGGCGCTCTGGAACAGACCGTAGGTCGTTCGCATCTCGTCGTCGCGCCCCCACGCCACGTCCACTGCCCGGTCGTAATCGGTATAGACGAACGTGAACGACGGCGAGATGACCGCTCCGTAGAGCGTCGTGTCCTTGAATGAGTACGCATTCCGGAAGGCGCAGAAGACGTTATCGATCGTACTCAGGTCGGTGCAGATCTCCGACTCCGGCGCGTTGCCCAGCTTCGGCGCGAACGGGTTCAGGCACCCGGGGGAGGAGCCGACGAGGAGGAGGCCCAGCGCCAGGAGCATTCTCACTGCCGGCCCGTTATGACAGCCGGTACGCTCACCGGTTGAACCAGAACCTGAGATAACTCCACGTCGAGTCGGACAGTTGGGAGTTCCGGATATCCTCCCACCGATCGATCGCCCACCGGCCCTGGGGATCGACGCCGAGGTGGAGCAGCATACTCCCCTGGACGAACCGCGGGGCCTGGGGATCGGTATGGGGAAAGTAGAGCGAATACCGGACGGTGTAGGTCGAGTCCGACAAGAAATTTAGAGCCTGCACGGTGTCGATCAGAACGGGCCTGCCGTCCAGCCTCGAGCCCATGCCCCGGAAATATCGGTTCTCTTCCGTGAGCGACCATTCGGGAAAGTTCGGACGGATGTCTGACGACGGGACGAAAACGTACGGCCGGAGGGTCGTGTCGATGAAGCACCGGAGATAATTGTCGGGGTTGTTCTCGCCGATCGCGTTGCGCAGGTTCCTCAGCACCGTTTCGGGCGTGACCGGCGGCTCGAACGTCGACGTGGCGGAGGAAGGTGGCTCTGGGTCCCTGGTGTCGAAGATGTTGCACGAGCAGGCCAGCGCGAGGAACGCGAACGATACTATCCGTGCGGGCCGGGGCGTCACACGGCGACCCGGCCTTCCATCGCGCGCGCGAGGGTGGCCTCATCGGTAAATTCCAGGTCGCCGCCGACGGAGATGCCGCGTGCGAGTCGCGTCACCTTCAATCCGAGCGGCTTCAGGAGTTTGGTGAGGTAGATCGTCGTGGCCTCGCCCTCAATCGTCCCGCTGAGCGCGAGTATCACCTCGGCGACATCCCCCTTGACCCGCGGGAGCAGCTCACGGACCCGTATTTCCTCCGGCCCCACTCCTTCAAGCGGCGAAAGCGCGCCGCCCAGGACGTGGTAGAGACCGCGGTACTCGCTGGTGCGTTCAATGGCCAGGACGTCGCTCGGTTCCTCCACAACGCAGATCATCCCCGTTTCACGGCGTGGGTTCGAACAGATGCCGCACGGCTCGACCTCGGTAAAATTCCAGCAGACCGAACAGTATTTCATCTTTTCCTTGACGTCGATCAGGGCCCCGGCCATCTCCCGGACCTCGCCGGCAGGCTGCTTCAGGACGTACAAGGCGAGTCGTTGGGCCGACTTGCGCCCGATGCCGGGGAGCTTGGTGAATTCTTCGATGAGCCGCTGGAGGGAGTCCTGGGGGGAGGCCATGGGCTGTTGCTGCGGGGAATCGTCGGTTACAGGCCGGGGAAATTGAGCCCGGGAATCTGGGGGAGCGCTCCGGCGGTCGCCTTTTGCATCTCCTCCTGGGCCATACGCTGCGACTCCTCGAGACCCTTGTTGACGGCCGAAACGACAAGGTCTTCAAGCATATCGATTTCCTCCGGATTCACCACTTCCTTCTCGATCCGTATGGAAAGGACCTGTTGCTTTCCGTTGACCGTCACACGAATCATCCCACCCCCCGCATCGGCGGAAACCGTCTTCTGCTCAAGTTCGGCCTGGACCTGCGCCATTTTTTCCTGGAGTTTTTGGACCTGCTTCATCATACCCTGCATATTCGGCATCGCCATGGCGCGGAATCCTTTCGATCGCTTCGTGGAGTCGGTTCGCCCTCCCCCGATGGAGAGGGGTCAACGGATGATTTCCGGCGTCAATATATTCTTTTTCGTACGTAAAAACAACCGATTCGGTACTTTAAGAGATATTGGGAACTTCTTTATTCTCTGGCGCGTATGATTGGAAGGACAGCCCCCGTTACCTTGACTTTAGAACCAAAATACGTTACCTTTTACGCACCAATAACCCAACTCCCTTGAAGTTTAAAGAGTCCCCCTTGTTCCGCAGGCGCCCCACCGATCCTGCAGGGAAGCCGGATTCGGAGCGACAGGCCGACATCCGCCGCCGCGGAAACATCCCGGGACACATTGCGGTCATCATGGACGGGAACGGGCGCTGGGCACAAAACCGCGGCCTTCCCCGGATCGCGGGCCACAGCGAGGGTGTGGAGTCGGTGCGCGATACGGTTGAGGCCTGCGGCCAGGTCGGCGTGCGGTACCTGACTTTATACGCTTTTTCAATCGAAAACTGGAAAAGGCCCGACGATGAGGTCTCCCTCCTGATGCGATTGCTGATGAGGGCCCTTCGGGACCAAACCGACAAGCTTCACCGGAACAACGTCCGCGTTAGCACCATCGGCGACACAGCATCCCTCCCACGGGAAGTCCGGACCGAGCTCGCGGAGACCATCAGCCGCACCGCCACCAACACCGGGCTCAACCTGTGCCTTGCGCTCAGCTACAGCGGGAGATGGGACATTACCGGCGCGGTGCGCGCTATGATCGGGGCCGCGCAGAAGGGCGACCTCGACCCGGCGGACATCACCGAGGAAAGCGTCGCCGCCCACCTCTCCACGCGCGACATCCCCGACCCCGACCTCCTGATCCGTACCAGCGGCGAACGTCGGATCAGCAACTTCCTTCTCTGGCAGACCGCCTACTCCGAACTTTACATCAGCGACCTGTACTGGCCTGAATTCCGACGGGACGAACTCTACAAGGCGATCGAGGACTTCCAGCTACGGGAGCGGCGATTCGGCATGGTGAGCGCCCAGCTGAAAACGGACCAGGTGTCCGATTCTCCCGAACGAATAGAACTCAAGAATGTCCCTGAGCTGTAACCGCGCCATTCTCGCGTTCTTTCTCTTCCTTCTCCTGCTGTCCCCGCCCGAACTCTCAGGTCAGGGTACCGGCGTGGAAACCCTCAAGATCCTCGGGATCTCGGTGGAGGCGAACAGGAGCGGGACCGGGACGGACAATGACGCGATCATCGCGAACACCGGTCTCACCGTGGGGGAGGAAATCCAGGTTCCCGGCGAGCGGATCCGCCAGGCGATGCAGCGGCTCTGGGCGTTGAAGATATTTTCCGACATCCGGATCACGGTTGAGCAGCGCTTGGAGAACGGCATCTACCTCCTGATCACCGTCACCGAATATCCCCGCCTCGGCTCCCTCGTCTTCGAGGGGAATGACGAGCTCGACGAGGACGACCTGCGCAGCGCGGCAGGCGCGGTCAACGGCCAGATCCTCACCCCCGACGACCTGCGGAGGATGGCCCTCTCCGTCAGGCAGAAGTACGAAAAGGAAGGGATGCTCCTCACGACTGTGGTCCCGGAGACGACCTCCGCGGCCGGCGGAAAACCGAACGAGGTCACACTGACGCTCAGGATCGACGAAGGCCCGCAGGTATCCATCGACAGCATCACACTCACCGGGACAGTCGCCTTCCCGGCCGACGACGTGGAGTCGCAGATGGAGGACACCGAGGAGGAAAGCTGGTGGTTCTTCTCGAACGCCGATTTCGACCCCGACAAATATCGGCAGGACAAGGAAAAAATCATCTCGTTCTACCGGCGTAACGGATACCTCGACGCTGAGATCGTCTCGGACTCAAGTTGGTATTCCGCCGACCGGGAGAAGATTTCGCTGCGCCTCAACATCCACGAGGGGGAGCAGTACTTCGTCAGGAACATCGTTTGGGAGGGGAACGCCGTCTACCCCGCTCCGATGCTGGCGTCGCGGCTCCAATTTTCGACGGGCGACATCTTCGACGGGGAACGGTTCGAGGGGAACCTGCGGGGGAACGCCGAGCAGACCGACGTCGCCTCCCTCTACCTCGACAACGGCTATCTCACCTTCGGCCTCGATCCCGAAATCCGGCGGGTGGGCCCGGACAGCGTCGACATTATGATCCGGATCTACGAGCGGAACCAGTACCGGATCGGCCGGGTGGACCTCCGCGGCAACACCAAAACCGAGGACCAGGTGATCCGGCGAGAGCTGTTCACGCGGCCAGGCGACTACTTCAACCGGTCCAGAATCATCCGGAGCCTCCGACAGCTCTCGCAGCTGAACTATTTCAATCCCGAGAACCTCAGGCCCGATTACCGGCTCAACGACGACAATGAAACGGTGAACCTGATCTACGACGTGGAGGAAAAATCGAGCGACAATGTGAACGCCTCCGTCGGTTACAGCGACGCCTTCGGGGTGACCGGGGCGCTCGGGTTCACGATCACCAACTTTTCCCTCTCCCACCCGTTGCAGGGGGGCGCGGGACAGATCTTCAACTTCGAGTGGCAGTTCGGCGAGGGGAGCCGGTACCGCACGCTCTCGCTCGGCTTCACCGAGCCGTGGCTCTACGGATCGCCGACGACGTTCGGGCTCAACATCTTCGACACCCGCCAGGTCTATGTCTACGACCTGAGGCAAACCGGCGTTTCCGTGCGATTCGGCCGACGCCTTGACTGGCCGGACAACTATTTTCGTATCGACTGGAACCTGCGCTTCCAGCACAACGACGTGCAGGACAACGGCGGAAACATCCTGATCCAGACGGGGAAGACGCAGCAGTTCAGCGTGCGGATGACGGTCTCGCGCAACAGCACCGACAGCCCGATCTTTCCCACCGAGGGGTCCAACGTCGCGCTCTCGGCGGAGGTCGCCGGCGGCGCTCTGCTCCCCGGGAACGTCGACTACCACAAGTGGAGCTTTGGCGCCGACTGGTACACGCGGCTGTTCGGCATCGAGCAGGTGTCGCTCGCCGCATCCACCATTCTGGGGTATCTCGACGGGCTGACCCGGATCCCGAACATTCCCCCCATCGAATACTACTACATGGGCGGCACGGGCGTCGGGTACGTTTCGACGACGCAGCTGCGCGGGTACGAGGACCGGAGCATCGGCCCCCGCGACCGGATCGGCCAGGTGATCGGCGGCAGGGTCATGGTGAAGTACGGGCTGGAGCTGCGCTACGCCGTCACGCTCAACCCGATCCCGATCTACCTGCTCACGTTCGCCGAGGCTGGGAACGTCTGGTTGAGTTTCACCGACGCCGACATCTTCGACCTGAAGCGCGGTTACGGTTTCGGCGCGCGCGTCCTCATCAACCCGCTCGGGATGGTGGGGGCCGACTATGCGTACGGCGCCGATGACGTCATGCCGCTCAACGGCCGGCCGGACGGATGGCGTTTCCACTTCCAGTTCGGCAAGGGTTTCTAACATGGCACATATCAATCACCAATCAACCGAGGTTACCGTGCATACGATCGCATCTACGCTCATCACGCTCGCCCTTCTTTCGCTGACGGCGGGCGCCCCGTCCCTCACCGCCCAAACGGCGGGGCTCAGGCTGGGGTTCGTCAATTCCAGCAAGGTCCTCCAGGAATTCCCCGAGGCGCTCGAGGTCAACAAGAAGCTCGAGGGCATCACGCGAGCGTGGCAGGGCGAGCTCGAGAAATTGGGAAAGGACCTCCAGACCAAGTACGAGGACTTTCAGAAGAAAGAACCCCTCCTCAAGGAGGACGAGAAACAGGTCCGCAGGCAGGAACTGATCGAGCTCGAGCAGCGCGGCGTCCAGTTCCGCCAGGAGAAATTCGGTAACGACGGGCAGCTCGCCATCCTCACCGACTCGCTCCTGACGCCGGTGAAGCAGAAGGTCATCAAGGTGATCGAGCAGGTCGCCAAGGACGAAAAGCTCCAGTTCATCTTCGACCGCAACGAGCAGATCATGGTCGTCCTGTACGGCGATCCGAAGCTTGACTTCACGAACCTGGTCATCGACCGCCTGAAACGCGGACAGTGAAGAAACCCATCCACCACGAGGTCCTTATGAGAACAGCAGCGACAACCCTCCTCTTCGCGGCGCTCCTCGCGCTGAACGTCCCGGCGGCCGCTCAGGCAAAGATCGGCTGGTTCAACTCCGCCGCGATCATGGAGAAACTCCCCGAGGCCCAGGACGCCCAGCACCAGATCGACAACCTCATCGCCGACTGGCAGGAAGAGCTGGCCAAGATGCAGAATGACTGGCAGAAGCGGTACGAGGAATACCAGACCAAGAAACTGATCATGACCGACCAGTTGCGCGCCCAGGAGGAGAAAGACCTCCAGGACATGGACAAGAAGATCATCGAGTACCGGAACAAGAAGTTCGGCCAGAACGGCGAGCTGTTCGCCAAGCAGAACGAGCTGATGAAGCCGGTGCAGAACAAGATCTTCAAGGTCATCGAGGACATCGCGAAAGAGGAGGAGTACGATTACGTCTTCGACAAAAGCGGGGACGTCCTCCTGATGTACACCAGCGACAAGTTCGACCTCACCACGATCATCTTCGAACGGATGATCACGTTCAACAAATAGCCATGCGGCTCTCCGAGGTCGCAGCCATCGTGCAGGGCCGGCTCCAGGGCGACCCGGGGGCCGACATCCGCGGCGTCGCCAGGATCGAGGAAGCAGGGGAAGGCCAGATCACGTTTCTGGCGAATCCGAAGTACCGCAAACACCTCGCGACGACTCGCGCAACGGCGGTCCTGGTCTCCGACTCCCCCGATCCGGGAGACACTACCGGTCAGGCCAGGGCGCCCGGTTCCGGCGCCACCGCGTTCATTGCGGTCCGCGACCCCTACGCCTCCTTCATGGCGCTCCTCGACCTCTTCCACCCCGCCCCGGCCAGGCCCGCGCCCGGCGTCGACCCCACGGCCAGCGTGTCCTCCTCGGCGAAGCTCGGGGTGGGCGTGTCCGTCGGTGCCAACGCGGTCGTTGGCGACAACTGCGTCGTCGGCGACCGGACGATCGTCTCGCACGGCGCCATCCTCGGGGCGTTCGTGACGGTCGGCGAGGATTCCCACCTGATGGAGAACGTCGTGGTGAAATCGGCCTGCCGCATCGGGCGCCGCGTCACCCTCCACCCCGGCGCTGTGATCGGGAGCGACGGGTTCGGTTGGGCCCCGGGCAGCGACGGTAAGTATGATAAAATCCCCCAGAGGGGTATCGTCGTCCTCGAGGACGACGTGGATGTCGGGGCGAACACCACGATCGACCGCGCGACGATCGGCGAGACCAGGATCTGCCGCGGCGTCAAGCTCGACAACCTCATCCAGATCGGCCACAACGTCCGCATCGGCGATGACACCGTCATCGTCGCACAGACCGGGATCGCCGGCAGCACCAGGATCGGGAGGCAGTGCGTCATCGCCGGGCAGGTTGGGATCGTCGGCCATCTGACCATCGGCGACCGGACGACGCTCGGTGCCCAGGCTGGAATATCGAAGTCCCTCGAGGGCGGCGGAAAGGTGTACTCGTCCTCCCCGGCCCTGGAGCACCGTCGGGCCCTCCGGATCGAAGCAGCGTTGCGGCAGCTCCCGGAACTCCTCGCCGAGGTCCGCGCGCTCAGAGAAGAACTCGACCGGCTCACCGGGCCAGCCCCCACGACACAAACACCAACCGGCGACAACAGGCCATTATGAACAAGCATCAACAGACGATCCAGAAACCGGTCTCCATCTCCGGCATCGGCCTCCACACCGGGGTCTCGACGAAACTGACATTCTCCCCCGCCGCCCCGAACTCGGGCATCCGGTTCAGGAGGATCGATCTCCCGGGTTCCCCCGAGATACCGGCGCTGGTGGACCACGTCGTGGAGGTGGCGCGCGGGACCACGCTCGCCGTCGGCGATGCCCGCGTCCACACCGTCGAACACGTGCTCGCCGCGCTGGTCGGCCTCCAGGTCGACAACATCGTCCTCGAGCTCAACAACATCGAACCCCCGATCTGCGACGGGAGCGCGAAACCGTTCGTCGACGCCCTCGTCGAGGCGGGCATCGAGAGCCAGGACGCACTGAGGGAATACTTCGTGGTCGACCAGACGGTGCGCTACACCAACGAGGAGCTCGGCGTCGACATCGTGGCCCTCCCGACCGACGACTACCGCCTGACGGTGATGATCGACTACCAGAACCCCGTCCTCGGAAGCCAGCACACCGGCCTCTTCAACCTCGAGAAGGAGTTCGTCGGTGAGTTCTCGGACGCGCGGACGTTCTGCTTCCTGCACGAGGTGGAGATGCTCCACGCGCAGGGGCTCATCCGCGGCGGTAACCTCGACAATGCCATCGTGATCGTCGACCAGGACCTGTCGGCGGCCGAGGTCAAGCGGATCACCAGGAAGCTGGAGATCCAGGACTCGGTCGTGATGGTGAAAAACGGCATCCTCAACAACAAACGGCTCAGGCACAAGAACGAGCCGGCGCGACACAAGCTGCTCGACTTGATGGGCGACCTCGCCCTCGCCGGCGTTCCGATCAAGGCGCAGATCCTCGCCGCACGACCCGGCCACGCCAGCAACGTGGAGTTCGCGCGGAAGATCAGGAAACTCCACCAGCAACGGAAGCTTGTCCGGCGGTACCAGTCGGAACAGAAACAGGGGGTGGTGTTCGACATCAACGCACTCCAGAACATCCTCCCCCACCGCTACCCGTTCCTCCTGGTGGACAGGATCGTCGACTTCGTGATGGACGAGAAAATTACCGGGGTCAAGAGCGTGACGATGAACGAGTGGTTCTTTCAGGGGCATTTCCCCGGCAGGCCGGTGATGCCCGGCGTCCTCATCATCGAGGCGATGGCCCAGACGGGCGGCGTCCTCCTGCTGAACGGTGTCGAAAACCCTGGGGAAAAGCTCGCGATGTTCACCAGCATCAATAACGCCAAGTTCCGCCGGCCGGTGGTTCCCGGAGACCAGCTGGTCATGGAAGTCACGATGCAGGCCCGCAGGAGCAGGATCGCGCTGATGAACGCGAAGGCATTCGTCGACGGCGAGCTCGTCGCCGAAGCGGACTTGAGCGCCGCGATCGTTGACCGTCCGATCGACGGCGAGAAGAGACGGGAGGCCGCGCCCGATGCCAGCTAACTCCAGCGATATCGAACGCACCCCGATGCCGGGCGGCGTCACCGTCGACGGGAGGGCCGCCGTCAGCCCCAAGGCGCAGCTCGAACCCGGGGTGGTCGTCGGCCCCTTCGCCGTGATCGAGGACAACGTCACGATCGGGAGCGGCACGGTCATCGGCTCGCACGCGCTGATTGCCTCCGGGTCGCGGATCGGGAAGGAATGCCGGATCCACCACGGGGCCGTCGTCGGCACCACCCCGCAGGATTTGAAGTTCCGGGGGGAACAGACTACGCTCGAAATCGGCAACCACACGACCATCAGGGAGTACGTTACGCTCAACCGTGGGACGTCGGACCGGGGGAAGACCACCATCGGGAATGACTGCTTCATCATGGCGTACACCCACGTCGCTCACGACTGCTCCGTGGGGAACAATGTGATCCTGGCCAACTCCGTCAATATGGCCGGGCACGTCGTCATCGAAGACCATGTCGTCATCGGCGGGCTCGTCCCGCTCCACCAGTTCGTGCACGTGGGCCGTCACGCGATGATCGGCGGCGGTTACCGGGTGCCGAAGGACGTCCCCCCCTACATCCTCGCGGGCCAGGAACCTCTCGTCTTCCAGGGACTGAACCTGGTCGGGCTGAAACGAAGGGATTTTTCGAAGGAAACCCTCGACCTCCTGCGCCGGACCTACCAGATCCTCTACGAATCGAACATGAACGTGACGCAGGCCCTCGAGCGGATCCGTGCGGAGATCACGGCCACCGAGGAAGTGAACCACATCGTCGATTTCATCGAGAAATCGAAACGCGGAATCATCGGAAACCGTCGATGACCGTACGCATCCTCCGCGAGGGTCCTGCCGGCGGAGCGTCGAACATGACGCGGGACGAGGCCCTCGCCCGGCAACTCGAACGCGGCGAGATCGAACCCACGGTCAGGATCTACGGGTGGGCTCCGCCGGCGATCTCGATCGGGTTCCACCAGCGCGAGGACGATTTCGACGTCCCGGAACTGAAGCGTGCCGGGATCGACCTGGTCCGCAGGCCCACCGGGGGCAAGGCCATCCTTCACGCCCACGAAGTCACTTACTGTGCCGTCCTTCCCCTCTCTTACGGCGCACCGCGCCTGCTCTACCTGATGATCCACGAGGCGCTCCTGGGAGGCATCCGCTCGATGGGCATTCCCGCGGAGTTGAACGCTGAGGACCAGGACCTGCGGCGGGCCTATGCAACCACGGGCGGCATCCCCTGCTTTTCAACGTCGGTCGGATCGGAAATTCAGGTCGCCGGGAAGAAGCTGGTGGGAAGCGCCCAGCGCCGCTTCGGCCGGGTCGTCCTTCAGCACGGATCCTTCCTCCTCGGGGCGCAGCACCGTGAGCTCGCACGGTTCGTCCGCGGCGCCGGCGGGAGCCCCGACAACGACATCGCCGCGTCGCTCACGGCCCGGACCACCGATGCGGAATCAATCCTCGGCCGCCCCGTCAGCTTCAACGAAGCCGCCAACGCCCTCGCGGAAGGATTCGAACAATTTTTCGCACACGACCCTGGCCGCCTGGACGGCGACATCACCGCGCAGGCTCCTGGCGCGAGGCGAACATTGGCGGGCCTGACCGCCTGAACACGAATCGACGGCCACGCGGCCCGGAATGACCACGCGGCAGCCGAGGGATACCGGACGACGGATGAATTCGAGGACAATGATGAAACCAACCAGGAAGCAACCCCCCCCCCCGAAAGGGAGGGTCGTCACCACGAAAACGTTGATGACGATGAAGAAGGCGGGCGAGAAGATCGCCATGCTCACGGCCTACGATTATCTCGTCGCCCGGTACCTCGACCAGGTCGGGATGGACATCGTCCTGGTGGGGGACTCGCTCGGGAACGTCGTGCACGGGTATGAGACCACCCTCCCTGTCACCGTCGACGACATGATCTACCACGCGAAGGCCGTCAAGCGGGCCGTGAGGAACGCCCTTATCGTCGTGGATATGCCGTTCATGTCGTTCCAGTCGAGCCTGGACGACGCCGTGAAGAACGCGGGCCGGATCATGAAGGAGGTCGGCGTGGGCGCTGTGAAGCTCGAGGGCGGGAGTTACATCGCCGACATCGTCCGCCACCTCGTCCGGATCGGCATCCCGGTGATGGGGCACCTCGGCCTGACGCCGCAAGCGATCAACAAGTTCGGCACCTACGAGGTTCGCGCCCAGGACCCCGCCGAGGCCAGGGAGCTGCTCCACGACGCGAAGGTGCTCGAGGAGGCCGGGGTATTCGCCATCGTGCTCGAAAAAATTCCCTCAGACCTCGCCCGAAAGGTCACGAAGGCGGTCTCCGTCCCGACGATCGGGATCGGGGCGGGACCCCACTGCGACGGCCAGGTGCTGGTCGTCTACGACATGCTCGGCCTCACGGAGGAGTTCCAGCCCCGGTTCGTCCGGCGGTACGAGGAGCTCGCGGAGACGATGCGCAAGGCCTTCCGCGCGTACATCGCCGACGTGAAACGCGGCAAATTTCCCTCGAAGGGGGAAAGCTATTGATCCCCGCTCCCCCGAAGAACAGCCGGAAACCCTCTATCCTCGTTTCGAATGACGACGGGATCGACGCACCCGGCCTGGCGGCGCTCGTCGCCGAACTGGCGAAGATCGGCCACGTGAGTGTGGTGGCCCCCGACAAACAGCGCAGCGCGGTCGGCCACGCCATCACGATGAACTACCCGCTCAGGGTGAAGAAATTCCACAAGGACGGCCGACTGTTCGGCTACGCGGTCGAGGGGACTCCCGCCGACTGCGTGAAACTCGCCATCCGCTCGTTGATGAAAGCGCCCCCCGATCTGCTCGTCTCCGGCGTGAACCACGGGGCGAACACGGCGGTGAACATCATCTATTCCGGCACCGTGTCGGCGGCCACCGAGGGAACACTCCTCAACGTGCCGTCGATCGCCGTTTCGCTGACCACCTACGACGACGCCGACTTCCGACCTGCGGCGCGGTTCGCGAAGCGCCTCGCGCTCAGGGTCCTGCGGTCCGGCCTCCCGGCGGGGACCCTCCTGAACGTCAACGTGCCCGCGGTCCGGGCCTCGCAGATCAGGGGCGTCAGGGTGACGAGGCAGGGGAATTCGCTCTGGAACGATACGTTCGACGTGCGGGTGGACCCGAACAACAATACCTATTACTGGCTCACGGGTAAACTCGACGTCCTCGACACCGCCGACGACACCGACGTCGTCGCCGTCAGGAAGAATTACATTTCGGTCACGCCGATACAGTACGACCTCACCGACTACAAGGCGCTGAAATCCGTCCGCGCCTGGAAGCTCTCCCGCGCCTGATCCGCTCCCCCGTTTACGACACGAGAAAACTCAGGACCGACCCGGCGACCAGGAGCCGCACTGCCAGGGACGTCCCTTTCGGGTAGGTTCGCCTGGCCTCACCCCAGAATCTCCCGAAGAGATACATCCCCCCGGTTAGCAGCAGGGTCAGGCCGGCGCACGCCGCGTATCCGGTCCCTTCAGGGATCATCCTGACGAAACTCCAGCTGAAATCCTTTCCGTAGACGAGGATCAGGTGGGCGTAATAGATGGCGAGCGATTCCCGGCCGAACGTTTGCAGGAAGTTCGCCCCCGATCCTGCGCCGCCCCGGAGGAGGAACCAGAGCCCGCACATCACGAGGCCGACCGATCCAAGCCTGACCAGAAAATATTCAGCGCTCCAGTACCAGTACTGTCCGGGAGCGTAGAGGGATTTCGTGAGCATCGACAACCCAAGCGCCCCCGCGATCGCCGCTCCGGAGGCAATCGCAAGAATTCGCATCGCCGACCGTTCCCGGCCCGACGCGGCACGGGCGGCGTACCATTGGCCCGCGAGGAACCCGGTCGTGAGGAACGCCGCCCAGGGCGCGATGGTGAAGAGCGGTGAGAGTGCGCGTGACACGTAGGCGAGGATAAAATCAGGCAGGCCCGCCACAGGGTCGCCGGGAGGATCTGTGACGAGATACCCCCAGAGAAGGACGCCCGCAGTGAACGCCGCGACCAGGACGGTCCTCGATCGCCCGGATCGCGCGACGAGGACAACCGCAAGCAGGAGGATGAGCGTCACCCCGATCACCTGGAGGACGTCGACCTGCATCAGCCCCGCCCGGATGCCGGGTTCGGCCTCGATCATACCCCTGAGCGAGAATACCGGAACGTGCAACGAGTACCCGAGGAAGACGACGAAGAGGCATTTTTTCAGGTAAGAACGGAAGCCGGCGCCGAGGAGAAGGATCTCTTCGTTTTGTCGGCTGAGGAAGATCGCGAACCCGAGGCCGGCGCAGAAGAGAAACGCGGGAGCGACCAGTCCGTTGACATAGGTCAGCGCGGAGAAAAAACTCCCCCGCCGGAGCGCCGGTTCGAGGACGGCGTTTACGGTGTGCGTCTCGATCATGAACACCACCGCAAGGCCACGGAGCGCATCGATGAACGGGAACCTCCCGGCGGGCGGATCCGGCCGGGTCGCCGGGCCCCCCTCAGCCGTTGCCGACATGCTGAAACCTCCCCTCGTCACGCTGCGTACGTCGATTTGCCATGGCGCAAACTTAGAATAATTCCCTCCCTCATGCAACCCGGGGAGGCCCACGAGCTTGTGGACCGCCCGTAGAATCGTTATACTGAAACTGTAGCCCGGCACCAACCCCATACCGCCAGATCCCATACGACGATGAAAAGCCGGAACATCTTCCTCGGGCTCATCCTTTGCGCGGCCGCAGTTGCTCCCGGTTTTGCTCAGGAAGGCTGCGAGATCGGGTGGAGCGCCCCGATACTCATTTCGTCCGACTCCTCAGTCTCCACACTCCCCGAGATCGCCGTCGGCGGCGAGATCATCCACCTCACCTGGTTCGGGCTCGACACGACCGCCTCGGGCACACTGTCACAGTCCGGCCTCCGGTACGCAAGGAGCACCGATGGCGGGGGGTCTTTCGCTCCGCCTGTAAGGCTCCTCTCACCGTTCGAATCGCTCCCAGGGCACATCGCCTCGACCGGGCACCGGGTGTACATCACCGCCGGTGCAATCCTCGACACCTTCTTCGGGACGGTCCTTTTCGTCAGTGACGACGACGGCGGCACCTGGTCGCCGCCTCTTGGGGTACTGAGCGCAGCCTACCCGGAACTCTGCTTCACGTCGGGACAAGACCTCTACATCGGGTATCGGGAGGTGGAATCGTCAGAGTTCGGGTTGATGAGGAGCACGAACGGGGGCGTGACCTGGACGACGGTCGGCCGCCGGCTTGCGGAGATCTCTGATGTCGTGGTGTCGACCGGGCTCTTTCACGCCGTCGGCCCGACGCCCGGCGCGAGCCAGACCGAGGTCGGGTACTCCGTGAGCGCAGATTCCGGAACGAGCTGGTTCAGTCCAGTGATCATCTCGCCCGAAGACCAGGTCCGATCCTCCTACCCGCGGATCGCGCTCAACGACCGGAACCACCTGTTCTCGTCCTGGATCGACACCGGCGCCGTCGTGTTCCGCGTGACCCGGAACGGGGGCGTCTCATGGGGGGCCTGGAGCCGCCTCTCGAACGAACCTGGCAGCGTCTCTGTCGAGCTCGATGCGAAGGATGAGTTCGTCGTGGCCGCCTGGGGCAGGGAGATCGGAAATACGAGGGAGATACGTGTCCGCGTCAGCAACGACCGGGGTGTGAATTTCTGCCCGGCGGCGTTCCCCGCGGACGGGCCGGCGGCCCGTGAGCCGGCGCTGGCCCTGGCGGATTCGACAATGCACCTCGCGTGGGTCGATGAGGTCGGAAGAGGTTCGGGGATCTACTATCGGAATGGGTTCCTGCCCCGCGACACCTCGGGAGGCAACCTCCCCCCGGGCTCCTTCGCCCTGAAGCCGTCGTATCCCAATCCCACCAACGGGTTCGCCTACATCGGGTTCGACATCCCGGTGGCCGCCGATGCGGCGCTCACGATTTACAATGTCCTCGGGGAGCTGGTGCTGACGATCGGCCCGAAATTTTACGGGCCCGGAAGGTACCTGGAGCCTGTCGACGTGGGAGGGCTGCCGAGTGGGGTTTATTTCTACCGCCTCATCACTCCGGGGTTCGCGACCGCGAGGAAGATGGTGGTCCTCCGGTAGGGGGCCGCTCCCCTACCGCATCTTTTCGATCGTGTTGATCTCGCGGAGGAGGTCCTTCTTGGTGAACCTCGACTTGCTCATGATCGTCGAAATGAACCCCTGCATCTGCTCTCGTGTCTCTTCGTCGATCTCCATCGAGGTCAGGATGATGATGGGGGTGTTCCGGGACGCCGCCTGCTGCTTGAGCTGGTAGGCAACGTTGAATCCCGAGATGTCGGGCATGATCAGGTCGAGGATGATCAGGTCGGGCGACTCGCTCGCGGCGAGCCTCACCCCGTCCTTGCCGTTGATGCTCTTGATGACCTCGTATCCCTCCGCTTCCAGGATCACCTGGATCAGTTCCGAGGCCGTCTGGTCGTCGTCGATAATCAGGACCTTGGGTTGCGTCTTGTTCTTCGGGAGCCGAAGCGGGATCTTCCTGAGCGCCCCGAGCATTTCCTCCTTGTTGACCGGTTTCACGAAGTAACCCACGGCCCCCATGCTGAACCCGAGCTTCTTCTCGTCGGTGATCGAGATGATGATGATCGGGATGTCCTTGCAGATCGGGTGCCGCTTCAGTTCCATCAGGACCTGCCAGCCGTCCTTGACCGGCATGATCATGTCGAGGGTGATGATGTTCGGCTTGAGCCGCTTCGCCTTCTCGAGGCCCTCCGCCCCGTCCCTGGCGGTTTCCGTCCGGTAACCCGCCTCCTCGAGGTACATCTGAATGAGCTGGCTGGCCTGCGGGTTGTCCTCGATGATCAGGACCAGGGGGCTCTCGCCATCGGCCATCGTCAGGGGCTGCTCCTCGACGACCCTGAGCAGCTGGTCCGCCGATTCGACGATGCCGCCCGCCACGACCATCGGGATCCGGAACCTGATCGTCGTCCCCTTCCCCCACTCGCTCTCGACGCTGATCTGTCCGCCGTGCAGCTCGACCAGCTTCTTCGTGATCACGAGTCCGAGGCCGGTGCCCTCCTTCTGGTTCTTGCCGCTCCTCACCTGCTGGAAGGCGTGGAAGAGCCTCGGCATGTCCTCGGGCTTGATCCCCACGCCGTCGTCCACGACGCTGAACTCGATCTCGTTCACGAACCGCCGGACCCTCACCTGGACACGCCCGCCGGCGTGGCTGTACTTGATGCCGTTCGACACAAGGTTGACGAGGATCTGCTTGAAGCGGGTCTGGTCGACCACCAGCTGGTCGACTTCCGGTGACACGTCGAAGTCGAGGGACACCCTCTTCTCCTGGACCGCGGCCTGCATCACCCTGCTGACGTTTTCGACGAAGTAGGAGACCGAGTGGGCCTCGACGTGGAGTTCCGTCTTCCCTGCCTCGATCTTCGAGAGGTCGAGGATGTCGTTGATCAGGCCCTGCAGATGCCTGCCGCTGAAATTGATGTTCTTCATGAAATCCCTCACCTTTTCGGCGGGGAGGTTGTAGATGTCCGCGGTGAGGATCTCGGAAAATCCCACAATCGCATTCAGCGGGGCCCGGAGTTCGTGGCTGAAGGTGGCCAGAAAGCGCTTGAGCGTCTCGTTGGCGTCGTCCGTCTTCTTCTTCTCGTTCTCCAGCTCGATGTTTTTGACGGTGATCTCGTCCATCAGCCGCTTTCGGCTCATCCCGATCGCCAGTTCGTTGGCGATGACGGTCAGGAGCTTCAGCTCCTCGTCGACGTACCGGTCGACCTTGGGCGAAAGGACCTCGAGGACTCCCTGCAGCTCGTTCTGCACCATCAGCGGGATCGAGATGAGGGTCCGCAGGCGCAGGCTGTCGGTTTCGGTGAGGAAATAGGCCGCGATCGAGCTGCGTGACAGTTCGTCGGTCACGATGGTCTTTCTGGAGAGCGCGGTCTGCACCGCGACCGTCTCGGTCTTCTCGTGGACGATCTGGTGTTCGATCTCCGGGTCGACGCGGACGTCGATCAACGACGGGGCCATCAGGTGGAGCATCGCGGACCGGGAGTCGTACCGGTAGATGCACGCGAACTTGGAGGGGATCTCGAGGAACGCGGCGATCCGCTCTCCGGCGTTGAGACAGAGGTCGTCGAGATGGGGCGCCACGTTGATGACGTGCGAGACCTCCATCAGCATTTCCTTCTGCCGCTCGGTCCGCCTGGCTTCGGTGATGTCCTGGAAGAAGACCGAGATGCCGCTCTCGGTCGGATAAATGCGGATGTCGAAGAACGCTTCGAACCGTTCGTCGCGGTACGTCGTGACGATGCTCTGAAACTGTCGTTGCTCCATTGCGGCTTTATACTTCTCGCCGAGCTCGGCGTTCCTGGCGTTCGGAAATACGTCGAAGACCCCCTGGCCGAGGACCTCGTCGCGTCTCAGTCCCGTCCCATCCTCGGCGGCCTTGTTCCAGTAGGTAAACTTGTAGTCCTGATCGAGGGCGAAAAAACCTCCGCTGATCGATTCGAGGATCTCTTCGTATTTTTGAATCGAATCCATTTCTTGCCTTTTACGGTGGTGTCACGGGCGGGGCCGGGAACCCCTTGTAAATCTTCTAAAAAACCCCTTTTCTGTTGAGCGGCTGAAGGTTAAATAAATTTGCAATAACATGCAAGTATAATCTTAAGAAGGACTTTAACTAAACGTATCAACCATTAAGATTATAGGGTTGAGGGTACTTATCAACACCTTTCCAACATTGTTTTTCCAGCGAATTTGACGTATTTGGGGTGAATATCAACCGTAATTTCAATGAATTTCGGATGAATACCGGGTATGCCAGAATTGGCGTGATGAGTTATCCACAGTTCTGGGGACTCAGAATGGGATCGTGGAAATGATCCCGGGAAGGCAGATTTGAGGGAATCGGTCGGTCAGGATGTCGCGGGCACGACAGTACAGGTATTTTTTTCCATCGCCGGACAACTACGGCAGGGTATGGGGGGAGGGGTGAAGATGGATTTTCGGATGCCTTCGATCGTGGCGAGCAATCGTTTTTCCGTCACAGGAAAATCGGTGGCGCCGTACTGAAACGTCCGCGCCATCCCACCCGCTTTCAGAAACAGGAGCGTGCCGCGGACGACTGGCTGGCGGTAGAGCCGGGAGACAAGGTACGCATAGATCGCGATTTGCGTCCGATGCTCTTCCGCCCTCGCCTCCATGTCCTCCCGGGTGATCTCGTCGGTCTTGTAATCCACGAACTCTACCAAGGCGTCCCTCCCCGTGAAGAGTCGGTCGATCTTTCCCATCACGATCGCATCCCCGACGACGGCGGACACCGGGTATTCAGTCCTGGCTCCCGGCCTCGAGAGGATCTCCAGCCCCGCCGGTGAGCGACGGAACACCGAGACGTTCTCCCCCACCCGCCGCTCCAGCCGTGAGGCGGCCGGGTCGGCGTGCCGGGCCCGGACCAGCGCGGAGATCTTCGATGCCACGGCCGGTTCCGATGCGGCGGCGTCGATCCCGCTCAGGATTTCGTGTGTGATCTCTCCCTCGAGGACGGCGAGTCCGGGCCCCTCCTGCGGGTCACGGTCCACCGGCTCGTCGCGGCCTGGCTGGTTCCCTGCCTGCCCCAGCCCCAGGATGTAGGAGAGGTAATACTTCGCCGGACAATCCGCGTACGTCTTCAACCGCGTCGCAGAGTATGTTTCGCCGCCCCTCGTGTCGAGAAGGGGCGCGGTGAGGTCGCGCGCCACGGGCCGAAGAATGGCGCCGCCGGCGGCCGGTCGTGTCATCGCGGGGCCCCGCTCCGGCCGGTGTACCGTCACTCGGAGCCTGACCGGCTTCTCGACGATGCGCGCTGGCCCCGGGTCGCCAGCTTCCAGGCACCTGATGGGGATGGAGCCAAAATCGAAAGCAGAGTCGACCTCCACGATCCCCGACGTCCTCATCACCCCCCTCACCCAGCCGAGCGGTGAATGCGGCGGGATTTTTTCCCCCTCCGTACCGGAGAGGATCAGGACGTCCCTGGCCCGCGTGCAGGCGACATAAAACACCCGTTTTTCCTCCGCCCTGCCCTTCTCCTCCGAGAGCGCCCTCAGGAAGGCGTGGAGGGGCGCGCTCTCCGATTTGCCCTCACCTTCCGGCCCGATGCTGAATCCGATGCCGTACTCCGGATGGATGATCGGTTCGCGATCCGATCTGCCAATGCGGTCGAGGAAGGGGAGGAGCACCACGGGAAATTCGAGCCCCTTCGCGGCGTGGACCGTCATCACCCGCACCGCCCTGCCCGTGGCGGCTGTCGCCGCCTGTCCCTCACGTTCCTCCTCCTCGGCGCGATGATCGAGGTACTCGCCGAAATCGTACAGTGTGAAAGGGCCGCCGATGCCCCGCCTCCTGGCGAGCTCGAGCAGCTTGAGGAAGTTTTCCCGGTGTTGCGGTCCGTGGGAAAGACCCGCCATCGTCCCGAGCCACCCGGTATCGGCGGCGATCCTCCGGAGCAGCCTTGGAACACTCAGGCGGTCGGCCAGGCTACGGTGCGCGCTAAGGAGCGTCACGGCTCGCCGGACCAGGGGAGGGGCCCCCGCGCCGCGGGCGGACCTCCCCGTTTTTTCCCAGAGGCAACTCCCGGGCGAGAGCGAGATGCCGAAGAGGTCGGCGTCGGAGAGTCCGAAAAACGGAGAGCGCAGGATACCCGCGAGGGCCGCGTCGTCCGCCGGGGACACGAGGAAGCGAACGTAGTTCAGGAAATCATACACCTCCTGGGTCTGGAAGAACCCCACCCCCCCGGCCAGGAGGTAGGGAACCCCCGCCTCCTCGAACGCCCTTTCGAGAGCAGACAGGTTGGCGCGGTCCCTCAAAAGGACGGCGCACTCCCCGAAGGAATGCCTGCCCTCTCCCCCCTCACCGGCGATCGCCCTCAACCGATGAGCGACCAGCGTACACTCCTCCCTGATCGCTCTCATCCGGTCCGGTCCCGCTCCATCCGGGACGAGCAGGATCCCGACCTTTCCATGCGTACGGGAGGTGCGGCCGACGACGATCTCGTCGTAGTCGACGTCGAACCTGGATCCAGCCCTGCTCATCAGCGCTGAGAAGAGCGTGTTGACGAACGCCGCGAGCTCTGACAGCGGGCGGAAGCTCTCGGCGAGTACCACGGAGCCGTCCCCCCCGGCGACGCCCGTGGACCGACGCGCCGAGGCGATATCGTTCCGGGCGTCGTAGAACACCCCTACCTCGGCGTTCCGGAACCCGTAAATCGACTGCTTCGGGTCGCCAACGATGAAGATATTGCTCCCCCGCGACTTCCCGAGGAGGCCCTTCAGGATCGAGTACTGGAGATCGTTGGTATCCTGAAATTCGTCCACGAGAAAAAACCGGTAGTCCGACCTGACCCGATCGAGGACAGCCGGAAGGGTGAGTAATTCCAGGGTCCTGATCTGCAGGTCCTCGAAATCGAGGGCGCCGATTTCATCCTTCTTCGCGTCGTACCGGGCCTGTGCCGAGGTGAAGAGCCGCTCGAGGGTCCGGACAAGCCCGCCGTACCGGTGGTCCATCTCCCGGGCGTCGGCCCTCGTTGCGATGCGGAGGACCGCGCCGTAACGCGATTCGAACTCCCTGAGGAAATCAGCCGGCCCCCGCGGCAATGATTCCGCGGGGACATCGCCCAGGAACGACTTCCGGAAGTCGCCGCTCAGGACGAACATCGCCCCACCCGCCCCGGCCAGGATGGCGATCATCCCGGCGCGATCGGTTGTGTGGTCGTCAGCGCCGAGCATCCCGGACACCTTCGCGGCGTCCCTGCCCGAAGCGGCCGCCGCGGTTTCACGCGCCATCCGGATCCAGCCCGACTCGACTGCCCTGTCGACGATCGCGGAGAGGATCGCGTCGATCGTACCACCTTCCCCCGCGACGTCGCCACCGCGCGCCCGCTCCGCACGGAGTGTGAACAGCCGGTAGATCTTCTCCCGCTGGGAAAACATCCCCTGGAGCAATCGTTCGAGCCTTGCCGGCGGGACGGCCCTGAGCAGGTCCCGAAAATCCCCCTCGGCCCCGGTTTCGTCACCCCGTCCCATGAACGCGGCGAAGGTTTCTCCGATTGACTCTCCGATCAGCCTGCCCCGATCCTGCCCCTCGATGACCGTGAAGGAAGCATCGATGTCGGCTTCCGTCGGATACATCCTGAGGATCCGCGAACAAAACGAGTGGATGGTGCCGATGACCGCTGACGGGAGGTGGTTTCTGAGGTGGGACAGCCGTCGGCGCTCCCCGGCGCCGCACTCCGGCTCACGTTCGCGGGCGATGATGACATCGTGGATCTTTTTGCGCAGTTCGCCCGCTGCCTGCTCCGTAAACGTGATCGCGACGACCTCCGGGAGTTTCGCATCCGTCCGGAGGAAAATCTCGACGAAGCGTCGCGCCAGCACCGAGGTTTTTCCCGCGCCCGCGTTCGCGGTCACGGAGAGGTGCGATGAGAGATCGAGGGTCCGCTGTTGTGATGGTGTGAGGAGGAGCGTCATGCCGCCGGAGTCGTCATTTAATCAGGAGTGCGGTCCGGGAAGCCACCCTGATCCCCCCGATGGCGGTTGAATAGACGTAGACCCCCCCGGGGAGATGTCCCGCGTCCCACCTGAACTCGTACGTCCCTGGCGGTCGATACCCCAGGTCCGCGTTCAGCACCACGGTACCGAGGACGTTGACGGCGGTGATCGTGACCGGGGCCCCCTCTGCCAGTGCGTACCGGATCACGGTCGAGGGGTTGAACGGGTTGGGATAGTTCTGCAGGAGCGATGTCCGGCGAGGGACGCCCTCCGGGATCACGACGTCGGACGGCGGGGAGTATCTCTGGTTCAGGTAGAGCCGGTTCTGGCCCGTCTGGTTATAGATGGGGTCGCCGTTCCCGAGTACGATATCAGCGTCTCCGTCCCCATCGATGTCACTCACTGCCGCCGTCGAGGTGAAATCGAAAACGATCGGCAGGAGGTTGGAGGAATCTTCAAACACCCCATCTCCGTGGTTCAGAAGGAGCAAGTCCGAATCGACCTCCCCCACTCGTACCCTGGCGAGGTACAGGTCAGGCAATGAATCTCCGGCGAAGGGAGCGAATTCCGCATCGTTAAAAAATCCTGAAAGTCCCATCAGGGCGCCACGAATCTCTGCAGTAAAAAAACCGTTGCCATTGTTCTTCCAGAGTTTAAGCTGTGGGAGACTGTCTGCCGATAACCAGCCGACATCCAGGACGTCCAGGTCGCCGTCCTCATCCACGTCGGCGATCGCCACGTCCCGGGTCCGGCGCAGGGTGTCCACCGTCATCCGCGCGGGCGTCTCGTCCACCATGAAACCGTCGCCCGCATTCAGAAAAAGGGCGAGACCGCCGACGTATCCGCCGGAGGCCGATCCGTCGTTCAAAAACAGAAGGTCCTCGAGCCCGTCCCCGTTCAGGTCCGCGGCCTCGACGTTAAAGAATCCGTATTCCCCATAGTCGAGGAGCCTCCCCCGGTTGTCCGGCCAGAAATGGCCGTCGCCCGTGTTAAGGAAGATATAGGGATAGGATTCGGGGCCCCCGGGGTTGTTGACGTTGATCAGGATCGAGACGATGTCGGGAGAGGCGTCGGAATCGATCAGTGTCGGCACGGAGAAATAGAGGAAATGAAACTCCGGGACCGCGGGAAGCCTCTCCGCCGTCTCGTCCGTAAACATCCCGTCGCCGTCGTTGATCAGGAGGGTGGCCGGAGATAAATGCGCCACGCATCGATACCCCCCGAGGAGGATGTCGAGGTCGGCATCGCCGTCCGCATCGAAGATGTCGATATCGAACGTCGACGTGGTAACGGAGGGGATCCTCGTATCGGTTTCATCCACGAACCTGTGGGCGGCGTTCTGGATCCAGACCCGGGGCCGCGTACCAGGAATACTATCACAGAAAAATCTCGAAATCGAGAAGATGATGTCTTCCAGGCCATCTCCATTGATATCACCAGTCTCAATATCCCCGACATCCCACTCCTCCAGCGGGAGGTAATCGAACGTCCCGTCGCGGAAGAGGGTTGAGGATATGGCGGTGATGACGTCCCCGTGATCGGGCCCGGACCAATGAAGGTAGTACCCGGCAGGATACTCCGTCAGGGTTCCCCTCACCACCACATCGCCGCCGGGATGAAGCCGGGGTCTCCCCGGAGCATCGTGGTTCCCTACGATCGAAGTCCCTCCCACGATGACCGGGGCGCCGATGATGCGGCCCGCGATGTCGAGAAGCGCATCCTGACCGAACAGCGCGGAGGCAGGATCCGTCAGCAGGAGGGCGACCAGCAGCCACGCGAGCCTCCGCCCCCGGCCATCGACCCAGCCATCGACCCACCCCTCGGCGCCGCTTCCGACGGTCCGTTTTCCACGATGCATCATTCCCTCATCCTTTTAATAGAGCACTTCCCCCCCGGACGAAGCCGGAGCGTGACCGCCTCCCCGGCCCGGGAAACGGCGCCGGTCAGAACACCGGCCCGACGGTGAAATAGAAGAGGAGCGGCCCCGTACTCACCGGCGAATCCGGCAGGTCGTTCTGAAAATAGAAACTCTTCCCGACGCCGGCCGAGACCTCGCCGAGCGGCGTGTCGAGCGACAACTGCATCCCGACGCCGTGCCTGAAACTTGAGAGCGTGAGTTCCTCCGGATCGTTCGAGAC
The DNA here is from genome assembly GCA_031379665.1 of Ignavibacteria bacterium. Taxonomy (GTDB): domain Bacteria; phylum Bacteroidota; class Ignavibacteria; order UBA10030; family SZUA-254; genus SZUA-254. The sequence continues at coordinate 40,412 of JANNFI010000120.1, forward strand.
CACGCCGAGGTCGTACCGGGCCCTCAGGTAGGTGTCGAAGATCAGCTTGAAGGGGAGCCACCAGCGGTACTCGAGGCCGCCGGCGAGCATTTGCCTCCCGCGGGCGTCGTTCTCCTGGATGCCAAAGAAGGAGTTCATCCCGCCGAGGGAGAACTGCTCCGGCGCCGGAAGGGTTTGGTCCGCGTACCCGAAGGCGATTCGCGGGCGGATGGTATGCCTCGAGAAGAACGTCGAATACGATTCGTAGGTCACGCCGACCTTGATGAATCCGACGTCGCTCCCGAGGCGTCGCGAGGCAGACTCGTAGGAGAGCAACAGGAAGATTCCGTTGGTGGGGAAGAGAAATTTGTTCTTGGTGTCGGCGATCGACCTGATGCGGAGGCTCACGAAATCGTACGCCTCGGGAGTGTAACCGGTCCCCGAGAGCCCGCTGACTTCCTGCCGTTCCGACCGCACCTCCGCGCTGACGTCGCCGAACCGCTTGAAATGGCTCCCGAAGGAGAGCGACCAGCCGTTCTTGATCTCCCGGTAGAGGCCGGTCTCCACCCTCTCGAACCGGCCCTCGGGGGCGGCCGGGTCGTCGGCATAGGCCGCGATGTCCTTCGATTTGAGATACGCCCGGAGTTCCAGGGTGAGGTAACTGTTGAAGATCCGGTTGACCACGTACTCCCCCATCAGCATACGATACCGTTCGCCGTAGCGACCGGTGATGCCGAGGTCTTCCCACGCCCCCCTGAAGTTCGCGTCGCGCACCGTCAACGCCCCGACGAAGCCGTACGTTTCATCGGCGCGGAAACCGATCTGAGCGAGCCCCGAGCTCTTCTCCTTCACGCGCAGGATGATGACCGGCACATCGTCTTCGTACCGAACGTCGAGGAGGACGTATTCGAAGAGGCCGGTGCTCTTGATGTTGGTGAGCCCCTCCTCCGCGAGGGTGATCGTAAAGGTGTCCCCCACCTCGAGTGGAAACTCGCGACGGATGATGTAGTCCTTCGTCTGGACGTTCCCCTCGTACCGGATCGTGCCGATTTTCCCTTCGTCGATGCTGAGCGCGAGGACGCCCGAAGAGGAATCGTACGCCGTGGGGGTGATCCGGGCGAGGGAGAGGCCGCGGCGTCGGTATAACCTCAGGACTTTCTCGATCCGGCTGAACGCATCCTCACCCGTCCCCTCCTCCACGAGGGTGGCCGCGACGGTACTGTCCGGGATCACGCCGTTTCCGGAAAATTCGATCCTCGACGGGCGCAGGTCGACGGTATTGACCCCGCTCCGGTCCGCGGGCGTCTCCGCGGCCTCGGTGTGAGCGGGGGGATTGTGTCCGTCGGTCGGGATTCCGTCCATATCGCTCGTGGCGGAATCCGCATCCGCCCCCAGGAGGCGCAGGATCTCCGGCATCCGCTCGTCGGCCGCCCGTTCGCCTGCGGCGATGAGCGAATCGATGCCGGAGAAATCCGAGACAATCCTGTCTCCCGTCTCGGGGCTGATGACGACGTCGGCGAGGGCGAGCTGACGTGCGTTTTGTGACTGCGCCATGATCGTAATAATCTGGTCAGCGACTTCCCACGGCGCTCCGACCTGCTCCCGACTGCGCATCGAGCTGGTGGTGTTCACGGCGATCACGAGACCGCACCCCATCGATTTCGCCACGTCCACCGGGATGTTTGAGACAAGCCCGCCGTCGACGAGGAAGAGTGAATCGCGCTCGAGGGGTGTGTAGAGCAGGGGAACCGTGACGCTGGCGCGCATCGCCTCGGCGAGCGATCCGCTGTCGATGATGACGCGCCGGCCCGTGACGAGGTCAGTCGCGATCGCCCGGAACGGGATTTTGAGTCGGTCGAACGACGGTCCGGGATGGTAGGGGGCGCGGAGTGTGATCGTCGAAAAATAATTGGATAGCCGCTGTCCCCCCGAGATGGCGGAGGGAATGATCGGTTCCAGGCCCGCGAGGCGTAATTCGAGGTACCCCGCCTGGTGGGCGTCGCGCTGGTTGATAAAGAGGTCGGTGCGTTTCGTTTCCTCCGTGAAGGAAAGCAGCTCCGTCCAGTTCGTCAGGACGGCGATGCTTTCGACCTCCGCCGCGGTGTATCCCGAGGCCATCAATCCGCCGACCACGCTGCCGAAACTCGCCCCGACGATCAAGTCGACGGGGATGTTGTTCTTTTCCAGGCTTCTGAGGACTCCGATCTGCGAGAGTCCCCGGCCGCCGCCGCCGCTCAGAACGAGTCCGACCCTTGGACGTCGCCCTTGCGCCGAATCCGCCCCTACCGGGGGGTCCTGCGGCACGACGGGACCTGATTTCGCAGCCGGGATCGCGGCGAGGACGAACAGGAGAAAACCGGCACGGATGAGGAATCGAAACGGCACGCGGCTAAGGAGTGTGTCTGGTCAAATTAGAGAAAAGCGGCGGTAAAATCAAGGCAGTTGCGCGGTTCGGGCCGGCTTCCTATATTGACGGAACCATGCCTGCACGCCGCCCGTCCCGATGATCGCGCTGTTCGTAGTCGTCCTTCTCGTCGTGATCTTCCTCCTGACGGTCACGGTCATCCTCCTCGTCATAGGACCCACGCTCCTGCTCCGGCCGCGGCGCCGGACGGCGGAATTCTACCGCGCGATCGGCCGGCCGGTTTCCCCCGAGGAGGCGGGCCTCCGGTACGAGGAGCTCGTTATCCGCACAGACGACGGCCTCAAGCTCAATTCGTGGCTCGTGAAATCCGACGCCCCCGCGAAGGGCACGGTTGTCTACCTCCACGGCGTCGCCGACTGCAAAATCGACGGGATCCTGCCGGCCCGCCTTCTCCGCGACAATGGGTACAACGTCTTCCTGTACGATTCGAGGCGCCACGGGGAGAGTGAGGGGCTCTATTGCACCTACGGGTACTACGAGAAAAACGACGTCGTCTCGGTGATTGAGTACATACGATCGAGGCCAGACCTGGCCGCCTCGCCCATCGCCCTGTTCGGGACTTCGATGGGAGCCGCGGTGGCAATCCAGGCCGCCGCCATCGACCCGCGCATCCGGGCCGTCGTCGCGGAAAATTCGTTCGCGACGCTGCGATCGATCTTCGATGATTACCAGAAACGAATGATCAAATTGCCGTTCCACTATCTCCGCAACCTCGTGATCAAGCGCTCGGAGCTGATGGCGCGGTTCAGCGCGAACGACGTCTCCCCACTCGAGGCTGTGAAAAACCTTTCGATCCCCATCCTGGTGATCGTCGGCGAGCGCGACCAACTCATCGACGCAGACTATTCGCGCCGCCTCTTCGCCGCGGCGGCCGAACCGAAGGAATTCTACCCCATCCCGGGGGCGGCGCACTCCGACACCTGGACCGTCGCCGGGAAGGAATACGAGGACCGGCTCCTCCGGTTCCTCCGCAGGGCCCTCGCATGAACCGGATCGGCGCCGCGATCGTCATCGCGCTCTGCTGGGCGCAGAGCGCGTCGGCCGACACCGGATTTTCCACGGAGAACGCCTCCGCGCTCCTTCGGAAACTATCGGTGGAAATCGGGCCGAGACCGATGGGATCACCCGCCGAACGCGAGGCGCTCGAATTCGCGGCCGCGAAACTCCGGGAATACGGTTGCGACACCTCGTATGTCCTGCCAATGACGCAAACCTCCGCCGTCAACACGTCGAGCGGTGTGGCTGTCGGCATCCTGAGGGGTAAAACCGGACGGATGATCGTCCTCGGCGGCCACATCGATTCGGCCGGGCCGGAGATCCCCGGCGCCAACGACGACGGGTCCGGGAGCGCCGTGGTACTCGAGGCGGCGAGGGTCCTCGCCGGTAGGGAGCTGGAATCGACGATCGTCTTCGCGCTCTTCGGCGGCGAGGAGCAGGGACTGGAGGGCTCCGAGTTTTTCGTGAAGCGGTTCGAACCGCTCGACAGCGTCGTGATGATGCTCCAGGTCGATATGGCCAGCGGCCTCGGCACGCTCATCATGGACCCGAACTCCCACGGGCCATCCGCCCCCGCCTGGCTCGTGCGGGCCACGGTTGAGGAATTCGAGAACCTCGCTTACAGCGGGTTGGTCTATCCGCTGCACTACTTCGGCTGGAACTACAGCCTCCCCAGCGGTTCCGGCTCCGACCACGAACCGTTCCTGCGGGCGGGAATCCCCGCGATCGATTTCACGACGGACATCGACGACCCGATCCATACCCAGCGCGACACGTATCAGAATTTCGACCCCGCCGGGCTGAAACGCTCGGGCGACCTCGTCATCCGGCTGGTCGAACGGTTCGACGGCGGGACGCCCGACCGGACGACCGCCGACTACTGGCTTTACCTTCTCCCCGGTTACCCGCTCATCCTCCCGATTCCGGCGATCTGGGCGTTCATCATCCTCTCTCCGCTCCTCGGCCTGTTCGTGTTGGTACGCCTGCGCCGATCCCATCTCGTCCTGAAGGCTACCGAGGGATACGTCGAGCGTAAATGGACGTCGGTGAAGTTCTGGCTTATCTCGGTGATCTCCGTCGCCCTCGGGTGGATGACGCCCGACCTGATCGGGTTCCTGAAAGCGCTCCGGTTCCCCTGGTACGCGCACCTGGAGTATTACTACGTGCCCTCGATCCTCGCCTCCGTCTTCGGCCTCCTGGCGGGCGCGCGACTCGCCTCCGCGCTGAAAATCTCCGCGAGCCCCTACGTCCTCTTCAAGCGGAGTTTCATCATTCTGGTGCTGCTGACATTCCTCGCGGCCGCCGTCGGGGTAAAAATTGCCGTCGCCCCCGCACTCTGCCTCGTTCTCCTCTCGGTCGGAATGCTCCTGCGGTGGCCGGTCCCCGCGACGCTGGCCGCTCTCCTGGCCCCCATCTGGCTGTTCCGCCTTTTCTTCTCGGAGGCGGACTCGCTCCTCTTCCGGTTCACGGCCCCGCAACTCCCCGCAACGACCGGCCTCATCCTCGCGATCAACGCGGGCTGGATCGTCGTGCTCTCCGTCCTCGTCGTGTCCTGGCTGCCGGGCGCCGCCGCGGTGATCCGGCGGAGGGAGAACCCCTGGACGTTCATCGGTGCGGTGAAGGCGCGGCGGTTCATGGTGATCACCGCCGGGCTCTACGGGATCTCCATTCTCCTCCTGCTGGTCGTACCTTCGTACGAACGCCCGTGGTATCCGCGTGTGCAGATCGAACAGATCGACCTGCCCGGGGTGGCGGACGACACGGTCTCGGTCCGCGGCTCGGAGTACCTCACCGACGCCGTCATCCGTCACGGTTCCGTCGACACGCTGATCGGGAAGCGGACCCTGCGCTATGTCGGCCGGATCGGCTTCGCCGACGACACCCGCTGGCTCGATGTGACTCGGGAGGTGACGCCGCGGGTGGCGGATTCATCCACGGCCTATGACGTCCTCCTCGGTTTACGGACGCCGTTCCGGCCTTACACCGTCTCGGTCTTCTACTCGTCGGCGAGGGGCAACCCAACGCAGATTGCGACGGCGCTCAGGACCCGGTCCTCGGCCGGCGGGACGAAAATCTCGTGGTATTCGTTCCCCGACACATTGATCACCCTGCCGGCACGTTTCTTGGTGGCCGCAGGCGACACGCTCAGGGAGGAGATTACGGTAACCTTCGATTCGCTGATGGCACCGGTGGATTTCCGGTACCGGGAGTCGGACGTCACGCGGAGGACGGTGGTGCGGGAGATGAGATTCTACCCCGGGCCCGAAGCGAAGGCTGGCGGAGAGGGAACCCGCTGAGGGTTCAGGACGCGGGGAGGGAGCGCAGGTCGGCGAGGAGCGCGACCATATCGGGGGGAAGCTCCGAATCGAAGTAGAGTTGTTCCTTCCTCGTGGGATGGAAAAACCCGAGTGTCTTGGCGTGCAGGGCCTGCCGGCGGACGAGCCCGAGCCACCGGTGGACCCGCTCTTTCTGTTGAGTACCCGCTCCCGCCCCCGGCATCCGTCTCCCGCCGTAGGTGGGGTCGCCGAAGACCGGGTGACCAAGGTGGTGCATGTGTACGCGGATCTGGTGGGTCCTCCCGGTTCGCAGCTTCAATTTCACCAGCGACAGCTCCGGAAATTCCTCGATGACCGCGTAGTCCGTCGACGCCTCCTTGCCCGAACCACTCACAGCGAATTTCTTCCTGTCGGACTTACTCCTGCCAAGCGACGCGTTGATCGTGCCGCTGGCCGGGTGAAGCCGGCCCCAGACCACCGCCCAGTATTCGCGCACCGTCGTTCGGTCGGCGAATTGTTTCGCGAGCTTCGCGAGGGTCTGTTCATTTCTCGCCACGACCATGATGCCGGAGGTGTCCTTGTCGAGTCTGTGGACGATCCCGGGGCGCATCGGGTCGGGGAATTCGGGACGATCGGCCTTCCAGTGGTGGAGCAGGGCGTTTACCAGGGTTCCGCTGTAATGCGTGTAGGCAGGGTGCGTGACCATGCCGGCGGGCTTATTCAAGACGACAAGGTCCGCGTCTTCATATAAAATGTCCAACGGGATGTCTTCGGCTTCGACGCTCGGCGCCGGCGCCTTCGGGAGGCGGATCGATATCACCTCGCCAGGGGCGACCCGATGGCTGTTCTTCGCGGGGCTCCCGTCCACCAGGACGTACCCGTCGCGGATCGCCTGCTGAACCTTGGAGCGTGTCGCATTCTCGACGTGGTTGGTCAGGTAGGTGTCGAGCCGTTCACGGGACTGCCCGGGCGGGATGCGGAGTTCGAATTCGCCGGGGCCCGGCATCGTCGTCAGGCTTCGCGCTGGTCCCGGCCCTGTGTGGGACTGGGGTCCGGGACGGCGGCGTGGGTGGTGACGGCCTCCGGCGAGCCCTCCCCGATGCTGCCGGGGCGCCGATGGCTGAAGAGCATGAGGAACACCCCGCACGTGACGCTCGCATCGGCGATGTTAAAGACCGGCCACCGGTTGAGCGAGTAGCCGAAGAGCGTGAAATTGAAGAAATCCACGTCGACGAAATCCACCACCCTGCCGTAGAAGAGCGCCCCTTCGCCGAAGATGACCCCGTAGAAGACGCGGTCGATCAGGTTGCCGACGGCGCCGCCCAGGATCATCGCGAGAGTGAGCCGGAAGAGCATCGGCTCGTCCTTCGCCCGGTAGAGGTAGTAGAGTATTCCGCCGCTGGCCGCGACGGAGAAGAGCGAGAAGAAAAGCTTCCCCCCCACATCGATGCCGAACGCCATCCCCGGGTTCTCGATGTAGGTGAGGCGCAGGAAATCGCCGATCACCGGATAGCTCGCCCCGTACGGCACGCCCTCAACCCGGAGACCGAGGAACGGGAAGTCGAACCCCTTGACGGCGAGTTTTGTCGCCTGGTCGGCGATGACGATCAGAAGGCTTACGAGGACGATCCGCACGCTGCGCCGCCCGTTATTTCGCGAGGTTCATCTTGCACTGCAGGCATTGTTGCGCGTGGGGGACCGCCTCGAGCCGTTCCTTCTCAATCAGCTTGCCACATTCGGAGCAGCGTCCGTAATCCCCCTTATCGATCCGCTGGAGGGCGTCCTCGAGGTGGTTCAGGAACTTCCCCTCTCTCGAGGCGAAGAGGAACGTCTTTTCGCGCTCCATCGCGTCGGTGCCCTGTTCCATGTGCGTCGAGTACGTCGAACTCTCGCTCGCATACTCCCCCGTGGTGGAGTCCATCATCGAGTCGCGGAGCGTTTCGAGTTCATGCAGGATTTCCTTCTTCTTTTCAAGTATGATCTTCCGGAATCCGTCCAGCTCCTGCCGCGTGTAGGTCGCCTTGCGCCCCTTCACGTCGGCCGGCGCGGGCCGGGCGGGCGTCTGCTTCGCCGGGACCGGCGCCTGCCGCGCTGCGACCGGCCTGGCCGGCGGTTGCTTCACGGGAGCGGGCCTCGCCGGCGGGACCGTTTTCCGGACCGCGGGCGCGACTGCCTTCGGGGCCGCGTGAGCGGCGGCCTTCGGGGCCGCCTTCTTCGCTGCCACCTTCAGGGGTTGTTTCTTCGTCGTCGTTTTCTTCGGTTTGGACATGAGCGTGTTCCCTGTAATGTTGGTTCATGAAATTCGAGTGATCGATATCGAACAGCTCTCGCCGTTGAGGTCGACATCGATGGTATTCCCGGAGCCATCGGGACCTTCGGCGAAAGCGACGGCGAGCGTCTCATTCCGGATATAGTCCCGGTACTCGAGGAGGGCCGCCGTGAGCCGTTCCCCGGCCCGGTAACCGATGGCGATGCGGTCAGTCACCTGGAAGCCGGAATCCTTCCGGAGGTTCTGCACCCTGTTGACGAACTCGCGGGCCAGCCCTTCGCTGACCAGCGCTTCGTCGAGTGCGGTGTCGAGCGCCACCGTCAGCCGGTGGTCGGACTCCACGACCCAGCCTTCGATGTCCTCGTTGACGATCTCCACGTCCTCCCGCAGGACGATTGCCTCGTTTCCCCCGACCATGACGGCGCACGATCCTTCCCGTTCGACCGCCCTGATCTCGGCGTCGCCGAAGGCCCTGATCGCCGAGGCAATCCCCTGGACCGCCTTGCCATACTTGGGGCCAAGCACCTTGAAGTTCGGCTTGATGCTCTTGCTGACGATGCCCGCGTCGTCGCCGACGAACTCGATCGCCTTCACGTTGGTCTCATCGAGGATGACCGACCGCATCCGCTCGATCTGCTCACGCTCCATGTCGGAGGAGACGGGGATGATCAGCCGCCGGAGCGGTTGTCGGACCTTGAGGTTTGTCCGGTTCCTGATCGAGCGGACGAGGGTAACGATGGCCTCGGCCTTCTCCATCCTCGCCTCGAGCTCCAGGTCGATCGCGGCGGGGTCCGGCTCACCGAGGAGCGCCAGGTGGACGCTGTCGGGACCCTTGCCAGGGTGTGGGGCACAGAGGTTCCGGTGGAGTTCCTCCGCGAGGAACGGGGCGAACGGCGCGATCATCCGCGCAACCACCGACAGGCATTCGTGGAGAGTCCTGTAGGCCGAATTTTTGTCGGCCCCCTCCTCGTTTTTCCAAAACCTCCTCCGGTTCCGCCGGACGTACCAGTTGGAGAGCTGGTCGATGGTGAACGCGCTGACGGCGCGGGCGGCCTTCGTGACCTCGTATGAATCCATCAATTCACGGTAACGGCCCAGCAGTGAGTGCAGTTCCGAGAGGATCCACCGGTCGATCTCGGGCCGCTGGTCGCGCGGAACGTCCGCGCCGGCGCCGTCGTACCGGTCGATGTTGGCATAGAGCGCGAAGAACGAGTAGGTGTTCACCAGCGTGCCGAAGAACTTCCGCTGCACCTCCAGGAGCCCCTCCTCGTCGAAGAGCGTCGGCTTCCAGGGGGGCGAGGTGGCCACCAGATACCAGCGCACCGTGTCGGCGCCGTACTTCTCGATGACACCGAACGGGTCCACGCTGTTCCCCCGGGTCTTCGACATCTTCTGGCCCTGCTTGTCGAGGATGAGCTCGTTGACGATAAGATTTCTGTAGGCCGGCCGGTCGAAGAGGAACGTGCTGATCGCGTGGAGGGAGTAGAACCATCCCCTCGTCTGGTCGATTCCCTCGCAGATGAAGTCCGCGGGGTGTCTCGTCTCGAAGATTTCGCGGTTCTTGAACGGGTAATGCCACTGGGCGAACGGCATCGCCCCGGAATCGTACCACACGTCGATCAGCTCGGGCGTCCGGCGCATTTCGCCGCCGCACTCGCACCGGAAGGTCACGCCGTCCACGTGCGGTTTGTGGAGGTCGAGGGGTTCGGTGACGCCAGCGCCCTCGCGCAGTTCGGCGACGCTCCCGATGCACTTCAGTTTTCCACACTCGCCGCAGATCCAGATCGGCAGCGGCGTTCCCCAGAAACGGTCCCGCGAGAGCGACCAATCCTTGTTTTCGGCGAGCCAGTTGCCGAACCTCCCCTCACCCACTTCGGGGGGGTACCAGTGGATCGTGTCGTTGAGTTCCACCATCCGCTTCGCGTACCGCGTGGTGGCGATGTACCACGATTCCCTCGCGTAGTAGAGGAGGGGTGTCTTGCACCTCCAGCAGTGCGGGTAACTGTGGGTGATCATCTGCTTCTTATAGAGGAGTTTGCGCTCCTTCAGGTTCTTGATGATCAACGGGTCGGCGTCTTTCACGAACAGGCCGGCGAAATCGGTCACCTCGGGGCCGAAATTGCCGCTCTTGTCGACGGGGTGGATGGTCGGGATGTTGTGCTTCCGGCAGGTGTTGTAGTCGTCCTCGCCGTACGCGGGGGCCATATGGACGATTCCCGAACCGTCCCCGGTGGTGACGAAATCCGCCTCCACCACGAAGAAGGCCCTCGAATCGAGGACGTGGTAATTGTACAGGCGGTCATACTCCCTGTCGCGAAGGGCGGACCCCTTGAAGCGCTCCACGATTTCGTACTCACCGTCGAGAACCGACAGCCTCGCCTCGGCGAGGATCAGCTTGTCGACGCCGTGACTGACCTTCACGTACTCCACCCGGGGGTGCACGGCGAGCGCGACATTGGAGATGAGGGTCCAGGGGGTCGTCGTCCAGACAAGGAAATAGGTCCCCTCCTCTCCTTTCACCGGCACCTTCACGTAGACGCTCGGATCGCTGACATTTTCGTACCCCAGCGAGACCTCGTGGGAGGAGAGCGGGGTTTCGCACCGCGGGCAGTACGGCTGGATCTTATATCCCTTGTAGATCAGTCCTTCGTCGAAATATCGCTTGAGCGACCACCAGACCGATTCGATGTAATCGTTTTCGAACGTGACGTACGGGCTGGCCAGATCGACCCAGTATCCCATCCGGTCGGTCATCCGCTCCCACTCCTGCTTGTACTTCCAGACCGACTTCCGGCACTCCTCGTTGAACTTCGATACCCCGTACCGTACGATATCCTCCTTGTGCTTGAACCCGAGCGCCTTCTCCACCTCGATCTCGACCGGGAGGCCGTGGGTGTCCCACCCGGCTTTCCGGTGGACCTGCATTCCCTTCATCGTGTGATACCTGCAGACGAGGTCCTTCAGGGTCCGGCTCATCACATGGTGGATGCCGGGGCGACCGTTGGCGGTGGGAGGGCCTTCGTAAAATGTATACCCCTTCTGTCCTGCGCGCTCGGAGACGCTCCGCCGGAAGACGTCGTTGTCCTTCCAGAACCGGAGGACTTCCTCCTCCAGCTTCGGGTATTCCACCCTTTCGTTAAATTCCTTGAATGCCGTCATCCTGCCTTCGTGTGAATGCCGTGTACCTTCAGCCGCTCCGCCGCCCGTCGGGGCCGCTCAGCCTCGCGATCACTTCGCCGAAGAGGGCCGTCAGTTTCGGCTCAGCCTCGCCCGCGACGCGGATGATTTCTGCGACGTCCACGGGCCGGAGCGTCTCGGGGTCGCATTCGTCGGTGATGATCGAGACGCCCAACACCTTCAAGCCCATGTGCACGGCCGCGATGTTTTCCGGAATGGTCGACATCCCCACCGCGTCAGCGCCGATGTTCCGGAGGAACCGGTACTCGGCCCTCGTCTCGAGGTTCGGTCCCGGGACCGCGACGAACACGCCGGTGCGGACACTCAGGCGCTTCTCGAGCGCGATCGTCCTGGCGAGCGCAACCAGACCTCTGTCGTACGGTTCCGACATATCCGGGAATCGCGGGCCGAGTTCATTGTCGTTCGGCCCGATGAGGGGGTTTCCCCCGAGGAGGTTAATGTGGTCGGTGATGATCATCAGGTCGCCGCGGTGGAATTCGGGGTTCAGCCCGCCGGCCGCGTTCGAGATGAGGAGCGTCTCCACGCCGAGCCCCATTCCCCTCGCCATCACCCTCACGGGGAAGGTGATCTGCCGCATCGTGTACCCCTCGTAGAAATGGAACCTCCCCTGCATCGCCACGACCGGGGCGCCGGCGAGCGTTCCGAAGATCAACTTTCCCTGGTGCGATTCGACCGTGGAGAGGGGGAAGTGGGGAATCTCTGCGTAATCGATCACCGTTTCCACCGCGATCTCCCGGACCAGGCCGCCGAGGCCGGTCCCGAGGATGATGCCTATCCCCGGCGCCGACGGCGTGCGCGCGCGGATGAATCCGACCGCATCCCCTATCATCTCGCGCACCGAAAGTCCCGTCTCGGGGTCGCGGTGCTGTCCCGTCGCCGGGCTCGTGATGTTCGCGCTCATGGTTCGTCCAGGCTCCTGACGATGTCGTCGATCTCCGAGGCGCGTCCCGCATCCTGCGGTGGCGGCGGCGTATCGGATGGCGAGCCCGGGGGTTCGTCCACCGATTCGAGCGACTTCACGAGCTCGAGCTCTGAGTGGAGAAGCATCTTGAGGCGCGCCACGATCGATTCCTTCTTGGCCGCGAGGATGGTGACCTGCTCCTTGAGCAGGGTGAGCTCCCCCCTCGACTTTTCGACGATCGCCGCCCCCTTGCGTTCAGCATCCTGGATCATCAGCTGGGCTTCCTTCCGCGCGTGGTCGATGGCCAGGGCCGTGGAGTCCTGGGCCTGCTGGAGCGTTTGCTGGAGAGCCTTCTCGACGGCCCGGAAATCCTTGAGCTGCGTCTCGAGGTCGATCACTTTGTTCCGGAGATCGGCGTTATCACCGAGGAGCCGGTCGATGTCCACCGCGACGCCGTCGATGAATCGCGTAACCTCCGCCGGGTCAAAGCCCTGGAGTTTCTTCCTGAACGTCTGCTGTCGCATCACCGAACCGTTCGTCTGCATCGATACCGTCCTTTCAATGTCCGGGCTTCGGGCGCGATCCGAAGATCGCCGTACCGATTCGGAGGTGAGTCGCGCCTTCCTCGATCGCGACTTCGAAATCGTTCGTCATCCCCATCGAGAGGTATTCCATACCCGTCCCGTCACCCCTGCTCCGGTCCCTGAGGGAACGCAACAGGCGGAACGCCGGACGCGAATCTTCCGGGTCTGTTGTCAGCGGTCCGATGGTCATCAGACCCCCCAGATTGAGGGCCGGCAGGCCGCGGATTTTCCTCGTCAATTCTAGGGTTTCGTCGGGCTGACAGCCGAATTTCGATTCTTCCCCCGTCGTATTGACCTCCACAAGGATCGATATCGTCTTCCCCGCCTGTACCCCGGCGGCGGAAAGCGCCGACGCCAGTCGGAAGCTATCCACCGAATGGATCAGGTGCACCCATCGGGCGATATGCCGGATCTTGTTGGTCTGGAGGTGGCCTATAAAATGCCAGCGGATGCCGGTTCCCGCCAACACCGCTTCCTTCCCGGTGAGTTCCTGGATGTAATTCTCGCCGAAATCCTCAAGGCCGCAACGCCGGGCTTCGGCGACGTCGGCTGCGGCGAACGTCTTGGACACGGCGATGAGGGTCACCCCCGCGGGGTCCCTCCCGGTGCGGCGGCAGGCGCCGGCGATGCGGTCCTGCACGTTTCTGATATTTTCCTGGATCACACTTTTCGAAGAAGGTTTTAATATACTCGATTTGCTGACAAAAAACAATGAATTACAGTCGCTTTCCCCATGTTCTACTTGACTTCCGTTTTTAAAATTCATTATATTTTAATAACCACTGACGGAACGATGAAAACCTTCGACTTCGAAAATACGGACGATGACACGACGGGAGCGGATCGCGATCGAAACGACCCCGAGAACGAAGTCCAGAAGCTGATCGAACGCCTCAAACAAGGCTCGACCGGCAGTTCGACGGCGGAGGCCCTTGAGGAGATCGTCAATTACTACTGCGATTCGGAGAGGTACCAGGACGCACTCCCCTTCGTCAATCTCCTCCTCGAGCAGGTGACGTACAGCGCGGAAGCCTGGCAGAAGAAGGGGATAATCCTGAACCACCTTCAGCGGTTCGAAGAGGCGCTCGACTGCCTCGACAAGGCTCTCGCGCTCAATCCCGCTGATCAGGAGCTCCTGATCAGCCGGGGGGTCACCCTGGACAATCTGAACCGGTGCCAGGAGGCGGTCGGTTGCTTCGACGAGGTCCTCTCCGTCGATTCCGGCAATGAAGAGGCGATCTTCAGCAAGGCCCTGACCCTCGAAAAACTCGAACAATTCGAACAGGCGAAGACGCTGCTCAGAGGGATGCTCGACCGGAACCCCGACCAGAAGGATGTCTGGTACGAACTCGGCTTCTGTTACGATTCCACCGACCGGCTCCCCGAGGCCCTCGGTTGCTACGAAAAATATCTCGACATCGACCCCTTCAACCCCAACGCCTGGTACAACCGCGGGATCATCCTCAACAGGATGGGTCAGTACGTGCGCTCCATCGAGAGCTACGACTTCGCCCTCGCGCTCAAGGAAGATTTCAGCGCCGGCTGGTACAACAAGGGGAACGCCTGCGCGAACCTGGGGCGGCTCTACGACGCTGTGGATTGCTATCGGAAGACACTGAAACTCGACGACCGGGATGTACCGGCCTGGCACAACCTCGGGAACGCGTACGAGGAGCTCGGTCTCTTCAAGGAGGCCATCAAGTGCTTCACGCAGGCGATCAGGAACGACCCGCGCCACTATGAATCGTACTTTGGTCGCGGGAGCTGCTTCGATTCGCTCGAGCAGTTCCGGAAGGCATACACCGACTTCAACAAGGCGCTCGCCCTCTGCCGCGACTACCCCGAGCTCTGGTACGCCAGGGCCGACGCCGCATACAACCTGGGGAAATGGAAGGAGGCGCTCCACAGTTACCGGATGGCCGTCCGTTTCGACCCGACGAACATCGAAGCGTGGTTCGACCTCGGCGAGACGCTCCTGGAGTACGGCTACTTCAAGGAGGCCCTCAAGTCATTCAACAAATGCATCGAGCTGAAGCCGCGCTGGTCCGACCCCTATTACAGCCGCGCGAAGGTCCTCTTCCTCATGCGCAAGACCCTCGACGCCCTCGAATCCCTCAAGACCTCCTTCAACCTCGACCCCCGGAAGAAAGAGGTCTTCGAGAAGGAGTTCCCCGGCGTGAAATCCCTCAGGGATCTGACCCATTACCTGAAAAAATAGCCGCCATGTCTCCGGATATCCGCGAGAAACACTCCCGCCTGGAGGCGATCCTCCGCGGCATGGGTAGCGTCGTCATCGGTTATTCCGGCGGGGTGGACAGCACGCTTCTGGTGAAGGTCGCGAGCGACGTCCTGGCCGGAAACGCGCTGGCGGTCATCGGCAGGTCGGCGACGTATCCCTCGCGGGAGTACGAAGAGGCCGTGCGGATCGCGCTGACCATCGGCGCGACATACATCGAAGTGAACACCGAGGAGACCGACGTCCTGAAATTCCGGGAGAACCCGATCAACCGGTGCTACTTCTGCAAGACCGAGCTCTTCTCCAAGCTTCACGATGTCGCGAAGGAGCGGGGCATCGCCTGGATCGCCGACGGCGCCATCACCGACGACCTCGTCGACTTCCGCCCCGGGAGGAAGGCCGGCGAGGAGCAAAGCGTCCGTTCCCCGCTCGTCGAGGCTGGTTTTTCGAAAGTGGAGGTCCGGGAACTCTCGAGGCACCTCGAATTGCCAACGTGGGAAAAGGGATCCTTCGCCTGCCTCTCATCGAGGTTCCCGTACGGGATGCCTATCTCGAGGGAAGCCCTCGCGAAAATCGACGCCGCGGAGAACCTTCTGCGCGACATCGGTTTCCGGGAATTCCGTGTCCGCTTCCACGACGAACGCACGGCCCGGATTGAGGTCGGCACCGGGGAAATCTGGAACGCCGTCCGCGATGAGAACAGGGTGAGGATTGTCTCCCGCCTCAAGGAGCTCGGATTCACCTACGTCGCCCTCGACTTGCAAGGCTTCCGCTCCGGCTCGATGAACGAGGTCATCGCCGTTCCCGCGATCCCCGGATTGTACCTGGAACCCACCCCCGGCGGCTGACTCCCGCCACATCCTTCGATTCTACCGTCACCCCGGCCCGCGATTGGTGAAAAGGTGGTAAAAATTCATTATTTTAAGATGGACCCGATGAGAGACACACAAACCCATAAACGGTACCGGTTTTGACGTCATTGTACCGAATCATATCCTCAGTATTCCTCGCCGGCCTCCTCTGCGCTCAGGGCTCATATTCCCAATCGACGAACTTTGGCAAGAACAAGGTGCAGTACACGGTGTTCGACTGGCACTATATCCAGAGCACCCATTTCGACATCTATTTCGACAAAGGGGACGAAAACATCGCCGCCTTCACCGCCGCCGCGGCGGAGTCGGCATACGTCTCGATCAGCAGGAATTTCCGGTATCGGATCACGGCGCGGATTCCCTTCGTCGTCTACGACTCCCACAACCGCTTCCAGCAGACGAACGTCGTCACCTCGTACCTGGAGGAAGGGATCGGGGGTGTGACCGAGCTCTTCAAGAACCGCATCGTGGTCCCGTTCGAAGGCGACTACAAGAAATTCCGGCACGTGATCCACCACGAGCTGGTGCACGCGGTGATCAACGACATGTTCTATGGCGGATCGATCCAGTCGATCATCTCCAACAACATCACCCTCCAGCTCCCCCTCTGGTTCAACGAGGGGCTCGCGGAGTACGAGGCCCTCGGCTGGGACACGAACTCCGACATGTTCCTCCGCGATGCCACGCTCAACTCCTACCTTCCGCCGATCAAGCAGCTGGGCGGGTATTTCGCCTATCGCGGCGGGCAGTCGGTCTGGAACTACATCGGGGAGAAGTACGGGCCGGACGAGATCGGCGACATCCTGAACAGGGTCAGGGGGTCCAGGAGTATCGACGCCGGCTTCAAGGGTGCGATCGGCCTGGACGTGGAGGAGCTCTCGGAAAAATGGACGAAAGAGCAGAAGATCCTGTACTGGCCCGACATCGCCAAACGGAAGGACCCGGGCGAATATTCCCGCCAGCTCACGGACCACAAGAAGGAAAACGCGTTCTATAATACGAGCCCAACGATCTCACCGAGCGGCGACCGGATCGCGTTCATCTCCGACCGCAACGAGTATTTCGAGGCGTTTCTGATGAGCAGCGACGACGGCACCATCATCCGGAAGCTGATCAGCGGCCAGCAGACATCGGACTTCGAGGAGCTCCACCTCCTGACTCCCGGGATGAGCTGGTCACCCGATTCGCGACGGCTCGCCCTCACCACGAAGAGCGGAGAGAAGGACGCGATCATCCTCATCGACGTCGAGGGAAGTGACCGCGAGAAGCTCGAATTCGACCTGGACGGCATCTTCTCGGTGGACTGGGCGCCGGTCGACAGTGTCGACAGGCTCGCGTTCATCGGCATCAAGTCCGGGCAGTCCGACGTCTACGTCTACGACCTCGGGACCGGGGCGCTCACCAACCTCACTGACGACATCTTCAGCGACTCGGACCCCGCGTGGTCGGCCGACGGCCTGTCGGTCGTCTTCGCCTCCGACCGCGGCGATATGGTGGACGGGAAGACCCCACCGGGCTTCCGGATGCAGGATTTCGATTACAGCGAGACCGACCTCTACCGGATCGACTCGCGGTCCCGCGTCATCGAGAGGCTCACGAATTACCCCGGGAGCAGCGAAACCTCCCCCGCGGCGACACCCGACGGGCGCCACCTCTTCTTCATCTCGGACTTGAACGGGATCAACAACATCTACGTGATGGATTTCGACTCGGGGAGGGGGATACGTCCGATCACGAATTCCATCAGCGGTGTCTACCAGCTGTCCATTTCCCACAACGGCGAGAAACTGGCGTTCAGCTCGCTGCACAACGCGGGATTCGACATCTACCTCCTCCGCGCCCCCCTCGACCAGCGCCTCGATGTGGCGGAGCTCGAGAAAACGGAGTACTTCCGCGTCTCACGCGGGCTCAAGACCCGGGCTGCGGCGCCCGCATCCGACACCCTCGCCCTCGGCGACGACATTCTCCTGAACACGTCCACCGAGAACGCAACCCGGCGTGAGCAGGAGGCGGGCGTCAACCTCCGGAATTACGTCTTCCGGGGACAGGACAAGGAATCGCAGGGCGGCGGCGTGGACAGCACGTCGTTCCCCGAGGCCACCGGGAACATCGACCCGGACGGAAACTACAAGGTGACCAAGTACCGGTTGAATTTCTCTCCCGACCTCGTCTACGGCAGCGCCGGCTATAATACGTTCTACGGCGTCGAGGGGTCCACGATCATGGCGTTCAGCGATATGCTCGGCGACCACCAGATCTTCCTGATCACCAACCTGCTCTTCGACCTCCGGAACAGCGATTACGCCCTGGCATACCTCTACCTGCCGATGAGGATCGACTACGGGATCCAGGCGTTCCACAGCGCCCGCGCCGCGTACGTTCGCGACCAGCGGACCGGGATCGAAACGGTGAACAGGTTCCGGAATTACGGCGTCAATCTCTTCGCCCTCTATCCCATCACGAAGTTCCAGCGATTCGATTTGGGATTTTCGCTCATGAACGTCAGGCAGGAAAACCTCGATATCCCCACGGCGCCCTCTGACGAGAGCTTCGTGCTGCTCCCGTCGTTCGCGTACGTCGACGATACGTCCCTCTGGGGATTGATCGCCCCCTCCACCGGGCGGCGGTTCAACATCTCCACAATCGCCAGCCCCGGGATCTCGAGCACGTCCCCGTCCTTCTTCAGCTTTACGGCAGACTACCGGTTGTATACACGCCTCGGGCCCTACTATACGTTCGTGATGCGCTTCGCCGGCGGTGGCAGCTTCGGCAAGGACCCGCAGCGATTCATCATCGGCGGCGTGGACGGCTGGATCAGTCCCCGGTTCCAGAACAACAGCTTCCCGATCGAAACCGCCGACGACTACCTCTTCCTGACGACAGGCGTGCCGCTGCGGGGGTATAACTATAACGCCCGTAACGGCACACGGTACGGCCTTTTCAACGCAGAGATGCGTTTCCCGCTCTTCGGGTACTTTTCCGCGGGACCGCTGCCAGTCTTCTTCCAGACCTTCACCGGCAGCCTCTTCCTCGACGTCGGCGCCGCGTGGACTGTCGACAAGGAGCTCCGCCTTTTCACCCGCGTACCTGGGAACCAGACGGTGATGCGCGACCTGATGACGGGGATGGGGTACGGCATCCGGAGCGTGTTCCTCGGTTTTCTCCTGAAGATGGACGTGGCCTGGGCGTTCGACGGGCAGCGTACCTCCACCCCCCAGTATTACTTTTCGGTCGGGGCCGACATCTGAGTCCCCCGACCGCAGTGTTTTACCCTTCCCGGGATTTTCTTATATTCACCCTGTGACGCGCCCCACGATCATACTTTCCTTCGCCTGCCTCCTCCTCTTCCAGGGATGTTTTCAGCAGATCGCCGTCGGCTCACTCACCGGGATCATGGAAGACGGCTTTTTGGTCCTGAACGAGGAGTCGGACCTCGCCCTCGCCGATGCGAGCATCGCCTCCAACCTGAAGCTCATCGAATCGGTCCTGAAGGGCGACCCGGGCAACGATAAGCTCCTCCTGATGGCCTGCCGCGGGTACGCGAGCTACGCGATGGGATTCGTGGAGGACGACGACACCGCGCGCGCTCTCTTGTTCTACAGGCGCGGCAGAGATTACGGACTGCGGCTCTTCCCCGCCGATGGCGCCCTCGCCGTGGCGTTGCGGAGTGACCCGGCTGGTCTCCCCGACGCTCTGCGCCGCGCGGCCACCTCCGACGTGCCCGCGATCTTCTGGACCGCCGTCGCCTGGGGCAGTGCCATCAATCTCGACCGGACCAACCCCGATGCCCTCGCGGAATTACCGAGGGTCGAGGCGATGATGGAGTGGGTGCGGGAGAAGGACCCGCGGTACTTTTATGGCGGCGCCGACTTCTTCCTTGGGACGCTGAAGGGAAGCAGGCCGGCGATTCTCGGGGGCGATACGGCGGCTTCTCGCGTGCACTTCGAACGGGCGCTCGAACTCAACGGTGGAAAATTCCTGCTTACCTATGTCTACTATGCGAAGTCGTACGCCCGGCAGACGCTCGACAGCGCCCTCTTCGGACGCCTCCTCACGGCCGTGGATACGGCGTCCATCGACATTCTTCCCGAGGCGCGTCTCTCCAACGCGATTGCGCAGAAAAAGGCCATAATCCTTCGCGATAAAATCAACGAATTTTTCTAGGACGACGGCACCCATGACGACGCTGACTCGCACACCTCTCATCATCCTGGGCGCGCTCCTCCTCTGCGCCCTCACCGCCTCCGCCCAGGAGCACGTGATCAAGTTCGCAACGCTCGCGCCCGAGGGAAGCACCTGGATGAACGTGATGAAGGAGTACGACGCCGCCATCCGGAAGGAGAGCGGCAACCGCCTCGGTTTCCGGCTCTACCCGAGCGGCGTGCAGGGCGACGAGAGGGACGTCCTGCGCAAGATGAAACTGGGGCAGCTGCACTCCGCGGGGATCACCGGCAACGGCCTCACGACCGTCTCTCCGTCCGCCCGCATCCTGGACTCTCCCTTCCTCTTCCGCGACCAGAAGGAGATCGATTTCGCCTACGGGAAGTTCGGACCGGAACTGGAGAAGGCAATGGACGAGGCCGGGTACGTGAACCTCGGCTGGGCCGAGGTGGGGTACGTCTATATGTTCACGAACAACCCCGTCCGCAAGAAGGACGACCTCTCGAAGACGAAGATGTGGATGTGGGAGGGAGACCCGATCGCCGAAGCATCGTTCGACGCGCTCGGAATCCACGCGATTCCGCTCTCGATCACCGACGTGCTCACGTCGCTCCAGACGAACCTCATCGACGGGGTCTACACCTCGCCGCTGGCTGCCATCGCCCTGCAGTGGTTCACGCGGGTGAAGTTCATGCTCGACCTTCCGCTGGCGAACGCGGCCGGCGCCGTCATCATATCGAAGAAGAAATACCTGGAACTCCCCGAGGACCTGAGGACGATCCTGACGACGAACGGCCGGAAATACATGCGTAAACTCACCGAGTTGAGCCGCGCAGACAACGCCAACGCGCTCACGACGCTCAAGAAGAACGGCATCACGTTCACCCAGCCGTCGTCCGAAGACGAGGTCAGGAGCTACGCCGGGATCGGTAGCACGGCGCGCCGCAAGCTGGTCGGGAAGCTCTATTCCCAGGATGTCCTCGACCGACTCGAATCATCGCTGGAGGAGTATCGCCGGACAACCGGGCCAGCGAAGAAATGAAGATCCTCGGCAGGCTCAACGCCATCCTGCTTGGCGTCGAGCGGGGGTTCCTGGTCCTCCTGTTTTCCCTGATGATCGTCCTTGCGTTCTCCCAGATCATCATGCGAAACGTGCTCTCAGTCGGGCTGACCTGGGCCGACCCCCTCCTGCGCAACGCGGTCTTGTGGCTCGGGTTTTTGGGCGCCTCCCTCGCGACACAACACGACAAGCACATCAAGATCGACCTCGCCGGGCGTTACCTGAAACCGAAGGCCGCCGCCGTGGTGGGCATCGTGACCGACCTCTTCACTCTCGTCATTTGCCTGCTCCTGAGCGACGCCTCGCTCACCTTCGTACGGAACGAGATGGAGTTCCGCGACGCGCTCGTCACGATCGGGGAATTCGCCGTCCCCAGCTGGTGGAGTCAGGTCATCCTGCCGGTCGGATTCGTCCTTATCGCACTTCGGATACTGGTCAGGATCATCCATAGGTTCGGAGAACTTTCCGGCCGCGTGGAAGCCGCCAGGCCGGCGGGAGCGGGCGGGGACCCGGCCTGATGGAGACCATCCTGATCGCGCTCGCCCTCGTGGTCCTGGCGTTCCTGGGCTCACCCATCTTCGCCGTGATCGGCGCAATCGGCCTCATCGCGTTCCACTCCACCGGGACCGACTCGTCCGCGATGATCGTGGAATTGTTCCGGATCGCGAGCGCACCGACCCTCCTTGCCATCCCGCTCTTCACCTTCGCCGGATACATGCTCGCCGAGAGCCGGACGCCACGTCGGCTCGTGGGCCTCTCGGAGGCGTTCCTCGGCTGGATCCCCGGCGGTGTGGCGGTCGTGACCCTCGCCTCCTGCGCCATTTTCACCGCGTTCACCGGCGCCTCCGGCGTCACCATCATCGCCCTCGGCGGACTCCTCTACCCCATCCTCCGGGAGCAGAAGTACTCGGAGGAGTTCTCGCTCGGCCTGCTCACGACATCAGGCAGCCTCGGCCTGCTCTTTCCCCCGAGCCTGCCGCTCATCCTCTACGGTATGGTGGCCTCGAACGCGCGCTCGATTGGCGGGAGCGCTCCGGACGTGTCGATCGACAAGCTCTTCATCGCCGGAATCCTTCCGGGAATTCTCCTGATAGTCCTCCTCTCGGTCTACAGCGTACGGAAGAATGTCAGGACGGCGACGATTCCGTTCTCGTGGCGAAAGGCATTGGCCGAAGTGCGGGCGTCGATCTGGGAGCTCCCGCTTCCGGTCCTGATTCTGGGGGGCATTTACGGGGGGTATTTCACACGACCGAGGCGGCCGCGATCACCGTGGTCTATGTCTTCGTCGCCGAGGTGTTCGTGTACCGGGACCTCTCGATCACCCGCGACATCCCGAGAATCATGCTGGAAAGTGTCGTGCTGGTCGGGGCGATCCTGGTCATCCTGGGGTGCGCGATGGGGCTTACCAACTACCTCATCGACGCCGAGGTCCCGAAGCAACTCTTCGAATTCGTGAGGTCGTTCGTGACGTCGAAGGGTGCGTTCCTGGTGCTCCTGAACATCTTCCTGATCGTGGTCGGGATGATGATGGACATCTTCTCAGCCATTATCGTCGTCGTGCCGCTCATCATCCCTATCGCCACGGCGTACGGTGTGGACCCTATCCACCTCGGGATCATTTTCCTGACAAACCTCGAGATCGGGTACCTCACGCCTCCGGTGGGACTAAACCTCTTCATCGCGAGTTACCGGTTCGAGAAGACCATCCCCGAGGTGCTCCGGTCGGTCGTACCGTTCGTGCTGATCCTCCTCCTGGCACTCATTCTGATCACGTACGTCCCCGAACTGAGCACGTTCCTGGTCGACTGGCTCCAGATCCGCTGACCCCCGGCTCCTCAAGCATTCACCTTCGCCGCGATCCGGGCGTCGGACTTCCCGTCTCTCGTTCTAGCGCCGGATCACGATTTCCCGTACTTCGACGTCGCCTCCGGCTCTGACCCGGCAGCGGTAGGCACCGGGTGCCAAACCCGAGAGGTCGAGCGTCACTACGTGACCTCCGGCGGCTTTTTCCTCGCGGATCAATCCGATGGCGTCACGGCCCGTGCCATCGCCCACGGTGACGTCGACTCTGGCCCGCCGCCCGAGGCTCAGCGGCAGGAAGAAGAGTCGCGGCGAGGTCGATCTCCACGGTGTCCCGAGGCGCAGGATTCCCACGGGGAGCTTTTCAGCGACTGAAACCAGAGCTGGCGGCGCAGGCGGTGCGATGATCGGAGCGCTCTCGTTCCAGCCGCGGTCGACCCGGGTGACCGCATACCAGGCAGCACCCGTTTCCGGCGGGAGAGTATCGGAAAGGGAGGTCACGCTCGTGGGCACCAGCGCGACGAGGCGTTCCCCCGCCGTTTCGTGTAACCGGGCGCCGGTCATCCGGTACACCACGGAGAAGCCTGTCGTGTCCTCCCCGCCCGGCGGCGGCCGCCAGGCGATTCGGCGAACGTTTCCATCTGCCACGACGGTCAGTCCCGCGACGGGAGCGGGCGGGAGTGAATCACGCCAGGGCATCGTGGGGGGCAGGGCCTGTGTCGCGTAAGCGCTGAACGGGAGGACGGGTGCGATGTTTGCGTACCGGAAGAATGCGTGGCCCTCCGCCCCCGATGTGCGGGCGACTTCGATCAGGCGCCCGGACTGTGCGAGGACCTCGGGTTTGTAGGAGCCGACGCCGAGGTAGAGATGACACCCTCTCGTCTTAGTGCGCCACTCGGCCGCCATCGCGGCGAAATCAGGGTCGCCGTTTGCTCCACCAATCGGCCAGTAGAGCTGTGGTACGACGTAGTCGACCAGCCGGCGCTCGATCCAGTTGTAGGTGTCCTGGAAAACGTCGGAGTATGATTCGAGGCCTCGCACACCGTGGGGATTCCGGTAGATTCCGATCGGCGTCACGCCCACTTTCACGCGCGGATTCGCGACCGCGATGGCCGTCCGCACCTTCTCGAGGAAGCGGGTGATGTTGGACCGCCGCCAATCGTCGCGCGGCGTCCCCTTTCCATACTTCGCGTATGTCCCGGCGTCGTCGAAATTCCTCCCCGGGTACCGGATGTAGTCGAACTGGAGGCCGTCCAGGTCGTACCGCGTGACGATCTCTCGTGCGACGTCGATCAGGTGGCGCTCCACCCCCGGCTCCCCCGGATCGAGCCACCACTGCTCGGCGTACTGACGCGTCCATTCGGGGTGGCGGGTCATGACGTGGGGAGGATTCGTTCGCGGCGGGACCCCACCGCCCCCCTTCACAAGGTAGGTATTGAACCAGGCGTGGACCTCCATACCCTTTCGGTGCGCCTCGAAGAGGAGGAACGCGAGCGGGTCCCAGCCCGGGTCCGACCCGGCCCGCCCGGTCAACACCTGGGACCACGGTTCGAGCGTGGACCGGTACATGGCGTCTCCACGCCCGCGCACCTGGAAGAAGAGCGTATTGAACCCCGACCGGTGGAGGTGGGCCACCATCCGCGCGAGCGATTCCCGTTGTTCGGCCGGGTTTCGTGAAGTGGGCCAGTCGAGCCCGGCGACGGTGGTGATCCAGACTGCGCGAACCTCCCGTTCGGGTGCCCGGCCTTCGGGTCCGCGACCCCATCCGGCGTCGGCACGCGCGTGGAGCGCGAGGCAGAAGCCCAGAACGGTGAGGGAAATGAGCGGGTTGAGCATCCTGGTCGTGGTCATCGGCGGGCATAATATAGAATCGTGCCTGACCAGAATCAAGGCCTTTCAGCCGCCACCGACACTTCACCATGCGCCGTTTCATTGATTGACTTTCAGAAAAATTCGAGTTATATTTTTCATTCGGTATTCGGTCTACCAGCCTAATTCATTCAATTTTCCGGATTTTACTAAGAATCGGGACACGTGAAAAGCAATCGTGGTAAGGTCATTTTAATCGTCGCCGCGGTACTGCTCTCCTTCTACTTCCTCTACCCGACCTACCAGGACTACCAGATCGTCGGCGAGATGCAGTCACTCACCGGCGCCGACAGCCTGGCGTACGTCGAGGCGAACGAGACGAAGATCAGGGAAGCGCGCGACAAACGCATCAAGCTCGGGCTCGACCTCCAGGGTGGGATGAGGGTGGTGCTCGAGGTGAACGTCTTCAAACTGCTCGAGGACCTCGCCAAGAACAAGGACGACAACTTCGCAGCAGTCATGACCGCCGTGCAGGCGGAGGCGGGGGCATCGGACATCCCTGTCATCGACGTCTTCAAGGCGAAGTTCGAGGAGCGCCAGCTCAGGCTGAGCCGGTACTATGGGAATATCCGGGATAGCGATTCAGACATTCTGGCCATGCTGTCCGAGGAAGCCACCAAGGCCGTCGACCGGGGAATGGAGATCGTCCGGAATCGCGTGGACCAGTACGGCGTGTCCGAGCCTTCCATCCAGAAACAGGGGGCCCGGAGGATCATCGTCGAGCTGCCGGGCGTGAGCAAGGAGGCCGAGGTAGAAAAACTCCTCCAGGGCACGGCCCTGCTGGAGTTCAAGCTTCTGAAGGAATCCGATGTCGCGCTGAAAGTCTACGAATCGATCGACCGCATTATGGCCGGCAAAGCCCCGGGCGACACGACGGCGTCGGATACCGCCGCCGCCGACACCACGTCGGCGAAGCCGGCGGCCACGGACTCCGCGGCGCTGGCCGACGCATCGCTCGATACCGGGCTCACCCCGCTCCCCGAAGATAATTTCAAGGCGGAGGAACAGGCGAAGAAGGAACATCCCTTCTTCTACCTCGCGCGTCCGAACCAGCAAGAGGGCCAGCCGTGGAACGGCGAGCTCTACAGCGCCGAGAACGACCGGCCGAAGGTGATGCGCATCCTGGCCCGCGACGACATCCGGAAATACATTCCCGGAGACATCACATTCGCGTGGTCGGCCAAACCCGCCTTTGTGGCGGAGGGAAAGAATTATTTTGCGCTCTACGCGCTCAAGGAACCCGCGGAGCTTACCGGCGGGGTCATCAAGAACGCGCAGGTCAACATCGATCCGCAGAGCGCCCAACCCCTCGTCACGATGGAGATGAACGACGAGGGATCCCGGGACTGGGCGCGGATCACCGGGGCGAACATCAACAAGCAGATCGCCATCCTGATGGACAATGCGGTCTTCTCGGCGCCGGTCGTGCGGAGCAAGATCACCGGTGGCAATTCGCAGATCGAGGGGATGGGCTCCCTCGAGGAAGCCAGGCTTCTCGAGATCGTACTGAAGGCCGGGGCCCTTCCCGCGCCCGTCGATATCATCCAGCAGACTTCCGTCGGCCCGTCCCTCGGGCAGGATTCCATCAGGCAGGGCGTGAACGCCGCGGTCATCGCGCTGCTGCTCACGATGGCGTTCATGGTCTTCTACTACAAGGCGGGGGGAACGCTCGCCGACATCGCCCTCTTCCTCAACCTGATGTTTACGCTCGCCGTCCTCGCCGCGTTCAAGGGAACGCTTACCCTCCCGGGCATCGCCGGCATGATCCTCACGATGGCCACCGCCGTCGACTCAACCGTGCTCATTTTCGAACGCATCCGCGAAGAGTCCCGGACCGGCAAAACGATCACCGCCGCCATCGACACCGGGTACAAGAAAGCGTTTACGGCGATCTTCGATTCGAACCTGACGACCCTCATCACCGGCGTCATCCTGTTCAACTTCGGGACCGGACCGATCAAAGGCTTCGCCCTCACGCTGATGATCGGCATCGTCGCCAGCATGTTCAGCGCCGTCGTCATCACCCGTGTCATCGCCGACTGGCTCACGACCCGGGGAACGCGCATCAATTTCGGATAAGGAAATCTTCATGCGACTTTTCGAATCAACGAACATCAACTTCATGGCGCGGCGGAAGCAGATGTACCTGCTCTCCGGCATCGTGATCGTGCTCGGCCTCGTTTCCCTCCTGACGAAGGGGATCGGATACGGCATCGACCTCGTCGGGGGCACCGAGATCACAGTCGAATTTACCAGCCCCCCCGACATCGGCCAGATCAGGGAAACGATGAACCGCACCGGTTTCCCGGGAGCGGAAATCAAGACCTTCGGGGACGAGAGGCGGATCCTCGTCAAGACGCTCGAGCAGGGGGAAGGCACCGCCGTCGCCAACAGGATCAAGGACGGCCTGCTGACCGCGTTCGCCAACCTTGAGCCGCGCATCCTCGAGAGCCAGAAGATCACCCCCAAGGTCGGCGCCGAAATGCGGACCGACGCCATCTATGCGATCCTCCTCTCGCTGGTCGCCATCGGCCTGTACATCGCCTTCCGGTTCAAGTTCATCTATGGGGTCGGCGCCATCATCGCGCTCTTCCACGACGTCCTCGTGACCATCGGCGTCATCTCCATCCTCGACGGCTGGACCTCCCTGACGAATTTCGAGCTCGACCTGAGCATGATTGCCGCGCTCCTCACGCTCACCGGCCTCTCCGTCAACGACACGGTCGTCATTTTCGACAGGATCAGGGAAAACCAGCAGCGCTACAAGACGATGAACCTGATGGAACTCATCAACAAGAGCCTGAACGAAACCCTCAGCAGGACGATCATCACCAACGGAACCATTTTCGTCGTGACGATGATACTCTTCCTTGCCGGCGGCGAGGTCAACCGCGGCTTCGGGTTCGCCCTCACGTTCGGCTGCATCACCGGCACCTACTCGACCATCTACGTAGCGAGCGCAGTCGTCCTCGATTACACCAACCGGAACCTCGCGAAAGCACCCGAGACCCAGAACATCCAGAAGCAGCGCCATGAACCTGTCAAGCAAGGAAGTTAACGGCATCACCGTCGTCGAACTCGAGGGGAGCGTCCTCGGGGGTCCCGACGCGACCGCGCTGAACGACCTCCTCCACATTCTGGCGGAGAAGCGGAAGAAGAAGGTCATCCTGGACCTGAGCAACGTCCACACGATGAACTCGAGCGGCCTCAGCATGCTGATCGCCGCCCTCACGACCCTCAAAAACGCTGGCGGTACCCTCCGGGTGGCGGCCGCGTCGGAAAAGATCGAAAACCTGTTCGTCATCACGAAATTGTCGACCGTCTTCGAGATGCACTCCACCGTGAAGAAGGCGGCGGCGAGTTTTTCAAAATAACGGCTAGCTGACACTCCACGCCCGGTCCCGCCACTCCGGCCGCGGGTGAGGCCTTTTCCTTCTCATTATGCCAGTCACCATCATCGTCGGCGCCCAGTGGGGCGACGAGGGTAAAGGAAAAATCGTCGACCATCTCAGCGAGAAGGTCGACATCGTCGCCCGCTACCAGGGCGGGGCCAACGCCGGCCACACGGTCGTGATCGGCGAACAGGAACACGTCCTCCACCTCATCCCCTCCGGCATCTTTCACCCCCACGTCACCTGCCTGATCGGCAACGGCGTCGTGGTCGACCCCATCGCGCTCCTCACCGAAATTCAACAGCTCGAAACCCTCAACATCAGGGTGGAGGGGCGGCTCTTCATCAGCCAGAACGCCCACCTGATCATGCCCTACCACAAGCTGCTCGACACCATCCGGGAGCAGACGGCGGACAAGATCGGGACCACCGGGCGGGGGATCGGGCCGGCGTACATCGACAAATTCATGCGCGTGGGGATCAGGATCGTCGACCTCCTCGACCGCGACCTCTTCGTGAAGAAGCTTCGGAAGAACATCGAGGAGAAGAATCGGATCCTGAACCGGATCTATGGGGAGACGGAGCTGGACGCCGACCGGATTGCTGCGGAGTACGTGGAATTCGACAAAAAGATCGACCCCTACATCACCGACACGGCCGTTTACCTCCAGAAAGCCCTCCGGGAGAACAAGACCGTGCTGGCCGAGGGCGCCCAGGGCGCTCTCCTCGACGTCGACCACGGGACCTACCCGTTCGTCACGTCGTCCAACCCGACGAGCGGCGGCGCCTGCACCGGGCTTGGCATCCCCCCCACGGCGATCACTTCGGTGCTCGGCGTGGTGAAGGCCTACTCGACGAGGGTCGGCAACGGACCGTTCCCGACCGAGCTGAAGGACGCCACCGGCGACACGCTCCGCGAAACCGGCGGGGAGTATGGCGCAACCACCGGCCGGCCCCGGCGCTGCGGCTGGTTCGACACCCTCGCCCTCAGGCACAGCGTGATGATCAACGGGATCTCCCAGATCGCGATCACCAAACTGGACGTCCTCGACGACTTCGAGGAGATCAGGGTCTGCATCGGATATGAATATCGCGGGAAGCTCCTGAAAACCTTTCGCACCGATGTGCCGACGCTCGAGTCCCTCGTCCCCGTGTACGAGACGTTCCCCGGATGGAAGTCCCGGACGGCGGACGTGAAATCCTACGACAGGCTCCCGGCCAACGCGCGCCGGTACATCGAGGCGATCGGGTCGTTCACCGGCACGCAGGTCCATATGGTATCGGTCGGCGCCCGTCGTGACCAGACACTCTTCGTCCCCTGACAGGTGCCCTCCCCCCGCACCACCAATATCAAGCTGACGCTCCTGGTGGCCGCCACCCTGATCGTCCTCGGTACGCTCTACTACTCCCAAACCATCGTCTCCGAACTGCTCCAGAAGGAGCGCGACGTCGCCGCCCTCTACGCGAGGTCGCTTGAGTTCATCGCCAACAGGCCATCCGACGAGATCTCCGGACAGTCCGACTACAGCTTCATCTTCGACGAAGTGATCCGCACGATCGACTTTCCGATGGTGCTGACCGACCGTGAACACCGGCCCCTCCCCCCCTACGCCCAGAACGCCCGGAACATCCCGATCGATACCGGCCTCGCGCCCATGGAGATGGAGGCGTATTTTACCTCGATCATCGCGGATCTCGACAAGATCCACAATCCGGTCCGCGTGGCGCTGCAGGACACCATCGTCCTCAATTTCGTGCACTACGGCGAATCGCCCCTCATCACGCGCCTGCGGTGGCTCCCGACCGTCGGGATCGGCGTAGCGGGGCTCTTCATCCTGATGGGGTACGTCGGGTTCAGCTACATCAAGCGGAACGAACAGAGCAACATCTGGGTGGGGATGGCGAAGGAGACCGCGCACCAGCTCGGCACCCCGCTCTCGAGCCTGATGGGCTGGATCGAGATGATGAAGAGCACGGCGAAGGACCACCGGGAGCAGTTGTCGGTCCTCGCGGAGATGGAGAACGATCTCGATCGCCTCCAGAAGATCACCGACCGGTTCTCGAAGATCGGCTCCCGTCCGATCCTGAAGGAAGAGAACCTCGAGGAGGTCATC
Organism: Ignavibacteria bacterium; assembly: GCA_031379665.1. Lineage (GTDB taxonomy): Bacteria > Bacteroidota > Ignavibacteria > UBA10030 > SZUA-254 > SZUA-254. Next base: position 70,543 of record JANNFI010000120.1, read on the forward strand.
CGGTCGGTCCTGGACTACTTCCAGCAGCGCCTGCCGTCGCGGTTCGCGAAGAACCGGAAGATCGAACTGAAGGTCGCGGTGGAGGGGGACCCAAAGGCCCGGATCAACAGGGAACTGTTCGAGTGGGTGGTCGAAAACCTCGTGAAGAACGCACTCGAGGCGATCGAGGAGAGCGAGGGGACGATCTCCTTCACGATTGGCGGCAGCGGGAAACACGTGACGGTCGACGCGAGCGACACCGGGAAGGGAATCGACATCAAGAACAGGAAGGACGTCTTCCGGCCTGGTTACAGCACCAAGCAACGGGGATGGGGGCTCGGCCTGAGCCTCTCAAAAAGAATCGTCGAAACCTACCACAACGGGAAGCTGTTCATCCGCGAAAGCAAACCGGGCAGAGGCACCACTTTCCGTATTCGCCTCAACCGCTGAGCGCCCCCCTATTTCAGAAGCACCATCTTCAGCGTCGAGACCCGTCCCGCGCCCTGGAGCCGGCAGAAATAGACTCCCCCGGGCAGGTCCGCCGCATCGAATTCCACGCTCTGCGCCCCGGCTTCCCTCACTCCGTCAACCAGCGTCACAACTTCCTCACCAATGGCGTTGAACACCGCGATCCTGACCCGGCCGGCAGCGGGGAGGTCGAACCGAACCATCGTGGAGGGGTTGAACGGGTTCGGGTAGTTTCCCGTGAGCCCGAATGCCTCCGCCCCCCGGCCCGCCGTTCCCGTCAGTCCACCCGCGCGAACCACGACCCGGCTTTCACCCTGCAGCCTGAGTGAACCAGGAATGTCGAGCGGGGCGGTACCTCCGTCCGCTGTGATCGTCGCGCCCTCACCGCAGTTCATCCAGGAGAGGGTCGCCGGGTAGCGTGCCCCCCTGATCCGCAGGACGACCTCCGCATCGCCGACGCCCCCGAGTTCGCGCTCAAAACGTGCGTCGAATGCTCCATCCGGCGGTGGAGGTGGCAGTTCGTCGGTCATGATTCCCCCCCGGAGGGAGATCCCGACGTGGAGCCGGTGGGATGCGCCGGACGCGTCGGTCAATATCACTGCCGTCCCGTCGCCCTCCACCGTCGGGCCGGGCGCGGTTATCCCCGTCGCCGCCAGGTTATCGCCCTTGAGGGTAATGGTCCCCGCCTGCGCCACCTTCACCCAGTATCCCTTTCCCGGCCTTAAATTCGTCACGGAGGTGTACCCCGATGAATATTCGAAGAAATTCCCCACGATGATCCCCGGGGGTGCGGCGAGCACGGAGTCGAGCGGCACCGGGTAGCTCGGCCCCCCTATCATATTCCACCCCGGGACCACCGACACCGTTTCCGACACCCTCATATCGCCAGCGACAACGAGGCTGTCCGTCGCGGGATACTTCAGCCAGTATCCCAGGCCGTTCTCCACCGTATCGCGGGCGACGTATCCCCCGGAAAATTCGAACGCGTTCGAAATAGCGCCGGGGAACACGACCGTTTTGCGCGGGTCGGGCACCGTCAGTGGCACCGAGACGATGTTCCATCCCAGCGAGACCCTCCCGATCGGAGCGTCGCCGCGCACCAGCTGGGTATCGGGACTGGTTCCTGCCCCGTGGACAAAGACGATCCCGGAATTGTAAATTCCGTAGGCGGGCGGTGAGAATGTCACCGCGAATTTCCTGGAGCCGGCTGGCACGATCGACGCAGAGAGGGGCGCGACCGAATACTGCCCGCTGAGCGTGATAACGGAAGTAACCTGGAGGTTCAAGTTTCCGGTGTTCAGAACCGTGACACTGTCGGTCCTCGACCCGTTCAGAGGGACGTGGCCGAAGAAATGGATCGGTTCGGCGAGAGTAAACACAGCGCCGGTGAAGAAGTTCTCCTCCTCCCCCGTGTTGTAACCGTTCTCATTTACGGCGGTCGCGCGGTAGTAATACCTGGTATTCGCCGCAAGGCCCGAGAGTGCTCCGGAAACGGCCACGGTCGAATCGCCGGAGACCGGGCTCTCAACCGCTGCGACGCTGTCGGTGTACAGCCCGGGGCCCGTACCGTAGAGGAAATGAACGGCGGTCGAAGCGCCGGCCGGATTGACGGTGCCGTGGAGCATCGCCGACGTCGGCGTAACGTTGTTGGCGATCCCGGTGACCGGGATCGGCAGGTTGACGGCCGTGACATTAACGCACGCGATGTACCGGCCCAAGGAAGGAGTTCCCTGGGGCCACGTGGTCGGGCAGGGCGGCTCGGTGACAGTCCTTCCGAGGTCGAAGGCCACGATGTATTCCGACGGGAATGCCGGAGCCTTCATCTTGAACGAGAGCGAGCCGGCCTGGCCAGCGCAGTCCACCCGGGATCGGAAGATGCAGAATTGAGGTGCGGGTGACGCCGCGTACCCGACCACAACCTGGCAGAAATTGTCGGACAATGGGGGTTCACAGACCTGGAGATAATAATCCATGGAGATGGTGAATGAATCGTTCGCCGAAACGTTGGCCGTACTCCCCCCCCCGTTCACGGAAACGTTGAACAGGAGCATCTCTCCCGCACTTGGTGTCTCCGCGACCGAATCGCACGGGGCGCCGGGGGCCTGGCCTGCCTGACGACCACCATCGACGGTCAGGGCCGCTGCCGGAATGTGATTGAGAAGAAGGAAAAACGCGAAGATCAGGTAGTATTTCATTCGACACCGGCTGATGATCAGTGGATGGATGGGATGGGGCCAGCGCTCAGCGGTCCCACGACGATGCAACAGGGCGCAGGAAATAAAGAAATCGCCCGCGGGGCGGGTGAATGAGCGACGGTCAACGGTTAAATTTACGCCACGCACCCCAGAAAGTCAAGGACCGGGCCTGACCCGGACCTTGAGATCTCCGTCGGGAAGCTCCCACGTCCCTGAGTGGATCGGGTCGTGGCCACGCACCAGGACCCACGAGTGGTCATACGGACGGAGTTCGGGGAGTGCAGTGGGGCTGAAGGGCTGGACCCAGACGAGGAGCCCGTCGGCGAGGTAGGGATTTTCCATTGCCTGGATAAGGGCGAGGGAGGAGTCCCGCACCACCTCCCCACCAAGGACGATCGAATCGGCCGTGGCCACAAGCGGGAACGATGCGGGAAGGGCCCGGAGTACCGCGTTATCATCCGGGTTTCCATAGAGGATCACCCGATCGCGCTGAAGGTCGCCAAGCGTCACCGCGGTGTCTGCCGCGATCGTCACGTCCCACCCAGTCGCCCGGAAACGCGCCGAGTCCAGCACGGCGAGGAGTCGTGAGGGGCCTGCCGCCGGACCGGATCCGACGACGAAGAGGGCATCCCCCGGGTCCCGGAGGTCGGAGAGCTTCTCGGGCAGCCGGCGCAGGAGCAACAGATCGCCTTCCGGGTCCGCCGTCACCTGCTCCGGTTCTCCGTCCGAGAGAAATTCAAAGGGGACATCGTTCCGGTACGATCCGGCGACGTCCAATCCGACCCTCACCGTGCTCCGGAGCGAACCCCCGGAGTGCCGCAGTTCGAGGACGACGTCCGCGGTGTACCGTTCATACCCGAGCACGCGTAACCGGCCGGTCACGCGCCACCCCCCCTCCCTCTTCACCGAACGTGCGCCGTACACGCGCAGCGAAGGAAGGCCGCGCCCCCGGACCCACTGGTCGAAGAACCAGGCCAGATCGCGTCCGCTGACCTCGTTCGCGAGCCTGTTGAAATCGCCGATCGAGGCGTTACGGCCGCTGAAGCGCGTCGCGAACTCACTGAGCAGTTTTCCGAACGCCGGATCGCCGATGGTCTTCCGAAGCATGTGGTGGACGTACGAGGCCTTGAGGTATTGGGTGAGGACGGCGCGGATATCCACCGATGAATCGAGCGGGATGGCGGTCCCCCGCCTCACTTTCGAGATGAGCGGCCTCAGGAGCGGGTTACCCGGGAGACTGTCCCTTGATCCGGCCTTCCCCGACGATTCGCCGTAGAGGATGGATGAGTATTCGCAGAGACCCTCGGAGAGGAACGCCGCATCCCTGTCCGAGGCGAAGACGGTCCCCATCCACCATTGGTGCGCCACCTCGTGCGGCAGGATCGTCTCCACCCGGTTGAAAGGGTCGTCGGTCTCGAACGCCTTCCGCTTGACCATGATGAACGAAGGCGCGGCGATCGCCAGCACGTTCCAGCCGGCGACCCAGTCCTCCACTTCCACGATGGCGAGGGCGTCGAACCGGTACGGGACGAACGCCGAACCGTAGAACCGTACGAGGGAATCGCAGAGCGCGAGGAGGGCTATTGACCGGACCGAGTCGGCGGAAGGTTCGGCCGTCGTCCGCATCCGGTGGATCGAGAACGCCCTGCCGCCCACCGTTCTCGCGAGCGTATCGTAGGCCCCGGCGCAGATCCAGCCGATCCCTGGAATCGGGCTCTCCCACGTGAAGACGTGGGTGCGCGTCCCGGCCGGGCCGGCGCGCTCCAGGGAGTCTGCGCTCCGCTCCCTCCTGCCGGGAGCGATAACTGCCCACTCCCCGGGGACGGTGATCGCAAGGCGTCCCGAACGGAGATCGCCCGGACCCCAGGGAAGTATCTCCTCCTCCCGCAGGACGGCGCGGGAGGAGCTCACCCGGGAATATTCCGAGGCAAAATCGATTCTCCCCCTGAACTCCGCCACAACCTCGCCTTCGCGCTCACCCGATGGACGGAGCCATCGGAGCCGGCCACCGTCGAAGCGGAACGGGATGGATGCTCCTCCGACCGTCAGTGAGACCACGGCGTACGACGGGTGGAGCCGGACGGACGCCGAATCGCCGGGTCCATCCGCGAAGATGAGCGAGAGCGTGTCAGTACACGTGTAGACCCGGGAAAGCGGATCGAGCGCGAACGCCGCCCTGTGGGCCGTGATGACAGAAACGGAATCGGACGCACGGAACGGGGTCTGTGCGATGACCGGTGCGACGAGGAGGAGCAGGAGGACGGCGGCGGGCGTGTCTCGTGCGCGGATTCCCATAGATAGATGTAACGTATGGGTATTTGCCCTGAGAATCAACACGGATCCCGACCGCGGGCGGGAATCGGAAGGTTGGAAATCACGCTCCGTTCCCGTATATTTCCTCACACAATAGAATCCGAACATCCCCCCCTCGGCCGATCCTTGGAGACCATACTCGGAATACAGTCGAACTTTCTCGGCGCCGCGACGCGCCGAACAACCTGGAAGGATTCACGCGTCGCGATCCTTCCGGTGCCGTTCGAACAGACTGTATCGTACGGCAAAGGCACCTCTCGCGGACCCGCGGGGATCCTCCGCGCCTCGGCCTATGTCGAATTTTATGATGAGGAAACGGGCAGGGATGTGATGCGGGACGTGGGCATCGCCACCCTCCCCCCGCTCAGGACGGGGAAAAAGACGGGAAAGGCCGCCCTCGACCTCATCGAAGCGCGCGCGGCGGCGATCGCCCGTTCCGGCAAGTTCCTCTTCTCGCTCGGCGGCGAGCACACCATCACCCAGGCCCTGGTCCGGGGGCTCATCCCTGCGTACCGCGACCTCTCCATCCTCCAGATCGACGCCCACTCCGACCTGCGGCAATCGTACCAGGGTTCGCCCCTGAGCCACGCCTGCGTCATGGCGAGGATTTGCGATTTCGTCGAACCGCGCAGGATCGTCCAGGTGGGCATCAGGGCGCAGTGCGAGGAAGAGGCGGACTTCATCCGGAGGAAACGAATCACCACCCTGTATGCGCACCAGATACGAGCGGGCCGGCCCGGCGCGTGGATGGAGCGCGCCCTCTCGAAGCTCTCGAAACACGTCTACGTTTCGTTCGACGTCGACGGTCTCGACCCCTCCATCATGCCGGCGACCGGCACGCCCGAGCCGAATGGCCTGTTCTGGGACGAGACGATGCGGTTCCTGAAGCTCGTCGGTTCGGAACGCACCGTCATCGGCTGCGACGTGGTGGAATTCTCGCCACTCAAGGGCCTCCACCACGCCGACCTCGCGGCGGCAAAACTTGTCTCCAAAATGATCAATTACTTCGTGCGCTGACTGAAAGGAATCTACGATGAACGTTCACCGAACAACCATTCTCCCCTTCATCCTCCTCGCCCTCCTCCTCACTTCCTGCGGCGGACCATCCGGGGAGGATACAGCCACACGCGCCGACGATCGCACCTACTCGCTTGAGCGGGTCGGGTCCGCGAGAGTCGTCCAGTTCTACGCCAACGGCTTCGACCAGCTAACGCCGAAGGAGAAGATCTTCGTCTACTACCTCTCGCAGGCGGCGATCGCCGGAAGGGACATCGCCATCGACCAGCATCACGCCGCTGCGCTCGAAGTGCGCGACCTCTTCGAACAGATCTACACGCATTCGGTGGGGGTCGACACCGCGGTCAAACGCAGTCTCACCGAATACCTGAAGCTTTTCTGGATCAACAACGGGTTCTACGACAACCTCACAGCCAAGAAATTCGTCCCGGACCTGACGGTCGCAGAGTTCCGCGCGGCCGCCTCGATAGCCGCGGAGAACGGCGCCGACTTCATGCTCGGAATGGAAACGCTCGACGCGCGCATCGACCGGCTTGCGGGGGTCATCTTCGATCCGGCGGTCGACCCGGTGATGACCGAGAAGAGTCCGGGCAAGGACTGGATCAGGGGGAGCGGGGTGAATTTTTACGGCAAGGACATTTCGTACGCGGAAGTGCAGAAGTGGGCCGCAGCCGGGAACGAGAAGTACCCTTTGAACTCGAAAGTCGTGAAGGAGAACGGCAAACTGGTGGAGAAGGTCTGGCGCGCGGGAGGCGACGGAGTTGCCCCGGGGGGGTACGCACCTCCGCTGAACGCAGTGATCGCGAACCTCGAATCGGCGATCCCGTACGCTGCGTCGCCCTATCAGCAGCAGACGGTCCGGTTGCTGATCAGGTCACTCAAGACGGGCGAAGCGGAGGATTTCCGAAAGTACAACATCCACTGGGTCTCCGACAGCTCGAACGTCGATTTCATTTTGGGCTTCATCGAAGTGTACCTCGACCCGAGGGGGCAGAAGGCCGAATTCGAGGCCTCGGTCTACTACACCGATCCTGAGCAGACACACCTGATGCGAAAGCTGGCGACGTACGCCCAGTATTTCGAGAACAAGGCCCCGTGGGAGGACCAATTCAAGAAACAGATTGAGCAGGTCCCGATCGCGAACGTGATCAACGTGACGACGCAGACAGGCGGTACCGGGCCGGTCTCCCCCATCGGCATCAACCTCCCGAACGAACAGTCGATCCGCGATGACTACGGCAGCAAGAGCGTGTTGCTCCAGAACATCGTCGACGCCTACGAGAAATCGTCCGGGAAGAGCCTGTTGAGGGAGTTCGCCGACAACCCCGCCGAGATTGAGAATGTGGAACGGTACGGGACGATCGCCGGCAACCTCCACACGGCGATGCACGAGGTGATCGGTCACGCTTCGGGAAAAATGAGCGACAGCCTCAAGGGCAGGGACCCCGGGGACCTTCTCCCCGGCTACTACAACACGCTCGAGGAGGCCAGGGCCGACCTGGTCGCGCTCTGGAACGCCTGGGACGCGAAACTGGTGGACATCGGCATCGCGGCGACCCCCGAAGAGGCGAGGAAAATCGGCGAAACGATGTACGAGTCTGCTGTCCGCGTCGCCGTCACCCAACTCCGGAGGATCGGTAACGACACACAGCTCGAGGAAGATCACATGAAGAACCGCCAGCTCATTGTCCATTACATCATGAAGAACTCCGACGCGGTGGTCGCCGAGAAGAGGGACGGGAAAACGTACTACCGGATCACGGACTACGACAAGATGCGCGTCCAGGTCGGGAAGCTCCTGGCGGAGATCATGCGGATCAAGGCCGAAGGTGACCTGAAGGCGGCCGGGGAGCTCGTGAACGGCTACGGCCTGAAGGTTGACATCGGTCTCCGGGATGAAATCCAGGAGCGCGTGAAATCCCTCGACGCACCCTCGTACACCGGATTCGTCCAACCGGTGCTCACCCCGGTGATGGACCCGGAGGCGAAGATCGTCGACATCACGGTCTCGTATCCGCTCAGCCTCGCGGACCAGATGCTGTCGTACTCGGCGATGACGAGGAAGATGACCACCCCGCCCGAGCTTCGACGATGAACCGCCGGACGCTCGTCAGGGACAGGGCCTGAGCGATCCCTGGAGGGTGGGCCTCGTTCAACGCCGGGCTGTGACCGTTCCCTCGAAGATGGTGCGGTTCTCGCCGGGGTCGTTCGCGTCACCCCCCGAGGCGACCACGGTGATTGCCTCCGGCGGAAACGGAACCCCCTTCGGAAGTTCGAAAAACCGGTAGAATACGCCTCCCGTATCACGCCCGCCTGGTCTGAATTCCGTGATCGGCATCGAGAGCCCTTCCCCGGCAACCCTCACCTGAAATTTCCAATCGCCGGCGTCGGCCGGCAAATTGTTCAACTGCAGCATTCCCCTCCCGAGGGTCGTATCCCAGACGAGCTTTCCCACGCCGCCGGGGTACCCGGACGATCCCGCCAGCACCGTCACGATCCCCGTCGATTCGTAGAAACCCGGTATCCCCGCCAGGGCGTCGCGCTCGAGGAGGCGCTCCGCCTGCCGGTCCTGGAGCGCGTCGAAGAGAATCGCCTGATCGTCGAGCCTCGTCAGGAGTGTGCGTGCGTAGATGCCGAGCGACACGATCGCCACGACCGCCGTGATGGCGACCATGACCCGGAAACCCTGAGGGTCGCCCCGTGATGCGAGTGTTCGCGTCGATGCACGCTCGTGAGTCGACTCGGCCACCCTGGCGGCCCACCCGGCGGTCTCCCCGGTGGCGGCCTCGGCGCCGGTAGTCCGGGCCGCAACCCCGGCGGACGGTTCCTGAGTCGCCGGCGGGCCCGCCGCGGGGATCTTCTCCGCCTTTATCGCCGCATGCAGACGGTCTGAAAGCTCCCTGGGAAGTTTTGAATCGGGAAGCAGCATCGGGAGGATGTTTGCGGCGGTGGCGAACCTGGAAATGTCCGCATCGCACTCCGGGCACCCCCCCGCGAGATGGTGGAAATATTCGGGTTCCTCCGCAGGCGTGATCGCCCCGAGGGAATTGGCCGACGAGCAGACGGAATACCTGGCGTGATCGGGCCGGCGTTCTCGCCGGACGGGACCGTTCACCGACAACATTTCGAGGCAGCCGTGAAGGCGCGACCGGCATTCGGCCGGGTTGATCGACAATCGCGCCGCAGCCGCCGCGATCCCGAGGCCGCCGAAGTAGACCAGCGAAAGGACGGCGCTGCTGACCGAACCGGATTTTCGGAGAATCCACCTGACCGAGGCGACGGAATGGGCGTCCCCGGCGGACGTCTCGCCGGCAGCCTCTTTTTCGGCGACGGGCCTCGACACCAGCGACCAGAGATCGACGTCCCGCTTCTGGTATCGACACGTCCCCACGGGTGTCTGGCCGCCCAACAATCCTCGCATACGTGAGATGAGCTCATTGCGCGTCGCGCCCTGGATCGGCGAGGTGGGGTGTGATTCGGTACGAAGCGAGAGGAAGAGATCGACAACCGCCCCACCGGCGTCGGACGTCGGGTGCAGGACCCGCGTGGCGAAATTATAAAGCACCTGCGCGTGCTCCCGGTAGAGCTCCATGAGAGCACTCACGTCAGCGTGGGCGATCCTCCGGAACACCGGATGTTCGTGGATTTCATTCATACGCACCGCCGCTTCTCGTCATCGTCCCTGCGCTCCATTCCCCCGGCGGAACGCTCCCGAACACCGGGGGACACCGCAGGGTGGGCTAAAATATCCACCCCGGCCCGTAAATCCAAGGAACCACGGCACATCGTGAGACCGGTGTCACACTCTTCGAAAATTTTGATTTTCGGCCCATTTTTCGTTTATTTTTGCATACACTCCCCAGCCGGTCTCAGTAACCAGGTTCTCCCGTCGCATGTCGACGCCCTTGATGAAGCAATATTCCCAGATGAAGTCGAAGTACCCCGATACGGTGCTCCTCTTCCGGTTGGGGGATTTTTATGAGACGTTCGAGGAAGACGCGAGGACAGCCTCCCGCGTCCTCGGGATCACGCTGACGAAGAGGGGGAACGGCGGGGCGAGCGACACGCCGTTGGCCGGCTTCCCGTATCACGCCCTCGAAACCTATATGCCAAAACTCCTGCTCGCAGGCCTGAAGGTCGCCGTCTGCGAACAGATGGAGGACCCGAAATTCGCGAAGGGGCTGGTGAAACGCGAAGTGACGGAAGTGCTCACGCCCGGGGCGGCATTCTCCGATTCGATCCTCCGTGGAAACCGGAACAACTACCTCTTGTCGGTCGCGCTCCCCACACCGATCTGCACCCGCCACGACCTGGTCGGGATGGCCTTCGCGGACGTCACCACAGGGGAGTTCCGGGCCGCTGAAGTTCCCCTCGGGGAGCTTTCCCGGCACGCCGGGTCGCTCTCGCCGGCGGAGATCCTGGTCCAGCACCGAGACCGTGAAACACTCCGTCCGCTGCTCTCGGGCGCGGCGACCGGCGTGGAGACCGTCCTCGAGGATTGGATCTACACATTCGACCACGCACACGAGATCCTCCTGGAACATTTCCGGACGAAGACCCTCAAGGGGTTCGGGATGGCGGAGATGACGCCGGGCATCGTCGCGGCCGGTTCGCTGCTCCACTACCTGCGCGAAAACCAGAAGTCGAACCTTCCGCATATGCGGAAGATCTCCGCACTGAACGTCTCGGGGTTCATGACCCTCGACGGCTCCACGAAGCGAAACCTCGAGATCGTCCGATCCTCGACCGGTGGCGAGGACGGTACCCTTTTTTCCGTCCTGGACCGGACCGCCACTCCGATGGGCGCCCGCCTGATGAAGCGGTGGGTCAACCAGCCGCTCCGCACGATCGGACCGATCCTCGAACGGCTCGACGCAGTGGGTGATCTCATCGCCGGCTCCGGACTCCTTGCGGACACCGGTGGAATTCTCTCCGGGATCGGCGACCTGGAACGTCTTGTCGCCCGCATTTCCACCAACCGTGCCACCCCACGCGAAACCGCGTCGCTCGCCGGGATGCTGGAGGCATCGGACGCGCTGCGATCCCTCCTCGGCGCCCGGGGGGGAGACCGTCTCAGGACGACGGCCTCGGCGATCCCCGGCCTGTCCGGGCTCGCGGCGTCCATCAGGGAGACTCTCGATGACGACCCCCCACCGACGCTCGCCTCGGGTAGTGTGATCAGGAAGGGGGTGGACGCGGCACTCGACGAACTGCGGGCGATCGCGCACAACGGCAAGGAGTGGATCGCGAACCTGCAGCGGACCGAGCGCGAGCGGACGGGGATTTCCAGCCTCAAGGTCGGCTTCAACACCGTCTTCGGCTACTACATCGAAATCACGAATACCCACCGCGACAGGGTCCCGCAGGACTACATCCGGAAGCAGACGTTGACGAACGCCGAACGCTATGTGACCCCCGGCCTGAAGGAGTTCGAGGAGAAGATCCTCAACGCCGAGGAACGCATCCTCGGCCTGGAGACGAGCCTCTTCAACGACCTGCGCGCTTCGATCGCCGCGAGGTCGGATGAGATCCAGCAGGGGGCATCGGCGATCGCAGCCATCGATTGTCTCGCGTCGTACGCGGTCGTGGCAACGACGCTCCGGTACGTGCGGCCCGAAATGGACGAGGGAACGGAGATCGTGATCCGCGGCGGGCGGCATCCGGTCATCGAGACGCTGCTCCCACCCGGCGAGTCGTACACCCCGAACGACACCCTCCTCGATGGCGACACCGGCCAGGTCCAGATCATCACCGGCCCCAACATGAGTGGTAAATCGAGCTTTCTCCGGCAGACCGGCCTGATCGTCCTCCTGGCCCAGATAGGGAGCTACGTCCCGGCGCAGTCCGCGAAGATCGGGATCGTGGACGCCATCTTCACGCGGGTGGGGGCCAGCGACAACATCGCCTCCGGCGAGAGCACCTTCCTGGTGGAGATGCACGAGGCGGCCAACATCGTGAACACCGCCACCGGGCGAAGCCTGATCCTCCTCGACGAAGTCGGTCGGGGAACATCGACATTCGACGGTCTCAGTATCGCCTGGGCGCTGACGGAATACATCCACGACCGCATCGGCGCCAAGACGCTCTTCGCGACGCACTACCATGAATTGAACCAGATGGCGGCGCTCCTCCCCAGGGTCCGAAACCTCAAGGTCGACGTCCGCGAGTACGGCAACAAGGTGATCTTCCTCCACACGGTGACCCCCGGCTCCGCCGACCATTCGTACGGCATCCAGGTCGGGCGGATGGCGGGCCTCCCGGAGGAGGTCACCACGCGCGCCGCGGAAATACTCAGAAACCTGGAAAGCTCCGACCTGATCGTCCACGGCGAGGACGCGCCGGGGCAGGCCCGGACGGAGCGCAGGGTGAGTCCGGACGACCAGTTGACGCTCTTCGCCGGCCGCGACGAAAAACTACGCTCGATGATCGCGGCCGCCGATCCCGATTCGACGACCCCGATCGAGGCGCTCCGCCTCCTCGCGGAACTGAAAAAATACGTTTCATCGACCTGAGTCGGGTTAATGCTGCCCGTCCGGGGTTATCCACCCACATCTTACTGAACCGAAGACCATGCGACGTCGCGATTTCATCACCACCACGATCGGGGCCGGCATCATCACGGGTGTCTCTCCCGCCCTCCCCAGCCCCTCCCTCCCCAGCCCCGCGGACACCCCGGCGCAGGACAAACCCGCGAATCCTTTCGCCTCCAGATTCATCCCGATCGGCCCTGACGAGCGGAAGCTCCGTCTTGAAAAAGCGCGGCGACTGATGGCGACGGAGGGTATCGACGCGCTCATCCTCGAGGGGGGAACAACCCTCAAGTACTTCACCGGTGTTCGTTGGGGCAGGAGCGAGAGATCGTTCCTGATGGTCCTTCCCCGCCAGGGGGAGCCGTGGTTCATCGCTCCGAAATTCGAGGAGTCGCGCGCCGCCGAACAGGTGGCTCCCTTAGCCCTCTACACATGGGAGGAGGACGAGTCTCCATTCGACATATTGAAAAAGGCGATGGCGGATCGGTCGATGGCGACCGCCACGATCGCCCTCGAGGAATCGACGCGATACTTCGTCACCGAGGGGATCGGCAGCCGGTTCGCTTCCGCCAAAATCGTGAACGGCACCCCGGTCACGGCCGGGTGCCGGGCGGTGAAATCGAACGCCGAGATCGCGCTGATGCAGACGGCGAACGACATCACCGCCGAGGTCTATCGGCAGTCGGTTCCGCAACTGAAACCTGGAATGACCGAGCGGGAATTCGGGCGAATCCTTTCGAAGAAATTCACGGATTTCGGGGTGAGCGGCGGGGCGCTCGTCCTCTTCGGCGAAGCGTCCGCCCATCCCCACGGCCTCGAAAAAGAAAGCACGCTTCGCGAGGGAGACATCGTGCTGATCGACGGTGGCTGCAGCGTCGAAGAGTACGTTTCGGACGTCACCCGGACAACCGTCCTCGGCGCGCCCACCGACCGGATGACGAAGATCTTCGATGCGGTCCTCAGCGCGCAGCAGGCGGCCCTGCGCGTCGCGCGCCCCGGCGTCACGGCCGAGTCGATCGATGCCGCAGCACGAAAGGTGATCGACGAATCGGGTTTCGGCTCCGGATACCGTTATTTCACGCACCGGCTGGGCCACGGTATCGGGATGGAAGGACACGAGTGGTATTACCTCGTCAGGGGCAATACACGCGCCGAGGTCGCCGGCGAGACCCACAGTAACGAACCCGGCATCTACATCCCCGGCGAGTTCGGCGTACGGATCGAGGACGAGATGGTGATCACCGACGACGGGGCGAGACTGATGCTCCCCTCCCCCACGGGCCTCGGCTCGATGTTCGGTTAAACCCGCGTGATGACCCAGAGTAAAAGGATGATATGACGGCCAGCGAGCTCAAGCGATATTTCGACTACAATTCTTGGGCGAACGGCAGGATGTTCGCCACACTCGGGACCATCCCCCCTGCGGACTACAGCGCCGACGGGAAAAGCAGCCACGGTGGCATCCACGCCACGATGGCGCATATCGTGTGGGCGCAGCACCTCTGGCTGTTGCGCTGGACGGCACAACCCCACGACGACGCCGTCGAAGGATTGAAGGCCGCCGATTCGTTCGACGGGCTCAAAGCGTACTGGCAGGACGTGGAACGCGGCACGGGGGCGTTCCTCGCCGCGCGCCTCAGTGACGCGTTCGCGCTCGAAACCTTTACAATGAACACCGCGAAGGGGGATGTCTTCGTCCACACCTATGGCGAGGCGATGCTCCACCTCCTCAACCATTCGACCCACCACAGGGGCCAGGTCGTCACGCTGCTGCGGCAGGCCGGCCACACTCCGCCCGCCACCGATTTCATTGTCTACGCGAGAAAATTTCCGGCCGGAGGTATCCGATGAGAGAGCGCAAGCCGATGACACGATACATTCTGACCTCGATCACGTTCGCGGTTTTCGCCGCTGCATTTTTCGTCGCTCCCGGAGTAACCCCCGACCAGCCGGTGCACCACCCGGAGCGATCCGGCGCGATGGAAGCCCTTGAATTCTGGTCGGAGGCGAGGAGATACCCCGACAACAACATCCCGTCCGACAAGCACTACCGGGCGTTCGAATGGGCGAGGAACCGGGCGTTGAAGCATAAACCACTCCCCTTCGGCGCAACGGGGGGATGGAAGTACATCGGCCCGACCAATCTCTCCGGCAGGATGTTATCGCTCGCCCTCGATACACAGAATGACATCCTCTATGCCGGATCCGCCTCCGGAGGCCTATGGCGGTTTGGGACCAACGGATCGGCCTGGGAGAGGGTGAACACCGGATACCCAGTCCTCGGCGTCGCGGCGATCGCCATCGACACCTCCAACCCGGACCTCATCTACATCGGGACGGGGGAAGTCTACCGGTACGCCGGCACGGCCGGTGGGCTCGTCATCAGGACGACCCGCGGCAGCTACGGGATGGGGATCCTAAAGTCGACCGACCGCGGAGTATCGTGGACGAAGAGCCTCGACTGGTCGTATCATCAAGAGCGAGGCGTTCAGGCGATCCGGTTGAACCCGCTCAGATCGTCGAGCGTCTGGGCGGCGACGACCGAAGGGATCTACAGGAGCACCGACGACGGATCGAACTGGACGATCCTGTTGCCGATCCAGATGGCGCAGGACATCGTCATCCACCCGTTAGACACCTTAAAGATCCTCGTCTCCACCGGAAACCTCGGGATCTCCAGCGCCATCCTCAGGAGCATCGACGGGGGCGGAACCTGGGCACAGGTCAACCCTATCGATTTTTCCGGCAAGACGGTGTTCGGACCGGACGCAAGCAATCCCGACATCGTCTACGCCAGCATCGCCGATAGCACCACGGGGGTCGGGTCGCTCTGGAAAACCACAGACTTCGGAGCATCCTGGACCGAGATGAGCAACAACACGACGAACCCGATCTACGGTGTCCAGGGCTGGTATTCCCACACCGTCTCGGTGGATCCCACGAACCCTTCGCGGCTCTTCCACGCCGGTGTCGACGGAGGTGAATCGATCGATGGAGGGGTGACATTCGGTGGGGCGCTCGGTTTGTATTCAGACAACCACGCAAGCCTCTATCTCCCGGACGAGCCCGGCAGATTGATCGTCGCGAACGACGATGGAGTCTACATTAACGGGGGGTTATTAGACCCCTGGTATCCACTTGGTACGGGCCTGGGCACCGGCCAATTCTACAACGGGTTCTCCAACAGCGCGAGCGACTCCCTCATCGCCCTCGGTCAGGTGCAGGACCACATCCCCGGATACCTCTACGATGGTTCCGATGTCTGGCCCGAGAGCGCGGTGGACGAAGTGGGATGGACCGGTATCGACCAGTCGAACGACTTCATCATGTACGCCGGGACGAGGGGCGGCGGGGCGATCAGGAAATCCACGAACCGGGGCGTGAGCTTCTCCGCGGCCGGCGGGGGGTTCTCCGGCATCTCCTGCTGGAACGCGCCGTTCGTGGTCTCACCATCGAATCCGAACGTGCTCTACTTCGGCAGGAGCAGGATCTTCAAGTCGACCACCGGCGCCGCCTCGTGGTCGGCGACGAACGGCGGGCTGGTCCTGGACGGAAATCCCGCGCTGTCAATGGCGGTGTCGGCGACCGATCCAAACGTCGTCTACGCGGGCACCGCGCCGGTGGTCACCCGCACCCACGTGTTCAGGACGACCGACGGGGGGACAAGCTGGACCGATGTGACCGGACCACTCCCCGATCGCTACCCGCTCGACATCGCGATCGATCCGAACGACCCGGCGGTCGTCTACGTGGCCTACGGCGGCGCGCTCACCGGCCATGCCTTCAAGACGACAGATGCCGGCGTCAACTGGACCGACGTCACCGGCACGCTACCAGACATCCCCGTCACCGCCTTTCTCGTCGACCCGATGAACTCCTCGGTGGTCTACCTGGGGAGCGACATCGGCGTGTACGTGTCGACAAACGGCGGCGGCTCCTGGGAATCGTTCAATGACGGCCTCCCGGAGGCGGTCCTGGTCGCAGACCTCAGCATGACTCCTTCCAATAGGACGCTGCGGGCAGCGACGCACGGCAATTCGGTCTGGGAAGTCAAGATGCCGTCGACCTTTCCGGCGCTCTCCGGCGTCGTCCCCTCCGGCGGCGAGGAGTGGGAAGCCCTGACACAACAGACCATCTCCTGGACGCAGACGCTCGTCTCCGACGTCGCCATCGATTATTCGACCGACGATGGCGCGACCTGGATTTCGATCACTCCGTCGGTGCCGGCGTATCCCGATTCGTTGGTCTGGACGGTTCCGCCGACGCTCACCGCGCTCGGACGAGTCCGGGTGCGCGCCGTTTCCGACACACTCCTGGCCGCGCAGAGCACGGGAACATTTTCGATTTCCTATCCCGGCGTGATCATCGATGCAAACGAGGGATGGAACCTCGTCTCGGTCCCCCTCGAAGTTCCGGACCGTTCCACGGGGACGTTGTTTCCGGCCGCGATGGGCAAGACGTACGCTTATGCAGGCGCCTACACCGCCATCGAGTCGCTGGAGACCGGACCGGGTTACTGGGTCAAACTCCCCACCTCAGGCCTTCTCCTGATCGACGGTGATTCGGTGACCGTCGATACCATCCCGGTCCTCCCAGGGTGGAACCTCATCGGTTCGGTCGCCGCTCCCGTGACCGGGGCCTCCCTCGTCTCCGACCCCCCGGGGCTCATCGCTACACCGCTCTATTCGTTCGATGGTTCCTACTCCGTGGCCGATACGCTCATCCCCGGATCCGGCCACTGGGTGAAGTGCTCCGGCGCGGGATCGATCATCCTCGACACCGCCGCTCCGTCTCTCTCCGCCGAGGCCGCACACATACGCCCCGCCTCAGTGAGCGATCCTGCCCTCCCGCCGGGAACGGGCACATTGCGGTTCACCGACGCGCTGGGCCGGACCGGGCGACTCAGCGTGAGTGTTCACGCCGTTGACGGATCGGCTTTCCAGCTTCCACCCCTCCCTCCCGCCGGCGCGTTCGACATCCGTTTCGACGACGGATCCCTCCTCGCGCTCACCGACGAGCGTGAACACGCGATCAGGCACCAGGGGATCCGGTTCCCGTTGAAGATCTCCTGGAACTTGCCCTCAGATGCGGCATACATCCTCTCAACCGGCACCGACGAACCTGTCGCGATGAACGGTTCCGGTTCCGTCGAGCTGCGGTCGGCGACAGAACTTACTCTGCGTCGCGGCTCCGGAGAATCCAGCGGCCTGCCCGGAGGGTTCACGCTCCGCCAGAACTACCCGAACCCGTTCAACCCGTCGACGATGATCGGGTTCACGATCCCTGAAGCCGCTGAGGGCGGGGACGATCCGGTCGCGGTTTCCCTGAGGATATACGACATCGGCGGGCGGCTGGCGGGCACGCTCATCGAGAAAGGGCTGGCTCCCGGCGAGCACAGCGTCGAATGGGACGCTGGCAACCTCCCGGGCGGGGTCTATTTTTGCGTCCTGCGCTCGGGGGAGATGACAAGATCGATGAAAATGCTCCTGATGAAATAAAATTATTCCAGCGGAGACACAATGGCAACGTACAACACGCTCCTTATCGACGACTCGACCGGTGTCCGGACGATCACCCTCAACCGGCCCGATGTATTCAACGCATTCAACGAGGAGCTGAAGAAGGATCTCACCGACGCGCTGAAGGAGGCCGAACGCGACAAATCCGCGCGCTGCCTCGTGATCAGGGGCGCCGGCGAAAAGGCGTTCTGCTCAGGCCAGGACCTGAAAGAGCACGCCGGTTCGAAGCGTTCGCTGCGGGAGTCGCTCGACAAAGTCTACAATCCGATGATCCGCAAGATCAGGTCGATGGAGAAACCGGTCATCGCGATGGTCAACGGGGTCGCCGCCGGGGCAGGCTGCAGCCTCGCCCTGGCCTGCGACATGCGGGTGATGGCGGAGCACGCGAAACTGATCGAGGTGTTCATCCGCATCGGGCTGATCCCCGACACCGGCTCGCACTGGTTTCTGGCGAAGATGGTCGGACACGGGAGGGCGTTCGAGTATATGACCACCGGCCGGGACATCGGCGCGGCCGAGGCTGAGCGGGTGGGGCTCGCCAACCTGGTGGTGCCGGCCGATCGGCTCGTCGAAGAGACGATGAAACTCGCCGGGTCGCTGGCCCAGGCCCCGACCGCGGCGATCGGGTTCATCAAACGGACGCTGAACAGATGCGCCTCGGCCGGGCTTGATGAGATCCTCGATTACGAGGCGATGATGCAGCAGGCCGCCTCTGAAACGTCAGACCACGCCGAAGGGGTGAAGGCGTTCCTGGAAAAGCGACCGGCGCGGTTCACCGGCGCCTGAGGCTCGGTCCGGTGCTTTGTTTTCGACGGGTTTTTCTGTACCATATTCATCCGAATCGCCGTCATTCTCGAAAAATCTCTCACCCCGGTCTGAAATGAAAAACGTGGGCGTGGTCGGCGCCGGCACAATGGGCAGCGGCATCGCCCACATCGCGGCCGCCGCCGGCTTCGGGACACAATTGTATGACGTGACCCCCGAACTCCTCGCTCGGGGGATGCAACGCATCTCCGCGGACGTCGCCCGCAGCGTCGAAAAGGGTCGAACCTCCCCCGCCGAGGCCTCCGCCACGCTCGGACGGATTTCAACGGTCCCATCGCTCGAAGACCTTGGCCATTGCGATATCGTCATCGAGGCGGTGGTGGAAGACCAGGGCGTAAAGCGCGATATCTTCACGCGGATCGCGAAGTCCGCCGGCCAGGAGACCATCCTGGCCACCAACACCTCATCCCTCTCCGTCACCGCCCTCGCCACGGGGATCCCCGAACCCGGCAGGTTCGTCGGCCTTCATTTTTTCAATCCCCCGGTCGCGATGAAGCTCGTGGAAGTCATCCGCGGGAGCTCCACCAGCGACGCGACGGTCGAAGCGATCATCGCGTTCTCGGAGAAGTTGGGAAAGGTCCCGGTGGTCGCCGCCGACAGTCCGGGTTTCATCGTCAACCGGGTCGCACGGCCGTTCTACGGCGAGGCGTTAAAGATCCTCGGTGAAGGTGTGGCGGACGTGGCACAGATCGACACGATCGTCAAATCGATCGGCGGGTTCAGGATGGGCCCCTTTGAATTGATGGACCTCATCGGGATCGACGTGAACCTCGCCGTGACTCGGTCGGTCTACGAACAGACCTTCGGCGAACCCCGGTTCCGACCTCACGTGATCCAGCAACGGATGGTGAACGCCGGACGCCTCGGGAGAAAAAGCGGGCGCGGTTTCTACGAGTACGGCGAATGACGCGCCGGGCGGCGATCTCGACGGGAATCCTGGCGGCGGCGCTCCTCCTGCCGCAACAGCCGGCCAGACCGGGCAATTCGGCGGACCCCCGGCCATACGACGTCCTGAGCTACGAACTGAACATCACCCTCATCCCCGAGTCCAAATCGCTCGCCGGCTTCAACCAGGTCACGCTCTCCGCGACCGCGGCGTTGACCGCCGTGCGTTTCGACGCCGCGTCGACGACCCTCCGGATCGATTCCGTGACCATCGGCCTCCGCAAGCTTGCCTTCGCTCACGCGGCGAACGTCATCGACGTGACGCTGCCGTCGACGCTCCGCCCCTCGGAAACCCTGACGCTCACCATCCATTTTCACGGCACGTCGGCGTTCGACGGCAGGTACGAGGGCGGGGGCATCCTCTTTACGAGGACCGGCACCGGCTACTCGGTCGCCACAATCAGCCAGCCGAATTTCGCGCGACAGTGGTGGCCCTGCAACGATCGTCCGGCGGACAAGGCCTATTTCACGCTCCGATGTTCAGTCCCGCCGGGGATGACGGTCGTCTCGAACGGCAGACTGATATCGAAAAAGGAACGCCCCGACCGGCACGTCTTCGAATGGGCGACGAAGACGCCGATCGCCACGTACCTCGTGTTCCTGGGAGCGTCGGACTACCTGGTCACAAGGGATACGCTCGCGTTGCCGGACGGGACCACCCTCGACCTGGCGTGGTACGTCTTCCCGGAGGACTCCGCGCGCGCGGCAGAGGATTTCCGGAATACGAAGGCGATCCTCACCTGGTTCTCGGAGAATTTCGCCCCCTACCCCTTCCCCGGCGAACAGTTCGCCGTTGCGGAGGTCGACGGCCATCTCACGATGGAGAACCAGACGGTGGTGGCCATCGAGAAGGAGCTGATCACCGGCGATCGCCGGAATGAGAATACCTTCGTCCACGAAATCTCACACCAGTGGTGGGGAAACCTCGTGACCCCCTCGGACTGGCGGCACACCTGGCTCAACGAGGGTTTCGCCACCTTCTCGGAGGCGCTCTACGTCGAATCGCGAAAGGGTCCGGCCGCGTACCGGGAATTCATCGATGTGCTGATGGACCAACCGCCCGGATTTTACGCCGGATCGGTCATCGGCCGTGACGAGGATGCTTTCTGGGATTCGTTCGGCCCCGCGGTCTACTACAAGGGCGCCCTGGCGCTCCATATGCTCCGGCGGATGATGGGGGACGAGGCATTCTTCTCCGTCCTCCGATCATACCTCGCCGACCCACGCTTCGCCTACGGCAACGCCACGACTGATGACTTCCGCAGGGTCTGCGAGGGCCGGTACGGCGCAGATCTCGGCTGGTTCTTCGACCAGTGGATCTACGCGTCGAGGCATTCGATTGACCGGCCGGGAATCGCGTACGGGTGGGAGGAACAGGCCGCCGATTCAGGATACACGCTCCGCCTCGCGGTTCGCCAGATGCCTGCTGCCGGTCCCGCCTGGAGGCTGCCCTTCAG
Organism: Ignavibacteria bacterium; assembly: GCA_031379665.1. Lineage (GTDB taxonomy): Bacteria > Bacteroidota > Ignavibacteria > UBA10030 > SZUA-254 > SZUA-254. The sequence continues at coordinate 91,791 of JANNFI010000120.1, forward strand.
GGTCCGGGTCCACGGCGGAGGGGAATTCGGGGAGTTCGGCGTCATCGATTCGATGATCAACCAGGAATTCGTTTTTCGCCGTACCGTACCGACCGATTCGGTCGTGGTCGACCCGGAGCGGGACCTCTTCATGACGGTCCAGAGGGGGTTGTCGGAATGACGACACACCGGGAGAGGGGAAAATCCGTCTACGTCACCGGCGAAACAGAACTTGTCCGGGAATTCGGCACCCGCTGCGCGGCCTCCGGGTTTGCCGTCGTCTGTGCGCCGGGGCAGAAGGGGGCCCCGCCGCTCCCGCCCGGCTTCAGGAAGTCAGCCGCCGTACCCGGCAGTGTCATGCTCGCGGTGGAGCTGACCAACACCGACCCCGCGCGCAAGCGGAAAAATCTCTCGATGCTCGACGCCTCGCTCCCGGCCCGCGTCCCGATCCTCACTTCGGCGGTCACGGTGACCGCGGGCGAACAGGCATCCTGGATCCAGCGGCCGTCGAGGCTCGTCGGGTTCGGCGCGTTCCCGACCCTGCTCGGCGGAGCCCTCGTCGAAGTGAGCGTACCGGCCGCCACCGATCAGGCGGCGCTCGACCTGACACGACAATTCTTCGGGAAGATCGGGATGGAACCGTCCGTCGTGCAGGACAGGGCCGGTCTGGTGATGCCACGGATCCTCTGCACGCTTATCAATGAAGCGTTTTTCGCCCTGACGGAAAACGTGGCCAACCCCAGGGACATCGACACCGCGATGAAATTGGGGACGAACTACCCCAGAGGGCCAGTCGAATGGGCGAATCTCATTGGAATTAGGCAGGTGGTCTCCGTCCTGGAGGCCCTCCGTCGCGAGACTGGCGAGGAACGATATCGCCTCGCACCATTGTTACAACAGATGTCCCGCGATCCAGGAACGTGGATAAAATGAAAATAAATCGCTATTTTGTCAAACAGATTCCCCCACGCTCAGGCATCCACATCAAGGAGTTTTCGATGAAGATTCGATATTCGATCGTTACCCTGTTCCTGTTCCTTCCGGCCCTGGCGGCTTTCGCCCAGCCGAAAATCGAGGTGGTCAGCGGCTCTTCCATCGAGATGGGGAGCGTCTACGCGGGCGAGGTCGTGCAGAAGCTGGCCGTCGTCAGGAACATCGGCACCGACACCCTCGTGATCTCGGATGTCAAGGCCCAGTGCGGTTGCACCGCCACGCTGATGTCGGACAAGATCCTCGCGCCGAACGACACCGGGGCGCTTTCGATCTCGTTCAACACCGCGGGCCGAAGCGGACACCAGAGCAAACAGGTGTACGTGATGTCGAACGACCCGCAAAACCCGAAACTGACGATCTCCTTCTCCGCGGATGTGATGAGCGTCCTCGACATCAACCCGAAGGTACTCGCGTTCGACAAGTCGAAGATCGACTCCACCTACACGCAAACCATCACGATCTCCAACCCCTCGCAAACCGAGGCGGTGAACATCCTCGACGTGAAGTCCGACCTCCCGGCGATCAAGACCTCGCTGATGAAGAACAAGCTCGCGCCCGGCGAACAGACGCAGCTGCAGGTCTCCATCACGCCGACGAAATCCGGCACGATGAACGGGAAGATCGAACTGATGACCGACCACAAGCGTCAACAAAAATTCGACATCGGGGTCTTCGCGTTCGTCAGCAAGAAGTAGCGTGGCCGCGACGACGATCGTCCGCCTGGCGGCGCTGACCGTCCTCGCCTCCTTTTTCTTCGGCATCCCGGGCATCTCGACGGGACAACCGAAATTCGGAATCGAGGGCGGCAAGGCCTTCGACTTCGGGAACCTCTACACCGTATCACCGGTCGTTCGGGAGTTGCGCATCACGAACAAAGGGGACGACACCCTCCGCATCACCGACGTATCGGGTTCATGCGGATGCACCGGAACCCTCCTCTCCGACAGCGACATCCCCCCGGGGGGAAGCGGGATGCTGAAAATCACGTTTGATCCCGCGAAGTTCCGGGACAAGGTCGAGAAGGTCGTCTCGATGAAGACGAACGACCCGTCCGACGCCAATCCTCACGTTTCCTTCAGCGCGAATGTCGTCCACATCCTCGACCTCGACCAGACCCACCTCGTCTTTTCCACGCTGCAGGACTCAGCCGTGACGACGGTCGTGACGATCCGGAACCTCTCGAAGGGCCGGGTCACGATCACAGGAACCACGAGCTCGTCCCCCGAAGTCGTGGTGGAACTCTCCGGGGGGGTACTCGAACCCGGCGGTGAGGCCTCCATCCTCTGCAGGGTGAAGCCGACCAGGCCAGGGATCCTTCGGGGGGATATTTCCCTCTCCACCGACCATCCCCTGATTCCCACCGTGGGGCTCCGTTTTTTTGCCTACGCCAAGCCCCCACGGGCACCCTCCCCCGGCGCCTCCGGAAAATGACCATCGGGGCCCCTTCAACCGGGCCACCTGCGTCACCGACGGATTGTTTTTCGACGCGGATTCCCTTATTATTCACCTTTCGTAAACCCGACACCATTCATGGCCCGGACGGAAGCATATATCATCGAAGCGGTCAGGACGCCGATCGGCAGGTACGGCGGCGCCCTTCGCGACGTGCGGCCCGACGACCTGAGCGCTTCCGTGATGAAGGAAGCAGTCAGGAAGTCTGGGATCGATCCGGCCCTGATCGATGATGTCCTTTGGGGGTGCGCTAACCAGGCCGGGGAGGACAACCGAAACGTTTCCCGGATTGCGGCCCTCCTTGCCGGCCTGCCTGACTCGGTGCCGGGAACGACGCTGAACCGGCTCTGCGGATCGGGAATGGATGCCGTCCATTTTGCCGCCCGCGGGATCTGGGCCGGCGATTACCGTGCCGTCCTGGCCGGGGGGGTCGAATGCATGAGCCGGGCCCCCTATTCCGTTCCGAAAAACCAGAGTGGCGCCTTCGGCAACCTGACCGCGTTCGATACTGCCCTCGGGTGGAGGTACCCCAACCCGGCGCTTCAGGCCCGGATTCCCCTCGAATCGATGGGTGAAACCGCCGAAAACGTCGCCGAAAAATTTTCCATCCCGCGAGAGGCCCAGGACGCGTTCGCCGTCGAAAGTCACCGGCGAGCGGTGGCCGCCCGGGAGCGGTTCCGTCAGGAGATATTCCCGGTGCAGATTCCCGGGAGGAAAGGAACTACCCTGACCGTGGTGACCGACGAAGGGCCGAGGGAAGATACGTCGGTGGAAAAACTCGCCGCCCTCCCCCCCGTCTTCAGGAAAGGCGGCAGCGTCACCGCCGGGAACTCATCCTCCCTCAATGACGGCGCCGCGGCGCTCGTGATCGTGGGTGAGGACACGCTGAAGTCCCTGGGCTCGCGGCCGCTGGCGCGGATCGTTTCGACCGGGATCGCGGGTGTCGATCCCCGCTTCATGGGAATGGGCCCGGTCCCAGCGACGGAAATGGCGTTGAAGAAGGCAGGGCTCAGGCTCGGCGACATCGGCCTCGTCGAACTCAACGAGGCCTTCGCCGCCCAGGCGCTCGCGGTGATCGCGCAGCTGAAGGCCGACCCCGCATTGATCAACGTCAACGGCGGGGCGATCGCGCTCGGGCACCCCCTCGGATCGAGCGGCGCCAGGATCCTGACGACCCTCGTCCACGAGATGGCGAGGAGGAACACGCGGTACGGACTCGCCACGATGTGCATCGGCGTCGGGCAGGGCATCGCCACCGTCATCGAGAACGTTCAACATCACCAGCATTGAAAGGCCTGAACAGATGAAATCATCCATCCATCCCGTCCCCATGCTCTTCTTCCTCTCGGTGGTGGCCCTGATTCTCGCCTACCAGATCTTCCTGTATCAGGGGGCGTTCCTCTTTCTGGCCTCGACTGTCGTCTTCGCCGCTACGATCGGCTGGTTCATCGGCCGGCGCTGGCGGGTCTACCCCTGGCAAATCGGTCTCCTCGGCGCAATCCCGGCGGTCATGTTCATCCTCTGGAGGTTCTACACTCAGGAAACGGCGGAAGACGCGGCGGACAACATCTCCCTGTTCATCTTTCACCCGCTCCTCGTCGCCATCACCGGCCATTTCGGCGGGCTCATCGGACGGTGGCAGGCGTTAAAAGCTAAGGCGAGCGGGAAGGGCGCGGTATAGAACCACGGGCCGGTGTCGCGCCGCCACGTGCGGCAACGGTCACACCATCATCGCAGGCCACCATGGAACAACGACCTCCGGGAGGGGATCGTACAATCCCCATCCTGATTGATCCCGAAGAATTCCGGAAGATCGGACACGAATGCATCGACATGATTGCCTCGTACCTCGCCGGGATCGCATCCCGCCCCGTGACGAGGGGCCATAAACCCTCTGAAGTCCGGCGGCTGGTCGGCGACGGGCCGCTCCCCGACGGCCCGACGGCCCCCGGGGACGTCGTCCGCGACATCGCCGGCACCCTCATCGAGCACTCCCTCCACATCGGACACCCGCGGTACCACGGCTACATCACCGGGTCGCCATCCCCGATCGGGGCGCTGGCCGATCTGATCGCCGCGTCGGTGAATCCGAACGTCGGCGCGTTCGCCCTCGCTCCGGTGGCGACGGTTGTGGAGGAACAGGTGATCAGGTGGATCGCGGAGTTGATCGGTTATCCCCCGGACTGCGGTGGGATACTTGTGACAGGGGGGAATATGGCAAACATCGTCTGTTTCCTGGCCGCGAGACGGGCCGGGACTACGGGCGACGTGCGCCGGCACGGCCTCGGACTGGCCGGAACGAGGCTCAGGATCTACGCCTCCTCCGAGGCGCACACCTGGATCGAGAAGGCGGCCGACATCTCGGGGCTGGGCACCGACAGCATCCGCAAGATCCCGTGCGACGCCCATCAGCGGATGGACGTGGCTGAGCTCGAGCGACGGATCGGGGAGGACCGCGCCGCCGGCGACGTTCCCCTGATGATCGTCGGTACAGCGGGGACGGTCGCGACCGGGGCGGTCGACCCGCTCGGCGCGTTATCGGCCCTCGCGAAGAAGTACGATATTTGGTTTCACGTCGACGGAGCCTATGGTGCGTTCGCCGCCGCGCTTCCGGAAGCATCCGACGATCTGCGAGCGCTTTCCCTCGCCGACTCCGTCGCCGTCGACCCGCACAAATGGCTCTACGCCCCCCTCGACTGCGGGTGCGCGCTCGTTCGCGACCGCGGCCTGTTGAGGGACACCTTCCATTACGATCCGTCGTATTACCGGTTCTCGGGCGACCCGGGAGACAATCCCACGAATTACCTCGAGTACGGTCCTCAGAATTCGCGGGGGTTCCGCGCCCTCAAGGTCTGGATGGGAATGAAACAGGCGGGCAGGAGCGGGATTACCCGGATGATCGGTGACGACATCGCCCTCGCGGACCGGTTGTACGCCGTGCTCACGACGCACACGGAGTTCGAGACGTGCACGAAATCACTCAGCATTGTGACGTTCCGGTACGTCCCGCCGGGATATGGGAACGACGCTGCGACCGCCGGGGAATACCTGAACACTCTGAACTCGGAGCTCCTCGGGAAGCTCCAGGCCGGGGGGGAAGTCTTCGTGTCCAACGCGGTCGTCGACGGAAAGACCCTTCTGCGCGCGTGTATCGTGAATTTCAGGACCACCCGGGCCGACATCGACGCCCTCCCGGAGATCATCGCCAGGTACGGCCGGTCGGTCCACGCCGCCCGGGGGGCTCCCGCCCATTGACACCGCGCGGCGAATATCGTATCATTGATCGTGGCCCGACCGCGGGCCCGCTGTTCACGACCACACCACCCGGAGGTACGCGATGAGGACTGTTCATCACATTCTGCAGGGGAAGGGAAACGACGTCTGGTCGGTCCCTCCCGGTTCAACGGTGTTCGAAGCGCTCGGACTGATGGCGGCGAAGAACATCGGCGCCGTGACGGTTCTCGAGGACGGGACACTCGTCGGGATCTTTTCGGAACGGGATTACGCCAGGAAGGTGATACTGAAGGGTAAGTCATCCAGGGAATTGAGCGTTCGGGAGGTGATGACCTCGCCGGTGCTGGCGGTCGCACCGGGCGCCTCCATCGAGGAGTGCATGAAACTGATGACCGAGAAGCACATCCGCCACCTCCCGGTGATCTCCGAGGGGAAACTCGGAGGGATCATCTCCATCGGGGACGTGGTCAAGGAGATCATCGCCGACCAGCGCTCGACCATCGACCACCTGAGCGGGTACATCACGGGAAAGATCTGAGGGGAGGCAGCACGCCGCACGGCCCGTCGCAGCGACGGCGCCTCCAGGGCATCAGGAGAAAATGTCTTCAGTATGCCTCACCGTCGCCCGGTCCCCGCTGAACACGACCGCCACCACGTCGAACCGGCAGTCGCAGTCGCCGATCCTCCTCCCGGACAGATACGCCGACGCCACCCTCCTGATCCTCCTGATTTTTTCGCGGTTCACCGCCTCCTCCGGTTCACCGTAGCGGTCGGAACTCCTCGTCTTCACCTCGACGAACACCAGCGTTCCTCCCTTCCGGACGATGAGGTCGATCTCGCTACGCCCGAACCGAAAATTCCTGTGGAGTATTTCGTAGCCCTCGCCGCGGAGGTATTCGGCCGCCGCCGCTTCTCCCCTGTCCCCCAGGACGCCCGTCACCGGTGAACGTCCTCCCGGGACGGCAGCCGGAAACTCATCCGGTGGATCGGACAGGGCCCCAGCCTCCTGATCGCCTCCATGTGGGCGGCGGTCCCGTACCCCTTGTGGCGCCCGAAACCGTAACCGGGGTAGATCCGTTCATATTCCTGCATGATCCGGTCCCTTGTGACCTTGGCGATGATCGAGGCGGCTGCGACTGAGAAGCAGCGTGCGTCGCCGTCGATGATCGGCGTGTTTGGAATGACTGGGTGCGAGAACCTGGGCCCGTCGACGAGCAGGTGGCCGGGCGGTTGTTTCAGGACGGCCACGGCGTCGTGCATCGCCTTGATGGTGGCCCGGTGGATATTGATCTCGTCGATCTCAGTGTGGGAGACGATCCCCACGCCGACATCGAGGGCGCACCGCTCGATGACGCCGTAGAGGCGCTCCCGCTCCGGCGCGTCGAGGAGTTTCGAATCGTCAACCCCATGGATCCAGACCTCCTCCGGGAAGACGACCGCGGCCGCCACCACGGGCCCGGCCAGCGGCCCGCGGCCCGCTTCGTCGATGCCCGCCACCCTTTGTATTCCCGCCGACCAGCAGACCCGTTCGAATCCGCATTCGAGATCTTTCACGCGCCTCCCGCAGGTTCAAAAATCATTGATGAGCCCGAAATGGATCTTCGTTTCGGCCACCGGGTCACCCTCTCCGAGCGCGAAACTCACGCCGATCAGCCCGAGCCCCGTTTCGAGCCGCATTCCGACACCGTAACCGTACGTGAAGAAGCCCGATTCATCGGCCCCCGGGTCGACGTACCCTGGATCGAAGAAGCCGTAGAAAAAACTGTTCCCCTCGACGATGAGACGATACTCCGCCGTTCCCCAGGCCAGGGCGGTGCCGTTGAACTGATCCTCGCGGAAACCACGGAGCGTCCTGAAACCCCCGATCCTGTAGAGGTCGCCCGGGCCCGGCGAGGGGGTGGAGATCTCCCGTCCGTGGAGTGAAATGTTCAATACGTGGGCGCTCCGGAGCGCGATGAATACATCGAAGTCAAATCCGAGATGCCGGATGTTCTGCCTCGCGGCGCTGTCCGGGCCGCCGTCCGCTTTCCTCGTGCCGGTCCGATACTCGCTCCTGAAATTCACCCCATCACGTGGAAGCACGCGGTCGTCCCTTGTATCGTATCGTGCAACGAGGCCGATGGTCGCCGCCGTGCTCCCCGCAATCCCGTACGCGCCCGTCGACCCCTCCGTGACCGAGGGGATGACCTCCTGGTATTCCCCGACGGCGGAGACTGAGAGCGATGCCGAAGCGAGGAACTCCGCCGCGGCGGAGACCCTCCGGTCCACGTAGGAAGTGTCCTGCTGGCGCTGGGAGAACCTCCCCGCCAGATTGACCGGGAGGCCGAAGGCCCACGGTTCCTCGTACGCAAGTTTGATTTCCTGGCTCGATGGACCGAACTTCGACCACTCCGCCTCCAATTTTCTTCCGGTTCCAAAGAGGTTCCGCATCCATACGGCGATCCGGCCCGTGACGCTCCCGCCGGTCGTACCCTGCGGAGCCGGCGCATACCCGAGGACGCCGTCAAACGTGTTCATCCGGCCCTCGCGCACTCGCACCAGCAGGCCGTGTCCAGTCGGCGCGGCATAGATCGAGGGTTCCTCGACTCCACTGAAAAGTCCCAGCCGTCGGAGCCTTCCGACGAACCGCGAGCTCGTCCCCGGATCGAACAGGACCGGGAGGTCCATCCTCGACTCCCTCAGGATGACGTAGCTCTTCGTCTCGGTGTTCCCCTCGACACGCATTTCTCCGATCGTTACCCGGTCCCCCTCCGCGACATCGACGATCACGGTCATAGCGCCGTCGCCTCCGTCGGAAATGCCCCCGATCGAGGCCTCCGCGAAGGGGAAACCCGACCGTTCGCATTCCGCCAGGAGCGCGGCGAGGCCCTCCTCGAGCCGCGCCGGGTCTAATGGATCGCCCTCGGAATTTCCGAATGCTTCACGGGCCTGCCCCGCCGGGAGGTATCGTAGTCCGCGGAATTCAATCCTCCCGATGGCGGCGGGGTTCCCTTCGCGGATGGTGAAGAGCAGATCGGCGGAACTGCTGTCGTCGCTGTAGCCTTCCGAGGCGGCCACGACGACCGCCCCGTACCGCGAGCGCTCGCGGTAGGCGCCGGTTACGTCGGCGACGGCCCGAGCGACGGACGAATCAGTCAGGAGGTCGCCCCGGCGCAGGGAGACCGCGTCGCGCAGGTCGCCCGAGGACACGGCTTCGTTTCCGTAAAATTTCAATTCGAGGAGGACCAGGCGCGAACCGTCGGCGGACGATCGGGAGGAAGGGAGGAGCAGTACGCCGGCCAGGAGCAGGGGAAACAGCCCCCTGAGCCCTCTACCGGCCCTGGTTCTGGTACACATCCCAGATGGGGGTCTGGAGCCGGTAATCCCCGAAGCCGGTAGCATCGACGAACACGAACTGCCGGTTGTTCTCGTGGTACGTCCAAACCTCGTACGGCTTGGAGTCGATTTCAAAAGGATGGCGTTCGATGTTGTTGGGCGCGCCGAAGATAATGTACACCATGCCCATATCGGTCTTCCACCCGACGGTGTAATGCCCGAAGTGCTGGTTCGCGTAGGCGACGCGGGAGTAATACTCCTCCATCAGTTCGTTCCGATCGGTTCCGACGGAGGGGTCCCTCTTCGCCCAGAACGCCTTCCAACGGTCGCGTTTTAAGTCGGGGGTGAGCGCCTTCAGCTCCTCGAGCGCTTCCTTCTCCATGATGTACTGCATCTGATCGATCGCAAGATCGATGTCCGAGACTTCCATCGGGGCGCCGATCCAGCGCATGGTGAAGGAACGCGCCGTTTCGGCCAGGCCGGTAGAGACCGCCCCGTCCGCGGCCGGATCGGGGATGGGGAGGATCCTGACCTTGAGCGTGAACTCGCCGACGCCCAGCCCGGCGCACTTCACCCGTGGGAGGAGGCTGTTCTCTCCGGCCCGTAGATGTACCGGGATCGTATCGGTCCGCACCATTCGCGATCGCGGGTCGGTCACCTCCACGACGATGAGGCCGGAATCGACGCCGATGTCGTTGTAGAGCTTGAGGAAAACGTAGAAGCTATCACTGGCGTCGGAGATCGCAGCGGAAATGTTCGGGGTGATGAGCTTTCTCTCCCCCACCGCTTCAAACCCGTGGAGCACCATGGCGTCGCTCACCTTCCACTTCCCCGGGGCATAGTCGGTCACGCTGATCTTGAGGCGCGAAGAACTCGTCCGGTTCGTTTCGATGTCCCGTACCCTGACATTGAAACCGTAGCGCCCCGGCCGCAGGAGGATCGTCTTCTGCACCACCTCCCCCGGCCTCCGGAGCCTGACCTCCTGGATGGAATCCACCTCGACCTTTCCCGACCAGGTCTTTTCGGAAACCAACTTGTCGGCGCTGTCGCTAATCGCCACGTCGAGTTCGTACGTCGCGCGGAAGAAGCCCCCCTGGTTCACGAACTGGAGCGACGAATAGGGGATCTCAAGGTAGATGTCCACCCTGCTGAACCCGGCCGAATCGTCCGGGTACGTGAGCACGTCGACCGCGAACGTCCGCTGGTCCGACTTCACGAGGCTTTCCTCTCCCGACCCGGATTGGGCGAAGAGGACGGCAGCTGACGACGCCATAAGGAGGAAGAGGAGGAGTATTGCCAAGACCCTGGTACTCATCTGATACTCATCTGGTCCGCCACTGTTCGATTGTTCGGTTCATCGGCCGACGGAATCCTCTCCCCCGCGAGGGACGGCGAAGAGGTCGTACTCTACAGCATCAACAATCCTGACCCTGGAAAAGTGTCCGACGGCGATGCCCGGCCCGGCCGACACGAAGACCTCGTTGTCGACCTCGGGGGCATCGTGCTGCGTACGTCCCGCGAAACCGTCCTCCTCGGCGCGATCGACGAGGATCGTCACGTCGGATCCGACCCTTTTTTCGTTTTTCCGGAGGGAGATCTCCTTTTGGGCCTCCATGATCGCGACCCGCCGGCGGAGTTTTTCTTCCTGGGGGACTGGATCGCCGAGGTCGAACGCGCCGGTGTCGTCCTCCCGGGAATACTCGAAGACGCCGAGCCGGTCGAACCCGGTTTCATTCACGAACGCGAGGAGCTCCCCGAATTCCTTCTCCCCCTCAGCCGGGTAGCCGGCGATCAGCGTCGTCCGCAGCGCGATCCCGGGGACGGCACGGCGGATCTTTCCGATGAGCGTCCTCAGGCCGTCGCCGGTGATCCCGCGTCGCATCGAGGCCAGGACCGGGTCTGAGGCGTGCTGGACCGGCATGTCGAGGTATTTGCAGACCTTCGGGTTGACGGCGATCTCCTCCAGGAGATCCTCGGGGAAGCCCGAGGGGAAAGCGTACATCAATCGGATCCATTCGATCCCGTCGACGCGGGAGATCTCACGGAGGAGTTTTGCGATCTCCCTCCTGCCGTAGAGATCCAGCCCGTAGTACGTGCTGTCCTGGGCGATCAGGACGAGTTCCCGGACCCCGAGCGCCGCGAGCCGGCGGGCTTCCAGTACGACCCTCTCGAACGGTTTCGAGACGTGCGCGCCCCGCATGATCGGGATCGCGCAGAAGGAGCAGGGCCTGTCGCATCCCTCGGAGATCTTCAGGTATGCGAAATGCGACGGGGTCGTCAGCGCGCGTTCGCCGAGGAGGTCGCGCTTCGTTTCCCCCCCGAGGGCCTCGACGACTTTGTCAACCTTATTGGCGCCGATCAGGGCGTCGATCCCCGGGATTTCCTCACGGAGCGCGGCTGCGTACCGCTCGGAGAGGCATCCCATCACCACCACCTTGCCGAATTCGCCCCGCCGTTTGCTTTCGACGGCCGCGAGGATCATTTCGATCGATTCCTTTTTCGCCTCCTCGATGAAGCCGCAGGTGTTGATCACCGCCACGTCCGCGGGTCCCTCCTCAGCGCCAAGGGTCCAGTCGTTCCCCTGGAGCTGGCGCATCAACTCCTCCGAGTCGACGGTGTTCTTCGAACATCCGAGGGTGATGACGCGAACGGTTTGCCGGCGGGCCATATGGGTCAGCTTAGAATGATGAAATCGATGTAGATATAGACCGCCGGGGCGACGAACAGCAGGCTGTCGAACCGGTCGAGGACCCCGCCGTGCCCGGGGAGCAGGTTCGAAGAGTCCTTCACTCCCGCGTCCCGTTTCAACAGGGATTCGAAGAGGTCGCCCACCTGGCCGAGCGTGCCGACAATCAGACCGAGCACGACTGCGTTTCCGACGGTGAGGTATGGGAGGACCAGGTACCGGGCCGCGAGGGCGCTCAGTATCGCGAAGAGAAACCCTGCGGCCGCGCCCTCCCAGGTCTTGTTGGGGCTGACCCTCGGGAAAAGCTTGTGTTTGCCGATCGCTATCCCCGTATGGTAGGCGGCGGTGTCGCAGATCCAGATCATCGAGAGGACCGAGATGACGGTGTAGCCCCCCCACCGGTAGACGTCGGCCCATATCCCATCGGAGCCGCTCCCTACCGCATCCGGAAACCACCGGTACGCCGGGAAATCACCCTGGACGAAGATTTCACGAAGCCCGATGAACGTTCCGAAGAAGAGGGAGACGTAGAGGACGCCGGTGATGGTGGAGGTGATCCCGGCGATGGCCGGTCCCCGGTTACCGGAGAGTTCGGAGATGGCCATCGCCATCACGGAGAGGATCAAAACGATCACCAGGAGCTGCGCCTGCGTCGGGAATGGTGCGGCCCAGCCGCCGTCGTGGAGGATTCCGATGCAGAACATCGAGAATTTTGGGTAGAAGAAGGCGAGGTTGACCAGGAAGCCCGACGCGATGCCGAGCCCGACGCTGGGCCTGGCGCCCTTCGCCCTGGCGAGCGCATAGAACTCGTGGAGCGCCACCGCGGAGGCGAGGGCGATGAACGCGAAGAACCAGACCCCGCCGGCGAGGCTCACCAGCACGATGAGGGGGATGGCCACGGCGGCCGTCGCGACGCGTTGTCCGAGGTTGGTCATTGGGGTTCCGCCCGCCGTACGTCGACGGCGGAGAGTTTTGTCAGGTGGAGGAAGTAATAGGTGGATAGTAAGAAAATTACGCCCGAGAACCAAAAGATCGCCATCAGCGTCGCGAACGGCAAATCGCCGAACTCCCCGGTGACCATCTTCTCGTCGGCGAGATTGAGATAGAGGGCGGTGACGGGGATCAGGTTGTTGAAGAAATGCGCGGCGATGCTCACCCAGATTGAGTTCGAGCGGTAGGCGATGAACCCCAGGTAGACCCCCAGCGCGATCAGCGGGACGATGGAAAACGGGTTCAGATGGAATAGCCCGAAGATGATCCCGGAGATCGTAACGGCACTGGCCGGGCCGATGCCCCGTTCGAAGTTCCCCTGGATCAGCCCCCGGAAGGCGAACTCCTCCGCCACCGCCGGGATGACCGCGATGACCAGGACGACGCCGAGGAATTCCGGAAACGAATGCGAACCCAGGAGGCTCATCAGGGTCTTGCCGATCGCCTCCTTGAACTGGTTCACGAGCCCCTCCACTTCGGGAGGCAGGGGAATCCTGTCCTGGAAAACCATATAGACCTGGAGCATCTGCTGGAGCGAAAAGATACCGGCCAGGGGCACCAGCAGCGCCCCGATCGGCGGCCGGCGTACCCGCAGGAAGTCAAGGGGCCTGGGACTGGCGAGCCGGGCGACGAGCAGGGCTGGAACCAGCAGGAGTGCGACCTGCGTGACCCCGGTGAAGATCCTGAAGTCGCCCGGTTCTGAGAGGTCTGGTGTCAGGCCGAAGAGGAGGACGCTCAGCGCAGAGCCGAAGCCCTGGTAGACAACGGCAAAGAAAATGACGCAGAGGAGGGCGAAGGCCACCGGGGTGATGCCGTGCCTCTCCCGGAACGTGGAGGTCGCGGGTATCGGCGACGCGCCGGGCCCCGGGTCCGTGGGGTGGGCGCCGGGCCCCGGGTCAGGGCGGTCCGCGCCTGGGGTTTCCATCAGCGACGGGTGAGCTCGTGCCGGACCATCGCCGCCAGAAGCGGGACCATGATCTCGTGGTGTCCGGTGAAGAGATAGCCCCGCCCTCCCCCGGCGGTGGGCCTCGCCACCACGTTCAGGCGCGGACGGTAATGCTGGATCATGTCGAAGTTGGCGGTGGTGAAACCGCGCGCCGGGGCCCCGAGGTTTCGCGCCACCGTGAGTGCCTTGAGGAAGACTTCGGGCAGAATGACCGCCGAGCCGACGTTCATCACCACCCCGCCGCCGCGAAGCCCGGCGACCTGGGACGCGAGGAGGCGGAAATCGCGGAACGAGAGCTCGCCGGTGGCGGCCCCGTTCATCGTCGGTTGCTGGTGGACGATGTCGGTCCCGATCGCCGCGTGGACGGTCGCGGGAATGCCCTGCCGCGCGCAGGCGGCCAGGACGCTCAGGCCCGCGTGCGGCGCCTTCAGGAGGGCCCGTCCGAGGGCTTCGCCGTACCCCGCGGATCCCTTCCGGTAGGCTCGTGAAAGCGTGCCGTTGACGAACTCCCCCGTCTCCCTCGACATCCCGAACGTACCGTCGAGGAGGCTCGACGCGACGTCCTCGGACGTCACCCCCCAGAGCGCCGCCTCCGCGTCGTGGATCGCCGCGGCGCTGTTCATCGCGACGCAGGTGAGGACTCCGCGCTCGATCAGGTCGACCAGGAGTGGCGAGAGCCCCACCTTCACGACGTGCGCCCCGATCATCGCAATAACCGGTTTACCGGCCCGCCGCGATTTCACGATGGCACCGGCAAACGCGCGCAGCTCGTCGGCGGCAAGGATCCTCGGAAGCGACGCGATGAATTCGGGGAACGATCCGGTCGAAGGGTCGAACGGATGCCCGAACGCCCCGATGCCCACCTTGCTCTTTCGCTTGTGGATGGAGATCGTCCGCACGTTCTTCAGGTTCGCTTTTCGTGGTCTGGCCATCATCGTTCCTCAGTCATCGTGAATGAGAGCGCGCAGGGGCCCGTTCACGCCCCTGTATTCCGTCAGGTTCACCTCGGCCGTGCCGATCGGGATCTCGGTCCGGACCCTGACGGGCATCTTGCGGTCATCGTCGGTGATCCAGAGGAGGATTTTCCCCTTGCTCTTGAAAAGACCCCCCTCGCTGACCATCGGCTCGACGATGATGCAGTCGAACGTTCCCGCATCCACCTCGATCCGCTGGCGCCCACGGTATTTCACGGCGAGCGGGTAGGTCGAGTCTTTGTAGAAATTCTGCAGCTCGATCTTCCGACCGGGCCTGAAGCCGGTGTAATCGACCGTGCGCGCGAAGTAAAAAGCCGACATGATGTCCTGGACGTACGCCGGGATCGGGTACCTGCCCGCCGCCGTGATCGCCACGTGCTCCCACGGGTCGAACTCCGCCATGAAATCGCGGCTGAACCCCCCTTCGCGGATCTGCTGTTCGAACCGCCAGGGAAAGATCCCCTGTGAGTCGATGATCGTGCGGTACTGGTCGCGCACCCGGTAGAATATGTCGAAGAACGGCTTCGACTCGAGCCTGAACGTGATGATGTGGCACGGCCTCCCGGCGAACACGGTGTCGGTCACGGTCAGATAGGCGTCACCGGCCGTCACGAAGCTCCAGTGGACGTCGAATTTCAGGTACTCACCGCCCCGGAAGGCGATGTTGGGGATTTTCCGAAGGGTATCGGGCGCCGGAACCACAACCGTACTATCCTGCCCCTCGCCCGTCGCGATACGGGGGGACTGCGCCCCGCCTGTTACAGCGAGCCAGGAGAGCAGCAGGCAGAGGCTTACGTTACGAGCCACGTTCACGCTGCGGCGGCCTCAGCGCCGAGCAGACGCATTGTGGCCTGATAGACGTCCGCCGGCGTGATCGAGTCCATGCACCGGCATCGTGAGCCGCGGGCACCGTCGCACTCGCGACAGTCCTCCGGGAAACCCTTCGGCGTGAGCACCACTTTCCGCCCGGCGTAGGGCCCCCAGCGCGCAGCGCTCAACGCCCGTATTTGGGGATAGAGGCCGACCACCGGTGTCCCCACCGCGGCGGCGACGTGCAGCGGCCCTGTGGAATTCGCGATGAACACCGACGCCAGTTTCGCGAGGGCGGCATACTCCCTGATCGAGAGCGAACCGACGATTGAACGGACCGGGAGCGGGCAGACCGCCCTGATCCCGGCGACGAGCGGTTCCTCGTCCTTTCCCCCCGTCATCAACACCGAGAGGCCGTCGTGCGCCGCCAGCATCGACGCCAGGGTCGCGAAATGCCGGGGGCTCCAGTCGCGGGCCGATCCGCCGCTCCCGGGGTGGATGATCACGAGTTTCGCGCCTTCCGGCACCCCGGCGTCCGCCAGCGCACGGCGCGCCCTGACGGTCTGCGCATCGTCGACCACGACGCGGGGACGGACGTCATCCCAGGGTGCGTCACAGCCGATGGCGTGGAGGAGGTTCAGATTGAACTCGAGCTCGTGGCGCCGGGCGTCCTTCCGGTGTTCGAAGACGCGCCTGTTAAAGAGGAAGGAATACCATCGGTAACCGGTCCCGACCCTCACCGGGATGCCCGAGAGCACCGTGATCAGGGCGAACCGTGGACGCGGGTTGGTATGAAACACCACGTCGAATCGGGAGCGCCGCAACTCGGCGACGGTCCGTGCGATCGACGGGGTATGACTTTCGACCTGGATCACCTGGTCGACGTCGGGATCGGAGCCCGCCAGTTCAGCGGTGTAGGAATGGATCAGCATCGCGACATGGGCTCCGGGGTAACATTTCTTGAGCACCCGGGCCATCGGCAGGGTAAGGATGACGTCCCCCATCCTGTCGGTGCGGACGATTAAAAAACGCCGGTATGCCTGATCCAATCCTGGGCCTTCTCCGCTCGGTTATCCTCCCAATATACGCCCACCCTGCCTCATTTGCAACGGATCGGACGCGAGGCCCGGGCTCAGCCGGTGCAGCTCACCGCGGTGCCGCACGCGGTCACCATCAGCATACTGCCCGAGGAGCCGATGGTCTCGTAGTCCAGGTCGATGCCGATCACCGCGTTCGCTCCCATTGCAGCGGCCTGGCTCTGCATCTCGCCCAGGGCGATGTCTTTCGCCTTGCGAAGCTCCTCCTCGTAGGCCGCCGACCGGCCCCCGACGATGTCCCTGATGCCGGCGAAGAAATCCTTGAAAATGTTCGCCCCCAGGATCGCCTCTCCGCTGACGAGGCCGTGGTACTTCGTGATGGATTTTCCTTCGAGGGTGTTCGTGGTGGTGAGTATCATCGGGTGGTCTCCTTTGATGTTCAGAATGATTTCTCGATCATCTTCGCTTTTTCCTTCAGGATCTCGAGCGTCAGGTCGATGGTGTCCAGATGGGTCCTGAAGGAGAGGACGGCGAGCCGCAGGGTAAACCGGCCGCGGAGCATCGTCGACGACAGGAACACCCTGCCGTCTTTGTGGATTTCCGCGATGAGACGCTCGTTGAACGCGTCGGGATCGCCCCTTCGCGGAATATAACGGTACGTCACCAGCGACAGGTCGGGGAAGGGGCCGACCTCGAACCCCTCCATCTCCTGGAGCCGGGCGTGGAAGTACCGCGCCAGGAGGATCTTCTCGCTCAACGCCGCCCTGAAGGGCGCCAGGCCGTGGAGTTTCAGCGGCAGCCAGAGACGCAAGCCGCGGAAATGCTTCGTCAACTCCGGAGAGAGGTCGGCCGGGGAGGGTGATCCCTCGTCCCGGATGGCGTCCTGCATGTAGTTCGCCTGGTAATGGAATGACTCCAGGAGCCTCGATCTGTTCTTCACGAGGACCGCGCCGGTCCCGTAGGGAAGAAAGAGGCCCTTGTGCGGATCCATCACGAGCGAATCGGATTTGTCCATTCCGGTGAGGACGTCCTTCCCCTCGTCGCACAGCGCGAAGAAGGCGCCATACGCACCGTCGACGTGGTGCCAGATTCCGTGGTGCGCCGCGATATCCCCGATCGCCGCCAGGGGGTCGACCGCGCCAGCGTCCGTCGTCCCCGCCGCCGAGATGACCATCAGCGGGATGAGGCCGGTCTCCTTGTCGGCGAGGATGCTCTGCTCCAGATGTTCCGCCGACATCCGGTGGCGGTCGTCGGTCGCGACGTACCGGAGCACGGCCTCGCCAAGGCCGGCGATCCGGATAGCCTTGTCCACCGAGTGATGCGCCTGTTCCGTCAGGTAAATCACCGAGCGCGCAAAATCGGCGGCCCTGATCCCCGATTCGTCCCTCGCGGCGACGATGCCGATCAGGTTCGCGATGCTCCCCCCCGAGGTGAGGTTGCCCGCCGTGCCGGCGGGATAGCCGACCACGTCGCGCATCCAATCGAGGAGCATGTTCTCCATCCTGACGGCGCCCGGGCTGCCGAAATTCACGCCCGCGAACCGGTTGGCGATCGCGGCCATATAATCGCCAAGCGCGCTATGGTAGAGCCCGCCGCCCGGAATGTACCCCAGGTGACCTCCTGAGGCGGGATTGAGCCCAGGGCGGTCGACGTTGTGGCGGACGAGCTCGAGCAGCGCATCGAGGTTCGCCGGTTCTTCGCCGATCGGATCTGTGAGGAGGCCGATCCCCCCGTCGTGCGACCCCACGAAGGTGGGGATCTCGCCGATCCGCTCGAGGAAATCCTCGGTGTAAGCGACGACCTTCTCGCGGGAGGCCCGCCGGTCGGCCGCCCCCGGTTCAAGCCTGCGCGATACGGTCTCGTATTTCTTGATGTCGGAGATGAGGGACATGGGGAGGTTACGCGCCGAGGCCTTCCTTGTCGATGCGCGCGAGCTCCTCGTCCAGGAGCGTGTTCCTCTTCAGGAACGGGTAGGCGTCCCCGCCGCTGGCGCTGGTCTGCCTGAGGAGCTCCTGGTTTTCCTTTTTCAGCGCGCGGAGGTTCCGTTTCTTCATCGCGAGCAGGGTGTCTGAGACGATGCGGAGGGGGTCTCCCTGCTCGACGGCGGTCGTCCCGGGCCGCGGCTCACTGTTCAGCTCGTACTTCGTGAGTATAATTTCCGAGATGAACGCCCTCCCGGCCGCATCGTCCGTGGCATCGATAAGCGCCGCGGGGTCGACGCTCTCCCCTTCCTCGACCCTGGAATAGAGGAGTGAGGCGAGCGCCTGTGTGACCGGGTGCGTAAACTCTTCAGGGGTGACGTGGCCGAGCGTGAAGCGCGCGACATCCGGACCGCCCCTCAGGACGGCCGCGAAGAGGTCCCGCTCCTCCGCCGGGATCGTCGCCGACGCTGTCGCACTCGCCCTGTGCTGGACGGCGGCGTCGGACTGTTCGGCCGGTTCGGGCATCTCCCGCTCGGCGCCCTGGTAACGCCGACCGGCGGAAGCGCCTTCGCTCCGCAGCGCCGCCGCGAGTTCGGCCTGCAGGACGCTCTCCCTCAGGGCGAACTTATCCGAGATGTGCTTCAGGTAGAGGTCACGCTTCAACGCGTCGGGCATCCTGGCGACGGTTTTCACCAGGATCCGGACAGTCTTCGAGCGCTCCTCGGGGGATGCGTCCTTCTCCTTTCTCGCGTCGATGATAAAATCGACGAACGAGAGCGACCCCTCGAGGAGTTTTCCGAAGCCCTTGGCGCCGTCCCGGCGGATGAAAGAATCGGGGTCATCGCCCTCGGGCAGCTTGGCGACCCGGACGTCCATGTCCTGTTCAAGTACCAGGTCGACACCACGCATCGCCGCCTTCGAGCCCGCCGAATCGGCGTCGTAGACGATCGTGATGTTCTTCGTGTAGCGGCGGACCAGCCCGATCTGATCTGCCGTCAGCGCCGTTCCGCTCGAAGCAATAATGTTCTTTACCCCCGCCTGGTATACAGTTATCAGATCCATATACCCTTCGACGAGGAGGGCCGAATCCGCCTCACGGATCGCCTCCTTCGACTGCGAGAGGCCGTACAGTATCCGGCTCTTATTATAGGCGGGAGATTCAGGCGAATTGATGTATTTCCCGAGGGGGTCGTCTTCGCGGAGCTTCCTGGCGCCGAACCCGACCACCCGACCGGCAGCCGTAAATACGGGGAAGATCACCCTCCCCCTGAAGTAATCGTAATATCCCCCGTCCTCCCTCTTCCGGGCGAGCCCGTACTTCTCGACGAAAGCGGGATCGTACCCCTGCTCGCGGGCCACGGCGAGGAACGAGTCCCACGAATTGAGCGCGTAACCGAGGCCGAACTGGGTGATCATCGCGTCGCTGATGCCGCGATGCCTCACGTACTCCAGGGCCAGCTTTCCCTCCTG
>JANNFI010000079.1:0-27179 GCA_031379665.1 Ignavibacteria bacterium
CGCCGTAGCCCTCGACGGTGAGTTTATACATCGCGGTGTCGCCGGGGACGTAGATTTCGTAACCGAAGATCTTCGATTTCGTGGTGGCCTGGATGGAGTAGGGCGCCTTCACCGACGATCTGCCGCCAACGGTGACCGCCGCCTCTGGACCCATCTCCACTTGTTGATCACGAAGCGTATCTTTTGCCGCAGCGATCAGGTTTTCGGGAATGCGGCCAGCGAAGGGGATCGCTTCAACCAGAACACGTCCGCCCTCGATCCCCTTGGAGGGGTCGATGAACTTGGAGGCCATATCCTGGGATTCCGTGAAGAGGGCCTTGCCGGTCGTGCCGAGTTGTTTCCAGTTTTCGGGATACTGGATCGTGAAACCAAACCCGGGGTCCTTGTACTCGTTCATCTTGCCGACCGGTACGGGGGCGACTTCCGTCTTGCCGCAGCCGGCGGCGAGGAACAGCACCGCGAGTGCGGCGAGGAGCGTGAGGAGTTTCATTGCTGCGTTCTCCGGATAGTGGATGGTGTCAGGATGATTTCGGAACCACGGCGTCGTACCAGGGTTTCTTCTCCCGGGAGCCGAGCTCGTCGATATGCAGGTGTTTTGCTTCCATGTACTCGTTGAGGCCCTCGGCGCCGAATTCCCTCCCGACGCCGCTCTGCTTGTATCCGCCGAACGGGGCCTTCTCGGAAATAAGGTGCCACTCGTTGATCCAAACCGTCCCGGTCCTGAGCCTTCGGGCCACCGAGAGCGCCTTTTCGCGGTCCGCGGACCAGACACCCCCGCCGAGGCCGTAGGTTGAATCGTTCGCCATCGCCACCGCCTCGTCGGCGGTCTTGTATGAGAGGACCGACAGCACGGGGCCGAAGATTTCCTCCCTGGCGATCGTCATCGAATTGCCGACGCCGTTGAACTGGGTGGGTTCGACATAGAAACCCTTCTCCGTCCCGGGCGCCCTCGATATGCCACCGCCGGCGGCGAGCTTTGCGCCCTGCTCGACGCCGGAGCGGATGTACCCGAGGATCCGGTCGCGCTGTTTGAGCGAAATCACGGGGCCGATGTCCGTCGCGGCGTCCTTCGGATCGCCGACCTTCATTTTTCCGATCTTCTCGAGCATCTCACCAACGAAACGGTCGTGGATCGATTCGGGGAGGAAGAGGCGGGTGCCGGCCTCGCAGCACTGACCCTGGTGGAAATATACTGCATACAGCGCGCCGTCGACCGCCATCGAGAGGTCGGCGTCGTCGAGGACGATGTTCGCCGACTTGCCGCCGCATTCGAGCGTGACCTTCTTGAGCGTCGCGGCCGCCCTGGCCATGATCAGTTTTCCGACCGCGGTGGACCCGGTGAACGACACCATATCCACGCCGGGATGGTCGGCGAGGGCCTGGCCGGCCTCTGGCCCGAAGCCCGGGACGATGTTTACGACGCCGGGGGGGAAACCCGCCGCCTGGAACATCGACGCCAGCTCCATCGCCGTCGAGGGGGTCAGTTCTGAGGGTTTCAAGACGACAGTGTTCCCCGCGGCGAGCGCAGGCCCGAGCTTCCAGACAGCCATCTTCAGCGGAAAATTCCACGGGATGATCGCGGCGACGACGCCGACCGGCTCCCTCACGATGAGGTTCTGGCTGAAGCCGGGCTTGGAGAGGCCCTCGACCGGCTCGGTGCGTTCGCCGGCGGCGAGTTTCGAAAAATAGTACATCGCCCGCGCGCTGAGCTTGATATCGTCCCTGACCTTGCGCACGGTGGAGCCTGACTCGTCGATCTCGAGCCGTTCGAGCTCGGCCGTTCGCTCGTTGATCTTGTCGGAAATCGATTTGATGAGGGCGGAGCGTTCGTTTCCCGACATCCGGGGCCACGGCCCGTCGTCGAAAGCGCGCCGGGCGGCTGCCACGGCGGCGTTGACGTCATCCACGCCGGCCCTGGCGGTGCGGGCCACGATCTGTCCGTCGTGCGGATTTATGGAGTCGAACGTCCTGCCGTCGGCCGCCGGGACGAAGGCGCCGTTGATATAGAGGAGGGACTCTTTCATCGTTGACATCACTGTCCCCCGAGCCTGCCCACAACGGAGAAGTAGAGCATCCCGAGCATCAGGAGCGGCATCACGATATAACCGGCGCTCAGGAGGGTGTCGTACGAGGCGAGGCGTTTCTCGGAGTCGGGTTGCGCTTCCCCGAGGGACATCGTGTGGACGAGCGTTCCGCGCTTCTTCGCGACGATCCCGAGTACGATTCCGCCGATCAGGGCGACGCCGAAGAGCGCCAGCTTGGTGTTGAGCCACGCGAGCTCGAACATCCCCACCCCGATGCCGTGCATGTTGCCGATCCCGGAAATAAGCATCAGGAGCATCGCCACGGGGCTCAGGAGGCCGAAGGGCCTGGCGGTCTTCAGGATGATGGCCTTGGCGCGCAGGTCAGCGGCCTTCCTGTACTGGCGGTGGAGTATGAACCCGCCGACCATCGTTGTGAACAGGAGGCCGAGTCCGATGAAATGGAGGAGGAGCGTGATTTCGCGCAAGAGGTACCCTTTCCGATGTGATTGATGTTGTCGAGCGGAGCCCCCCGTTGAAAAGGGACGGAATGACGCCCGAAAAGATACAAAATCTTTTATAGAGACTCAAGGTGAGGAAGGGGCGGTGAGACGGGTGTATATTGACTCCGCTCGAATTTTTCTCTATGTTTTCGGCACTTCGACCTATGCCAAACATCGCGATCATCGGGGGAGGCATCACCGGGCTCACGGCCGGCTACCACCTGAAAAAGGAGGGAGTCGGTGTAACCCTTTTCGACGCCCAGGACCGCCCCGGAGGGGTCATCCGGACCACGCGTCGCGAGGGTTTCCTCGCCGAACACGGTCCCAATTCAATCCTCCTCACCTCCCCCCTCATCCTGGATCTCGTCAGGGAGCTCGGACTCGAGGGCCGCGTCGCGGCGCCGGGTTCCGCGGCGAAAAACAGGTTCATCGCCCGCAGGGGGACCCCGCTCCGCCTGCCGGCGTCCGCGGGGACGTTCCTCACGACGCCTCTCTTTTCCCTTCCGGCGAAACTGCGCCTGCTCCGCGAACCGTTCATTGGCCGGTCTCCCGCCGACGCCGAGGAAACGCTCGCCGATTTCGTCCGGCGACGTATCGGAAAGGAATTCCTCGAATACGCCATCAACCCCTTCGTCGCGGGCGTGTACGCCGGCGACCCGGAACGGCTTTCGGTCCGGCATTCGTTCCCGAAGCTCCACGCACTCGAGCAGAAATACGGCTCGCTCATCCGCGGGCAGATCCTGGGTTCAAGGGATCGGAAGAAGCGCGCGGCGGCGGGCGAGCAGGCGAAAAATGAGGCGGGGATGATTTCGTTCGACGAAGGCCTTCAGGTCCTCACCGACACTCTCGCGTCACGGCTCGGCGACAGCGTCAGGAGCGGACGGGGGGTGGCCTCGATGCGCCGGACGGCGGCAGGGTGGGAGGTCGTTCCGGACGGAGGCGGAGCCCTCACAGGGTTCGACGCCGTGCTCTACGCGGGATCGGCCCACGCCCTCTCGGGAATGAGCGTCGGGAACGGCCGCCCTGCCAATCTCTCGTCGTTGTCTGAAATCCACTACCCGCCCGTCACGTCACTCGTGCTCGGGTTCCGGAAAGAACTCGTCGGCCACGCGCTCGACGGTTTCGGCGTGCTCATCCCGGAAGTGGAGCCGTTCGCAATCCTTGGTGCGCTCTTCTCTTCCTCCCTGTTCCCGGGCCGCGCACCGGAGGGGTTCGTAACGATCACCTGTTTCCTCGGAGGGACCCGTCGACCCGAAAGCGCCGCGGGGGAGACGGGGGAGATCGTCGAGACCGCACTGCGGGACCTCCGGAAGCTCCTCGGCGTCAGGGGGGAGCCGGCGTTCGTCCACAGGGCATTCTACCAGAAGGCGATCCCGCAGTATAACGTCGGGTACGGCCGGTACCTCGAGGAAATGGCGGGTGCGGAACGCGACCTGCCGGGCCTCTTCCTCGCCGGGAACTACCGCGACGGGATCTCCCTCGGAAACTCCATCGTTTCCGGCCACGATGTGGCAGCGAGAATTCTGACCTACCTCCAAACCGCCTGATCCTCGCGGGTTCGCCGCGCGATCACCAACGTCACCGCCTGTGGGATGGCTGTTGTGAATCCGGCCCGTATTTCCTATATTTTCCACCTCTGATGATCACACGCCAGTCAAAACCGATCGGCGTTTTCGATTCCGGCATCGGGGGGTTGACGGTGGTCCGCGCCCTCACACGACACCTGCCGCACGAAAACATCGTCTACTTCGGCGACACCGCCCGCGTACCGTACGGGCCGAAATCGCCGCAGGTGGTGAGGGAGTACGCGGTCCAGGACACCGAGTTCCTGATGACCCACGATGTGAAGATGATCGTCGTGGCCTGCAATACGGTGTCGTCGGTGGCGCTCGACCTCGTAATGAAACGCGCGGGGGTCCCGGTTCTCGGCGTCATACTTCCCGGCGCGAAGGCCGCGGTCGTGGCTACGAAGAACCGCCGCGTCGGCGTCATCGGAACGATGGGAACGATCGCGAGCAACGCTTACGTCAACGCCATCAGGTTAATAGACAGGTCGGTCACGGTGATGAGCCAGGCGTGTCCGCTCTTCGTGCCGCTCGCCGAGGAGGGATGGACCGAACACGGGGCGACGGAGCTGATTGCGAGGGAATACCTCTTCCCGATGAAGCAGGAAAAGATCGACACGCTCGTGCTCGGGTGCACCCACTATCCGATCCTTGCCGGGGTCATCTCGGGCGTGCTCGGAGAGAGCGTGTCGCTGATCGACTCGGGCGAGGCGGCCGCGGCGGAGGTGGGGGGGATCCTCGACGAGCAGGACCTCAGGAACCCGAGCGGCGCGAAGCCGCACATACAGTTTTTCGTCAGCGATATACCGCACAAGTTCGCCGAAGTGGGCGAGCGGTTTCTGGGACACAAGCTCGGCCGGATTCGCCGCGCCGAGGGGTTTTAACCGGACCGCGATCGAGACGCGCGCGAAACCACAGAAGGGACAAGGACCGAAATGGACGAAATGGAATTGAGGGGACTGTTGACCGCCGAAGAGATCGCCAGCGGGGTCGGGAAATTACCCGGCTGGACGCTCGCCGGGAAGGAGATCCGTACGACCGTCGAGCATCGGGATTTCATTGAGGCGATGGGGTTCGTGGTCTCGGTCGCGCTGCTTGCCGAGAAAGCGAACCACCACCCCGACATCGATATCCGGTGGAACAAGGTGGCGCTCGCCCTCTCGACGCACAGCGCGGGGGGCCTGACGGCGAAAGACTTTGCGCTCGCCTCGAAGATCGCGGCTTTGCGATAGACCGTCCCGGCGAACGGGGCAACGATATTTTTCAACCAGACAGGGAACGACATGACTCACGATGAAATCCTGGATATCTTCAAGAAGACGGGGGCGCTCCTGGAGGGGCACTTTCAGCTCACCAGCGGGTTGCACAGCCCGCATTACTTCCAGTGCGCGCGGGTGCTCCAATACCCGGGGCACGCCCGTAACCTCTGCTCCGAGATCGCCGGACACTTCGACGATATCGAAGCGGACGTGGTGATCGCCCCGGCCCTCGGCGGCATCGTCGTCGGCCAGGAGGTCGGCCGGCAGCTGAACGTCCGGACGATCTTCGCCGAGCGCAAGGACGGCCAGATGCATCTGCGCCGGGGCTTCTCGATCGCGAAGGGAGAGAAGGTCCTGGTATGCGAGGATGTCGTCACCACCGGCGGCTCGGTGGGCGAGGTTGTCACGATCGTGCGCTCGATGGGCGGACTCCCCGTCGGCGTCGGTGCGATCGTGGACCGCAGCGGTGGCAAGTCCCCGTTTGAGAATCTCTACGCGCCGTTCGTGATGGACGCAGTCACTTACCAGGCGACGGCCTGCCCGCTCTGCGCGAAGGGAACGCCGATCGACAAGCCCGGGAGCCGCGCCTCGAAATGAACCTCAGGCTCCTGAACCGGAGGACTGTCTTCGAAGGCCGGGTCTTCGACATCATCGTCGACGATGTCGAGTACCCCTCCGGTAGGCCCTCGGTGCGGGAGGTGGCGAGGCACTCCGGCGGCGCGGTCGTGCTCCCGGTGCTGCCTGATGGCCGCGTCGTTTTGATCAGGCAACACCGCTATCCCCTCGACGAATTCATCTGGGAGCTTCCCGCGGGAAAACTCAACAAGGGCGAAGACCCCCTCGACTGCGGCAAACGGGAACTCGAGGAAGAGACCGGTTACCTGGCTTCGGAGTGGACGCTCCTCAATTCCATCTATACGACCCCCGGTTTTTGCGACGAGGTGTTGCACATCTATCTCGCCTCCGGCCTGACGGAGGCCCCGGGCGGTAGAAAGCCGGAGGAGGGCGAAGAGACGATGACCGTGAGTCTCATCCCCTTCGGCGAGACCGTCCGGATGATCGAACGGATGGAGATCCGCGACGGCAAGTCGATCTGCGGGATTCTCCAGGGTTTGAGGCGCCTTTCGGGCGCTTCCACCATCCACGAGGGCCGGAGCTTTCGGCTCGGTTTCGACCGGTGCGTCCGGACCGAGTGCGACGGAGTGCCCTCAGAAATATCCCACTACGAGCGGAACAACTGGGTCACCGCGGAGATGCGCTGCCCGTCGTGCGGAACGAAGTTCACCGTCAAGGCGGAATTGTGACTGGCGCCGGATGGAATGAGCGGACTGCCGTGCACATCGTCGATCTGATTCCCACATCCCACAACATTTGAAACCAGAAGGAGATCGTCAATGCCAGTTCTCACCCTCCGGAACGAAGGAAAGACCATCGAAGTGGCGCAGGGCGCCAACCTCCGAAAGACGTTGATCCAGAACGGGATCTCACCGTACAGCGGCATCGAAAAGATCGCCAACTGCATGGGAAATGGAATCTGCGGCACCTGCAGGGTCGAGGTCGCCGACGGCAAGGGCGTCTCGGCGCTGACACCGATGGAGGAGGGTGCGCTCGTCGGGTTCATTCCGTTCTATGCGAGGTCGATCGGGAAGAACGTGCGGCTTTCGTGCCGGGCGACCATCACCGGTGACCTGACCGTCGCGACGCACCCGGCCGTGGGGATCGATGCCGCGCTCACGAAACAGCGGCTCGCGTTGCTCGGGATCTGGTCGTTCTTCGGCGCGACGCTTCTCTTCGTGGTTCTGCGCTTGCTGCTTGAGCTGGCCACGGGCCGCTGAAGATGATGTGTGGTGTGAATTCATCCTGATCTGACTTCACTACCCGTTTTACCCGATCAACCGATCAACCGATCAACCGAGCTTGCCTCCTGGGGTACTCACCCCAATTTCAAATTTCTTCCGATTTTTGCCCACCAACGGTCGATGTCCCTTGACATCGTTCGCAGATTTATATAATATATTCGCATAAATTAGTACACCTCCCGTTCCCTCACCGGTCCCTCCCAGACCGGATCCAGGCCAAAGCAATTTCAATGCAACGATGAAGCACAAAGAGGACCACGTGTCCGACAATGATCCGACTCCGGGGGATCGTGAGAACGTCGCCGAACGGAACGCCGGGTACCTCAGGGTCCTCGACCTTCACGATGAGAGCGGACAGATCCTGACGGCGATCCTGATCAACCTTCAGCGCCTCCGGGCGAGCGCTTCCGGGACCGGCGTGGGCGAGACGGTCATTGACACCCAGCATCTGGTCGAGACCCTTTTCTACTCGATCAGGAGTTTCATCCGCGATGCGTCGGTCGCGATCCCTGTGGCGAAGCCGGCGGTGCCGGAACTCGGTCCGGCGCTCCGGCGGCTCTCGCAGGCGTTTTCGCGCAGGACCGGGATCGAGGTCGACCTGCGGTTCGATCCCGACGCCGAGCGGATCCCAGCGGTGCACAAGGCCGTCTTTTACCGCGCGGTCCAGGAGAGCCTCACGAACGTTTTCCGCCACAGTGGGGCGAGGAGGGTGACGATCCGGTTCTCACGTTCAGGTTCATCGGTCGGGCTCGAGATCGAGGACGACGGCGGATCGCAGCAGGAGACCCGCCGTCCGCCCAACCGTCCGGCCAACCGTCCAGCGCATCGTCAATCACCCACCGGCGAGGGATCCGGGCTCACCGGGATCCGTGAACGCGTCCGGCTCGTGGGGGGAGAGTGCACGGTACGGATGATCGAAGCGAAAGGGATGACCGTCACAGTCGTTTTGCCGTACAACATTTCCTGATTCACCCCGACACACCCCGACACACATAGAGGAGGAGCAACAGATGATATCAATTATGCTGGCGGATGATCACACCATCGTTCGGAAGGGGTTCCGTCTCCTGCTGGAGCACGAACCGGACATCAGCGTCCTTGGAGAGGCGGCGACCGGGCGGGAGGCGGTCGAACTGGCGCTCAAGCTGAAGCCGTCGGTGGTGTTGATGGACATCATGATGCCGGAACTGAACGGGTTCCAGGCGACGCAGCGGCTGAGGATGATGGACGACTCGATCAAGGTGCTCATCTTATCGATGTACTCCAGCCAGGACCACGTGCACCAGGTGATCCAGTCGGGCGCTTCAGGGTACCTCCTCAAGCACTGCGCGCCGAAGGAACTCGTGTCGGCGGTCAGGGAGGTCGCGAGAGGGAAGACGTACTTCACCCCCTCGGTGTCGAGGCAGGTGCTGGACTTCCGGCGGAACTACCGGGCGGAGAAGGGCTCGATCCTCACGACGAGGGAATTCGAGGTGCTCCAGATGGTGGCCGAGGGGAAGACGAACAAGGAGATGGGGGGAAGCCTCTTTATCAGTGTGAAAACCGTGGAGAAGCATCGCCAGCGGCTGATGGACAAGCTGGGGATCCACGACGTCGCGGGGTTGACGAGGTACGCCATCGCGAGGGGGATCATTGACATATACTAGACCGGGCTCGACCGACCGGTCGGCTCAGCCCACCCGGATGCAGTCGAGGAGCCCGGCGTGTACGATGGAGTTCGAGGCCGCGATATCCTTCGCGTAGACGGAACAGGGCCCCCCCTGGAAATTGGTGACCACTCCTCCCGCCTCCGTCACGAGCAGGGCCCCGGCGGCGACGTCCCACGGTTGCAGACCCACCTCCCAGAATCCCTCGTACCTGCCGCAGGCAACGTAGGCCAGGTCGATGGCGGCCGACCCCATCCGCCGGACCGCCTGCGCCTTCATCAGGGCGCCGACGAACCGTTCGATCGCCTTGTCGGGGTTCTCGTTGATGTTGTAGGGGAAACCGGTCACGAGCAGGCTCCGGCTCAGCTGCGCCACGGTCGACACCCTGATCGGCGATCCGTTCATCGTCGCCCCCTTCCCGGCCTCGGCGGTGAACAGCTCCCTGAAGTTAGGATCGTAGATGACTCCCGCGACGACCTTCCCTTCGTGCTCGATCCCGATGGAAACGCAGAACACGGGGAAGCCGTGCGTGTAGTTCGTCGTCCCGTCGAGCGGGTCGACGATCCAACGGTACCCCGAGCCGGCCGGTGCGCCGGTTCCCCCCTCTTCGGCCAGGATTTCGTCTTTCGGGAAATGACGGCGGATGGAGCCGAGGATCATCTCCTCGGAATGTTGGTCGATCTCGGTGACGACGTTTTTGCCGACGTCGTCCTTGTCGGTGATCGTTCGGACTTTGCCGAGGTTGGCGGCCAGGTAGGCGCCGGCCTCCTTCGCCGCGTCAATTGCGAGGGCGAGCCTTGAGTTGGAGTTCATGCGAGTACGCCGATTTGGAAAGAATTTTATAGAGATGCTCCTCGTTACGGCGAGGGACCTTGCACCTGATCTCGATGTTGTTCCCGTCGTATTTCGTTTCGAGGATTTCCGCGATCGCGTGGAGCCTGGAGATCAGGGCGCCCTCGCCCTGGTGAAAGGTGAGCGTCCGTTCGACGGCGTCGGTGTCGAGAAGCTCCATGATCTTCGACGTCAGCGCGGGAATGTTGATATTCCGTGCCGCGGAGATGGAAATCGCCGGCGGGAAGCGTTCTTCGAGCTCGTGGATCAGCGAACGGTCGTCGAGCCGGTCGATCTTGTTGAAGACGTGCAGCACCGGCTTTTCCCCCGCGCCGAGCGCCTCAAGCGTCTCCGTCACCGTCGCGATGTGGTCGGCGGCGTGGGGATGACTGGCATCGATGACGTGCAGGAGGAGGTCGGCTTCGACCACCTCGGAGAGGGTGCTCCTGAACGACGCAACGAGATGCGCCGGGAGTTTCCGGATGAACCCGACAGTGTCCGAGAGGAGGAGACTTTTCCCCGGTGCCGGCGTCAACTTGCGGACCGTTGTGTCGAGCGTCGCGAAGAGCCTGTCCTCGACGAGCACGTCCGCACCGGTGAGGGCCTTGAAAAGGGTCGACTTACCGGCGTTGGTGTAACCCACCATCGCCACCCGCGTGAGCGCCTCGCGCCCCTTTCGCTGGACGTCGCGTTCCCTGGTGATCCCGGCCAGCTTGTCCTTGAGGTGACTGATCCGGGTCCTGATCGCGCGGCGATCCGTTTCGATCTGCGTTTCGCCGGGACCCTTCGTCCCGACGCCGCCGTACTGCTTGGAAAGGTGGGTCCATTGGCGGGTGAGCCGGGGGAGGAGGTACTGCAGCTGTGCGAGCTCCACCTGGGTCATCGACTCCTTCGACTTCGCACGGCGGGCGAAGATGTCGAGGATCAGGCCGCTCCTGTCGAGGATTTTACAACTGATGAGCTTCTCGAGGTTCCGCACCTGCACCGGGGAGAGGTCGTCGTCGAAGATGACCAGCTTGATCTTCTCCTTCTTGACGATTTCCCCGATCTCGTCGGCCTTGCCGCTCCCGATGTAGGTGGCCGAGTTCACCCGGTCACGGTCCTGCGAGAATTTGTGCACGATGGTGACGCCGGCCGTGTCGGCCAGGAGCACGAGCTCGTCGAGGTTTTCCTCGAGCATCTCCTTCGACACGGTGCGGCTCGAGATGCCGATCACCACGCCTTCCTCCAGCTCCGCGGTCGAATGGATCCTGGATATCGGCTGTTCAGTTTTCAAGCGTTTTCTCCCCGCCGGCCCGCCTGTTGATGGCCATCTCGAGGAGGGCCAGCAGCAGGACGAGTCCGACACAATATTTCCAGAGCTCCATGCCGAAACGCGCTTCCGTGATCCTCCCCGGGAGTTGATCTCCCGCGGGGAGGCGCCTCACCTGCTCTTCGGTGAAACCGTGAACGGCCAGAAACGTGTCCACCTCCGCCGCAGCCGCCTTCGCGAGGTCGGCCTCCTCCGGCGCGAGGTTCGCCGGGAAGAGGGCGAGCGTCGCGTCCCCGGCCGTGATACGATAGTGGCCGGGGAGGGGGAGAAGCGGGTACTTGAAGAGGAGCCCCGCCCCGGAGGATGATGGCGTAATGAATTCCTCCACGGCGTCGGGCAGGCGCAGCGCGTACTGCGCCCCCGGGGGGAGCGTAGCGCCCTGCCGCACCGCGATCGACGCCTCGGCGCCGACGCCGAACTGCTCGAGCCTGTCCGTCCCCGATGCGAGGTAGACGACCGTCCGATAGACGAGCGGCGCGAAGAGCCCCTTCATTGGGAAGTCACCCCAGCCCAGGACCGGCGCGCACGAAAAGAGGGCAACGCGCCCCGATCCCACAGCCTGCTCCAGGAAGAAGCCGGCCCCATTGCTCAGAGTGATGATCGACCGGCTCCGCGGCGTGGCCCTGAAATCGAACGAACGGTTGATCCGCGGGGAGAGGCGCCTCGGGTCGTCGGTCCTGCCGGTCTTCTCGAAGATGGTGGCGAAGAGGGGGTGGTCGAAATCGATCTCGCGGAAATAAAGGCCGCTCGCGCCATTGGGGCCGCCGCCGTCGGTGCTCCCGGTGGTGCCGGAGATGCCGCCGGTGGTGCCGCGGATTTCGGGGAGGCTCATCGGCCCGAGGAGCATCCGGTTGTAATTCGCGGGGTCGGAGTCGGTTCCGGGGAAGACGACCAGCCCTCCGCCGGCACCGACGAAATTCCTGATCCTGTCTCCGTCCGCGCGGTCGAACGAGGGGAGGCCGCAGAGTACGACGACGTCGAACTCGCGCAGGTTCGCGCGCGCCAGGCCCGCGGCGCCGACCTGCGATATCTCCATCGCCGATTGACCGTCGCCCGCGGAGCCCGCCCTAGAGCCCCCGGTAGAGATTCCGCCGCCCGCGCCACCGGAGCTCCCCGCGCTCCCTGCACGAAGCGCCGGGACGAGGAACTTCGCGTCGTCCGGTTTCCCCGAGGCCACCAGCACACGGATCCTTCCCGGGACCGTAAAGGAAAAATATCGAATGTTGTCCGGCTCGAGCTCGTCGGTTTCGAGGCCGACGTGCCCGTCAACGGGTCCGCTCTTCCGGGGGACGAACGTCAGCGTGATCGACTGGGCCGAGCCAGGTTCGACCGTCACGTTCGATTGCGCGACCCGGGTCCCGCCCGCGAAGAGGCTGACGACAGCGTCCTTCACGACGTTGTCGCCGAAGTTCCTGACCCTCGCGGAAATTTCCACCGGCCTGTCCTTCTCAAAGATCCTCGAGAGCACGGCGACCGAGTCGATCGCCGCGTTCGCGATCGGCCGCAATCCGATGTCGACCAGGAAGAGCCTGATCCTCGGGTCTGTCGCCGGGACGGTCCCGCCGGCCACCGGAGCCGCGCCCCCGGTGAGCGAACTCTTCTGGAAATCGCTGACGATGTATATTTCACGGTTGACGTCGTTCGATTGGTCCATCAGGCGCACGGCCGCCGCGACACCGTCGCCAAGCGGACGCCTGACATACGACGGTCGGCCCCGGTCGATGACCTCGCCGAGGAGGCCGAAATCGTGCGTTGGCGGGTCGATGGTGAGTTTCGGCAGGTCGGAGAGCTTCAAGAGCGACGCGGCGTCGCCTTCCTTCAACAGGGACACGATGTCGCTCGACGCCTTCCTCCCCTGCGAGTACCGTTCGCCGGCCTCGTCGGCGGCCATCATACTATAAGAATCGTCGAGCACGATCGCGACCGAGGAACTCGCCGCCGCGCCGAACCCCGCCGGGAGGCTCCCCCGGAGCGCCGGGCGCGCAAACGCCATCACGATGAACGCCACCATCAGCGTTCGAACGATCAGGAGCAGAATCTGCCGGAGTTTCAGTTTCCGGATCCTCGATTGCTGGAGCTCTTTCAGGAACTTCAGTGTGCTGAAATCGATCGTGCGGAGTTTCCGGAGGTTCAACAGGTGCAGGATGACCGGGATTGCGGCGGCGGCGAGCCCGAAGAGGAGGAGGGGGTTTAAAAAGGTCATGCGGAGAAAATGGCTCTCAATGTACCTTCGGCTGCCTTTGGGGATTCATCCATGAATGGATGTAAATACCGCAAATTAACGTTAAAAAGCAAAGCCGGCGCCGACCTTTTCAGGGGAGTTTGGCGGGCTCGAATGTGCTCAACTTGTCGAGGGCGATGGTTGCCTGGCCGCGGTCGTTCCTTCCCAGCACCGGCGTGAAACGCGCCCCCCATACCACCTCCCGCGCAACGTATGAGGTCCTCGAGTGCACTTCCTGCGAGTGGGTTTCGTCGTATCCGCGCAGGAGGACGATGATCTCCACGTCGGCCTTCTCGAGGTCGGCGGCAGTCATGCCGGCCAACGGGGACTTCTCCCCGATCGGGTGCACGATCGTCCAGCTGGTCGAGAGCAGGTTGACTCGTTCATATTCCAGCTCGAGGTTGTAGAACCGACGGACCGGTCCCTTCTCCGATGGTTCAACCCAGGAGAACATCACCGTGGCTGAAATGTTGATCATCTGGCTGTCGCGCCGGTTTGCCACCCGAATCATCAGCGCCTTCCCGTCCCGGTACGGGGAAACGAGCGCGTTCTCACTATAGGCGAGCATTGTCCGTGGACGGGAAAACCTGCCATAGAGCAGGCCAGTCGCCATCGCGAAGCTCAATACCCCGATGAACGCCTCGACCGACGCGACGATGCTTGCCCCTGTGCCGACGGGGTTGATCCTCCCGTATCCCACCGTCGTGAGCGTCTGCGCGCTGAAGAAGAGTGTCTCGAGCGCCCGCATCCCCGGGGTCTGGAATTCGATCCCGGAAAGGCCCTCGATCCCGACGGCCAGGTAGATCGCCGCGAAGAAGACATTGATCGATACGAACCCCGCGAACATCACCAGGAGGAAGAGCGGCCACGACATCGTGATCAGCGCATGGAACAGGTCGAAGCGCTGCAGCCGTCCGAGCCCTTCCTTCCGGACGTTGAATGTCCCGTTTTTCTCGAGGAGGCGGTCGCCCTCGTAATCGACGTTCGAGCTGAACCCGCTATCGACGATTTCCTTGAATTGCTTGAGGAATTTTACGGCCATATGGGAAGATAAGGATTTTGGAGAAGATTGGGAAGTTCGGGGAACCTCTTGATTATCCCGTTGATAATCCCTAACATGCTCATATCAAAGGGTCCGAATTCCATGTCAGCATTGCGCTTCGTTCTTCAATCATGCCCATTCCAGCGCGGTGGGATCCCTCCCGTCGACAGGCCCGGCGTCATTCAGCCACCATCCTGAGCAAAATCATGAAACTCTCACGCGCCATCCGTATATGCCTCATTGTGTCCATCCTGTTCGCGACGAATGCTTCCGCCCAGGTCTACGAACTCATCGACCTTGGGATGCAGGATGCCAGGGACATCAGCGATTCAGGCGCGGTCGCCGGCTTCACCTGGGGGGGCGGGGACTACTTCTACGCATATCTGTGGGAGAATGGCGCACTTCGCAACCTCGGGCCTCTGGTTCCCGGCGGATCAAGGGTGGCGTACGGCGTCAACAACCGTAACCAGGTCGTGGGAAGCAGCTGGGTGCCCCCCAACGGGGGTCAGCGACGGGCAGTCCTCTGGGACAATTCCGTTATAACCGACCTTGGGACCCCCGCAGGCTCGATGGCCGACGCGACCTCCATCAATGATTCGGGGCACGTCGTCGGCGGGGTGCATGACAGCGCCGTCGGCGGCCGGCCATTCCTCTGGAAGGACGGTATTTTGACCGACCTCGGAACGCTCGGCGGTCGCGGGTCGGGCGCCGCCGGGATCAACAATGCCGGACAGGTCGTTGGCAGTTCCTTCGTGAATGATACACTCGCCCACGCCTTCCTCTGGGAGAACGGCAGCATGTCCGATCTGGGAACCCTCGGAGGGTATCGCTCAGAAGCCGAAGCAATCAACAATGGTGGAGACGTTGTCGGTTATTCAGCCCTCATCGATTACGGCCATCATGTGGCGTTCCTCTACAGTGGCGGCGGAATGTCGAATCTCGGGTACATCGCGCCGGGCGATGGCTCCTTCGTGCCCTCGTCCTATGCCTATGATATCAATGACAACGGGGATGTCGTCGGTGAATCCTCGACCGGGATCTCAGTATCTCATGCCTTCGTCTGGAGGAACGGGGTGATGACTGATTTGAACAGTGTCGCCGACACCGCCGGCGGCTGGCTGCTCACCCGCCCGACGGGCATCAACAATCGCGGCGACATCATCAGCTGGGCGAACCGCTACGGGTACCAGCAATCCGTGCTGTTAAAGAATTCATCCATAAGACTTACTAACCCCAGGGGAGGAGATCTCTGGATAGGCGGAGAAAAAAACACGATCAGGTGGATGTCCGGTCTCCCGGACGGTGCGGGTGTAGACCTTCAGTACAGCCTTGACAGCGGGCGAACCTGGAACGTCATCACCAACAACTATCCTGCGGACTCAGTGGGCTATGAGTGGAAGGTCCCGGATGGTCTTCATTCGCATTTTGCGTTTCTTCGGATCCACGCCGCATCGGATCCGGACAAGGCCGACACCAGTGATCGCTTCCGCATCAGGGCGCTGGAAATGGTTCGCCGCAATCCCGACAGCACCTATACGAAATTCCAGTTCGGCAGGGATTCATGGAGCTTTGCCAATAATTCAGCGGCCATGTGGCCCGAATCATGGTTTTCACAGTTTGCATATCGGAGTGGATTCGGCTATGACCCATTCTTGAACGATCTCTATCCATCAGAGAGCCCGTTCGACAGCGCCAAGGGGTCCGATTTCCCGGACTGGCCCCTCTTCGTCAGGGCATTTGGAGAAAACGTTGCGTACCAGTGGGGCCCCGGACTGGGCTGGGATTACAACCAGCTGGCGACGGCGAAATGGAAAGCTATAAAGCGTAAATGGGTGGGATCGTGCAGTGGATTGTCGCTATCGGCCATTCTCGGTTTCGACGATCGGGAGCGCGTGGTTGACCGGTATCCGTCATACCCCGCCGGCGGGGACCTCTTTTCGGTTGGCATGACCGACAGCTTGCGTCTGGTGATCAACGAACTGTTTCAACATTGGGATGGTGCCCAACACCTCGCCTATGCCACGATTGCAGGGTCGACTACCCCGCGCGAGCTGATCGCCGACCTGAGAGAGGTGTTTCTGGACGAGTACAACGATCATCGGTATCTCTACATCAATTGGATAAATGACAACGGGACCACAAGCGCGCACGCCGTCGTGCCGTATAGGCTGGAACGAGATAGCCTCGATGAGGGATGGTATACCGTGCATATCTACGACGTCAGTTATCCCGGCAGCATCTTTGAAACAGTCGAGATCGACAGTATCGGGAACATGGTGTACGCCCCAAGGTGGACCTCGAATGCGCTTAAGAAAGCATTTCTGATGGACCGGTCCAGCACCTATCTGGTACCGCCAACCCGGGGCGCGGCCGTTTCCCGTCAGTTCCATCCGGCCGCCTCCGGAATCGGTGTAAACGGTATTGAGATTCGGCCCGAGCTTAATGCATTTGTCCGCATCGACCGATCTGCGGGAGGCTTTATCGAGTATGCTGAAGGGTCGCTCGTCGACAGCATCCCCGGGGGAATGTATTTTATTCCGCCGACGGCATCACCGTCACCGCCCGCCGTCTATACGGTCCCCGTGGACAGTTATTCCATAGCGCTGCGCGGATTCAGGGATAATCATGCAGGGATGTCAATTTTCGTGTTCCGCACGGCGTACAGCTACGAGCGCTTCGATGCGGATTCGGGAGAGGCGGACCTGTTGAGTTTCAATAATGGCCTGGCCATCGGGAACCGGGACCCCGATCCCAAGCAGATCACGCTTGAATCGATCGGCGATGTGGGGGATGGCACCATGAAATACCGGTTCACCGGCATCACGCTCGATCAGGGCGACAGCGTGAGCATTGCGCAAAAGACCGGGGGCGAACTCACGCTCGTGAACCTGGGGCAGGCAAAGCTGGCTGATGTCTTCGCAAAGAGGGTGGGATACTACGAGCATACCGGAGCTTTCTACCACTCTGCGCTGGCCATTCCCGGCAACACGACCCTGTTCTTCAAGCAGGGAGATGACTCGTTCTCGACACTCCGGATCATGATCGACAACGGTAACGACGGATCGATCGACGACTCTCTCATCGTGGCGAACCAGCTTACCTCCGTAGAAGACCGTGCCTCCGGGGTTATTCCCACGACCTATATATTGTCTCCGAACTACCCCAACCCCTTCAACCCGACGACCACCATCGGTTACGGCGTCCCGTCGACGGGCCGCGTCTCGCTGAAGATCTTCGACGTCCTGGGCCGCGAGGTGACCACGCTGGTGGATGGTGTGACGGAGCCGGGGATGTACTCCGTGACGTGGGACGCGTCGGGTGAACCGGGCGGCGTCTACTTCTGCAGGATGCAGGCAGGGGAGACCGTTCAAACGATGAAGTTGATGTACGTGAGGTAGGATTCCCGTGCCATACGCTCCTCCAGAGCCCCGGCCATCTGAACGGCCGGGGCTCTATATTTTGAAGCCCGGGGGTTTGATTCCGTGGCGATGGATGCGTATATTTCATTCCCTTCGGGATGTAGCGCAGCCCGGTTAGCGCGCCTGCCTTGGGCGCAGGAGGTCCCGGGTTCGAATCCCGGCATCCCGACAACGAACGAACCAAACCCGTACCACCGATCGACGAGAATTCATCCCCGGCTCCCCACTCACACCCTACGATA
This sequence comes from Ignavibacteria bacterium, assembly GCA_031379665.1. Taxonomy (GTDB): domain Bacteria; phylum Bacteroidota; class Ignavibacteria; order UBA10030; family SZUA-254; genus SZUA-254. Next base: position 17,921 of record JANNFI010000079.1, read on the forward strand.
ACGATGACACCCAACGTCCCCAAATCCCTCAAAAACTTCGCGACCGTCACGACACTCTTCATCCTGACACTCGTCCTCACTCCGACCCAATCACCCGCCCAGGTCGCGTTCATTTCCGACCGGGGAGGGGAAATGGACATATACACCTTCGACACCGACACGAGCGCGATTCGAAAGGTGACCGCGCCGGGCGAAGTGGAGTACGGCGTCACGTGGTCGAAGGATGGGAAGTACCTCTACTTCATCAGGTACAAGGAAGGCGATCAGAACATCTGGAGGATCACGCCGGACGGGGAAGGCCTCGAGCGGATCACCGAGGGCACGCACCAGCGAAACATCAACGACATCTCGCCGGACGGCAAACGGATTCTTCTCAACTCAAAGCGCGAAAACCCGCAGGGCGATACCTACGCGATGGACATCGACGGGAAGAACGTGAAGCGGATCACCGATAACGCTTTCTTCGAGGCGGGCGCCGTGTTCGCGCCCGACGGCAAGTCCGTGGTCGTCAGTGTGGCGATCACATCCTCGAAAGGCCCTGAGAGCCCGGGCAACGCCGAGCTCTTCCGGTTCGACCTCGACGGGAAGGAATTGAAACGACTCACGAAGACCGACAGCACCTTCGACGCCCTCCCAGCCTTCTCGCCGGACGGGAAGCGCCTCGCCTATCACGGTTGCAAGACCGGCGAGTGCGCAATAATCGTAATGGACCTCGCCTCCGGTTCGAGCGTCAATGTGACGAACGGCGACCCCGACAGCCGGTGGCCGAGGTGGAGCCCCGACGGGAAATGGATAGCGTATACCCGCTCGGAGAAGGGGAACACCGACGTCTGGATCGTCCGGCCGGACGGCTCGGGGAGGCGGGCGTTCATCGTGGGCCCCGGCCGCGATGAGATCGCCGCCTTTGGGCCCCGCTCGGTGAAGATGCCCTGAGCCCGCCGGAGCCGCCGAACCCACCGCACCAATGAAACACCGCGCGCTGATATTCTGGGGGATCGTGGCGCTGGCAGTGGCCGTCAGTGCGATCGCCTGGGACCGCCTCCCCGATCCGATGGACTCACACTGGAACGCGCGCGGCGAAGCCGACGACACCATCTCGAAATTCTGGGGCCTCGCCCTGATGCCGCTGGTCCTCTCCGCGATGGTCCTCATCGCGGTGCTGATCCCGAAGATCGATCCGCTGAACAAGAACATCGAACTCTTCCGGAAGTATTACGACGGCTTCATGCTGATGCTGCTGCTGTTCATGCTCGTGGTCCACGTGTTCCTCGTGCTCTGGAACCTCGGTACCCGCATCAGTCCGAACGCCATCTTCCCTCCGGCGCTGGCGGCCCTCTTCTACGCCGTCGGCGTGTTGTGCGGCGCGGCGAAGCGCAACTGGTTCATCGGCATCCGGACCCCCTGGACGCTCAGCAGCGATACGGTCTGGGACAAAACCCACCAGAAGGCGCGTGTACTCTTCAAGGCCGCGGCGTTCCTGATCCTGGCCGGGTCTTTCATCGGCGAGTATGCCGTGTACGTCCTCCTCGCCGTCATCATCCCCCTCGTCATCTATCTCGTGGTTTACTCCTACCTCGAATACCGACGCGAACAGCACGCCCACGCATAGCCGGACCATCCTCCCCGATTTTCCCGATTCCAGCGCGTATCACCGGATAAAAAACGACCTGTGCCGGCGATCAACGGCCAGTTGCCCAATATTGCATCTATTGATGCGATTCCTTACCTTGCCCCCACTAAAATCACCGGTATTTATTACAGGAATAGCAGATGTCAGAGAAAAGCAGGATCCTGATCGTTGACGACGAGGACGCGCTCCGCACGATTCTAAGCAGCGAGCTCGCCGGCGCCGGTTATGAAGTGGCAACGGCCGCCGACGGGGAAGAGGGCGTCACGGAGGTCAAGAACAGGAAGTTCGATCTGGTCCTCCTCGACATCAAGATGCCGAAACTCGACGGTTTTGAAGTGCTGAAGTACATCAAGAAAGAGCACCCCGGCGTAAAGGTCATCATGCTGACCGGCTTCGCCGACCTGAAAAACGCCATCGAATCGAAGAAATATGGCGCTGAGGATTTCGTCAGCAAACCGTACGACCTGGTAGACCTCCTGACAACGATCGAACGTGTACTGAGCGAGTAATTCCCGAACAGCAATGGGCCAGCGTTATCAGGTCCTCATCGTCGACGATGAAATCTCGCTGACCGAGCTCCTCAGGGAAGAGCTCGAAGAGATCGGTCACTTCGAAGTCACCCTCGCCTACGATGGCGCCGAAGCCATCAACCTCATTCAGAAAAGCCTCTACGACGTCGTCCTCCTCGACATGAAGATGCCGAGGGTGGACGGGAGCGAAGTGCTCAAGTTCATTCAGGAGCATTCGCCCTCTTCGCAGGTGATAATCCTCTCGCAGTACGCCGACCTCAAGATGGCGGTCGAGAGCACCAAGCTCGGTGCGTACGAGGTCCTGAGCAAGCCGTACGACTTCGACCAGGTGGAGCAGACGATCGCCCGCGCGATCGAACGCAAGAAGCTCACGATCGACAACGCCCTTCTGAAGAACGAGCTCTCCCGAAAGACCAACGCGTTTGAGATCATCGGGAGCGGCGAGCTCTTCCAGAAGGCGGTGGAAGCCGCAAAGCGCGTTGCCGCCACCGACTCGATCGTGCTCATCACGGGGCCGAGCGGCAGTGGCAAGGACCTGATCGCGCAGCTGATCCACCGGACGAGCCCCCGGAAGGACAGGCCTTTCGTCCCGGTCAACTGTTCCTCCATCCCCGACACCCTCCTGGAGAGCGAACTCTTCGGGCACGAGAAGGGCTCCTTCACGAACGCGTACACCGCCAAGACGGGCCTCGTCGAGGTCGCCAACGGAGGGACCCTCTTCCTCGACGAGGTGGGGGATATCTCACAGGTGATCCAGCCGAAAATGCTGCGGTTCCTCGAAACGGGGGATTTCCGTAGGGTCGGCGCCACCAACGAAATGAAGGCCGACGTGCGGGTCGTGTCCGCGACGAACAAGAACCTCGAGGAGGAGGTCCGCGCCGGACGGTTTCGCGAAGACCTGCTGTATCGACTCAATGTCATCGCTATCCAGTTGCCGGCGCTGAAGGACCACCCCGAGGACATCCCGGCGCTCGTCGAGTTTTTCCTCCGGAAGAAGGGATCGATGAAGCAATTGAAGACGCTCACGCCCCGCGCGATGGAGCTCTTTATGGCGTACGACTGGCCCGGAAACGTCCGCGAACTCGAGCACACCATCGAGGGGGCGGTGATCATGTCGCCCGGGCAGGAGATCGACGTCGACGACCTGAGGATCGCCGACCGGCGGGGCTCGTCCGGCGCCGGTTCAGCCGGGGCCTCCGGCGTCCTCACCATCGAAGACATGGAACGCGAACACATCGCCCGGGTCCTCAGGATGTTCGAGGGAAACCGGAAGAAGACCGCCGCCGCGCTGAACATCAGTGAAAAGGGACTTTACCTCAAGATTAAAGAGTACAAGCTCGACGGGGAGTAGCCCCGCGACGTGTGCTCCCAAGCTCTCCTCTACCTCCATTTCCGCTGCATCGTTGAGGTCAGAATCACTCGGATCCTCAATCCGAAATATATAAAGCCTTTTTAGTCATTTTACCTCAGATTAATCAATATATAAGGCCTCATAATTATATGAAATAGACGTTAGAGTGAAATAGTGGTTGATAATAAGTATATTTCATTATATATTGTATTTCACAATATTGTGAATGTGCTAATAGAGTGAAAATATGATAAATCGAGGAAACGAGGAGAAATACAAGGATAGTTTAAAAAGTATCTTGGCAAGAATACCTGGATTAACGGTTCTTGCCATTCGAGATGAATTCCCGATCGGCACAAGAAAGGTAGATTTCGATGTAATTTATCGGTTGGAGGATAAGACGTACAATCTCATCGTAGAGGTCAAGAGTCAGGGAACTCCCCTGGCAATCCGAACCACAATCGAGAGTTTGAGGAAAATAATTCCACAGGGAGCGGAGGGAAAACTCTATCCAATCATAGCTGTTCCGTACGTCTCAGCACTCGGGCTGGAGATCTGTAGAGAAACTAAGGTAGGATGTATCGACCTGGCTGGGAATTGCTACCTCAATTTCGGACCCGTTTATATTGAAGTAAAAGGAAATCAGAATCCTACACCGATCAAACCAAGCGCGTCATTCTTTTCGCCAAAATCCAGCAGGATCTCTCGTGTGCTGCTGTGTAATGTGAAGAAGCTCTGGCAGGTCCAAGAACTCGCAGAGGAGGCGGGAGTGAGCATCGGCCTCGCGTCACGGATTAAGGAGCTTTTTCTCGAAGAAGGATTTCTCATAGAAGAAAAAAGACTCATCAAGCTCATCAATCCACGCATGCTCTTAGATGCTTGGATGGCCTCCTACTCGTATAAGAAGAACCGGATTCACGAATTCTATTCACCTGGAGATACAACGACAATCGAAACCACCGTTCAGACATATTGTATTAATAAGAAAATCAACTGCGCTCTTACCCTTTTCTCCGGGGCGGCTCGAGTAGCACCTCATGTAATCATGAATAAGGCATTCCTTTATATTGAGCGAGAGGTAGCCGACTTGGCGGATACGTTAGGATTTAAGCCTGTCGGCTCGGGTGCGAATATCATGCTTCTCGAACCATATGAAAGTGGTGTGTTTTATCAACCTCAACGTATAGCAGAAGACACCATTGTTTCAGATGTCCAACTATATTTGGATTTAATAAAATACAAAGGTCGGGGAGAAGAAGCAGCGGAATTCCTTCGGCAAGTAAGACTCCAGAAGGTATGGCAATCGATATGAGCTACCGAAAAAGAGAGATTGAAGCTGCACATCGTGTGTTAATCGAGATCATGTATGCTCTCGGAGAGTATCGCGATCAGATGGTTATAATCGGTGGTTGGGTTCCTTCACTCCACCTGGGTAATGCCCACATCGGCAGCATGGATGTTGATATTGCGCTCGATAAAGATGCGATCCAATTTGACGCATATAGTAAGATAAAAAAACTACTGCAAGAGAGAGGGTATCGACCGGATGAAACACAGCCCTATATCTTCTACCGGGATGTAGAGATGGATGGGGGGGTGATTACGATCGAAGTCGATTTTCTGGCGTCTGAATATGGGGGTTCAAGTGAAGCACATCGAACCCAGCCTGTTCAGGATATCCGGGCTCGTAAAGCAAGAGGGTGTGATTTAGCGTTCGACCATCCCATCCGATTAAGAGTATCGGGCAAAATGCCAAACGGAGCCGAGAATGAGATTGAGCTGAACGTGTGCAGACTAGTACCCTTCATAGTGATGAAGGGAATGGCATTGCACGATCGGGCGAAGGATAAGGATGCGTATGACATCTACTTTTGTTTAAAAAACATACCAGGTGGAATTAAGGCCATCACTGATGAGTTTTATCCGTTTATGAAGAATAAGCTCGTGTTGGAGGGCCTGGAAAAAATACGAAGTAAATTCAAGTCGTTAACTTCGGTTGGACCCGTGGCAGTGGTAGAATTTCTTGCAGTGACTGACCGTGAAGAGCGGGAGAGACTGGCGAGAGACGTTTTTGAGACTGTTCATAAATTTCTCGATTTCCTACATCTTGGAGCGGAGTAGAAGGTACAATAACCGGGAAGCCCCAGCTTGACACTCTAACAATCTCCCTAGGTTGACTTTACCCCCCCAAATTCGTAATTTTGGCCATCTCCAACGCGCCCTTGTTCCTACTCTGGACGGGGCGTTTCTTGTAATTTACTACGGAAGACCCACCTTATGATGAAATTCAAGGGCGTTGACTATTACGACACGGAATCCTTGCTGACCGAAGAGGAGATCCTGGTGAGGAATACCGTGCGCGAATTCGTGGACGAGCACGTCATCCCCGTCATCGAAAAGCATTACCGCGCCGGCACGTTCCCGATGGACCTCGTCAAGAAGATGGCCGACCTCGGGATGTTCGGTTCGACCCTTCCGGCGAAATACGGCTGCGCCGAGATGAACAACGTGGCGTACGGCCTGGTGATGCAGGAACTGGAACGCGGCGACAGCGGCGTGAGGAGTTTCGCGTCGGTGCAGAGCTCGCTCGTGATGTACCCCATTTTCGCCTTCGGCTCGGAAGCGCAGAAGGACCGGTGGCTCCCGAAGCTCGCCACCGGCGAGGCCATCGGCTGCTTCGGCCTCACCGAACCCGACTACGGCTCGAACCCAGGAGGGATGATCACCCGCGCGGTCGAAACCGCCGACGGATACGTCCTCAACGGGGCGAAAATGTGGATTACCAACGGGACGCTCTCCGACGTGGCCATTGTCTGGGCGAAATTGAACGGCGTGATACACGGGTTCCTGGTCGAGAAAGGGACGAAGGGTTTCAGCGCCCCCGAGATGACCGGTAAACATTCATTGAGGGCGTCGGTGACATCGGAACTCATCTTCCAGGACTGCCTCATCCCGAAGGAGAACATCTTCCCGAAGACCGACGGGCTCAAGGCCCCGCTGATGTGCCTGAACCAGGCGCGCTACGGAATCGCCTGGGGCGCGATCGGGTCCGCGATGGCGACCTATGACTGCGCGTTGAGTTATTCGAAGTCCCGCATCCAGTTCGGAAAGCCGATCGCCGGGTTCCAGATCACCCAGGAGAAGCTCGCGCATATGGTCACTGAGATCACGAAGGCGCAGCTCCTCTGCATGCAGCTCGGGCGGATGAAAGACAAGGGGACGATGCGGTTCCAGCAGGTGTCGATGGCGAAGAGGAACAACGTCGCCTTCGCGCTCGACATCGCACGGATGGCGCGCGAAATGCTCGGCGCGAACGGGATCCTTGACGAGTACCCGGTGATGCGCCATTCGGCGAACCTCGAGTCGGTGAAGACGTACGAGGGGACTCACGAAATGCACACGCTCATCCTCGGTGAGGACGTCACCGGCATCGCGGCGTACTCCTGAGGCGGCCGCCCCCGGGGCGGCCAAGCTCGCGACAGCAACATCCCCCGGACCGGCCGGGGACCGACAACTGACATCAACCGAGACCGCGAGACCGATATGGAAAAATTTCTGGATCTGGCCCTCACCTTCGACGACGTCCTGCTGGTGCCGAGGGCCTCGTCTGTGCTTCCGCGCGAAGCCGACCTCACGACGAAACTCACCCGCAACATCAAGCTCAACATCCCGCTGATGTCGTCGGCGATGGACACGGTGACGGAGGCCGCGATGGCGATGGCCATCGCCCGCGAAGGGGGCATCGGCATCATCCACAAGAACATGGCGATCGAAGCCCAGGCCGAACAGGTGGACAGGGTCAAGCGGTCCGAGAGCGGAATGATCCTCGACCCCGTCACGATGTCACCCGAACAGACGGTGGGCGAGGCGATCGAGACGATGCGGAAATACCAGATCTCCGGCATTCCGATCGTCGGCGCCTACGGAAAGCTGGTGGGCATCCTCACCAACCGGGACCTCCGGTTCCAGCCGAAGAAGAAACAGAAAATCTCCGAGGTGATGACGAACCACAACCTCGTGACCGCCCCGGTGGGGACCACCCTCGAGAAGGCCGAGAGCCTCCTCCAACAGCACAAGATCGAGAAGCTCCCCGTGGTGGACAAGGGCGGCATCCTGCGGGGGCTGATAACATTCAAGGACATCCAGAAGAAGAAGGCGCATCCCGACGCCTGCAAGGACTCACACGGACGCCTGCGCGTCGGCGCGGCGGTCGGCGTCACCGCCGATACGATGGAGCGGGTAGAGGCCCTGATGGCCGCGGCGGTGGACGTGGTGGTGGTCGACACGGCGCACGGCCACTCGAAGGGCGTCATCGACATGGTCCGGAGCATCAAGCGGAAGTACAAGACCTGCGAGCTGATCGCCGGCAACGTGGGGACGGCCGAGGCCACGAGGGCGCTCATCGCCGCGGGGGTGGACGCCATCAAGATCGGGATCGGCCCGGGGTCGATCTGCACTACGCGGGTGATCGCGGGCGTCGGCGTCCCGCAGATCACGGCGATCTACAACTGCGCTCGCGAAGCGGCGAAATCGGGCGTTCCGGTCATCGGCGACGGCGGCATCAAGCAGACCGGCGACATCGCGAAGGCGATTGCGGCCGGTGCGGACGCGGTGATGATCGGCGGGATGTTCGCGGGCACCGACGAGAGCCCCGGCGAGAAGATTCTCCTGGAGGGGAGGAGTTACAAGGTGTACCGCGGCATGGGTTCGCTCGGATCGATGATGGGCGGCAGCAGCGACCGCTACTTCCAGGACGTCGAAGAAGGGCTCCCGAAGCTCGTGCCGGAAGGGATCGAGGGGCGCGTCCCCTACAAGGGGCCGGTCTCCGACACCATCCACCAGATGATGGGCGGGCTGCGCTCGGCAATGGGCTACTGCGGCGCGGCGACGATCGCCGAGATGAAGAAGCGCACGCAGTTCGTCCGGATGACGCAGGCGGGCCTGCGCGAGAGCCATCCGCACAGCATCGCGATCACAAAGGAAGCCCCGAACTACCACGTCTGATGACGCGCCGAATAGACAAACTCCGTTCGCGGTTCGCAGCGCTCCGCATCGACGCCTTCCTCGTCACGTTCCTCCCGCACCTTCGGTACCTGAGCGGGTTTTCCGGATCGGGCGGGGCCGGGATCGTGACGGCCCGGGGCTTGCGCTTCTTCACCGACGGCCGATACTCCGAACAGATCAAGAAAGAGGTGCGCGGCGGCTGGAAGTTCCACGTCAGTTCCAGTTCCGAGACGCTCTTCCAGCTCATTCGGGAGTCCGGCGCCCTGAAGCCCGGACTCACGGTCGGGTTCGACGGAAATACCCTCGTCTACCAGGAATTTCGGACGCTGAAGAAACTCTTCCCCGGTGTGAAATTCCTCCCGAAGGCCGACGTGATCGAGGAGATCGCCGCGGTGAAGGACGCCTCCGAGATCGCCTCGATCCGGAAGGCGGTCGCGATCACCGACAGGACCTTCTCCGACATCCTCCCGATGATCAAACCGGGAGTGCGGGAGATCGACCTCGCAGCGGAGATTTCATACCTCCAGCGCAAGCACGGCGCCGAGAAGGACGCGTTCGACACGATCGTGGCGAGCGGCATTCGCAGCGCGCTCCCGCACGGGCACGCGTCGCCCAAGAAAATTGCCCGCGGCGAACTCCTCACCCTCGATTTCGGCTGCGTGGTGGACGGCTACCACTCCGATATGACCCGGACCGTCGGCGTACATTTTTCTTGCTTCGCCGGAGAGCCGTCCGACGCCGACG
>JANNFI010000021.1:0-2408 GCA_031379665.1 Ignavibacteria bacterium
CTCGCGAATCGCGATCTCGCTCGCCACCACCGGCTCGACGTTGTAGCCGGTCATGAACTAGATGACGTCCAGGGCGAAGACGTTGGTGGGGTCGGCCATCGCGATGGTCAGCGTTGCCCCGGTGCGGTTGACCGGAAGCACGAGGTACTTCTGAGCCACCTCGGACGGAACGAGGTGGATCACCGATTCGTCGATCTCGAAGTGCCTGAGATTGATCGACGGGACTCCGTACTGGTCGGAGAGAAGCTGGGTGATGTCGTCTTCTTTGACGAACCCCATCTTCACCAGGTTGAACCCGAGCTTTCCGCCGCTTTTCTTCTGAGCCTCGAGCGCTTCTTGCAGCTGGGGCTGAGTGATCATCCCCGCCTTCAGCAGCATCTCTCCGAGCTTGACCGCCATGGTTGTCCCGGCCCCCCAGAGCATCGCGATAAATCGCGATACATCTAGTCAGTTTGCCACAAACTCCATATGACAAATCGACGAGCACATCTAGCCAATACGGACCAATAACCCGGCCCGAATCTAGGGCCCGTGAAAATTATTGTCAAGGAAGCCCCCCGGCTGACAGTTTGGGGCACCGATTCCGGACTCAGAAGCGCGAGTTTCCGGCTTGTCCGCGGCTTCCAGAGCGTCCCGTGGTCAGTCGCCGGATTTCTTCGGGGGCGGGATGAACCGGTCCATGAACCGCGTCGAGAGGCGCCCTCGAACGAAGTCCTCGTCGGTGAGAATCCGTTGCTGGAGCTTGACGTTGGTTCGGATCCCTTCGACCACGAAAGACTCGAGCGCCCGGCGCATTCGAAGGATGGCCTCGCCGCGAGTATTTCCGTGGGCGATCACCTTGGCGATCATCGAGTCGTAGTAGGGCGGGACGAATGCCTCGGCGTAGCACGCCGTATCGACCCGAATCCCCGGTCCACCGGGAACGTGAAACGTGCGGATCTTCCCCGGGCACGGCGCGAACGTCTCCGGGTCTTCGGCGTTGATGCGGCACTCGATCGCGTGCCCTTGGAGCTTGAGATCGTCCTGACTGAACGAGATCGGCTCGCCGGCGGCAATGCGGATTTGCTCCTTGATCAGGTCGATGCCCGTGACCATCTCCGTGACCGGATGTTCGACCTGGATGCGCGTGTTCATCTCGATGAAATAGAACTCGCCCGTAACGTCCAGGAGGAACTCGATCGTCCCGGCGTTGACGTATCCGACGCTCCGCGCCGCGCGCAGCGCGGCGTCGGTCATGCGCGCGCGCAGATCCGCGTCGAGAGCCGTCGAAGGCGATTCCTCCAAGAGCTTCTGATGGCGTCGTTGGATCGAACACTCGCGTTCGAACAGGTGAATGAGGTTCCCGTGCGTGTCGCCCAGGATCTGCACCTCGATATGTCGAGGCTGGACGAGGAACTTTTCCATGTAGACGTCGGGAACGCCGAACGCCGCTAGCGCTTCGTTGCTCGCCGCCTCGACGAGGCGGGACAACTCGTCGGGATCCGTCACGACGCGCATCCCGCGGCCGCCGCCCCCGGCCGACGCCTTGATCAGGACCGGGTAGCCGATCCGCTCGGCGATCTCCTTGGCTTGGTCGTCCCCTTCGAGAATGCCTCCGCTGCCGGGAATGGTGAGGACCTGAGCCGCCCGCACCGTGCGGATCGCCTCGGCCTTGTCGCCCATCCTGCGGATCACGTCGGGCGACGGACCGATGAACGTCATGCCGACCTCGCGGCAGACCTCGGCGAAATGCGCGTTCTCGGAGAGGAAGCCGTAGCCTGGATGGACCGCTTCGGCTCCCGTGATCTCTGCGTCGGACAGCACGGCCGAAATGTTGAGATACGAATCCCGGCTGGCGGCCGGGCCGATGCAAACGTCTTCATCGGCGAACTTGACGTGCAACGCGTCGGCGTCGGCCGTGGAATGCACGGCGACCGTTTTGATGCCGAGCTCCTTGCAGGCCAGGATGACCCGCAGGGCGATCTCCCCGCGATTGGCGATCAGGATTTTGCGGAACATGGGAAGGCCCCCGGCTCCGCTAGGACGCCATCGGCCGCAGCCGGAACAGCAGCTCGCCGAACTCGACCGGCTGCCCGTTCGCGACGAGGATCTCGACGACCTCGCCGTCGATCTCGGCCTCGATCTCGTTCATCAGCTTCATGGCTTCGATGATGCAGAGCACTTGCCCCTTCCTGACCTTGCTTCCGGGTTCGACGAACGGAGGGGCGGCCTGACTGGGTTGACGAAAGAAAGTCCCGACGATCGGCGAGGTCATCTCGACCAGCCCGGACGCGGCGGGGGCGGCGGCGGGCGCGGGTGCCGTCGGGGCACCGGGAGCCGGCTCGGACGCGAACGTCACCGCGGCGGGCGTCCGCGGCGGCGGCGCCACGGAGAGCGTGGCCGTCGCCGGGGGAGTCTGCGCGGAGGCG
>JANNFI010000041.1:0-6141 GCA_031379665.1 Ignavibacteria bacterium
CCAGTATCCCGAAAACTGGAAACAACTCGGCACGACCGGCAAGGCCCTCTTCACGGAATCCCAGGATATGGCCTCCAAGTTCATCGACCCCTCCAAGGGGATCGAGGGAGGCAGGGTGATCGTCGAGGCGCTCCCGTTCGACGGGAAGCAACCGGCGGAGCTGATGACTGACGGGAAGGCCGCCCTCGTTGAGCAACAGGCCGAAGTCGGCACCGACGAAACCGTCACCGTTGGCGGCAGATCGTCGGTGAAGGTGCCCTACTCCATCCAGGCCACCACGAAATCGAAGATCTTCGGTTACGAAATCTACGTCCCCGGCGACACCGCGATGTATAAACTCACCGTCGAGGGCTACGGCGATCAGTTCAACGCGTACGCCGCCGTCTTCGACGCGATGGTGAAGTCGTTCGTGGTGCCGATCGTGGTCGCGAAGTCCCCCGACACCTGGGCCGCGGCGCCAACAAGCTCCACGCTCGACTCGAAGTTCTTCACGATGTCGTACCCCGACAACATGGAGTTCGTGGAGGTGAAGAAGGGCAACAACGATTACGTGGTGGAACTGCGGGCGGACCGGCTCGACGTCAGCCTCCACATCGACGTGTTCGGCGCCGTCGGACTGACCGTCGACAAGGTGTGGGAACAGAACAAGGGGCGGTACAAGACCCGCGGGAACGGCGAAACGACCATCGACGGCCTGAAGACGTTCTGGGTGGATTACTCGCCGATGGCGAACGTGGGGAGCCGCGCCTATTTCACCGTCAAGAACGACAAAGTGGTCAGGACCACGATGAACTGGCATACCCCGAAACGGGAGGTCTATTTTCCGGTCCTCGAGGGAATGGTCAAATCACTGAAACTGAAATAATGGGCCGGCGCCGGCCGGCACGGCGGTCCGCACCCCGGGGCCCGGAGATGTCAGATGGACATTAAGAACCGAACCGTACTCGTGCTGGGCGGCGGGGGACTCGTGGGCGCGGTGATCTGCCGGAAGCTGATCGACGAACGCCCCCGGCGGATCATCGTCACGGCCATCGTCCGGAAAGAGGCCGAGGAGACCATCGCAGTGCTTCGGTCGGAATTCCCAGGCCTGCCGAAAGACTACTTCAAGGCGTGGGGGGGGAACATCTTCGTCCGCCACCAGCTGAAGGACATCCGCCGCGACGAGATCGTCGAGAACCCGGCCATGCGGCGGATGTTCATCGAAGACAACCTCGAGGAACTGACGGAGGCGGTGATCCGCCGTTCGACCATCCACAAGCTCCTCAACTCCTTCAAGCCCGACATCATCGTCGACTGCATCAATTCCGCCACCGCGATCGCGTATCAGGACATCTTCGGTAGCGCGCGGTCGGTCATCCGGTCCCTCAAGAAAGGGAAGAAGGCGCATTCGCTCCAGACGCTCCGGGAGAACACCGAAAAACTGCTCTGCACGCTCTACACCCCCCAGTTGATCCGCCACGTCCAGCTCCTCTACCGCGTGATGCATTCGTGCGGGACGAAGATCTATGTCAAGATCGGGACCAGCGGCACCGGGGGAATGGGTCTGAACATCCCCTACACCCACAGCGAGGAGCGCCCGTCGAGCGTCCTGCTGAGCAAGTCGGCGGTGGCCGGCGCCCACACGATGCTGCTCTTCCTGATGGGCAGGACGCCCGACGCTCCCATCACCAAGGAGGTCAAGCCGACGGCGGCGATCGCCTGGAAGCGCGTCGCGTTCGGGGAGATCCGCAAACGCGGCCGCGCGATCGCGCTGGTCGACTGCCCTCCGTCGCGGGCGTTGAAGCTCTCCGGCACGCTGAAACAACGGCTCGACCGGGCCGCCCGCCCGCTGAACCGGAACCTCCAATCGGTGTTCATCGACACCGGCGAGAACGGCCTCTTCTCGCGCGGGGAATTCGAAGCGATCGCGACCCCAGGGCAGATGGAATTCGTGACCCCGGAGGAGATCGCCGAGACGGTGGTGTACGAGATCAAGGGGGGCAACACAGGGCACGACATCATCAACGCCCTCGACAACGCGACCCTCTCCCCCACCTACCGCGCGGGCTACCTTTTCCACTCGGCGCTCAAGCAGATCGAAACGCTCGAAAAACTCCACGGCGTGGACAGCGTGGCCTTCGAGATGCTGGGCCCCCCGAGGCTCTCGAAGCTCCTCTACGAAGCGTACCTGCTCAAGCTCTGCTTCAAGGACATGCTGAAGGTGATGAGGACCGACCCCGCCCTCCTCTCGAAGGGTGTACACGGGAAGATCCACGACGATTCCGTCCTCCGGTCTCACATCATTTCGATCGGCATCCCGATCCTCCTCCCGGACGGCAAGCATCTGCTGCGCGGCACCGAGATCAAGATCCCGGCGTTCCACGGGGAGAGCGAGGCGAAGATCCTCCCCGGCAAGGTGAACCGATGGGCGCACGACGGATGGGTCGACCTGCGGCGTTCGAACATGCAGCGTTGGAAGGAACGTTTCGGGAAGATCCGACTGATGGCCGACCGCATCGCCACGGGGGATACCAGCTCGCAGCACTTGAACAACGCCGCATACTGGAACTACTTTCTGGACATCGAGCCGGGAAAGGTGGCGGGGTGGATTTTCAGCTATGAAGAGAAGGGGATGCGGAAGAAGGCGTAGGGCCGCCCGCCCGCGCGAATGGGAGCGTCAGCTGCCCTTGTTACCGTTCAGGTCCCTCGCCAGCCCGATGACTCCGCCCAGGATCGACCAGAAGGCGACCGTGACGTAGAACTGCGAGAGGACCAGTTGCGATCGGTCCGGGTTCTGAAAAAGGTATTTTCCCAGCCATTCGATCACCCCTCCGAGCGCCAACGTCACCGGGAAATTAAACATCGAGATGAGGATGGAATAGGGATGCCCGTCGTTGAACGCCGGCCTCATCATTCCGAACAGGAACGGGAGGAAGGCGATCGTAGCGACGATCCCCCAAATCATTGAATAGACGATGACACGGTGCCCGAACATACTCTCCTCAGTCGATTATCGGTTGAATATCAATTGAACATTCGTCGATTATAACTCGACGTTTTCCACCGTGTACAATATCGATATCCATCCCGGGAGGTTCAAGGGGGGGTGTGACGCAGGACAATCAATGAAAAAACCCCGGCGGGATGCCGGGGTTTTCGCATTTATAGACGGGTGGCGCGCAGGCCGGGAGGGGGGCCTTATCTGAGGAGCATCATCTTTCCGACTTCGTCGAAGTACGAAACTTCCTCGCCGGTCCCCTTGGCGGTCAGCCTGTAGAAGTAGATTCCGCTGGTCAGTTCATCCGCGTCGAAATTCACCAACTGTCCGCCGTCTTCCATCTCCTCGCCGTCGATCAGGGAGGCCACCTCGCGCCCGAGGAGATCGTAGACCTTCAGCGTGACCACGCCCGGCTCGGCCAGCGAGAATTCGATAGAGGTCGTCGGGTTGAAGGGGTTCGGGTAGTTCTGCGTGAGCGAGTACGTCGCCGGTATCACCTCGATGATCGACCGGTCTCCGTCGCCGATGCTGATCAGTGCGGGCGGCGGGTCGGGGTTCGGGTGGAGGTAGAGGGCTTCAGCGAGCGCCGCGCTCCCCTCGAGGACGAAGGGGGAGTAGGATCGTACGGTGTACGGGCCGTCGAACTGTGCGTTGATCCGCGAGAGGTTGCTGTCGAGCGTCGCGTAAATCGCCGGGTCGAAACGGGTGCAGAAAGTCAGCGCCGAATCCACAAGGTGGGCCGCCTGCCGGAGCGTCATTCCGTTGAACGGATCCGACGGGTTGCCGCCGTCGCTGTAGAGAAGGTCGCCGATTCTCGTCTCGTTGGGGTCGGTCGGTTCAGTGATCCCCGCGTCGTTGGCGGCGATGGCGAGTTTGAGTGTGTGCAGCTCGCCGAGGAGCCGGTTGTTGTGCTTCTTGTAATGGACGTTCCGGAGCTGTTTGGTGATCGCCTTCAACCGGCCCGTGGAGGAAACCGTGTAGTCGAGGCAGCGCGGGGCTCCGGTGTGGGGGAAGTATTTTCCGTTGGCACTGAGGTTCCGGATCCAGCCCACGCCCTGTTCGGGCGCGACGATGCCCAGGACGAGCCCTTCGGGCCTGGTCAGGATCTTTTTGTAAAGGAATTCCCTGATGTTGCCGCCGTTCGGAAGCACGAAGTGCTGCTCGTCGGCGATGGGCGGAAGCTTGTACTCGGTGTTGGTCCTGCGGTCGCCGGCCTGGTCGGTCCACCAGAAATAGTTGATGACGGTCCCCGGTTTCCGGCTGTTAACCAGGAACGTGACAGTGATGCTGTCGCCGCCGGCGATCGATCCACCCATCGCGTCGATCGCCCGCTTGTCGCTGACCTCGAAGCCGGTGAAACCGCCGGAATCCTGGATCGAGATCAGCTTCGCGCTCAGGATGGCGTGGAATCCGTAGACCGGTGTGAGTCGGGGATTTTTTAGTTTGAACGTCACGGTGGTCCCGACCACCTTCCCGGCCGCCGCCTTTTTCAGCGAGAGGTCGACCTGGTTGAAAGTCCGATACTTGGGCTGGGCAACGGTCGCGGTGGCCGCGGCCAGTACGAGCGCGACGGCGATCGTGATGGCTCGTGTGACCCGCGAGTCACGGTGGGAAATACAGCGTGATTGCATACGCCGAATACCTGCTAAAGAGTGGTGGTGGATAAGAGTGCGGGAATACTTCTAAAAGATAAGGATTTAAGAGAAAATAGCAAGGGGAAAATTTTATACGGGGAGTGGGATGCGGGAAAAACGCCCCCTCCCCCCGGAGTCGGGGAAGGGACGGGGAGGTTATTCGTAACGGAGGGAGTCGATAGGGTCGAGGTTGGACGCCTTCCAGGCCGGGTAAACCCCGAAAACGACGCCGATTACGGAACAGGTGACGAACCCGATGATCGCCCAATCGACCGGTATGACCACGGGTATATCGAGGAAAATGGCCACGCCGTTTCCTGCGACGATTCCGAGGATGATTCCCATCAGTCCGCCGATTTCGCTCAGGACCACCGCCTCGAGCACGAACTGCGAGAGGATGTTCGCCTTCCGCGCGCCGATGGCCTTGCGGATGCCGATTTCCCGCGTCCGTTCGGTCACCGACACCAGCATGATGTTCATGATCCCGATCCCGGCCGCCAGAAGGGCGATCGAGCTGATGACCAGGACGCCCATCCGGAAACCGAACGTGATTTCGTTGAACTGGTTGATGATGGCCTCGTTGGAGAAATACTCGAAATCGTCCGGTTCGCCGGGCGGCACCTGGCGTGCGACGCGGAGGATCGCGCGACTCTGCTCAAGGCAGTCGTCGTAGACCTCCTGATTCTTCGCCTTCACCATGATGTTGATGCTGCGGACGTACTTCCCGTAGACCTGGAAGAATGCGGTGATCGGCACGACGCAGAGGTTGTCTCCGTCGCTCTCGAACATATTCGCCTTTTTCTCGAACACGCCGATCACGGAGTAAATCTGACCGTCGATCCTGATCCGCTGCCCGAGCGGGTCGATGTTCATCGGGATCAGTTTTTCCCGGATGCCGACCCCCAGGATGACGACTTTCCTGGCCAGGTCGATGTCCTGGGTATTGAGCCCGCGCCCCTCGGCGACGACCCAGTCGTTGGTAATGAGGCCGTCGGGGTTTTCGCCCGCCACCTGGATGTTGGGGTTGGTCTTGTTCCCTTCCCAGAAGGCGATCCGGCCGAACTGCCAGCTCTCGAGACCGACCGCCTCGGCGAACGTGGCCTTGTCCCTCACCTGGAGCGCCTGCTCGTACGTGATGTCCTTCCGGTTGCGAAGCCGCATCCGCGACTCGTGGCCGCCGTCGAAGCCGCTCGGAAATTTCTGGATCTGGAAGGTGTTCGCCTGTAGCTGCGACATCCCCTGCTCGATGCTGTTGCGCATCACCCCCATCGCGGTCATCACGGCGATGATGGAGAAGACGCCGACCACGATGCCGAGGAGCGTCAGGAACGAACGCAGCTTGTTCACCCTGATCGCGTTGATGGCCATGAAGAAGCTTTCCCTCACGCCGGACCACTCGGGGAAGAATTTACTCATAACGGAGCGCCTCCACCGGATCCATTTTTGCGGCGCGGTACGCGGGCAGGAACCCCGACGTCAGCCCGACAATGAGGGACACCAGTATGGCGATGAACACGATGACGAGCGGCA
>JANNFI010000076.1:0-39173 GCA_031379665.1 Ignavibacteria bacterium
CCGGGCCGGCCCAACGGCGCCGCGTCGTCATGGGGGCGGCTGCCGAGCCGCCCCCAGCTCCTCGCCGGTGGGTACACCCCCTTCAAACCAACACCGCCCCCACCAAGCCCCCCCGGGGGGGCGGCCAAAAAAAACGGCGTCCCTTATCCGAGGACGCCGTCTGACTTCGCCGCTGCTCTCGATGAGCTGTTCGGGGTTCCCGGGGAGGGTTCCCCTTGTTATCCTCCCGGGCCGCTAATCCACCAATCGGCCCGGCTTGCGTGTACATCTCTATAGGAGGATTGCATCAATATATCCTGACATTGCCCCGGGCTTGCCGAAAAAATCACCGGATATTTCTCAGATATTTCCGAGGGCGGCAGAAGGCCCCTGAACGGGCCGAAAACCGCGATTCTTTGATTCTATTAATGGGCTTTTTTACTATATTCCAATACATTTACGCAATTTTCTCGCGGAACTTTCGATCAACGCCTTTTGAATTCAACCCAGGTACGCCGGTACCTCGAAGCTCGTCGAAAACTCGTGGACCGCGGACTCGTGCGGCTGGTCGCGTCCGGAAAACCGGCGATCGTGTATGCGCCGCTTCGGCACACGCTCTCCTCCGGCGGCAAACGGTTGCGGGCCCTTCTCGTCCTGCTCGGGTGCAACGCCGTCGGCGGCAGCGACGCGTCAGCGCTTCCGGCGGCGGTGGCGCTCGAGTGCCTGCACAACTTCACGCTGATCCACGACGACGTGATGGACCGCTCGCCGGTGCGCCGCGGCAGGCCGACCGTCCACGCGAAGTGGGGCGACGCTGTCGCAGTGCTCGCCGGTGACCACTTGATGTCGTTGGGGTACCAGTCGCTGCTTGCGACCGCCCGCCTTCCGGCGCGCGCGAGGGCGATCGGCAGGCGTGACAGGCTCGATCGAATCGACAGGCTCGACAGGCTTGATCAAATACTGGAGGTCTACACCCGCGCATACCGCGACGTCTGCGAAGGGCAGGGGTTCGACCTGGAGTTCGAGCGGCGGCGAGAGGTCTCGATGCGCGAGTACACGAAGATGATCGGCCTGAAGACCGCCTGCGTGATCGCGGCGGCGTCCGAGATAGGCGCGCTCGCCGGCGGTGGAAGACCCGCGGAGGTGCGGTCGCTCAGGCTTTACGGCGAACGGATTGGACTCGCCTTTCAGATCAGGGACGACGAGCTGGACGTGACCGGCGATCCTAAGGAATTCGGGAAGAAGATCGGCGGCGACATCGCCCGGGCCAAGAAGACCTACCTCCTAGTCAAGGCGATGGAGACGGCCCGCGGGACTGATGCGGCGCTCCTCCGGTCAGTTGCCACGGCGCGCGGCGCGCGGCCGGTCGCAAAGGTGCGGTCGGTCTACGAACGGACGGGGGCGATCGCCGCCGCGCGGCGGGAGATCGTGAAGCTTACGCGCGCCGCGAAATACGCCCTCGGGTCGTTGCCGGAGAGCGCGGGGAAGTCGATTCTGATCGATATCGCCGAACGTCTCGCGGGCAGGACCGCGTGACCGGATGATCGAACGAGAAGTCGTCATCAGGAACCGCAGCGGCCTGCACACGCGCCCGGCCGCCACGCTCGTGAAAACAGCCGCCAGGTTCAAAGCGGACTTCTTCATCTATAAGGACGGAATGGAAATCAACGGCAAGAGCATCATCGGCGTAATGACCCTCGCGGCGGAGCAGGGGGCCACGCTCCTGCTCCGGTTCGAGGGCGCCGACGAGGCCGACGCCGCGGCCGCCGTCGTGGACCTCTTCGAGCGCGGTTTCGACGAGGCGCCGTGACCGCCGCCGTGGACACACGAAAGATGGAGCTCGTCCTCAACGGCATCGCCGCGTCTCCGGGGATCGTCTGCGGGAGCGCCTACCTGTATGTCAAGCCGGCACACACCGTCAACGAGCGGAACCTGGACGGGTCGGCCGATGTCGACCTCGAGCTGGAACGGTTCGAGAAGGCCCTCACCAAGTCGGCCGGGGAGCTGAAGAAGATTCTCGCCTTCGCGCAGCAGAAGGTCGGCGTCGCCAAGGCGCGCATCCTCGAAGCGCAGATCATGGTCCTCGATGACCCCTTCCTGCACGACGCCATCCGGAGGCGGATCAGGAACGAGAAGAAGAACGCCGAGTTCCTCGTGGACGACGAGATCGGGAAATACGCGAAGATGATGATGGCCGCCAGGGACGAGTTCATGCACGAGCGGGCCCACGACATGGACGACCTCAAGAACCGCATCGTGCGGAACCTTTCAGAGGTGACGATGAGTTCGAAATTCGAGGGGTCGCACGTCGTCATTGCGCACAACCTCACCACCGCCGACACGATGATCCTGAGCCGCAACGCGGTGATGGCGTACGCCACCGACCGTGGCGGGGTCACTTCCCACGCCGCGCTCTTCTCGCGTTCGTTGAAAATTCCGGCGGTCGTCGCGCTCGGCGATGCGACGCGCGAAGTGCAGACCGGCGACACGGTGATCCTGGACGGCTACAGCGGGCGGCTGGTGGTGAACCCGAGGCCGGCGACGGTGCGCGAGTACGAGGCGAAGCGCAAGCGGTTGGCCGCCTTCGAGGGAAAGCTTACCGGCTTGAAGGACCTCCCGGCTGTCACCACCGACGGGCACACCGTGGAGCTCTCGGCGAACATCGAGCTCGCGGACGAGCTGGATTACGTTGTGATGCAGGGCTCGCAGGGCGTGGGACTCTATCGTACGGAGAGCCTGCTCATCGGCAGGGACGATTTCCCGACGGAGGAGGAGCAGCTCGCCGAATACGCGAGGATCAGCGCGAGGATTTACCCGGCCCGGGTGATCATGCGCACCTTCGACATCGGCGGCGACAAGATCGCCCCCGAGATGGCCGAGGAGGCCAACCCGTTCCTCGGGTGGCGGGGGATCCGTGTGTCGCTCGACCGCCCCGACCTCTTCCTGACACAGATCAGGGCGATGCTCAGGGCCAGCACGAAGAAGAACGTGGCGATTATGTTCCCGATGGTCTCGACGCTACGGGAGCTCCTGCTGGCGAAGGACTACGTGAGGAAGGCGAAAGACGAGCTGCGCGCGAAGAAGGTCAGGTTCGATGAGAACATCCCGGTCGGGGTGATGATCGAGGTGCCGTCGGCGGCTCTCACCTCGCCCGTGCTGGCGCAGGAGGCGGACTTCCTGAGCATCGGTTCCAACGACCTCATCCAGTACATGCTCGCTGTCGATCGGGGCAACAGCCTCGTTTCCTCCCTCTATGAGGAATTCGACCCGGCGGTCCTCATTGCGATCTGGCACGTCATCAACGCCGGGCACAAGCAGAAGATCTGGGTGGGTCTCTGCGGGGAAATGGCCGGCAACCCGATCGCCGCGCCGTTGCTCGTCGGGATGGGGATGGACGAGCTCTCGGTCGTGCCTCAGATCCTGCCCGAAATCAAGAAGATCATCAGGTCGGTGTCGTACGCATCGCTCCAGGAACTCGCGCGCAAAGCCCTCACCATGAAATCGGGCGCGGACGTCGAACACCTCCTCAGAGATTTCATCACGAGGGAGGTCCCGGATATCCCCCTCGAAGAGGCCCGGTCGGGACAACTGCCGCGCGTCTGGCCGTGAACACACATTTATCTTCCAAAGAGGAATACGCACCATGAAAGAAACCACCATATCTCTGTACGACAGGGCGGACATGCGGGCCCTCCTCACCGGGTTTCCCCACCAGGTCGAGAGCGCGGTCAGGATCGGGCGGGAGGCAAAGCTCGTACCCCTGAAGGGAAAGCCGTCGGGTATCGTCGTCAGCGGCCTCGGAGGTTCGGCGATCGGCGGCGACCTGTTGCGGTCCTACCTCGCGGACCAGGTCGACATTCCTTTTTTGATCAACCGCCACTACACGCTCCCGAGGTTCGTCGGCACGTCGACGCTCGTCGTCATTTCGAGCTACTCCGGGAACACCGAGGAGACGATCGCGTCGTACCACGAGGCCATGAAGCGGAAGGCGCAGATCATCTGCTTCACCTCCGGCGGCGAGATCGGCGTCCTGGCGAAGCGGAACAAGCAGACGCTCGTGCTCCTTCCCAAGGGTTACCCGCCCCGCGCGGCGCTCGGCTACTCGTTCTTCCCCCTGATGCTCGCGCTCGCCAGGTACAAGATCATCCCTGCGCAGGACGCCGCCATCCGCGAGACGCTCGCGCTCCTGAAGAAGCTCTCGGTCAGATACCGCCTGACCGGCCAGAAGAACCAGGCCCTCGAACTGGCCCGACAGCTCTACAACAAGGTCCCGGTGATCTACTCTTCGACCGACCGGTTCGACGCCGTCAACCTCCGCTGGCGCGGCCAGATCGCGGAGAACGCCAAGACCATCGCCTTCGGGCACGTCTTCCCCGAAATGAACCACAACGAACTGGTCGGGTGGAGAGTGCTCCGGCGGATGATGGAGGAGATCGCGGTGGTGTACCTGCACGACCGGGAGGACCATCCCCGGGTGACGCTCCGGATGGATATCGCCCGCGGCATCATCGGGGAGTTCGCCTCGAAGATCATCGACGTGAAGAGCGAGGGGAAGTCCCGGCTCGCCAGGACGTTCTCGCTCGTCCACCTCGGCGACTGGACAAGCTTCTACCTCGCGATGCTCAACGGGGTGGACCCGACCCCCGTCAACGTGATCGATTACCTCAAGCGGCAGCTGGACCGGAAGTAGCCTTCCCGTCCCGCGGCCGCCCGCCCGGCCCGGGACCGGCGAGCACCGCTCCCCTCCGGAGGCGGCGGCGTTCAATCCCATGGCGTAACGCGATCGTATGAGCCGAATCGTCATCTGCCTCAGTGCCGTCCTCCTCCTGCCGACCGCGGCGGCGGCCCAGTTCTTTTACTTCGGACGGAACAAGGTCCAGTACACCGCTTTCGACTGGCACGTGCTCAAGACCGAGCACTTCGACATCTACTACTATAGTGAGATGGCGGACCTCGCCGGCCGCGGGGCCGCGCTGGCAGAGGAGAGTTACGCCGTCCTCGCGACGAAGTTCAACCACAACGTGGCGAACAGGATCCCACTGGTTTTCTACAGCTCCCACCTCCATTTCCAGCAGACCAACATCACGCCCGGGTTCATCCCCGAGGGGGTCGGCGGGTTCTTCGAGTTCATGAAGGGCCGCGTCGTGATCCCCTTCAACGGTTCGATGTGGGATTTTCGCCACGTGATCAGGCACGAGCTCGTGCACGTGTTCACGCACAGCAAGATCAACCGGGTCCTCACCGACCACAGGATCGCGCCGGACCAGTTGCCGCCGCTCTGGTTCATCGAAGGCCTCGCGGAGTACTGGTCGATCGACTGGGACGTGCAGGCGGACATGATCCTGAGGGACGCCGTCGTGAGCGGTTACCTGGTGCCCCTCGCGTCGATGGACGCGATCTACGGCAGCTACCTGATGTACAAGGAGGGGCAGGCGGTCCTTGAATTCATCGGCGCGACGTATGGCGAAGAAAAGATCCTCCTGATGATGGAGAATTTCTGGAAGTCCGAGCGCTTCGAGGACGTCTTCGCCGCGACCACCGGCCGCGCCTACGACGAGTTCGACCGGGAATGGACCTACGCGCTCCGGAAGAAATACTACCCGCTCCTCTCCGCCTCCGACCTGCCCGGGTCGGTGACGGCGCCGCTGACCTCCGAGGGCTTCAACTCCAAACCGGTCTACCACGAGCGGGACGGAAAGAAGGAAATCTACTTCATCGGGAACCGCTCGGGGTACACGGGCATCTTCCGGGTTCCCTCCGACGCGCCGGGACCGGACGCACCGGAAGCAGAGCTGGTGGTGCAGGGGGAGAAGTTCGAGGAATTCGAGGCCTTCCATCTCTTCCAGAGCAAAATCGACGTGAGCGCCAACGGGCGGCTCGCTTTCGTCACCAAGAGCGGCGAGAACGACGCCCTGCACGTCTACGACCTGGGCGCCGATGAAATGCAGGCCACTTACCATTTCGCGGGAATCGTCGTCATCGGCACGGTCTCCTGGTCGCCGGACGGGAGTCGGCTGGCCTTCAGCGCCATCGACAAGTCCGGCACGTCCGACCTCTACGCCTGGGACGCGGCCGCGGAATCGCTCGAGAGGCTCACCAACGACGCGTACGACGACCGGGACCCGGCCTGGTCCCCCGACGGGAGGACGATCGTCTTCAGTTCCGACCGCACACCAACGGGAAACGTCGGGAGCTACAACCTGTTCGTCCTCGACGTGCCCTCGGGCGAGGTACGGTACCTGACGCGGGGTACCGAGAGTTACGCGGCGCCCTCCTGGTCGCCGCAGGGCGACGCGATCCTGTTCACGTCCGACATCGGCGGTGTCCGGAACGTGTGGATGCTGAAGATGAATGGGGACCGCCCCTACGGGCCGATGAGGCGGCTCACGAGCCTGACCACTGCGGCGTTCGACCCGGCGTGGGCCGACGGCAAAATGGTATATGCGGCGTTCGAGGATTTCAGTTTCCAGCTTCGCAGGGGGGGGGATATCCGGACCCTGTACGACACCGCCTCGGTCTCGCGGATTCCCGCACCCGGATCGGCGGACACCCTCTGGCGCCAGCCGTCGATCGCCGGCGTGGACGAACTCACCGATCTCCGGTACGAGAAGGAATTCAGCCTCGACGTCGCCTACAGCGAGATCGTCACCGATCCGGTGTTCGGGACGTACGGCGGCGCCTACCTCTCTCTGAGCGACCTCCTCGGCAACGAGCAGTACTACTTCCTGATCTACAACACGGCGCAATCGTCCGAGGACCTCGTGTCGAGCTTCAACGTCGCGATTTCGCGTGTCTCACTCGAGCGCAGGACAAATTACGCATACGGGATCTATCGCTTCACCGGGAGGCGGTACGACCTGACCGACCCCGCCGAATATTTCTACGAGAAGGTCTTCGGCGGGTACCTTACGATGAGCTACCCCCTCTCCACGTTTCGGCGGTTTTCGATGCGGATGAGCATCAGCAGCTCCGAGAAGGACGTAACGGAGGGTCTGCTGATCACGACGCCGGTCGAAACCATCGACCTCTCGCGCCGGGCGCTCTTCCTCTCGAACTCGCTCAGCTATACTCACGACAACTCCCTCTGGGGGCCGAGCGGTCCGCTCGACGGCAGCCGCTACAGCCTCACTCTCGCCTACACGACCGACGTTCGGAGTTCGAACGCCAACTACTACTCTGTCATCGCGGACTACCGCCGGTATTTCAGGATCGCCCAGCGGTCCGCGTTCGCGATGCGCTTCTGGCTTTTCTACAACGATGGCACGGAGTCCCGCCGGTTCTTTATGGGGGGGAGCTGGGACCTGCGGGGGTACCCGCGCTGGTCGATCCGCGGAAAGAAATTATGGTTGATCAGCCAGGAGCTCCGCTTCCCGTTGATGGACCGGCTCGGGCTCGGCTTTCCCTTCGGGACGATTTCACTCCGCGGGTTCCGGGGGGCCCTCTTTTTCGACGCCGGCGGGGCGTGGGACGATGAGTACCGCGAGACCCTCGGGGCCCTGGGCGCGGGGTTGAGGCTCAACCTGGGAGGGGCCATCATCCTGCGCTATGACATCGGGAAGCGGATCGAGAACGACTTTAACGATTTCCAGCGCGGGCTCTTCTACCAATTTTTCTTCGGATGGGATTTCTGACATGAGACGCGTTCCGGACAACCATCGTGAGGGGTCCGATGAGGCACCGCGGGTCATCGCGGGCTTCGGCGTCGCGGGGGTCATCGCGGGGCTCGGCATCGCGGCGCTGCTCCTCTCCTCCTGCTCGACGGACAAGCTCCGGCTGGGGACTCCGCGCTCCGGCGATTCGTGGAGGATGTTCGGCGGCGGCCCGCAGCGGGCGAACCTCGCTACGGTCCCGGTCGTCCCGCCGCTCGTGCGCGCGTGGGAGTACGACGCCGGGAGCGGGTTCGGCCCCGCGTCGGTCTCGGTCATGGAGGGCACACTCTTCGTCGGCACGCTGAAGGGCGACCTCCGCGCCATCGACCTCGCCACGGGGAAGGAGACCGGCTCCGTGGAGTTCGACGGACCGGTGTTCGGTACGCCGCTCCTGCTCGGATCGCGCATCGTTGTCGGTCTCTCGGGGGCCGGCAAGAATCTCGTCTGCAGGAACCTGAGGACCGGCGCCGAAGACTGGTCGGTGGAGACGGGCGACATTGAATCGTCGCCGCTCTCCGTCGGCGGTATGATCATCGCCGCGACGCTCGACGGCGTCGTGGCGGCATACGATACCACGCTCGGAAAGGAACTCTGGGCGTACGTCCTTCAGCCGTCGCCGGGACGGCACGGAATCCGTTCGTCTCCCTCGAGCGATGGGGCGGTGGTCGTGGTCGGGACCGACGGCGGCGACATCATCGCGCTGGACCTGGCCACCGGCAGGCAACGCTGGAAAGCTGCCGCCAGGGGCGCCATATTCGCGCCGACATCGATCGGCGGAGACAGGGTGTTCGCCTGTTCGCTCGACGGGAACGTCTACGCCATCGACATCGGCACCGGCGCCGTGATCTGGACCTTCGACACGGGATTTCCTCTGTACGGGGGCGCTGCGGTGGGGCGGGAGATGATCGTCGCGGGAACTTCGGGCGGCGGCCTGGTCGCGCTCAGCCGGTCGGACGGCTCGATACTCTGGAGGGCGCGGACCGACGCCGGGGTGGGATCGGCGCCGGCGATCGTTGGTGCGTTCGTCTACGTCGGAGACCTGGAGCGGAACCTCTACGCGATCGATGCGGCGACGGGTGCGGAGGTCTGGAGGGAAAAACTCGACAGCCGCGTTCGTACCACTCCCGTGTCGGCGGACGGATGGCTCGTCGTCCTCGCCGAGGACCGTTCGGTGATCTGCTTCACTCAGGCGCCCCGATGACGTCGTCGGCCCGCCACCACTGTCCGATCCCGATCCTGTCGATCCTTCTCGCGTACGCGGCCTTCATCACGTTGGCGACACCCTCCGCGCAGTCGCTGACCCCGGAACCGGCGCAGGGCATCGCGCCCGACTCCATTACAAGCCCGGCCCGTCTTCTCGTCACCTCCGAGCCCGCGGGGGCCGCCGTCTATGCCGACTCCGTCCTGCTGGGGACCACGCCCCTCAACACGATCGTGCCCCCGGGCGATGCCCGCAGGCCGCGCACGGTGCGATTGAAGATCGTCGGGGGAGATCCGGGAAGCTGGTTCGTCCCGGTGCTGCTCGATTCGGTTATTTTGACGGGCCTCACGGCGGACGGGGGTCATCCGGATTCCTTCGTCAGGCGCTACTCACTCCCCCTCACGGTCCGCGTGGCATCCGACCCCGGCGGAGCGGAGATCCTGCTCGGGGATTCCCTCATCGGAACCACTCCGCTCTTCGCCTCACTCCCGGGGACCCCGGCTGTGCTGACCCTTCGGAAGGAAGGGTACCAGTCCAGCGCGATCATCCTCGACGCGTCGACGCGGAACTATCGCGTCCAGCTCCAGCCCGTCGACCAGGCCGGGACTCCGAAGCCCGTCTACCTGGCCGACGGTAACGGACAGAGTATGCTCCCGACCTTCCTCGCCGCCGGAGCGGCGGTGGCCTCAGGCGCGGCGGCGGCGTATTTCAAGGCCCGCGCGGACCGCACTTACGCGCTGTACCGCATCACCGGCGACGCGACGACGCTCGACCAGGTGAGGAGGAACGACCTCCTCTCCGGAATCGCCCTCGCCATTGCGGAAATCAGCATCGGATACCTCGTGATTGAACTCCTTTCCCGCTGAATATCGCGAAATAGGCACCAAATACTTGACTTTAAACCCCATCAACCCTATATTGAGGAACAAATTTGCGGTGAAAGACACTGTCACTGAATGAGCCTATGAACCTGCCAAACGCGACACACCAGCCCCTCTCCTCCGATCTCGGCGAAGCGATGGAATTCATCCGCAACGTTCCGATCTTCAGCGACATCGAGTCAGGGGAGCTGGCGAAGATCGTCCGCGTCGGCGTCCGGAAGAAATACAAAAAAGGGAGCATCATCCTCCTCGAACAGGAGACCGGTGCGGCCCTCTTTGTGATCATTTCGGGGAAGGTGAAGATCGTCCGCACGGACGACGATGGGCGGGAAGTGATTCTCTCCATCCTGGGCGAGAACGATTTCTTCGGTGAAATGTCGATCCTCGATGGTCTGGCGCGTTCGGCCTCCGTGGTCGCGATCACGAAGGCGGAACTTTTCATGATCCATCGCCGCGATTTCCTCAAGCTGCTGCAGGATGTCCCCTCCGTGGCCGTGTCGCTCCTCAAGGAGCTCACGATGCGGCTCAGGAAGGCCGACGCGCAGATCAAGAGCCTTTCGCTGAAGGACGCGGCGGGACGCGTTGCCAACGTCATCCTCCAGCTCGCCGACGACATCGGCACGATCAGGAAGGGCCGCGTCGAGATCGACGAGCTCCCGCTCCAGCAGGACCTCGCCAATATGGCGGGCACGTCCAGGGAGACCATCTCGAGGGTTGTCCATATGTTCATCAAGAAGGGGCACCTCGACGTCCACGGGAACAAACTCATCATCCAGGACTACGAAAAATTCAAGAGCCTCTTCACCTGAAGGGGTCTCCACCGGGGGGAAGCGGTAGAAGGGGCAGGATCGTTTGGACGCACTAGCGGATCTTCATACTCATACAACACACTCTGACGGGCATCTCTCGCCGCTCGAATTACTTCGAAAGGCGAAGGCTGCCGGTATCTCCATTCTCGGCATCGCCGACCACGACAGCGTCGGCGCGCTCGACGAAGCGATGGAAATCAGCCGCGTGATCGGGATCGAAATCGTCCCGGGCATGGAACTGAGCGCGTCCTCCCCCGACGGCGAGATCCACGTCCTCGGTTACTTCATGGACTACCACTCCCCCGAGCTCAACGAGGCCCTCTCGATCTTCCGGCAGAAACGCCTCGACAGGGTCGAGCGGATCGTCGGCAAGCTCAACAGGATGAAAATACCCCTTACGGTCGAATCGGTACTCGCGGAGGCCACCGGCGAAGCGGTAGGCAGGCCGCACATCGCAAGCGCGCTGGTGAACAACGGCCACGCCGCGAACTACCACCAGGCTTTCAGCAAGTATATCGGGGAGGGGCGCCCGGCGTTCGAAAAGAAGGCGGAGTTTTCGCCGGAGGACACCATCAGGCTGATCGCCGACGCGGGGGGTCTTTCGTTCCTCGCGCACCCCGGCCGATCGGTCGATGAGAGCCTCCTCCACCACCTCATCAAGTCCGGTCTTGACGGGATCGAAGTCTACCACCCCAGCCACTCGCCGGAGCTCGTGCAGTACTACAAGGGCATCGTGAACGAATATTTCCTCCTCGAAAGCGGCGGTTCCGACTACCACGGTGGTATGAAGAACGACGACAACCTGCTGGGCCGGGTGGGTGTCCCGGCGATGGCGGTCGAGATGATGCGCCGCCGACTCTTCCCCAACCAGTAACCCCGATGGGACGCACGATTGAAGGCGGGTACGCGGCCGCACCGGGAAAAATCGGGATCGTCGTTTCGCGTTTCAACGAATTCATCACTCGCAGGCTCCTCGATGGTGCTCTGGATTGCCTTCGCACTCACGGCGCCGACGACTCCGACATCGACGTCGTCTGGTGTCCCGGCGCTTTTGAGATCCCCCAGGTGGCCCGCAGGCTCGCGGCCGCGCCCGGCTACCGGGCCGTCATCTGTCTCGGCTGCGTCATCCGCGGCGAGACGCCGCACTTCGAGTATGTGGCCGGCGCCGCAGCGTCGGGGCTCGGGAAGCTCGCGTTGGAATCCGACGTCCCGGTCATCTTCGGCGTGCTCACCACCGACACGCTCGAGCAGGCGATCGACCGCGCAGGCGCCAAGGGCGGGAACAAGGGGTGGGACGCGGCGATGTCCGCGATCGAGATGGCCGACCTCTTCCGGAAGATCCCCGGAAAACGAAAGTAAGTCAATCACTCGAGGCGTGAGGGTGCGCGGGTTCCTGTTGATGTTGTGTGGTCTATTCGCCGCCGGGGCCGACGCAGGCGTCGACGAGTGGAAAACGTACACCCCGAAGAAAGAAGTCCGCTCCGTCGCGACGACTCCCGGCGGGCTCTGGGCCGCGACCGCGGGGGGTCTCTTCTCCTTCAATCCCGCCGATGGCACCTACCTCACATTTACCACCTCCGAAGGCCTCCGGTCGATCGACCTCACCGCCCTCGCCATCGATTCGTCGGGAAACGTCTGGATCGGCGCATCCGACGGCATTCTCCACCGGCTTCGTCCCGGCTCGGGGGAGTGGACCTACATTCACGACATCGCCATCCTCGACGTCTCCAGGAAACGGATCAACGCCCTCCAGATCTGGGGCGATTCGCTGATGGTGTTGTCCGACGTCGGCATTTCGGTGTACTCGATGTCGCGCGCGGAGTTCGGCGACAGCTACATCCGGTTCGGCGATTCGACCGGGGTGCTCTCCGGGAACGTCACCGGCGCGGCACGTTTCGCCGGCAGGATCTGGGCCTCGACCCGGTCGGGCGTCGTTTCGACGGCCGCCGCGAACCCGAATCCTACGGAACCCTCCACCTGGGAGGTCTACGGGATTGCCGACGGCCTGCCCTCCACGAGCGCGACCTCGCTCCTCGTCGCCGGCGATTCGCTCTACGCCTCGACCGCGGCGGGGATCGCCGTCTGGACCGGATCGTTCTGGCGGGTGGTCGATGGCTCGCAGTCGCTCAACGTCCTCGGTCTCGCCCTGCCCGGAGGAACCTGTGAAACCGCCCTCTTCGTCACACCCGCATCTGTGGGCGCGATCGCGGCCTCCGGCGACGCCCGCATCCTCGACTCACCGGCGGGCCTGACCCTTTCGTGCGTCGCCCCCGGCGGATACGTCGGAACGATGAACGCCGGAGCCGTTCGGTACCAGGCGTGCCCATCCGCGGGCGACAGCGTGGGGTTCGACGGCGCGGCCCTTCCGCCCGGTCCGCCGACGGGGAAATTCGTCAGCATCGCGGTGGACGAAGCGGGGTGGGTCTGGGCCGCCACGGGAAAGACGAACGGCGAAGGGTTCATGGGCTTCGACGGAACAACCTGGCGTTCGTACCACACCGGCCTCTACCCCGAACTCCTGACCAACGATTACTATGTCGTCAGCACCGGCCCGGGCAACGTCAAGTACCTCGGCGGATGGGGCCCCGGCCTTGCGATCGTGAACGCCTCCAACGAAATCGAGAACGTGCTGAACACTTCAAACGGTCTTCCGTCAACGGTCGGGAGGGAACCCTTCGTGGTCGTCGGCGGGGTCGCCACCGACTACGCGGGAGTCACCTGGCTTACGGCCCGCACTCCGTCGGGCGACACGACGCTCGTGACCATCAACCCGGGGGGGGCGCTGGATTACGTGACCGGGTGCATGTACGATCTGTCCGACAGCACGTGCGATACCCGCTCGCCGCTGAGGGTTCTGAACAGCGTGGCCATCGACGATTTCGGGACCAAGTGGTTCGCCAACTACGGCAGGTTCGAGACCGAGGGCGCGAGGGGCCTCTACTATTATAACGAGACACGAAACCTCCCCGGGTCGCGCGATGGATGGGGAAAACTGACCGAGCTCGACGGGCTCTCCAGCAACCAGGTCTGGTCGGTCGCCGTGGACCGGTTCGGCGACGTGTGGGTCGGTTCGGATCTCGGCATCACGATCATCTACTCCCCGACGAACCCGAAGGCCTCGATCGCGCCCTACCGGCCGCTGCGCGACCAGATCATCCAGGACATCGTTGTCGACCCACTGAACCGGAAATGGGTTGCGACGAAACGCGGCGTGTTTCTCCTCTCGCAGGACGGCACCGACGTCCTCGCGCAGTACACGGTGGAGAACACCGGCGGAAAACTCCTCGCCGACGACGTGGCCTCGATCGCCGTCGACGGCAGAACCGGACTCGTCTGGTTCGGCACCGAGAAGGGACTCACGAGCCTCACCACGGCCGCGATGACGCCGGAACGTTCCTTCGCCGGGTTGACGATCTTCCCGAACCCCTTCGAGATCCCCGCGGCGGTCCCCGTCACGGTCGACGGGCTGGTGGAAGGCTCTTCGCTGAAGGTGTTCACGGTCGACGGGACGCTGGTCAGGAATCTCGACACCCCGGGCGGAAGGGTCGGCACCTGGGACGGGACGGACGGCCGCGGGGAGCTGGTCTCGACGGGCGTCTACATTGTCGTGGCGTACTCGGAGGACGGGACGGATGTGGGCAGCGCCAAGATCGCGGTCATACGGAGATAGGCCTCAGGGTCAGCGGAACACCCCCTGACACCGTGCGCGGGGTTCATCCCGGCGATTGTTCCCGGTCCCGCCCGACGCCTTGGATCCCAGCCTGTTGCCTTGACTCTCGGGGGGTGATTTCCTATATTATTCGATGATTTTGCCGAAAAGGCAAGATTTTCGCACTGATCAGGAAGGAAAGGGCGTATGAAGCCTGGCCGGGACGGACGTGACGGGTTGAAAATCAGGGTTTCCGGCCTCTCCCCCGGGACGTCCGAATACTCCTTCACGGTTTCTCCCCAGGACATTCCGCTCGAGGCCAATTTCGACACCCCGGTCGAAGTGACGGCGCGACTTGAGAAGAGCCCGAGTCAGATCGTTGTTCGAGGCGCCATCACGACGTCAGGATCGTTTTCGTGCGACCGTTGCCTCGTGTCGTTACGACAGGCCCTCACGTGCTCGTTCGCGGTGATGTACATCTACGACGAGCAGGAAGCGGGCCGGTTTCCCCCCGAGGACATCCGGGTCATGGCGCATGACGCCACCGTGATCGACCTGTCGCCCGACGTCAGGGAATTGGTACTGCTCTCGGTCCCCCTGAAGCTTCTCTGCAGTGAGGAGTGCCGCGGGCTGTGCAGCAGCTGCGGGGCAGACCTGAACGTCGCCGGGTGTGGCTGCAGGAACGAGATCGCGAACCGCCCGTGGCAGGGGCTCGAAAAATTATTGAAACATTGACCAACACAAGGGAACATTTCCATGCCAAATCCGAAACGGAGACACTCGAAATCGCGGGGCGCGAAACGGCGTACCCACTACAAGGCGACGGCGCCCGCCACCGGCGAGTGTCCGAATTGCCACGAACAAAAACTCCTCCACCGAGCTTGCCCGAACTGCGGGTTCTACAGCGGAAGGTCGGTCGTCATTCCGAAAGAGTCCTGACGCCGCCTCCATTATTGCCCGCGTTGCCCGTTTTGCCAGCATCACACGTTTCGCCCGCATCGCCCGCCGGGAGATCCGGATCGTTTAGTTCGGGTATCTGAAGCACGCCGACACCGGTCTTGAGCGCCCCGGCCACTCACATACGAATCGTCGTTGACGCCATGGGCGGGGATTTCGCCCCGGCCAACGTCGTCGCGGGGGCGGTCGACGCCCTCCGGCGCGACCCCGGCGGCTTCGAACTGATACTCGTCGGTCCGGAGAAGCTCGTGACGGACGAGCTCGCCCGCATCAACGCCCGGAACGTCCCCGTCACCGTCGTGCACGCCTCCGAGGTGATCACGATGGATGACGGCGCCACCGCGGCCCTCAAACAGAAAAAGGATTCCTCCATCGCCGTTGGTCTCAACCTCCAAAAGGAGGGAAAGGCCGATGCCTTTGTCAGCGCAGGACATACCGGCGCCGTGCTGTCAGCGTCGACGCTGATCCTCGGCCGCATCGCCGGCGTTTCCAGGCCGACGATCGGCGCCTTTTTCCCGAGCCGTACCGGGGTCTGCCTGCTGGTCGACGCCGGCGCCAACGTGGACTGCAAGCCGCGGCACCTGATGGAATTCGGAATCATGGGAAGCATCTATACCTCCGCGATGTTCGGCATCGAGAAGCCTGCCGTCGGGTTGCTCAACGTCGGGGAGGAGGAGACGAAGGGGAACGAAGCATCGCTCGGGGCCCACGAACTCCTGAAAACCGCGCCGATCCATTTCATCGGCAACGTCGAGGGTCGTGACATCCTCGCCGGCAAGGCCCACGTCGTGGTGTGCGACGGTTTCGTCGGGAACATCCTGCTGAAATTCGGGGAGAGCGTGCCGTCCTTCTTCAAGGACCGCATCTCGGGCTTCGTCGCGACGAGCCCCCTGCGAAAGCTGATGCTCCTCCCGGCCCTGAACACGCTCCGGGGCGCGATGAAGAGCATGGATTACGAGGAGCACGGCGGGGTGCCGCTCCTCGGTGTGAAGGGCGTTTCGATCATCGGCCACGGCAAATCCACGCCGAAGGCGATCGCCAACATGATCATCAAGGCAAAGGAGATGGCGGTGAAAAAAATCAACGACAGGATCGAACAGGCCATGGCCGCAACCAAATGACGACCGACCGAAAACTGGTCCGGGCTGCCATCACGGCCGTCGGGCATTACGTACCCGATAAAATTCTGTCGAACGCCGACCTCGAGAAGATGGTAAACACCACCGACGAATGGATCAGGAGCCGCACCGGCATCAGCGAGCGACGGATCCTGGAGAACGGCGCCACGTCCGACCTCGGCGCGGGGGCCCTCCGCGCGCTCCTGAAGAACCGCGGCATCGGTCCCTCTGACCTGGACATGATCATCGTCGCCACCGTCACCCCCGACATGTTCTTCCCATCGACCTCCTGCGTCATCCAGGAGAAGATCGGCGCGAAGAACGCCTGGGGGTTCGATCTCTCTGCTGCGTGCTCGGGGTGGCTCTACGCGCTGGTGACCGGCGCGAAGTTCGTCGAATCGGGGACCGCCCGCAGGGTCGCCGTCGTGGGCGCAGACAAGATGAGTTCGATCACCGACTACACCGACCGGAATACCTGCATCCTCTTCGGGGACGCGGGCGCCGCAGTGCTCCTGGAACCCGCGGGCGAGGACGAAGACACCGGTATCCTCGACCAGAAGCTCTACTGCGACGGATCCGGCGCGCCGTACCTCTATATGAAGGGCGGCGGCAGCCTCAACCCGCCGACGCACGAGACCGTCGACAAGGGAATGCACAAGCTCTTCCAGGACGGAAAGGCGGTCTTCAAGGTCGCCGTCCTCGGGATGGCCGACGTCTCGGCGGAGATCATGGAACGCAACGGTCTCACCGGTGATGACGTGGCCTTCCTCGTCCCGCACCAGGCCAACCTGCGCATCATCGACGCCTGCCGGGAGCGGATGGGCCTCGAGGCGTCGAAGGTGATGATCAACATCGATCGGTACGGCAACACCACGGCGGCCACCATCCCGTTGTGCCTCTCCGAATGGTGGCAGGGGGGCAAGCTCGCGAAGGGAGACAACCTCATTCTTTCCAGTTTCGGCGCCGGCTATACCTGGGGCGCCGTCCTGCTCAAATGGTCGATGGACAAGCCCGCGAAGATAGCGTGACCGACGCTCCCGACAGCCCCCGGACGGCATTCCTTTTCCCCGGCCAGGGGTCTCAGTATATCGGGATGGGGAAGGACCTGGTCGCCTCCGACGAGCGCATCAGGGGAATTTACGAACGGGCCGAGCGGATACTCGGCATCCCTCTGGGCAGGATCTGTTTCGAGGGACCCGCAGAGGAACTCACGCAGACGAAGAACACACAGCCGGCCATATTCCTCCATAGCGTCGCGATTTCCGCGGCTGTCGGCGGGGGCGGCGTGAGCGCCGTGGCGGGCCACTCCCTTGGGGAATACTCCGCGCTCGTCCACGCCGGGGCCCTCGGGCTGGAGGAGGGGCTCAGGCTCGTCAGGCTCCGCGGCGAGCTGATGCAAAGCGCGGGAGAGCAGTGCCCGGGGACGATGGCCGCGATCGTCGGTCTCGACCGCTCGGCGGTCGAAGAATCGTGCCGCGAGGCGTCAGACGCTGGAGTGGTGCAGTGCGCAAATTTCAATTCCCCCGGACAGATTGTCATAAGCGGCTCTGTCGGGGGTGTTCGGAAGGCGATGGAGGGCGCTAAGGCGAGGGGAGCCAGAATGGTGAAGGAACTGACTGTGAGCGGCGCGTTCCACTCCCCCCTGATGGAATCCGCCCGCTCCGGGCTCGAAACTGCTCTCAAAAAGGCAGATATCCGGGACGCGGGCGTCCCCGTCTATGCCAATGTGACCGCCGAACCGGAGCAAATTGCCGGAAATATTCGTACATTGCTCGGTGCCCAGCTTACCAGCGCCGTTTTATGGGAATCGACCGTGAAGAACATGATCACAGCCGGAATCCGGCGGTTCGTGGAAGTCGGGCCGGGTAAGGTCCTCTCGGGGCTGGTAAAAAGGACGGATCCGTCCGTTGAGATTCTGGGGATCGACACCGCAGAAGACCTCGTGAAATTCCTCGCCGGAAAACGCGCCTGATGGCCGATCTCTCCGGTAAATGCGCCCTCGTCACGGGTGGTTCGAGGGGCATCGGCCGCGCCATCGCCCTGGCCCTCGCGGGGGCGGGCGCAGACGTCGCGATCACGTTCCGTTCGGCGGTCGCCGAGGCCGCGGACGTCGTGCGCGAGATCGAGGCGCTTGGGAGGCGGGCAAAGGCCTTCCAGTCCGATGCAGCCGACTTCGCCGGTTCGGCCGCCGTCGTCGAAGGCGTCCTGGCCGGGTTCTCCCGGCTCGACGTCCTCGTCAACAACGCCGGGATCACGAAAGACGGACTCCTGATGCGGATGAGCGAGGCGGACTGGGACTCGGTGATCGCCACAAACCTGAAGAGTGTTTTCAATTTTTCGAAGGCCGCCACCAGGCCTATGATGGGTCAGCGGTCGGGAAAGATCATCAACATCTCATCGATCGCCGGGGTGATCGGCAACGCGGGGCAGGCAAACTACGCCGCGTCGAAGGCGGGAATGATCGGGTTCACCAAGTCGCTCGCGCGGGAACTCGGTTCGAGGAACATCCAGGTGAACGCCATCGCGCCCGGCTTCATCGACACGGATATGACTGCGGCGCTGAGTGCCGAACAGCGGCAAAAGCTCGAACAGAACATCCCGCTGAAACGGACCGGGACGCCGGGCGATATCGCCGGTGTGGCGTGTTTCCTCGCCTCCCCCGGTTCCGACTACGTCACCGGCCAGGTGTTCTGCGTGGATGGCGGTATGGTGATGTGAGGATTTCTTGAACGACAACGAACACAAACAGAAGGAGCAACGCAATGGCAGATGTTGAAGCAAAGGTCAGGGAGATCATCATCAACAAGCTGGGAGTCGAAGCCGGGCAGATCACGCCGGAGGCGTCCTTTACGAACGACCTCGGGGCAGACTCCCTCGACACCGTCGAGCTGGTGATGGAATTCGAGAAGGCCTTCAACCTCCAGATCCCCGACGAGGACGCCGAGAAGATTTCGACCGTCGGCGATGCGGTGAGGTACCTCTCCGGGAAGACTTCCTGACGAGTCCACACTGGACAAACGGACGGACGTATGCAGGGCAATGACCATCGGAGACGTCGTGTCGTAGTCACAGGCGTGGGCGCCGTGACGCCCATCGGCCTCAGCGCGGCGGATACCTGGAAGAACGCGCTCGCGGGAAAGAGCGGCGCCGGGAAGATCACCGCCTTCGACGCCACGGGGTACGACACGCAGATCGCGTGCGAGGTGAAGAACTTCAATCCACTCGATTTCATCGACAAGAAATCGGTCAACAGGATGGACCTCTTCGCCCAGTACGCGATGGCGTGCGCCGAGATGGCCGTGAAGGACGCCGCCCTCGACCTCGAGAAGGTCGACAGGAACCGCGTCGGCGTGGTTTTCGGGTCGGGCATCGGCGGTATGCGGACGTGGGAGCGCCAGATGCAGACGGTGTTCGAATCAGGCGGGCCCCACCGGATCAGCCCCTTCTTCGTCCCGATGATGATCGCCGATATCGCAGCCGGATACATCTCGATGCGTTTCAACGCGAAGGGCCCCAACTACGCCACGACGTCGGCGTGCGCCACGTCGTCGCATGCGATCGCCGACGCCTTCATGCTGATCCAGCGCGGCGACGCCGACATCATTTTTAGCGGCGGTTCGGAGGCCGCAGTGGCGCCGATGGGCGTCGGCGGGTTCAACGCGATGAAGGCGCTCTCCACCAGGAACGACGAGCCGGAGAGGGCGAGCAGGCCGTTCGACGCCGGCCGCGACGGCTTCGTAATGGGCGAGGGGGCCGGGATGATGGTCCTCGAAGAGTACGAACACGCCGTGAAGCGCGGGGCGTCCATCTACGCGGAAGTCGCCGGCATCGGGATGACCGCCGACGCGTACCACATCACCGCGCCAGCCCCCGGCGGCGAGGGCGCCATCCGCTCGATGAACATCTGTCTGCGCGATGCGGGCCTCCAGCCGGGCGACGTCGATTACATCAACGCGCACGGCACGTCGACGCAGTTCAACGACAAATCCGAAACCCAGGCCATCAAGGCGGTCTTCGGCGAGCACGCCCACAAACTCCGGATCAGTTCCACCAAGTCGATGACCGGGCACCTGCTCGGCGCAGCAGGGGCGGTCGAGGCGATCGTGTGCGTCCTTGCGATCCGCGACAGCATCGTCCCGCCGACCATCAACTACGAAGTCCCCGACCCCGCCTGCGACCTCAACTACATCCCCAACACCGCCGTCAGAATGGACGTCCGGGTGGCGCTCAGCAACACCTTCGGGTTCGGCGGACACAACGCATCACTCCTGTTCAAGAAATCCGCCGCGGCACCCTAACCTCCCTCCATGGGTTTTTTCCGGTCCATCTCGGCCAGGTTCAGGGGGGCTCTCGGACGGACACCGCGTCATCCGCTCGCGTCCCTCATCCCGCTGACAGAATTCCAGTCCGCCCTCGGTTACTCCATCTCGCGGTTCGACCTTTTCCACGAGGCGCTCTCGCACCGCTCCTACTCACAATCGACGCAGGGCGCCGGCCTCGTCTCGAACGAACGGCTCGAGTTCCTCGGCGACTCGGTGTTGAACCTCCTCGTGGCGGAGTACCTCTTCGCGACCCGCTCGATGGCCCCCGAGGGCGAGCTCACGAAGGTCCGGGCGAGGCTCGTCAACAGGAAGGCGCTGGCCCTCTACGCGAAGGACCTCGGCCTGGAACGGTTCCTCCTCACCAGCTCACAGACCGACCAGCTCTCCGACCGGGGAATGGAGACGATCCTCTCCGACGCATTCGAAGCGGTCATCGGGGCCATCTACCTCGACGGCGGTTACGAGGCGGCCCGCGATTTCATTGGGCGCACCGTACTCGAAACGTTTCGGAACGGCAACATCGGCGCCCTCGACGACAACTATAAGAGCATGCTCCTGGAACACGCCCAGGCAGAGGGGATGGGGGTCCCGAGGTACTCGACCGTCGGCGAGAAGGGGCCGGACCACGACCGTACGTTCACGGTGGCGGTCCAGTTGGGCGGGGAGGAATACGGATCCGGCTCGGGGAAGAACAAGAAGGATGCCGAGCAGGAAGCCGCCCAGAACGCCCTCCGCTCGCTCGGTGTCATCAGTTGACACCTCAGCGCACAGTCCCGGCCCGCGCGGTCTCCGCGCGGCCTGCCTGCTCCACCGTCTTCGCGGTCCTTCCGGCCGCCGCCCTGTTACTCCTCGTCCTTGCGGCTACCCCGGCTTCGGCCCAGGACACGCTACCCGACCAGCGCCTCTCCGATTTCTTTCCCGATTCAGTCCTCGTCGTCGACGAGGTGGTCGTTACCGGAAACGAAAAAACGAAACAGTTTGTCATCCTGCGGGAGATGTCGCTTCGCCCGGGGGAGCAGATTTCGCGGGAGCGGATCGAGTACGACAGGGAGCGGATCTACAGTCTCCGGCTCTTCAACAGGGTCCAGGTACGCGCGGTCCCCTCGGTTCCGGGGAAGGCCAGAGTCATCGTGGAGGTGGATGAGCGATGGTACATCTTTCCCTTCCCGATCCTGGGCCTGAGGGACAGGGACTGGAGCAAAATCTTCTATGGCGCCGGCGTCGTCCACAATAATTTTCGCGGACGCAACGAGAAACTGTTCGGGTCATTCACCCTCGGGTACGACCCCTCCGTCACCGTGGCCTACCGGAACCCGTTCCTCGACGAGGAAGGGATATGGTTCCTGGACGCCAGGAGTTCGTACAACCGCATCCGCAACCGGAGCCCGGAGGTCGAGGCGGCGTTCGGCGAATATGAGGAGAGGCACTTCTCCGTCCTGGTGAACGCGGGGATGCGTCTCGGACGGCACAATTCGATCTGGCTCGCCGGCGGCTACAAGCTCGTCCACGCACCCGCCGACAGCGTGGTCACCACGATCTCCGAGGATGGCCGGGACCATTTCCCGGTGTTCGGTACCGGTCACCTGTATGACACGAGGGACCTCGCGGAGTATCCCTCGCACGGGACGATGGTCTCGACGACGCTGATGAAGTACGGTGTTCCCGGCTACGACGTCGACTACTTCAGGTTCGCGACGGACCTCCGCCACTTCGCGCTCCTGCCCGGCGGGCTGACATTCGGCGGGCGCCTCTACGGCGACTTCGGCGGCGGGAGGGAGATCCCGG
Source organism: Ignavibacteria bacterium (assembly GCA_031379665.1). GTDB lineage: Bacteria > Bacteroidota > Ignavibacteria > UBA10030 > SZUA-254 > SZUA-254. The sequence goes on from JANNFI010000076.1 coordinate 22,351, forward strand.
TCTACGGCCGCGTCTTCATCGGGTACGGGGAGCGGGTCAGGGGACACTTCGACGAGGTGGTGGAGGGCGAGAACATCGCCGGCGCGACCGTGGAGCTCCACGTCCCCCTGCTCAGCGTGCGCTATCTGAAGGTCGCCCTCCTGCCGGACGGGTTCAACCTCTGGAGGTTCGGCGTGGGCGCCGCGCTCTTCGGCGACGCCGGGACCGCGTGGTTCGGGAACGAAAAATTTTCGGTGGCCAACTTCGCGAAGGGGTATGGGGGCGGCATCCATTTCCTGCTGCCGTACAGCGTGGTGTTGAGGTTCGAGTACGCGTGGGATGAACTCCGCCGGGGCGAACTCATCATCGACCTCGGGGCGGCGCTGTGACCACGGATTTCTTCTACTGCCCACCCGACCGCATCGACGGCAAGACGCTGGTCGTCGATGGGGAGGAATTTTCCCACCTCGTGAAGGTGATGCGGAGGACGGTGGGCGACTCTATCGTCGTCGTCGACGGGAAGGGGAACGCGTACGAGGCCCTGATCGAACGAATCGACCGGATCGAACAGCCCGGCCGCGGCGCGGCGCACTGCAGCGTGTCATCGAAGATGGAGCGGTTCCGCGAGCCGGGACTCAGGGTCACGCTCGCCGCCGCCGTGCTCAAGAACCCGTCCCGGTACGACTTTCTCGTGGAGAAGGCGACCGAACTCGGCGTTTCCGAGATCGTGCCGATGCGGACGGCCCGCACGATCCCCACCCACGCCCGGAGCGGCCGGTGGAGGAAGCTGGCGCTCGCGGCGATGAAGCAGTCGGGCAGGTCGTGGCTTCCGGTCGTTCGCGACCTCACTCCCTTCGGCGACGTGCTGCGCGAGTTCACCGCGTGCGAGAACAGGGTCGTGGCACACGAAGAGCCCTCGGCGGGCACGCCGTTCGCCGGGGTACGGGAGCCCGCGGCGGGTGATAAAAGGCTGGTAGTGCTTGTGGGACCCGAGGGTGGGTTCACCCCCGAAGAGATTGCGGAGTGCGACGCCGCGGGGTACGCCACGATGTTCCTGGGGGAACGGCGGCTCCGGACCGAAACGGCCGCGGTGGTCGCGCTCGCCCGGGTTATGAGCTGAGCTTCTCCCCGACGATCGACAGGATTTCCTCCACCGCGTCCTTCCCCGTCTTCAGGATCGAAGAGATCTCCGACGACTTCCACGACACGAAATCGACGTCGTTGATCCCGGAGAGGTTGATCCGGACGTTCAACGCGGCCGCCTCGATACCGGCCCCGATCATCAGGGCGCTCACTCCCGCGTCGCTCAACGAATTGATGTTCCCCTTCTGCGCGACGGTACGGGCCAGCGCGAGCGCGTCGATGCAGTGCTTCATGCATTCCAGCGGAACGAGGGCCGCCTCCTTGGTGGCTTCCTGGATGGCGGCGTTGCGCAGGGCCTTCTGGTCGTCGCTCTCCTTCGGAAGCCCGTAGACCTCCATCACCTTCTTGAACGCGTTGGCGTCGGTGTCGACCAGGCGCGTGAACACGCCCCTGAGCCGCTCCGACATCGCCAGCACCGACTTCATCTCTTCCTCGGACTCGGCGTACTTCTTCTTCCCGATGGTCAGCCTGCACACCATCGAGGTGAGGGCAGAGCCGAGCGCCCCGGCGAGCGCTGCCACGCTCCCCCCGCCCGGGGCGGGCGAAGCGGATGCGAGTTCTTCCAGAAAGGCATTGACGTTCCTGTTCACGAGGCTCATCGGTTCATCCCTTTTTAATCATGTATTCAATGATTTTCTTCTCCGGTGCGAACGGATCGATCGCGTCGAGGCCGAGGCGGAGCGCCGCCGTCCCGATCAGGGACGCCTCGTCGCCCGTCCCGCCGTAAAATTTCCCCGCCATCAGGAGGGCCTCCATGGGGATCAGCCCGACCACCTCGCTGCCGGTGACGCCGGCTCCGAGGGCCGCGGCCTCCTTCCGGACCTCCTCGAATGCGACGTGGGGCGGGGTGAGCGTGTAGTTCGTCAGGTTGATCGACACCTGCGCGATGTCAAGGCGCTCCACCAGCACGCCCATCGCCTTGACGGCCTGCAGGCTGCCCGGTATTCTTGTGGTCACACCCGCAGGGTCCTTCAGCGTGCGGCCGCTCTCGCGGATCCGCAGTGCGATCTCGTGGGCGATTCCCTTGTCGTTCGTGTCAAGGTTCACGTTGTAGGCGATGAGGAAGAACCTCGCGCCGGTGACGGTGGCCCCGCTTTTTTCGTTGAGGGCGGTCCCGCCGTAGTCGGGTTTCCACGCCGGGTCGGCGAGTTTGGCACGGAGCCCCTCGTACTCACCCTTCCTGATGGCGGCGAGGTTCCGGCGTTCCGGGACCCTGGCGGCCTCTTCGTAGAGGTAAACCGGGATCTTCAGCTCTGCGGCGACCCTCCTGCCGTACTCGTTGGCGATGCCGACGCATTCCTCCATCGTCACGCCGGAGACCGGCACGAAGGGGACGACGTCGATGGCTCCGATGCGCGGGTGTTCGCCCTTGTGTTGCTTCATGTCGATCAGTGACGACGCCGTCTGTGTCGCTCGGAACGCCGCCTCCTGCACGGGCCCGGGCGGCCCCACGAAGGTCACCACGCAGCGGTTGTAGTCCCTGTCCGGTTCGACGCCGAGCAGGGTCGCCCCGGGGACGGACTTCACGGCGGCGGCGATGGCCCCGATGACGATGGGATCGCGGCCCTCGCTGAAGTTTGGAACGCACTCGACGATGGCAGTCATAATCGCGGGAAGGAAATGATTGTCAGAATTCGAGGATCACGCCATCCTTGACCACCCTCTCGACGTGGTTCACGCCGAAGTGGTAGGGGATCCAGGAGTAGTTCGGGACGTTCATCACGCAGAGATCGGCCCTCCGGCCGGGTTCGATACTGCCGACCTGGCCCGAGAGCTTCAGGGCGGCGGCGCCGTTGAAGGTCGCGGCGGTGATGGCCTCCTCTGCGCTCATCCTCAGTTGTGTGCAGGCGATCGTCATCATCAGCTGCATGTTGTACGCCATGCATGAACCGGGGTTAAAATCGGAGGCGATCGCGACGGCGGCCCCGGCGTCGATGAGCCGGCGCGCCGGCGCGTAGGGTCCGCCGAGGAAGAACGAAACGCCGGGTAGCAGCGTCGCCACCGTTTCGCTCCCGGCGAGGGCGGCGATGCCCTCCTCACCGATGTGTTCCAGGTGGTCGGCCGACGCGGCCCCCAGGGCCACGCCCAGTTCGGCCCCCCCCGTCGCGTTGAGTTCCTCGGCGTGGATCTTCGGCGACATATTGAACTGCTTCCCCTGGTTCAGGATCAGCCTGCTCTCCGCCGCCGTGAAGTAGCCCTTCTCGCAGAAGACGTCGCAGAACGCCGCCAGCCGTTTCGACCCGATGTAGGGGATCATCCGGTCGACGATTTCGCGGACATACTCGCCTTTCCGCTTCCCGTATTCCGGCGGTATCGCGTGGGCGCCGAGGAACGTCGCGACGACCGAGATCACCTCCTCGGCGTTCAGCTCGTTGATGGCCTCGAGCATTTTCACCTCGGATTCCATGTCGAGGCCGTACCCGCTCTTGACCTCGACGGTGGTGGTCCCGTACTCGAGGAGGCGGTGGAGCCAGCGGCGGCCGTTCTTTTTCAGCTCCTTCTTGGAGGCGGAGCGAACATGGCCCATCGTGCTGACGATGCCGCCGCCGCGTTCGGCGATCTCCTGGTACGACGCGCCCCTGCTCCGGAGACCGAATTCCTCCTCGCGGCTCCCCGCGAAGACGAGGTGGGTGTGCGAATCGACGAAGCCCGGCATCACCACCCGGTTGAGGCAGTCGAGGACCGTGGCCTCCTTCAACCTCGCCATTGAGAGGTCCTCCATCCGCCCGCACCAGGAGATGGTATTTCCCTCGATGATGACGGCGCCGTTGGCGATCACGCCGATGTCGGACATCTCCGGCCCCCGCTTCAGGCGTTTCCCGTGGGACGGGACGGTCACGAGCTGGGTGATATTGATGAGTGCGAGGTTCAAGTGGCAGTGACGCCTAAAATCTGTTCAAGATAGATAAATTGGCGGGGTTTTACAATTATCAGCGAGACGGACGCAGCCGGAGGCAGTTGAATCCGGGGCGTGCATCCGTGATGTCCTCCCCCGGAGTCGGCCCGCTCAGCGCTTCTTCGGAGCGCCACGAGCGCCACGAGCGCCGCCCCGGAGCGCGCGGGTGAAATCATTCCTCCTCAGCCGGTAGAGGTGCCATTCGCGGAGGTACGACGCGCCGAGTTTTTTGTAGAACCTCACGGCGACCGCGTTCCAGTCGAGCACGCTCCAGTCCATCCGCCCGCATCGCCGCCGCCGCGCCTCGGCGACGCAGGCCCTGAAGAGTTTCAGCCCGGTCCCGTGCCCGCGGTGCGAGGGCAGGACGAAGAGGTCTTCCAGGTAGAGTGTCGGCCGTGCCAGAAACGTGGAGTAGGTCTCGAAGAAGACGGCGTACCCAACAGCTTCGCCGCCCGAGAGCGCCAGGAGCGCCTCAAACTTCGGTGACGGTCCGGCGCAGTCGCGCAGGAGCCTCCGCCGGGCGCCGGCGTCGGGTCTGGCGAGTTTTTCATAGTCTGCCAGGGCGTCGATGAGCGACAGGAATTTCCTCCCGTCATTCTTCGTGAGGCGCCGGATGACGGCGGGTGGAACGGGAGACTGTGTTCGGCGTCGTGTGGTCATCACTCTCGTGATCGGTGCAGGTGGTATCGCGCGCTTATTTATCTTTGACATCATCGGCTTCACCGGTTTCTGGGCCGGCCGCCGGTCGGTATCCGTCGCAGTTCACGACCGGCAGCCTGGGGTATCGCGGGTATCGCTGGTCGGTCCTGGAGAGGGCGCAGAGGACGAACTGTGAACCGCGGGCGTTTCCCGTACGCTCGGCTTCGATGCAGGAATTGCAGAGGCCGGTCTGTGTCGGGTGGGCGGGTTCGTTCATTGAGGGGTCGTACGAGATCGTACGAATTCGGAAGAGGGAAACGCCGGGATCGTTACCCGGAGTGGGATGCGGGTTCCTTCCTGGCCGCCTCAGAGGACTCCAGCTGTTCGATCACCTTGGTGAGGCCCTTCGACACGAGGGTGTCGAGGAGCGTGCCGCTGATCCTGACCGTCGGTTCGTCGAGGTGCCTCAGGCTCTCCTCCGACAGTTTCGCCTCGGGCTGGACTGTCTCGGCCAGTCGGATGACGGAGGGATCGCTCGTGATGTCAGTAGTAGCGGCATGGTTCACAGCGCCGATCGCGAATTTTGCGCCGAGTTCCCTGATGGGGCGGAAGAATTCCTCCGGCACCTCGCGGACGCTCGTGGAGATCAGCTGTCCCACGTCGGACATCCTCCGGTCGAGCGAGCGGCCTTTCAGCCGCGAGGAGGAGGCGAGGGTGTACATCGTGTTCGTGATGTTGGCCGTCAGCGCCGCCGAGGAGGACTGCATCGCCCTGCCGAGGTAGCCGCCGGCGTTCTCGACGCCCTCGCCAAGGGAGGTCAGGCCCTGCTGGACCGACCGGCCGAGCGACTCCAGCCCCTTGCGGACGTTCTCGCCGTGACGGAGCGTGGACTGCGCGTGGATGCGCGCGGCCTCGATCTGCGAGAAGCCCTGGTTGTAGGTGACCAGCAACTGGGTCGAGCGTTCAATGTCGAACTGCAGCCGGTCCACCATCTGGGTGTCCCGCCGCTCATAGTAGAAGTCCCGCGCCTTGTAGAAGTGCCAGAGGGACACCTGCGTCATCTGTTGGAGGAGGCTGTGGTCGGTGCCCATCGTGGCCATCGCCTTCTGCCCGATGTGGATGTTCATCGCGGCCTCCCATTCCTTCGAGCCGAGGCGGAGGAACCATTGCCGGGCCGACACGAGGTCGTCCAGGTCGTCGACGGAATGTACCTCGCGCGAGACGCCCCGCTGGGCGTACCCCATCGCCGCCATGTAGGCGATCGCGGAGGCGGACTTATGGACGCCGAGGTCGGAGAAAAGGCGGAAGGCGATGATCAGCTGGTCGAGCACCTTGTCGGTGAGGTTGCCCGCCTCGTAGTGCTCCTTCACCTTGGCGAAGATTTCCTGCGCGCGCGCCAGCGAGAGTTCGGCGATTTCACGGTAGCGCTGCTTGAGGATAAGCGTCCGCTTCGCGTGCTTGTCGAGGTACTTCTTATCCTCCTTGCGGAGGGCGGCGATGGCGTCGCGGATGTCGCGAAGGGAGACGCACTCCGAGATCTTGGTTCCACCGCAGAGGTAACAGGAGGTGCGGCTCTTCTCGTAATCGATCCAGCGGTGCTCGCAGGCGAGGCACCGCTCCAGGCCGAGCTTTGTGGAGAAGGTCTCTGTCACTGCATCCGTTCCTGGAGCTGCCTGATGAGCCGCTGGTACTCGTCCTCCGTGAGCTCGCCGAAGGCGTATTTCGTCTCGATAGTCTCCCGGTCGAAGTGCTGACGGGCCTTGACGGCCACCTGCTTGTAGGTCTCCGCCGCGCGGATCCGCGCGAAGCCGCGCAGGGTCTCGATCTCTTCCTGGTACATCAGTTCCAGCCGTGACCCGTCCTGGGTCAGGTCGACCGGGCGCTCGCCGGAGGAACTCCGGCGCAGGTTGAGCAGTTCCGAGAATTCCCTCGGGCTGATGTTCTGCAGTATTTCGAGGGCGGTCTCGAACTCCTTCGCCTTATAATAGAAGTGGTACGAAAACTTGAACTCCGACTCCTTCAGAAACCAGTCTGCGATGTCGCGGTATTCCGCCGCGGCAAACCCGGCCCGGTCGTAGATGAAGAACAGCGACAGGTAATCCCCCGTCGAGCGCTTCATCACGCCGATGCTCTTCATGTCGTTGTTGACCCAGTGATACCACTCCTTCAGGTCGTCCCGGTCCTCCTGGTGGGCGATCGCCAGGAAGTCGGTGCCCCGGTCCCACGCGACGAAGAATGCGTAGGTGAGGAGCGTGATGTCGACGTTGTGCGGGTTCGCGATCAGCGCCTCGCGCAGGATGCCGCAGACGGTTTCCCGTTCGTTCCCCGGAAGGGCGAACAGGAGTTTAATCGGGACCCGCGGGAGGCGCCGGAGCGCGTTGTGGTGGTCGTGGAACTGGAGCGGCCTCTGGGCGTTCGATTCGGGGACCTCGAGTTCGAGCTGCTCGATCGCCGTGTAAAAGCGGTCCTTCACGAGGAGCTTCCGGGTGCCGTGGTACCAGGGGGTGTCGGCGTCGCGGAACGCGCTGTCGAGGAACATCCGCCACGCGCTCAGCCTGCTCTCGATGAAGGCGTTCTCCGGGAGAGGGATGGTGGTCTTGAACAGCGTGATCAGGTTCCTGCTGAAACTGACCTGGTCGTCCTGCTCGAGCGTGGCGTGGAGCGCCTGGCCGAGGAAGTAATGCCTGACCCAGGGACGGGTGTTCGTCTCGTCGATGTCGTGCCTAACCTCGGTTTTCGCCTTGGTCGTTTCGACGAGGGAAACGGGGTAGGACCCGTCCGCGCCGTTCCTCAATTTTTCTTTAGTGGGCTTGAATATCTGAAACTGGATCAATCGGAGGACCTGGATGTTCCACTTGCGAGTTATTGTACTGCTTTAGACAGTATGGATATACGCCATACAGGAACGTCAGTTACAATAGTGCCGGAATATACAAAAAAAAACGAAGATGTCCAGAGAAAACCATTTAAAAACGGCATTTTTTAGGGGTGGGTCGAAAATGCCAGAAAATGGCCAAAAGTGGCTATTTCAGGCCGTAGGAATTTGTCAGATGGGGGGATATTGCAGGGAGGCCGGAATTCGATTCAGCCAGGGAGAGATATTTCGCGAGGAGGTCGAGGGGTCCGAGGCTGAGCGTTTCGATCAATGCGGCGCGCCCGAGGCGCCTGTCGACCTCCCTTGCCATCGCCATTCCCACCATCGAACCGTAGCTCTCCCAGTACCCGCTCAGGTTCGCCGAATAAAGGATGTCGGTAACTTCCTTCCGGTTGAGTTTGCCCGACATCAGCCGCTCGGCGTTTCGGTTGAACGTAGCGAACGATTCCTCCATCCGCTGGGCCCAGTCCTGCGGCAACCGATCACCCATCCTCTGCTCCATCGAGAGGTAATAGGCGATCCCCTCGTTCTGGACGAGGTCGAGCAGGTAATCAAGGTCGGAGGCGTACGCCGTCCGGAACTTCTTCCAGAACGGCGATGCGTCCTTGTAGAGCCCGAAGGCCGCGTGGAAGACCTCGTGGGCGACGGTCACCAGGATCGACGAGAGCCTCGCTTCCGGCTGGACGGGGTAGCCGGCCGCGGCGGCGAGATTGATGATGATCGTCAGCTCCCCCTCGCCGTCCCCCACGAACTCGGGGACGTCCCCCTTCCAGGTCACCCTCCGGACGTAGGCGTCGGCGTTCTCGTGCCCGAGGGCCACGACGTAGACGGGGATGACGGCGCTGACCGGAATGTCCTGCGGAAAGATCTGCTCGACGGTGGCGATCACCCGGTTGTTGAAATTGCGCCGCTGCAGTTCGTCGAAGAGGTCGCCGATGGCTTCGGCGTTCTCCCGGGCCTCCTCGAGACGGAAGACGTCGTCGCGGATGATCTGGCCCGAGTGCAGCGAGTCCAGGTATGACCGGAGGATCACCGGCGTCCCGCCGTTGCCGGCGATCAGGCCCGTCGTCGACGCCGCAATGCGGTTTCCGCGGAGCTCCGACAGCGCTCGCGTGTTGACGTACTCTCCGCGGAGGAGCTTGAGCATCTCTTCGGCGGATGTGTAGTCGATCGACAGGTTGATGTTGAAGGCCGGGTTCGTCTGCGCCAGGGCTTCGCCGGGGCGTGCGATGAAAAGGTTCAGCGCGACGAGAAAGAGGGGGGTGAACGATGCTCGGGAGCAGGCGGACATTTTCATCCCGGTCGCGGCCCCATCGGTATCCGGACTCCGTGCGTGTGTGCGTTCCCGATGGCCCGGTCGTAACCCGCGTCGGCGTGCCGGATGATGCCCATCCCGGGATCATAGGTCAGGACCCGGTCAAGGCGGCGCCCTGCCTCCGGCGTGCCGTCGGCGACGACCACCATTCCCGCGTGGATCGAGAGCCCGATCCCCACGCCCCCGCCGTGATGGACGCTCACCCAGCTCGCCCCCCCGGTCGCGTTGAGGAGGGCGTTCAGGATCGGCCAGTCGGCGATCGCATCGCTCCCGTCCTTCATTTTCTCGGTCTCCCTGTTGGGCGAGGCGACCGATCCGCAGTCGAGGTGGTCGCGTCCGATGACGATCGGCGCTTTCACCTCGCCGTCCGCCACCAGGCGATTGAAGATCGCCCCCATCTTCGCGCGCTCGCCGTACCCGAGCCAGCAGATGCGGGCCGGGAGTCCCTGGAATGCCACTTCCTTCTGCGCCTTTTCGATCCAGCGGCAGAGCGGCTTGTTGTCGGGGAACGTTTCGATGATCGCGCGGTCGGTCCGGTGGATGTCGGCGGGGTCCCCCGAGAGGGCGGCCCAGCGGAACGGTCCCTTTCCGTCGCAGAAGAGCGGACGGATGTATTCCGGGACGAAGCCGGGGATGTCGAAGGCGTCCGCGACGCCGGTCGCGAGCGCCTCCCCCCTGATGTTGTTTCCGTAATCGAAGGTGACCGCCCCCCGCTTCATCAGGCCGAGCATTGCCCGGACGTGCTCCGCGATCGACTCCTTCGCGAGTGCGACGTATTTCTTCGGGTCGGAGGCGCGGAGCTTCATCGCCGCGTCGTACGTGATGTGCGCCGGGACGTACCCATTGAGCGTGTCGTGCGCCGAGGTCTGGTCGGTGAGGACGTCGATCCGGATGTTCCGCGCGAGGAGTTCGGGGAGGACCTCGGCGGCGTTGCCGAGAAGCGCCACAGATTTCGGCTCCTTCAGTTCCTTCGCCGTCTGGAGGATTAAGAGCGCCTCGTCGAGCGTCGAGGCCATCTCGTCGACGTACTTCGTCTTCAGCCGTTTTTCGATGCGTCCGCGGTCTGCCTCGATGGCCAGGCAGGCGGCTCCGTTCATCGTCGCGGCGAGCGGCTGGGCGCCGCCCATCCCGCCGAGGCCGGCGGTCACGAGCAGTCTGCCGGCGAGAGAGCCCCCGAAGTATTTCGCCGCGACGGCCGCGAAGGTCTCGTAGGTGCCCTGAAGGATCCCCTGCGACCCGATGTAGATCCAGCTCCCCGCCGTCATCTGGCCGTACATCGTGAGACCAAGCGCCTCGAGCCGGCGAAACTCGTCCCAATTTGCCCACTGGGGGACGAGCATTGAATTCGAGATCAGGACGCGTGGCGCGTCGGTGTGGGTCCTGAACACGCCCACCGGCTTCCCCGACTGGACGAGCAACGTCTCGTCGTTCGCGAGCTCGCGGAGCGATCTGACAATCGCGTCGAAGCATTCCCAGTTGCGCGCGGCCTTCCCGGTCCCCCCGTACACGATCAGGTCGTCGGGCTGCTCGGCCACCTCCGGGTCGAGGTTGTTCATCAGCATCCTGAGCGCCGCCTCCTGCACCCATCCCTTGCAGCTGAGCGTCGTCCCGCGCGGGGCCGTGATCGTTCGCTTCATCGTCTCATTCGTGTTCTTCCGATGCCGCCATTTCGACGGAACGGATGCTCGGCATCAACAGCACGCTGTTCAGGAACACCTTATTGAGGGAGTCCCAAAACAACCTGAAATTCGGGTCGTCGGCGAAGAGCACAATGTTGCCTGCCCCGTGCGTCTCGTGGATGAGGAAGGGCGTCCCCTCGACGAATTTTTCGTTCTCGGGGCTGAGATGGCCGGCGATCCTCGCGGAAGCCCGGTAAACGCCCACGTTGTATCCCGACGATGACAGTTCAAAGACCTCGCTCGTGGTGCGTAACACCGCGATCGTTGTGTCGTACCCGAACCCGAGCGGGTGTGAATTGTCCAGCTTCACGCTGACGATCGTCCCGGGGATCTCCTCGCGGCGTCGCTTCTTCTCGCGCTCCTCGACCGTCATCAGTTTTTCGAGCTCCTCCTCGTCGGGAGCATCGGATCCCTTCTTCGAATCGGCGGTCTCCTTCTTCCCCTCGTCGTCTTTCTTCTTCTTTTTCGACTTCAGCTTCGCACCGGCGATCCCCATCCGGTCCTGGGTCGCGTAAACCGCCCCGCCCTCGATGCCGATGAACGTCCCTCCCGCGGCGATCCAGGTCTTGAGCTTCCGGGCGAACCCGGAATCGAGGGCCGCCGCGTAGTCGCGACCCGCCGCGCCGTCGTCGGGGAATACGATCGCGGTGTACTTCTGCAGGTCGGTCCGGGCGAGGCGCCATGGCTCGACCGGGACGAACTCGATGCCGTACTCGCGGTCGAACATCGACCAGATCGCCCCGTACGCCGACGTATTCACCGGGTCGCCGGCGAGTACGGCGATCTTCGGCTTCTTCAGGAGGACGGCCCGGTCGGAGCCGAGGTTCATTCCGCTCTCGGTGAAACCGCTTCCGGCGGCGGCGATCGGAAGGTGGAATTCGGCGGCGATCGACGTCATCGCCGAATCGATGCCGTCGGGGTTGGGGCGCACCGGCACGATGATGGTGCCGCGTCCGTATCGCGTTCCGGCGTGGGTGAATTCGCGCATCGCGGTGTGCGCCTTGTAGCCCGCCTGGAGGAGCCTCGTGAGCGCTTTCGCCGAATTGTTTGACGTCCAGGGGATGATGTAGGCGTAACGGGCCTTTCCACCGGTGACGCTCCCGGGCGGGATTTCCGCCCCGGTGACGGGCGAAAGGGAAACGCCCGGCACCGCGGATGACCACCAGACCTCCACGCCGTAGGCGATCGGGAGGCACCAGGCGGAGATGTCGTAGTACGAGGTGTCGGTGATCGCCGGCTCGCGTTCCAACAGCGCCATCACCAGCCGCTTCGCGGGCTGGTCGAGACGGACGACGAAGGTGCCGGCCGGAAACGATTCAGGTCGCGCCGTGGCCGGAAAATAGCTCCGGGCGTCGCCGGAGGAGAACTCCCCGCCCGAGCGCCATACCTCGACCCCCTGCTTCACGAGGAGGTCTATCATTTTCGCCGTCCTCGCGGGATCCTTTCCCGGGGGGACGAGGTACGATTTGACGGGTCCCTTCCTGCCCTCGTCGACGGCCTCGTCGAAAAAGCGGTGGAAGTCCTTCAGGCGCTTCTCACGGTTGACGGCGGTAGTCCTGATCGTGGCGATTGAAGTGGCGCTGTGGTGCTCGAGCCGGTCGCGGAGCGTCAGGATTTCCTCGTCGCGGCGCCGGATCCTTACGCCGGCCGTCCCCGCCTGTTCGTACGTCATCCCGATCGCCCCGTGGAGGGACGGCCACGAATCGCCGTAGCCGGGGTAGAAGAGGTCGAACGATTCGCCGCTGTAGTAACTCCAGCCCTCCCGGTCGAACGCCTCGGCGTTTCCGCGCCCGTAAATTTCGCCCCACTCGATGGTGGACGCCGGGAAGTTCTTGTTGATCGGCTTGAACGCGGGGAAGAAGAAATAGGAGCTGTTGTAACTCATCTCGTGGAAGTCGACGTGGACGTGGGGCATCCACTCCCTGTACGCGGCGATCCTCGCCCTGCTCTCCTCCTGCGTGAGCCACGCCCAGTCGCGGTTCAGGTCGAAGAGGTAGTGGTTGGTCCGGCCCGACGGCCATCCCTCGTTGTGTTCCGCCGCCTCGGGGTCCTCCCTCGGCGTGAGGCCGGTCCGGGTGAGCTGATAGTTGACGTACCGTTCGTGCCCGTCGGGGTTGAGGAGCGGATCAATGACGACGATGACGCTGTCGAGGAGGCCCGCCGTCGCCGAATCACCCGGCGTCAGGAGCCTGTGGAGCACGTTCAGCGCCGCCTCCGGGCTCGATGCTTCGTTCCCGTGTACGCCGTACGATAGCCAGGCGATCGCCGGCATCGTGCGGGCAAACTCCGCCGCCTCGGCATCATCGGTCGTCCGGGGGTCGCCGAGTTTCCGGTTGTCTGCCTTGATCTGGTCGAGCCGCGCGAGGTTGGATGGGGAACCGAGTACGGCGAAGCACAGGGGCCTGCCCTCGTACGTCGTCCCGTACCGGACGAGCTTCATCCGGTCGGGGGCGGCGGCGGCGAGCGCGTCGAGATATTTCGAGATCCCCTCGTACGACGTGTAGCGGTCGCCGAGGGTGTATCCCAGCACTTCCGCCGGCGTCGGAATTCGCACCTGCGCGGCGGCCGGAAGTGGCATCACGATGAGCGTCCCCAAGAGTACCAAAAAGAGTACCCGGTAGAGAGCCCGGTAGAGAGCCCGGAAGGTTGAATTGACGGGCATTGTGGCAATGGTTTTAAAATTCTTCATCGGTATATGCGTTGAGGTTGGGATGAGGGATGGCGCCATCTGTTTCAGCCGAGCTTGTATCCGATCGTGCGGAGGAAGGCCTTGCGCGCCTCGACGTCCGCGGGGGTCTCCGCGCCTTTCGGCGCCTCGCCGTCGATGACGCCGACGATGCCGCGCCCGCCCCGCGGGCTCTCGGCAACGAGGACTTCGGTCGGGTTGGCCGTCGCGCAGAAGATCGAGCACACTTCGGGGACATTCTTGATCGTGTTCAGGATGTTGACGGGGAACCCCACGTCCAGGAAAATGATGAAGGAGTGGCCGCAGGCGATCCGCAGCGCGTTGTCGCGGGCGATCGCGATCAGCCGTTCGTCGTTCCCGCTGCAGCGCACGAGCGAGGGCCCCGACGCCTCGCAGAACGCCACGCCGAATTTCATCGCGGGGGCCGTCGTGACGATCGCCTCGTGGATGTCCTCGACCGTCTTGATGAAGTGCGACTGGCCCAGGATGAAATTCATCCCGGACGGCTTTTCGATCGGCACCGATTTCAGTTCCATGGCGATACGGGCATTCCCGGCAAAGTCGATGATCAATGGGCGTCAGGTGGGCGGAACCAAAGTTACGAATTTTCCCACGGTTTGACAACGGGAGGATGGCGGGAAATGCGTCTCCCCGCTGTTGCCCGGTCTGCGGCGCGCGGGCGGGGGGGGAGGCTCGGGAGGTGACGCTGGCGGCGGGTGATGGGGGAGGAGGCCCTCGCCGGGCGATCCGCTCCTTCCCGGGTTGGCCTGCCATCCGTCGAACCGACTCCCCGGACTTGACCCTGAGCGGGTCTCTCGAAACTGTCGCGAATGTCGCCTTCCGGGTGTCGGATTCGTCGGGGCCGGGGGCGTCTGAAGGCCCTAAAATCAATGAATACAGGCGGCGTTGGAGGAATTCGGGTCAATATTTCCCCTTGCCTCTTCACCCCTTTTTATGTATCTTTTAAGTGCAAAATCACAGTACACCGTTTTTGTGCCTGAGGCCGGTAACGGGACCTGGGTTTCGGTGCCGGTTGAAGGGGTGGCTTTGCCACGCTTTTACGATAGAGCTGCAGATGTAATCCCCGTGACTGTTCAACTCCATTGAACGTACCACGAGGTGTGTCATCGCAGGATGAAGCGCAGCCTCGGGTACATTTTCCATCTACAAAACACAAAGGAGATGTTCCAATGGAGCAGGGGACAGTGAAGTGGTTCAATGGCGCCAAGGGTTATGGTTTCATTTCACGCGAGAATGGTGAAGACGTGTTCGTGCACTTCAAGGCCATCATCGGTGAAGGTTACAAAACCCTGAACCAGGGCGACAAAGTCCAGTTCGAAACCGAGCAGGGTCCCAAGGGATTGCAGGCCGCGAAGGTCACGAAGATTTGAGTCTGCAATGTTCGACTACCAACCCCACCCGGTTGTCTGCAGCCCGGGTGGGGTTTTGTTTCACACTTTACTCAAGAAGGAGATCTTAGAGTATGCTGGAAGGCATAGTCAAATTTTACAACGTCGCAAAGGGATTCGGTTTCATTACGGACGATAAGGGAGAAGAAATTTTCTTTCATAAAAGTAACGTGAAGAATACCGGTTTTCGTGATACGCTCTTACAGGGAGACAACGTGAAGTACGAACTCAAGACCGAGCAGAAGGGGAAGCGGGCGTACAACATCGTGCGCATCTAGAAGCGACTCCGGCACTCATCATACCCGTTTCGCCCGGAAGGCGGAACGGGTTTTTTATTGTGCGCCCGGCAGGGCGCACTCACTTGGGAGTGAAAGTCTCCTATGGCCCCGGCAGGGGGAACCATTAGCTGGACGGCAAGGGTGTCCACCGCGAGGTGGAATCTGAAGGAAGCCGCAGGCAAAACGCTGGTCTGACGAACAGGAAGCACATACGAGGCGGACGCGCCGGATGAGAGGGCAATTAGACTCAAAGTCCGATACCTGCACGGAAGGCGCGGACGTATATGTGACAGACATAAGCGTGAAGGTGAGAGCGCATTACCCGGGGAGGTCTGGGGTCTCGAATCTGAAATCCCAGAAGTCAGCAAATGCCATAGTAGGTGCGAGACGACCACAAGCACCGAAGGGCAGCACGTGAAAGAGAGAATGGACGTCCTTAACTTTCGAACATGACGAAGGAGACGCAGGATAGTATGGCTCCAGATGCCCGATCCCATACCGGAAGGCGGCGGCCGGAAGCCGCGATGGTCCGGAGTTGGTGCGTCAAGTGTCACGACAAGGGAAGGAGACGTCCGTCAGGAGCGAGAGCGATTGATGGAAGTAGTGGTCGAACGAGTCAACATGAGTGCGGCCTACAAGCGCGTCGTGGGAAACAAAGGGGCCTCAGGCGTCGACGGAATGAATGTCGATGAACTGAAGCCCTACCTCGCGCGGGAGTGGGAGCGCATCAAAACCGAACTGCTCGAAGGGCGGTATGCGCCACATCCGGTGTTAGAGGTAGAGATACCGAAACCGGATGGCGGGGTGCGCGCACTTGGCATCCCGACGGTCGTGGATCGGCTCATCGGACAGGCGATTCATCAGGTACTGGAGCCCATGTTTGACCCGGAGTTCTCGGAGTCAAGCTACGCCTTCCGCAAGGGTCGCAACGCACAGATGTTCGTGGAACAGGCCCGGAGCTACATCGAAGGAGGACGACGCTGGGTCGTGGATATCGACCTGGAGAAGTTCTTCGACCGCGTCAACCACGACATCTTGATGGCCCGGGTCGCACGGAAGGTAAAGGACAAACGGCTCTTACGGCTTATTCGCCGATACCTGCACTCGGGCATCATGGTCGACGGGTTGGAAACAACCCGGACCGAGGGCACGCCGCAGGGGAGTCCGCTCTCGCCCTTGTTGTCGAACATCATGCTCGACGATTTGGACAAGGAGCTCGAACGGCGCGGACACGCCTTCTGTCGTTATGCCGATGACTGCAATATCTATATGCAGTCTCGACATGCAGGAGAGCGGGTCATGGCGTCGATCACGAGCTTCCTTGAGCGGAAGCTTAAACTGACGGTGAACAAGAAGAAAAGCACGGTTGACCGGCCGTGGAAACTGAAGATGCTGGGGTACTCGGTAACGATCGAGAAGAAACCGCGACTGCGCGTCGCGGAACAATCGGTGAAGCGGCTCAAGGTTAAACTGCGGGAACTCTTCCGCAGAGGCCGGGGTAGCAGCATCGCGAGCGTTATCGGGGAACTCACACCGATCCTACGTGGATGGGCTCAGTACTTTAAACTCAATACCGTACGAGGCCCGTTCGAGGAACTCGACCAATGGGTACGCCGGAAGTTACGGTGCATCCTCTGGCGACAGTGGAAGCGGTCATACACCCGCGCGAAGAACCTGATGCATCGAGGAGTGGACGAAGTACGAGCTTGGAACTCTGCAACGAATGGACGCGGTGCTTGGTGGAATGCCGGGGCATCGCACATGAATGCAGCGTACGCCAAATCGTTCTTTGACCAAATGGGGCTCGTCTCGCTAGTTGACACAACGCTCAAAATCCATAATCTATCACGAACCGCCGTATACGGAACCGTACGTACGGTGGTGTGAGAGGACGGAGGCCCTTACGGGCCTCCTCCTACTCGAT
>JANNFI010000083.1:0-1835 GCA_031379665.1 Ignavibacteria bacterium
ATCAAGTCCGATAACATTATGCTCACATCCGCCGGACGGGCAAAGGTGATGGACTTCGGCCTCGCGAAATTGCGCGGGTCACTGAAGCTCACGAAAACCTCCACGACCGTGGGGACGATTTCGTACATGGCTCCCGAACAGATTCAGGGGGGTGAGGCGGACGCGCGATCGGACATCTTTTCCTTCGGTGTCGTCCTTTTTGAAATGCTCACCGGCATCTATCCCTTCAGGGGGGAGCATGAGGCCGCGATTATGTATTCGATACTGAACGAAGCACCCGGTTCATTATCGAAATTACGCACCGACGTTCCGTCGGGGATGGCGAACGTCATCAACAGGGCGCTCCAAAAAAATCCTGAAGAACGATACGGTTCGATGGACGAGATGCTCTCCGACCTGAAAAATATTTCGGGGGGAGGTGCTGCCGTGGTTAAATCCACGCCCACGTCGATCGCCGTCCTTGCGTTCGGCGACATGAGCCCGCAGAAGGACCAGGACTACCTCTGCGAAGGTCTCGCCGAGGAGCTCATCAACGCCCTGACCAAAATCAAGACCCTGCGAGTGCCCGCGCGGACATCAGCGTTCGCTTTCAAGGGAAAACAGATGGACATCCGTGAGATCGGCACAAAACTCAACGTCGAGACCATCCTCGAGGGAAGCATCCAGAAATCGGGGAACCGTCTGCGCATCAGCGCGCAGCTGGTCAACGTCTCGGACGGATACCACGTGTGGTCGGAAAGGTTCGACCGCGAGATGAAGGACGTCTTCGAAATCCAGGACGAGATCACCGCGAGCATCGTGGAGGCGCTCAAGATCGTCCTCACGGGGAAGGAAAAAGAGGCGATCGCCGTCCCGCAGACCCCCGAAATCGAGGCCTACGAATATTACCTCAAGGGACGCAGGCACCTCGCGCGCTATAGCAACAAATACCAGGACGCGATCGAGATGTTCAGGAAGGCGATCGGGATCGACCCGGGGTATGCCCTCTCATGGTGCGGGCTTGCCGAAGCCTATTCCATGCGGTACCTCTACTGGGAGGGGACCGAGGCAAACCTTGCCGAAGCCGAGAAGGCCAGCCGCAGGGCGGTGGAGTTGAACCCGGACCTCGCCGAAGCCCATTCGGCGCTCGGATACGCACTCTCACTCCGGAAGAATTACGAGGAGTCGGACCGCGAATTCGACAGGGCAATCAGCCGCAATCCGCAATCGTATGACGCCGCGTATTATTATGCCCGAACCTGTTTCGCGAGGGGGGAGAACAGGAAATCCGCGAAATTGTTCGAAGAGGCGATGAGGATCCGGCCGGAGGATTACCAGGCTCCGGCGATCGCATCGTCGGTATACCTCGCGCTGGGGGATGATGAGAGGTATCACTCGTTGCTCCGGGTATCGAGCGATAACGCCCTTCGTCAACTGGAACTGGATCCTCAGGATGCCCGCGCCCACTATATGGCGGGCGGACACCTGTTCCTGCTAGGCGAAAAGAAAAAAGCGGAGGCGCTGATCGAGCGCGCCCTCGAGCTCGAACCTGACAACGTCGGAACCCATTATAATCTCGCCTGCATGTATGCCAAGTCCGCGGAGCCAGACAGGGCGATCGAGTCGCTGACCAGGGCGATCCGGATCGGTTTCAATCACAAAGAGTGGATCGAGCACGACGCCGACCTCGAATCGTTGCGCGATGACCCGCGCTTCAAGGAACTTTTATCAAAATTGAAATAACTATGATCGGACAGACCATATCACACTACACGATTCTTGAGAAGCTCGGTGAAGGCGGAATGGGCATTGTCTACAAGGCCCATGACACCCGGCTTGAGCGCGATGTTGCGCTG
>JANNFI010000117.1:0-8790 GCA_031379665.1 Ignavibacteria bacterium
GCGGTGTTCCTTAACCCGGGCACGCCGGACCTGTGCTCGGGTTTTTGCCGGTTCCGCCCCCCCCCCCCCCCCCCGAGGTCCAGGCCGGTCAATTCCATCTCGTCCATCTCGTCCATCTCGTCCATCTCGTCCATCTCGTCCACCACGCCCACGAACCCCTTGACTCATCCCATCCCATGAAATCACTCTACCTCGCCCGCCACGCAAAATCGAGCTGGGACGACACCGATCTCAGCGACTTCGATCGTCCGCTCAACAAACGGGGCCTGCGCGATGCCCCCTTCATCGGCGGACTGCTCGCCGGGATGGGAGAGCGGCCGGAGGTGATCGTCACGAGTCCCGCGAAACGCGCCGCGTCAACCGCGCGCTTCTTCGCCGAAGCCCTCGGGCTTCCGAGCGCGATGGTCGTCGAGCTGAGGCCGCTCTACGCGGCTTCGCCGGAGACCATCCTGGGAGTGGTCCGGGAGCTCGACGACCAGTTCACGCGGGCGATGATCGTTGGTCACAATCCTGGAATGACGCAGGCCGCCGACGAGCTCGCCCCGGGGTCGGTCCTCCACATGCCCACCTGCAGCGTCGCGGCGTTCGATCTGCCGGTGGATTCGTGGATGATGCTGAGGGTCGGGAAGGGAAAGCTCCGGTTTTTCGAGACGCCGAAGAAGGACCGCAAGGGAGCCGGGGACTGACCCCCGGAATCATCCTTTGAAGCCGGTCCATCGCTCCATCGCTTGCGCCTGCCTCGCTTTCTCGTTCAGCGCGCACTGCGCCGCGCAGGAGGGGAATCTCAATGGGGTACCGGGCCCGATTTCCCCTCAACCCGATACCGCCACCCGGCCCGTCACACGGATCCTGCTCGACGACCTCGGCATCGCGTACACCGACGCCATCGGGTTCTTCACGGCCCCGCTTTCGTTCGACGGAGTAGATTGGACCAGGGTTGCCGTCGGCGCGGTCGCCACAGGGGCGGTGATGGCGATGGACGAGCCGCTCAACGCCCTGATGGTCTCCAACCCTCATCCCGAATTTCTCACGAAACCGTTCGAATGGGCCGAGCAGTGGGGAAACCTCCGGACGATGCAGTATGCGAGCCTGGGGTTCTACTTCGGCGGGCTGGCCGCGGGGAGCGACGGCGTCAGGGTGACAGGCCGCCTGATGGGGGAGGCGCTCCTGCTGTCGGGCCTGCCGGCTATCACGATTCAGTACGGCCTGGGCCGAAGCAGGCCCTATTCCGGGAAGGGCGCCTGGGACTACAACTTTTTCGAGTGGAGCAACGAAAACCAGTCGTTCCCTTCGGGGCACACGACCGTCGCGTTCGCGATTTCGACGGTCCTGGCGAAGCGGATCGACCGGACCTGGGCGTCCATCCCGCTCTATGCTATGGCCGGCTTGACGGCCCTGTCGCTCGGTTGGTCCAACCAGCACTGGCCCTCGGACCTGCTCATCGGGGCCGCTCTCGGTTACCTGGCGGGGAGTTACGTCGTGGACCGGGAGGCGGAGCGAACCGCGGACGCGGGGAGCAGGGGCCGGGGAGAGCGGAGCCGGTTCGGAATAGGTCTGGGAAAGGGAGGGGTTACGATGAAGTATATCATCTACTGATATTCTACTGAAACTATTCTGAGCTCCCCGTGAGATTCCGTTGAGAGCCTCCGGGGGGAGGTCAGAAGGCGAAGCCACCCGTCAAATATACACCCGATCCCTCCTGCGAACCGACGACCGAGATGCTGAGCACGTTCATCGGTTCGATGAACGATATCCAGATCCCGGCGCTGACGGAGTTGTGCCACTGCTTGGATGCTTCGCCTTCGACGAAGACCCGGCCCGTCTCACCACCGGCCGAGATGCCCATGCTCATCGGCACGAGCAACAAAAACGAGGCCACCCTCATCCGGAACTCCGCGCCGCCGTAGACCACTGACTCGCCGGCGAAGCGCTGCTTTTCGTATCCCCGCAACGGCGCGTTCGTTCCGCCCGAGGCGTCGGTGATGGGACCGCCAAGTCCCGGGCCCGTCCCCCCGAGGAACGCCGACTCGTACCAGGGGAAGTCCCCCCAATTCTTCTGAGCGCCCGCCCGCAGGGCGCACGTCAATGGAATACTCCCCGGGGTGAGGTACGTCCGGAATTCCCCGGCGAGTTTGCGGAAGGACGCGTATCCGTCGGTCATCGGATGGTGGCCCGAGAACCGCACGACGCCCAGGATCCCTCGCGTCGGCGCCGCGCTGATGTCGCGCGAGTCGTGCTTCGCTTCGAGGAGAACGTTCAGATACCACGACGATGACATCGATCCGCCGGGGGAGAGACTCTGCAGGATGGTTCCCTCCTCGGGGTCGGGGTCGAACTGCTTCAGGCCGAGACCGAGACTGAGCCCCGTGGCGCTCGAGAGGGGCAAGACGAGCGTCGGCGCGATGAGGAAATGTCTGGAACGCGCCTGGTAATAACCCGCCTCGAGGAGGGAATCGTCGAGTGGGACCGAGTTGCCGTACCCGAAGAAGTTGAGGATGTTCAAGTGCGACAGCTCCACCTTGAGGTTCAGCCTCCGGCCCGGGACGACGGTGTAGAAATCGCCCGTGTAGTCGAACCGGCCCCGCCCGGGGGTGGTGGCGTAGCCGGCGCGTAATTGCATCCTGTAGACGTAGGGATCCGCCCTGAAGCCGTGCTTGTAGAGGATGGGGCCCCCACCGATGAAGAGTCCCTCGTCCGGTGAAATCGAATACCACGGGGCGAACTTCCAGTCGTACCCGTAGTCGCGGAGGATAGGTTCATATTTTTCCAGTTCCTTCGCAGGTTTCTTCACGGGCGTCGGGTCGAAACTCATCCGGGTCGCGGTGGAGCGACGGGTATCGTGGTCCTCGTCGTAGACCGCAACCGCCGGAGAGCTGAAAAGGGTAAAGGGGACGCTCTCCGCGATGCCGCCGCCGGTCGACTCGTCGACGATCTCATCCTCTCCCTTCCCGCCCGCGATGACGATGGATGTCGATGCGTCCCGCTCCCCGCTGATCCTCACATAATCGTCCCCGCCCTGGAGGTAGAACCGTATCTCGTGGGTTTCGTCGTCGAGGAACACCCTCCGGAATCGCGGTTCGCCACTCTTCCCACCAGTCTCTTTATCGCGTTTATAGATTGCCACGTCGACCTTTTCATCGTCCCGGTAGACGATGTCGACATATTCGCGTTTGTCGCTCGCGTGGATGTCGGGGTACTCGGCCAGGATTTCGTAGAATTCGCGCGCCGCCTCAGGGAGGGCGGAGCGCCGGATTTTCAGCGTCCGGATGACGTACTCGCCCTCGAGCTCGAACATCTCCCCGGGGAGTCGTCTCACCGCGGCATCGATCACGGCGTCGGTGAGGTTGGCACTCAGGTAACGCGCCACCGAGTCCCATACCGGCCATCCGGCGCCCGCGAGCAGACGACGGTCGACGAACCGGCCCGACCAGGTGAGGTCCTCGATTTCCGGGAGATCGTCGCTGAACCCCTCCAGCTGGGGGACCGCGATGGAGGCGATCCAGGGGAAGAGGCCGTCGAATCGCGCGAACGCCTGGTCGCGGTCGCGGGGAATGGGGACCCACCGGCGCCCGCCTGATGAGTCGTTCCGGTACCCCGCCCACTTCCACTGGTCGGTGTGCCGGTCCCAGTCGCCGAGGAAAATGTCCATCAATCGCGCCTTGATGAGTTCCGCCTCCACCAGGCGGTCGTCGTCGTCTTCTTCGAGCTCTTCGAAGAAATCGTGGGTGGTAAGGAACTTGTCGGCGCCGCCAAAGCGTTCGACGCCCGGCTTGTCGTCCTCCGGATCGTCCGGATTTTCTTCGATGGTGCCGAGGAGCCCGCCGAATTCCGCCTGGAAGGGGCCGAGCTTCGATGTGTTCGGCAGGAAGACGAACCGCGGCGGGGCGTTCAGCACCCCGACGGCGTTCAAAAGCGGCGCCACGACCACCGGCGCCAATGGGTTGGACGAACTGACCTGGTCCTGGATGACGTCGGCCGCAAGCGATTCCTCCAGTTCCGGGGGGAGCACCTTCGGCTCCTTCACGACTGAACGGAATTTATATTCCTTCCCGTCGGCCCCCGTGAACCGGAGCGACTTCGTCTGAAAGCCACCTCCGCGTTTTTTGGGCTTCAACCCCCCGGCGAAATCGTCAAGGTCGAGCACATCCACTTCCATCGGAGTGGCCCAGATATCGCGCCAGTGAGCGCCAAAGAAGATTTCGTGCAGCCAGCCGGCACGGTATTGCGTGTCGGGCGCGATGGTAACGGTTTGAGGGTCACCGGTGGAATACTGAAAGGCGCCGAGGAGGGTGGGAAAGACAAACGAGATCGTGAGGAAGAGGGCGACGATCGTCACGGCAGAATGTTCGGACTTTGTCATCCGCCTGTTCACTTCCCCGAAGGCACATAGGTCACGATCGTCCCTTTTCGGGCGCCCTCGTTCGCTATGTACAGGACACCCTTTGCGTCGAAGGCGATGCCCTCGGGTTGTTCGTGGTATTTTTTCGGGAGGCTCGCGTACGCCAGAATCTTTCCGGCCGGAGTGAGCTCCAGAATGGAGTTGCCGACAGCGCTGATGACGAAAAAGTTGCCACTCTTGGGGTGCCGCGCGATGCCCGACGGCCGGAACTCTTTTAACGCGAACCGTTTCTTCAGCTCGACCAGGTCGATCAGGAACCTCGGAGTCTTGACGAGCTTGCCGCTCTTGAGGTTGAAGGCGTAGACCGCCCTCGTCTTCCCGGAGTCCCGTCCGGGCCAGGCCTTGCAGGCGAGGAGAAGGCAGCCCGTGAGGGGATCGAAGCAGAGGCCCTCCACGTCGCTCCTGGCCGTGAGACCCGTCGGCCGGAGGACGAAAGGAACGTTCTCTTTATCCCGTCCTTCGCGGAAGGCGAAAAGGTCCCCGACGCTGCTCACGAGATAGAACGTGTCCCCGACAACCTCGATGTCTTCGAAATCCTTTTGTAGCCGGCGCTCTCCAACGGCGAACTGCCGGATCATCTTTCCTGTCCCGGGGTCGATCTGGAAGATAGCGCCGCGTTCATCGTTGTGTCCGAAAAGTCGCCCGTCCCCTGAGATCGTGATGCCGGAGACCTCTCGCAGAACTGAAGGGAGCGACAAGACCGTCGCAGGTCGCTCAGAAAACGGATAACCCCCGGGTGTGACGGTCACTTTGGGGGTTGGTGCCGCGGAGGCAGGCGCCATGGGGGCTGGCGCCGCGGGAGTCGATTGGGATCCCTGGAAAGCGGACATCACGATGTGCAGCATTAAGGTGAGATACATTCGCTGAATATATGTATTGCGAGAAGCATGTGCAATATTATGGTATATTTGAAGCATACGCACTCAAATGAAGGAAATCCGATGAACTCCATCGACGTCTTCGCGGCCGGTATCGACCGTGCCACCCTAACGGTCGGGGAGCCGGCGAGCCAGTACTCCCTCCCGGCGGTTCTCTCGCTGGCGACGGCGAGTCCCCCCGGCAGGTATGGACAGCGACAGATTTACGACGCGCTTGCGGAGCGATGGGCCTCGTACCGCCACCCCCGGATCGAGCAGGTCTTCATCGAGAGCGACATCGACTACCGTCACCTCTGTATGGACGTCGGGAGTTTCACTGGCGCCGAAACGCTCGACGAGATGCACAAACGTTTCGTCGACGGCGCCACCGTGATGGGGTGCGACGCGATCCGCACGGCGCTCGATAGTTCCGGCGTGAAGGCCGCGGAGATCGATTTTCTCGTGACGGCCACCTGCACCGGGTATGTCTGTCCCGGACTCGGGTCGGTGTATGCGAAGGAGTTCGGTTTCCCCTTGAACCTGCAGCGTGCGGAGCTTGTCGGAATGGGATGCGCCGGCGCGTTGCCGGCGATGCAGCGAGCGTATGATTTCGTAAGGTCGAACCCGGGGAAGAAGGCGCTGGTTGTGGCGGTGGAGGTCTGCTCCGCCTGTTATTACCTTGACGATTCGCTCGAGACGATCATCGGCAACGCCATCTGTGCCGACGGGGCTGCGGCGATGATCGTGGGGATGCGCAACGGCGATTTCGAGAGGGGGTCGGATGCGCGGGGAGCGGTCGTCCTGCCGCGCATCCTGGGGTTCCGGACGCTGCACGATACGTCGTTCATCGACAAAGTCGGATTCCGACAGCAGGAGGGGCGCCTCAGGATCGTGCTGTCGAAGGACCTCCGGGATTCGGCCGGTGGTCTCGTCGCCCGGGTGGTGGAGGAGATCCTCGCGGACCACGGACTACGGAAGGATGATATATCGCACTGGATACTCCACCCAGGGGGCCGGAAGATCATCGACGCGGTCCAGGCAGGGCTCGGCCTGAACGACGCGCAGATCGCTCAGAGCAAGTGGGTGCTGAGGAATTTCGGTAATATGTCTTCCCCAACAGTCCTCTTCGTGCTCGACCGGACGGTGAGACCGCCGGAAAACGCCGACCGCCCGCGCGAGGGGGACCTCGGAATAATGATCGCGATGGGGCCCGGGCTGGCAGTGGAAGGCGCCCTGCTCCGGTGGTAAGGATGTTCCGGTCCTGCGCGGAATGAAGCGGTCGTTCGATCCGTCCCGCCCGGAAATGGTAGACCTCCCCGACGCGGACCCCACTCTACTGCGGGAAGAAATGCACAACCTGCGGAAGATCAACAGGAGGTTCGGCGGGATCTCCCCGGTGCGGCGGGAAATCGCAGCGCTCGCGTCGGGAGTCGATCCGAGCCGTCCGGTCACAATCCTGGACCTCGCCACCGGGTCCGCGGACATCCCAGTCGCGCTGATTGAGTATTTCAGATCGACCGGCAGGCCGGTGACCATCACCGCGGTGGACAGGAACGAGGTGGCCCTCGAGGAGGCGTCCCGGCACGCCGCCGGTTCACCCGGGATCACGTTCGTTCGGGGGAACATCCTCGAGCTCGGGTATCCCGACGGCGCGTTCGACATTGTACTCTGTTCACTCGCGCTCCACCATTTCGGGAACGCCGACGCGGTCACGATCATCAGGGAGATGAAGCGGCTCGCCCGCGCGGGGTTCGTCCTTGCCGACCTTCGCCGAAGCTACGCGGCGCTCTGCGGCGCCTGGCTCTACACCCGCCTCACCACGAGAAACATCATGACCCTCACCGACGCGATCGCTTCGGTCAGGGCCGCGTTCACTGAAGCTGAACTCCGGGATTTACTCTTGCGGGCGGGGGTGGGGGATGCTGCGATCCGGCGGGCGCCGGGTTTCAGGCTGGTGGCGACACACAGGAAAATCTGAAGCGCGCTCGCCCGGGGGCGTCGCGCGCCGGGGCCTGAATCACTTCGCCTTCGGCGCGATCCACTCCTCGAAGAGCACCACAGGGTCACTCTCCGCGTCTTCTATCCCGATGACTTTCAGCATCGTCCCTCCGTCATCGAAAATATCCAGCGTCATATATCCCGCCATCTCCGACGCGAACCTGGTGTTCGGGCCTTCCGAGATCGCGGTCGCGTGGTCCAGGATGCCGTTGCCGCTGACGAGGTACCAGAGGTCGTCGTTCGGCTGGATCACCTGCAGGTCGTGTTCGTGGCCCGAGGCGAAAAACACCGGTCCGCGGCCGCGGGAGGTCGCGATGTTCACGACCCGGCTGATCGTCCGGGAGTACAGCTCATACTCGTCGCTGGTGATGTCCTGTTCCGAATAGCCGCTCGCCCTCGCCACCGGGTACGCCGACCCGACCACCGGCAGGGGGAGCCAGAGCCACGGAACAACGTGCGTCAGCGGAAATATATGGTCGGTCACGGGGAAATACCCGCCGTGGGGTCCGTGAGTCTCGAGGGGATGGTGGGCGAGCACGATCGAGACCTTCCCGTCATACTCCGAGAGGAGGATATGGAGGGAGTCGGCGATGGCCGAGCGCATCGCGGAGTCCGGCGCGACCCCGGGGTAGGACGGCTTGTCGAATTGGTGCAGCCACCACTGAGAGTCGAAGGCGATGACCTGGAGAATGTCGTTCCGCATTACCAGCACGGGACCGGGTTGAGCGCTGTCGGGGATGAGCCGGATTCGGGAACCCGTAGCGGTGCGGATGTAGTCAGATTGGCGAATGAGGCTCGACCGGCTGTCTTCACCCATCCCGTCCCAGTCGTGGTTGCCGGGGATGAAGAACCCCGTCATCGCGGTGTCCGCTGCAAACACCTTCAACTGTGAATCGAGGACTCCTTCCGCCCGGATTCGGTCCGGATCACCGGCGGGAGGCATACCGTCGCCATAGATATTGTCGCCAAGATAGATCGTCAGTTCCGGCGTGTCGATCCGCTTCGCCGCGCGTGCGATCGCCGCGATCGGCGCGTCGTTCGAGGGCCCGGCGTAACCGGCGTCGCCTATCAGTGAAATGTGGAGGATTGGTTTCGCGGTGGGCTTCGGCGAGACGACCGCGGGTTGGTTCGACTGGCCCGACGTCTGGCCGAGGGAGTGTGCCGTGCATCCCCACGCGAGAAGCATTGCGATGAGCAGGGTTCCTGGGTGAGGGATTCGTGGGATCAAGTCCGTATGACGTCCGATGATTCTACTGCTGTGGTCACCGGGTGGAATATAGGGATTGTCGGGGGGAGAGGCAACGTTCGCTTTGTGGCGCATAGTCTAACCTCTCACTGTTGATCGGGTGCCGCTTTCGTGAATAAAAATCAGTCGGGATAAATAGGGATTCGTCGCAAATGGAATAATGTTGTGTTTAGGATTGAATCTGATGGGGTTATCGGGTATATTTCGTGCATTGCCCCCGGGGGAGGTGCATAGCCAGGATAACCATAACGAGCGTTTGATCCCGATACGTGACTATGCACTCCCTGACC